>JAIXYI010000016.1 GCA_027490305.1 Flavobacteriaceae bacterium
GATGACAAACGGGGTGTGGTAATGATGCTGTGTTCTCGCTTGGAAGTATCACTGCCTACTGCGACTGCCCACTGTCCACTGTCCACTTCTGCGACTGCGACTGCCCATCGCCCACTGCCCACTTCTGCGACTGCGACCGCGACTGAATGGGATCCCTCCTGCGTCGGGACGACAAACGGGGCGTGGTAATGGTGCTATGTTCTCGCATGGAAGTATCACTGCCCACCGCCCACTGCGCACTTCTGAGACTGCTACTGCGACAGAGACTGCCTTCGGCGACTGCCCACTGTGCACTTCTGAGACTGCGACTGCGACTGCAAACTGAGACTTTTTCCCTACCTTCACACAAAAAAAGAACATGGCCAATCTTCCCAAAGGCGATAAGAAACTCCTAAACGCCTGGGCCTTCTACGACTGGGCGAATTCCGTGTATCCGCTGACCATTTCCTCGGCGGTGTTCCCTGTTTTTTATACCTTGTTGTATTCCATCCGCGGAGAAGGCGACTACATCACCGTCTTTGGGATGGAGATGAAGAACTCGGCGCTTATCAGTTTCACCAGTGCGGCCGCCTTTCTTGTCATTTCCTTTATGTCGCCCCTGCTATCGGGCGTGGCGGATTATGTGGGAAACAAAAAAGCCTTCATGCGCTTTTTCTGTTACCTCGGGGCGCTGTCGTGCATCGGTCTGTATTGGTTCGATCTCAAAATGATCTATCCGGGACTACTCTGCTACTTCATGGGCCTCATCGGGTTCTGGGGCAGTCTCGTGTTTTATAACTCCTACCTCCCCGATATTGCCTTTCCCGAGCAACAGGACGCGATCAGTGCGAAGGGGTATTCACTGGGCTACATCGGAAGCGTGCTGCTGCTAATTGTCAACCTCGCGCTTATCCTGATGGCCGACGGAGAAGCCGAAGCCGAGCAGGCCATGCGCCTCAGTTTTGTGATGGTGGGCGTCTGGTGGATCGGGTTCAGCCAATACACCTATCGCTACCTCCCCAAAGGAGCAGGAGCCGGACACAAAGTAAACGGAGCCGTGCTGTTAAACGGTTTCCGTGAACTGAAAAACGTAGGGAAGGCCCTGTCAGGCAACATACGCCTTCGCCGTTTTCTGGGCGGATTCTTCGTTTACAGTATGGCCGTACAGACCGTTATGTTGGCGGCGACCTATTTCGGCGCACAGGAAATCGAATGGAAAAAATACGGGGCAGACCCTAATATGGGACTTATCGTCTGCATCCTCGTTATTCAATTGGTGGCCGTGTTGGGTGCCTATATGACGTCAAAGGCCTCGGCGCGGTTTGGCAACATTCCCGTGCTCATTGCCATCAACGCCTTTTGGATGTGTTTGTGCGCCACGATGTATTTTGTCACCACGCCCAACCAATTCTACATTATGGCCGCTTTAGTAGGTATCGTAATGGGCGGCGTGCAGTCGCTGTCGCGCTCGACCTATTCGAAATTCCTGCCGGAAACCGAAGACACCGCTTCGTACTTCAGTTTCTACGACGTCGCCGAGAAAATCGGGATCGTACTGGGTATGTCCGTTTACGGCATAATTGACCAGTATACAGGCAGTCCACGGTTCGCAACCGTGTTCCTCGCGGGCTTCTTCCTGATCGGATTACTTTTATTACTGCGAATTCCGGCCCAACCCTCCTCAAAACAGTAAATTCTGTATATTTGGCACGTTACAAACCAGACCCTATGAAAACAATGCAATGGCTCCGCGCCGGGATTCTCATGATTGCCGCCGTATGCGCCGTCTCGTGCGAAGGCGATATCGAACCGATTGGCTCGCAAACCACGGATCCTAATAACCCAACCAATCCCACCAACCCGTCTTCCGGTGATTACTGGCCGATGGCGCTCAATAACCAATGGACGTTTGCAAATAACGGCACCGATCAATCACCGATGAAGATTGTCGGTACCGACCAGTTCAACGGGAAGACCTATTTCCGCTACGATAACTTCGTCGGACAGTCGCTGGGCGGTTTGGATTTCGGCGGTACTATCTGGACAAACAAAACCGGTGCCAACTACTACTCACGCACTAAGGTGTCGATTCCTGCGACCGATCTCACGCCGGCCATCGATGTCTCCCCTCTCGAGTTTATTATGTTAAAAGACAACCTGCCGGTCGGAGGCACCTGGACGGAGAACATTTCCCAAATCACCACCATAGAAGGACTCCCGCCCGTTCCGAGTACTGTCGAAAGCACCGGAACCATCATGGAGAAAGATATCTCGATCACCGTCAACGGCGTCGTGTATAACAATGTGATCGCGGTGAAGATCGTGCAGAATTCCTTAGATGTAGTCACCGAAAATTACTATTGGTTTGCAAAAGATATTGGTCTTATCAAATCCCGTAGTTATATTGCATCAGAATCGTACGACGAAACTTTTGAACTTACGTCGTATGTCGTAAACTAATAAATGGATATGTCCTTCAAAGCCGCCACGAGGCGGCTTTTTATTTGGCACAATCCTTGACCAGTCGCGGCGGCCGTACGCTGAAAATAACCGATTTCGTATTGATTATCAGTACGCTATTTCCTTTGAAGGCGATTAATCGTATCTTCATAAGAGATTCAACCTGACAAAATGACGTTACTACCATTATGCCGAACCAGAAAATCATGACCTTTGACAGCCTTTCCTTCCAGGAGTTCGATCACGAAGCGGACCTGATTCCGTTGATGACCCCGGAAGACGAAGAGGAAATGGATAAGGAGAAACTACCCCAGTCACTACCCATCCTGCCGCTCCGCAATACCGTCCTCTTCCCGGGTGTGGTCATTCCAATCACCGCGGGTCGCGATAAATCTATCCGCCTGATCAACGACGCCAATGCCGGCGACAAGACCATCGGAGTGGTGTCGCAGATCAACGAGGAAGACGAAGACCCTACGCCGAACGACATCAATAAAATCGGAACCGTTGCCAGCATCCTCCGCATCCTCCGCATGCCCGACGGCAACGTGACCGTCATCCTGCAGGGGAAAAAACGCTTTGAGATCGATGAGGTTACTACCGAAGTGCCCTATATGCGCGCCACGGTGAAGGAAGTGCCGGAAACCCGTCCGGCGAATGGTGACAAGGAATTCACCGCTATCATCGATTCCATCAAAGACCTCGCCACGCAGATCATCCAGGAGAGCCCGAACATCCCGACGGAAGCGACCTTTGCGATTAAGAACATCGAGAGCCAGCCGTTCCTTGTGAACTTCGTATCGTCGAATATGAACCTCGCCGTCAAGGAAAAGCAGGACCTGCTCAAAATGAGCGACCTGAAAGAACGGGCCCTCGCCACCCTCCGTTTCCTCAACATCGAATTGCAGAAACTCGAGTTGAAGAACGACATCCAGTCGAAGGTGCGTTTCGACCTTGACCAGCAGCAGCGCGAGTATTTCCTCCACCAGCAAATGAAAACCATCCAGGAAGAACTGGGCGGCGTGTCGCACGAAGAGGAAATCGAAGACATGCAGCAGAAAGCACGGTCGATGAACTGGGACGAGAAAACCCGCAAGCATTTCGAAAAGGAACTCGGCAAGATGCGCCGCATGAACCCGCAGTCGCCCGACTTCGGCATCCAGCGGAATTACCTCGAATTGTTCCTGGAACTGCCGTGGAATGTCTACTCAACCGACAACCTCGACCTCAAACGCGCCCAGAAAATACTGGATGAAGACCACACCGGACTCGAAGACGTTAAGAAACGCGTCATCGAGCATCTGGCCGTACTGAAGTTAAGGAAAGATATGAAGTCGCCGATCCTGTGTCTTACCGGACCTCCGGGCGTAGGGAAGACCTCCATCGGGAAATCAATCGCCAAAGCCCTCGGGCGGGAATATGTGAGGATGTCATTGGGTGGACTCCGGGACGAAGCGGAAATCCGCGGCCACCGGAAAACCTATATCGGCGCGTTGCCGGGTCGTATCCTGCAGAACCTGCGCCGGGCCGGTACGTCGAACCCCGTCTTTGTACTGGATGAGATCGACAAACTATCGAGTAGCCACAACGGCGATCCATCGTCGGCCTTGCTGGAAGTACTCGATCCTGAGCAGAATTCGGAGTTTTACGACAACTTCCTTGAAATGGGCTTCGACCTGTCAAAGGTCATGTTCATTGCGACGTCGAATACCATGAGCAGTATCCAACCCGCCCTTCGCGATCGGATGGAGGTCATTCGGATGTCGGGTTACACACTTGAAGAGAAAGTTGACATCGCGCGCGAACACCTGCTGCCCAAGCAATTAGAGCAACACGGCCTTGGTCCGAAAGATCTGGTAGTCGGTAAAAAACAAATGGAACGCATCGTCGAAGGCTACACACGTGAATCGGGTGTGCGGGCCCTGGAAACCAAGATTGCCCAAGTCGTACGCCATGCAGCGAAGTCGGTGGCGATGGAAGAAACATACAACAAAAAAGTATCCGATGACGACATCGTGGCCATACTCGGGGCCCCGAAAATGGACCGCAGCAAAGCCGAGAGCAATGAAGTGGCCGGCGTTGTAACCGGACTCGCCTGGACGAGTGTAGGCGGGGACATTCTCTTCATCGAATCGCTCATCTCCAAAGGCAAAGGCGGTATGACACTGACCGGTAACCTCGGTAGCGTAATGAAAGAGTCGGCGACGATTGCGATGGAATACATCAAAGCACACGGCGACAAGTTTGGTATCGATACCGAAATATTGCAGAAACACCATGTGCACGTGCACGTTCCGGAAGGGGCCACCCCGAAAGACGGTCCGAGTGCCGGCATCGCCATGCTGACCTCTATGGTATCGGTCATCCAGCAGAAGAAAGTCAAGAAACACCTGGCCATGACCGGCGAGATTACCCTTCGCGGGCGCGTGTTGCCGGTGGGTGGTATCAAAGAGAAAATCCTGGCAGCCAAACGGGCCAGCATCAAAGAGATCATACTGTCGGCTGAGAACAAACGCGACATCGACGAGATCAAGCCGGAGTACCTCGAAGGACTGACCTTTCATTATGTAAAGGAAATGGCAGAGGTATTGCAACTGGCCATCACCGACCAGAAGGTGAAGAACGCGAAGAAATTCGAATAAAGCCATCCGGTTTACACGATACGAAGACATCCTTTACCGGATGTCTTTTTTTTTGGCCGGAGGACGGTTGTGGCCCGATGAAGCACATCCCCTGTGGCTATTACGCGTTTCAGAAAATCCCGCGAAACGACGGGTTATGCCCCATTTTCGACCGAATTCGGACATCGATGCCCCGCGCTACTTTTAACTCAGTTATGACCGTTAAATTTGCGCCCCGAAACCCAGCGGAGGACCTTCCAAACGCGACACTGTCCCCGCTGTTAGCACACACTAGTATGAGCAATACCACCGAAAATCGCCTCAACACGACCATTGCACAGGCGGACTTCGTATTGATCGGAGCCGCTATGGCGACAATCGCCGCGAAACTTCCCGCTATAAGCCTTACCGACGTCCAACGCCAGCGGATGAAACGCATCAATGTAGCGAACAAAGTATTTGTGGAAGACGCCATTCACCATGTGGAGGCGCACGGCGCAGGCATCCTGCCGCCCTATATCTCGGCCACGGCCATGCAAACCGACCTCACCCTTTACGAACAGGCCGACCAGATCCGGGCTATGCTGACGGCGCTGCTGCAGCACATAGACGACATCCGGCAGGTAACCGGCGACGAACTCTATTCAACCGCCCTCATGGCCTATCGCGCGTTCGAAAATGCCCATAAAGTCGGCGTTCCGAATGCCACGATGGCCTATCAGGCGTTGCATGCGCGCTTTAATGGGCAAGGGCGGGCGCCCGACAAAGAACTTAAGAAGTAAAACACCCAAATGAATCGGGTATACCGCCCCATCTGCGCCCTTTAACCACTGAATTGATGTCTTTGAGGTTAATATAAGTGCCGGCGCTGTCAATTAAACTGACTTGGAAGTCAATTAAAGTGCGTAGCAAGTCAATTTAACTGACACACGGGTCAGAAGAATTGACAAGCAAGTCAGTAAAGTTGACTTCGAAGTCAGCAAAATTGACAAGAAAGTCAGTGAAATTGACTACGAAGTCAGCAATGTTGACAAGCAAGTCATCAAAATTGACAAGAAAGTCAGTAGAATTGACAAGAAAGTCAGTAGAATTGACAAGAAAGTCAGCAAAATTGACAACGAAGTCATCCTTCGTCTTTTACGAATTGCCATAGGAGGGTCAGGACGCTCCTGCCTGTAGTACTATAACCAAACTTGTTGGACATGAAACGAAATGCATCACCACTGCCGCCTCCGCACATAGGGAGATTGCTGGGTAAGATACTTAAAACGCGCAACGTGAGCCGGGCGGTGATGGCCCGGACGATGGGCGTGTCAACCTCCGTGCCTGTACGATACGCCCAGACATCGTCGATGCTGACGTCGACCCTTTGGGACATCAGCCAGGTGCTCGAGTACAACTTCTTTGCCGATATCGCGGCCTTACTGCCACCCGAGTTCGACTCAGGCGTAGTGGCCGATACCACGGCCGATGCCCGCATGGACGAACTGGAACAGGAACTGGCAGCCGTGACCCGCGAACGCGACCTGTTGCTGAAGATGATGGCACCTGACCGGCGTCCGTAAAAAGGAAGGTAGTCGCTAATCCGGCGGTCCGCGAGGTCACCGAAAGCGAATATTGGGATAGGGCAGGGCAAAGCCGCATGCTTCTTGCCAACTTCTTCCTTTCTCCCGTCAAAAAATAATATCTTCGCACACGCGTTATCTTTCAAACGCAAATTGCTATTGATGCCCGGGAGACGTTTCCTCTTTTTATTGCTTCTCGTTCCTACGTGCGTGCCGGCCCAGATCGGAGGGAAGTCGGTATACCAATTCCTCAGTCTCGTTACCTCACCGCGTCAGGCGGCGTTGGGAGGTAAGGTGATTACCCTGCGCGATTACGATGTGAATTCGGCTTTTTTCAACCCGGCTTCGATCAACGAGGAAATGCACAACCGCCTGTCGGCCAACTACGGCAGCCTGTTTGGGGAAGTCACCTATGGCACGGCCGCCTACGCCTATACCTACGACCAGCACGTGCAGACCATCCATGCGGGTGTGAACTATGTGAGTTACGGCGCGCTCGAAGGCTATGACGAAAACGGCGAACCTACGGGTACGTTTACCGGAAGCGAGATCGCGTTGTCGGGCGGATACGGGTACAATTTACCGTACACCGACTGGTACTTCGGGGCCAACGTTAAGCTCATTTCCTCTACACTCGAACAGTATAATTCCTTTGGCGCGGCGGTCGACCTCGGCGTCATGTACATCGACGAACCCAACGACATCAACTGGGGGCTTTCCATCCGCAACCTCGGGACACAGTTCACGACCTATGCGGGTACGCAGGAAAAATTGCCCTTCGAGATCTTGTTAGGGGTTTCACAGGAACTGGAACACGTGCCACTGCGCTGGCATATTACCCTTGAAAACCTCCAGCAATGGCAGGTCGCCTTTTCCAACCCGGCCCGTTCACAGGGGAACCTGGATGGCGGAGAGACGCCTGAGAAAGTCTCCTTCTTCAACAATGCCCTGCGCCACCTCATTGCCGGGGCCGAACTGTTTCCGACCAAAGGCTTCAACATCCGGATCGGCTATAACTTCCGCCGGGGAGAAGAACTGCGGATCGTCGACCAGCGGAACTTCTCAGGGATTTCCGTGGGCTTCGGACTCAAAATGGGCCGCCTGAAGTTCGATTATTCCTATTCGCGGTATACGCTGGCTGCCAATACCAGCCTGTTTGGACTGACGATCAATTTTAACGACGATTACTAACTACCGATGTTTATCCACCAAGGCAGAACGCGAACAGCTCGCCACAATCTCCAGATTGCGTCGCTGCTTTCGTTCGTCGCCGGGATCGTAAACGTCGCCGGGTTTCTGGCCGTCTCACGGCTCACCACGAATGTAACCGGTCATTTTGCCTTTTTTGTGGACGAGGTTTTCAAACTCCACTGGCTGCAGGGATTTGTCTACTTCCTCTACATCTTTTTCTTTTTCCTGGGCTCGTTTTCCTCCAGTTTCCTGGCAGAGGTACTGACGCGCCGGAAAGCCGGGTTTGCCTACATTGTGCCCACGCTCATCGAGAGTTTCCTGTTGGTACTTGTCGGGATCGCCGGACCCAGCCGGATCATAAGCCATCCTGACCTAATCGCCTGTTCACTGCTGTTTGCCATGGGCTTGCAGAATTCGCTGGTCACCCGTATTTCAAAGGCCACCGTCCGTACGACCCACCTGACGGGACTTTTCACCGACCTCGGCATCGAAGTTTCCCAATTGTTTTTCTATCGCGATACAGACTCCCGTAAACAGCTCCGGGCGTCGATTCGCTTGCGGCTCACGATCATCGGTTCCTTTTTTACAGGCGGCGTCATCGGCGGTATTTTCTACGGAACGATGGGATTACGGATACTGCTGCTGGGCTCACTGGCGCTTGTGGCGGGTATGGTATACGACCGACTGAAGCTGAAACGATTGGGAGTAGGTTGAAGCGACTGCGTCGAAATACGGTTTTTCCGTATGGGAGTGAAAGGCGGAATCGCTATTTTTGCGCCGAGGGCGGGTAAAAAGGAGTCGGTCCGGTTGGGCTGTTTCCGATCTCCCGTTTTTTTGTCTCCAGCCATCCCATGAAAAAAATCACCATCGCCATCGACGGCTTTTCCTCCACCGGAAAAAGTACCCTTGCCAAACAACTCGCCAAAGAACTCGGTTATGTATATGTCGATTCGGGTGCGATGTACCGCGCCATTACCCTTTATGCGATGCAGCAGGGGTATGTGACCGCCGACCATCTTGACCGCGCGCATCTGGTGCAGGACCTTCCTTCGATTGAATTGCATTTCGAGTTTAACCCGGAAGTAGGGTATGGCGAGATGTTCCTCAATGGGCAGAATGTCGAGAAGGAAATCCGCAGTATCGAGGTGTCGCGGCTGGTCAGTAAGATTGCCGAGGTGTCGGAAGTACGGACCAAACTCGTGCAGCAGCAAAAGGCGATGGGGGAGAAGAAAGGGATTGTAATGGACGGACGCGACATCGGCACCGTCGTATTTCCGGATGCCGAACTGAAAATCTACATGACCGCTTCGGCCGCCACGCGTGCCCAACGGCGGTATGACGAGTTGCGCGAAAAAGGGCAGCCGGTGTCGTATGAAGATGTATTGGAAAACGTGGTCGAACGCGACCGCATCGATACCACCCGCGACGACTCGCCCCTGGTGATGGCTGACGGTGCTATTGAAATCGACAATTCCTACCTAACGCGGGAGGAGCAGTTAGCGGCGGTGTTGGAGTTGGTAAAAGAAGCCGTTGACGCATGAAACCGCGCGTCCTGTTCGCACTGGCGGTACTCGTTCTAGCGTGCCAGAAATCGAAAGAAACCCCTACGGACGAGACGCGTTATTTTGACGCACTGGAAGCAAACGATACGAAATTGCCGACTCCGGCGCCGGGGGATTGGTTATACGACCATCCGGAAAAGGGCCAGACGTTTGTCCAGTATAAAAGGAAAGTGTCGGTGCCGGATGTCCACCTGACGCGGATTTATCTCATGCCCATCGGATCCTTTACGAAAGAACAGCAAGCCGTCATGGAACAGGTTCGGCTTTACGCGTCGCGGTATTTCCAACGGGACGTTGTCATGATGCCCACCCTTTCTGATTCTGGTATCCCACAAAGCAAGCGGCGGCCACGCGACTTTGGCGAACAGTGGTTATCACCTTATATAATAGATTCGATTGTGAAAGGAAGGCGTCCGGCAGATGCGTTGGCGTGTATGGCCTTTACGTCTGGCGATCTGTATCCGTCTGACGACTGGAACTTTGTATTTGGGCAGGCCTCGTATGCCGAGCGGGTGGGTGTGACGTCGATCTTCCGGCTCAAATTCCCGCCGCAACGCGCACACGACCAGCATTTTTTCCTTCGACGCCTGATGAACGTCACCACGCATGAGATCGGCCACATGCTCCAAATGGCCCATTGTACCCACGCCCTTTGCGTCATGAACGGCAGCAATGGCATGGCCGAAACCGACGCTTCGCCGAACCGGGCGTGCAGCGAATGCCAGCGGAAGCTACATTGGCGCTTAGGATATGACAATCAAAAACGGCTTAAGGAACTGATCGACTTTTTCAGTAAGTACCGTCTGTCAGATGACCTGTCGCGTGCGGAAGAGGATGCGGAGGCATTGCCATGAGGCAGTTGTATGGTATAACGACCTGACATGCATTTTTTCCCGCCACACTTGCAAGATGTTGCAATTTTAGTAGCTTTACGACCTTAACCAACCAACCAATTATGAGTATCAAATTCAGGCTCACGGTGATGAGCTTTTTCCAGTTTTTTGTGTGGGGCGCGTGGCTTACAACACTTGGAACGTATGGCTTTGTTTTTAAAGGATGGTCGGGGCAGGAATTTGGCGCCGTTTTCTCTACCTTGGGCATTGCTTCCATTGCGATGCCGGCCCTAATGGGCATCATAGCGGACCGCTGGATGAATGTCGAGAAGCTGTATGGCATCCTTCATATATTATATGGTGTGTCCCTTTTTGTAATCGCCGGAACCGACAACCCGGTTGATTTCTTCTGGATACTATTATTGGGGATGTGTTTTTACATGCCGACGATTTCGCTTTCGAATGCGCTTTCCTACAAGATATTGAAGGACAACGGCTATGATGTGGTGAAAGTGTTTCCACCCATCCGCGTTTGGGGTACTATCGGTTTTATTGTGGCTATGTGGTTTACGAACCTTTTCAGCGACCCACATTCGCCACTCGCATTCGGTATTGACCTCGGCAGTAAGGTAGCGTCGGTATTTGGAAATGCCATCAACGCCAATCAATTCTATTTCGCCGCTTTTGGTGCCATTGCCTTGGGTATATATTCGTTCACACTTCCGAACTGTCCGCCTGCCAGGCTTATTGAGAAAGGTGCACCGCTTACGCGCAAGCTCGGACTTGACGCATTCAGGCTTTTCGGCGAGAAGAAAATGGCGCTTTTCTTTGTATTTTCAATGTTCCTTGGCGCGGCATTGCAGCTTACCAATATGTATGGTGACGCCTATTTGAAAGATTTCCAGAATATCCCGGCCTATACAAAGTCGGTTGTGGTGGAATATTCAACGATGATCATTTCGATCTCACAGATATCGGAAACGTTGTTTATCTTGACGATTCCGTTCTTTTTGCGACGATTCGGTATCAAGCGGGTCATTTTGTTCAGTATGATTGCATGGGTGTTGCGCTTTG
Source organism: Flavobacteriaceae bacterium (assembly GCA_027490305.1). Classification (GTDB taxonomy): domain Bacteria; phylum Bacteroidota; class Bacteroidia; order Flavobacteriales; family Flavobacteriaceae; genus Flavobacterium. The sequence goes on from JAIXYI010000016.1 coordinate 11,286, forward strand.
GCTTCTTCTCGCTCGGTGAGCCGGAAGGTTTTGGCCTGTTGCTTATCATCATGTCCAATATTATTTATGGGATGGCATTCGACTTCTTCAACATTTCCGGTTCTCTTTTCGTGGAAACGACAACTGATTCAAAGATCCGCTCTTCTGCACAAGGCGTTTTCATGATGATGACCAACGGATTTGGTGCTATTCTCGGAAGTTCCGTGAGTGGTTTCGTCATTCAGCAATACTTCACCGTCGATGGATTGAAAGATTGGGGCGGCATCTGGATGTGTTTCGCCATTTACGCGTTAATCGTGGCCATCGCCTTCGGCTTACTTTTCAAACACAAACACAACCCGAATGACGTAGCAAACGTCGCACACTAATGCTGCGCGAACAATACCACTATATTAAAGAAGCGCGTGCCATTTTGCTGGAATATAGCGAAACGGTGCGCGCTTCCGATTTTGTCAGCGAAGACTCGGGTTTCGGTCCCGGTGCCAGCATGCGTAACCTTCTGGTGCATGTCGCCAACTGCTACCAGTTTTGGATAGGGGTATGCTGTTTGGGCCGTGAACGGAATTTTTTCGCTTACGCGGATGTGACCGACATCCAACAAGTTCGGGCGGTTTTCGACGGCGTCGACGCGATGATGGAGGAGTTCTTTGTGCGCTGCCAACCGGATGATGCTATTCCGTATACAATCCCACACAAAACCGCTGTAGCGAAGGCGTTGCAACTCTACACACACGCCACCACCCACGAGTTCCACCACAAAGGGCAAGTGCTTTCGATCAGCCGGATGCTGGGGTATACACCGGTGGATACGGATGTGATGAGGTAGTTAGTGGTCAGTAGTCAGTAGTTAGTGGTTAGACACTCCTGTTGCCGTACGCATTACCTCTAATCGTACGTTGGGCCCAATGCCTCCTACCCTCACATTTGAGAAGCAGAAACCGTCTTCCCGAGCGCAGCGAAGGGATCCTCGTTAGGAATTAAGGGGTTAGGAGTTAGTAGTCAGTAGTCAGTAGTCAGTGGTTAGTGGTTGGTGGTTGGTCAGTTCCTCCTCCGCCAATTGTCAATTATCCATTGTTAATTATCAATTAATTACTATCTTTGCCCACCTTTTTGCGATAGGTTCCAATCAGGTATACAAAACGATTTATGTAAAACACTTCTGTTGTTTTCGCGTAAGGGACCACAAACGGCAGGATACAAGTATTTTTTTTATGTCTGAATTGACAAAAACACAAGCGGATTTCCTCGACACATTCAACTGGGATAACTACCAGGAAGGTATCGATGCCGTTGACGCAAAGAACCTGAAAGAATTCGAAGACCTGGTTGCGAAAACCTTCATCGATACCGATCAGGAAGAAGTAGTAGAAGGAACGGTAGTGCGTATCACGGATCGCGACGCTATCGTTGACATCAACGCGAAATCCGAAGGTGTGATTTCCTTGAACGAATTCCGTTACAACCCAAGCCTTAAGGTAGGGGACAAAGTAGAAGTTTTGATCGACGTTCGCGAAGACAAAACCGGACAACTCGTTCTTTCTCACCGTAAAGCACGCACCATCAAGGCATGGGATCGCGTGATCAATGCAAACGAAACAGGCGAAATCGTAAACGGTTTCGTAAAATGCCGTACGAAAGGCGGTATGATCGTAGACGTGTTTGGTATCGAGGCGTTCCTTCCAGGTTCGCAGATCGATGTGAAGCCAATCCGCGATTACGACCAGTATGTGAACAAGATGATGGAATTCAAAGTGGTGAAAATCAACCACGAATTCAAAAACGTCGTCGTGTCGCACAAAGCGCTTATCGAGGCCGATATCGAAGTACAGAAGAAAGAGATCATCGGGCAGCTTGAAAAAGGCCAGGTACTCGAAGGTGTTGTTAAGAACATCACGTCATACGGTGTCTTCATCGACCTGGGCGGCGTAGACGGACTTATCCACATCACCGACCTGTCATGGTCACGTATCAACCACCCGAGCGAAGTACTCGAACTGGATCAGAAACTCAACGTCGTTATCCTTGATTTCGATGACGAGAAAACACGTATCCAATTGGGTCTGAAGCAACTTCACCCACACCCATGGGATGCCCTTGACCCGAACGTTGCCGTTGGTGACAAGGTAAAAGGTAAAGTAGTGGTTATCGCTGACTACGGTGCTTTCATCGAAGTAGCAGAAGGCGTAGAAGGTCTGATCCACGTTTCTGAAATGTCATGGTCTACGCACTTACGTTCGGCTCAGGACTTCGTGAAAGTGGGCGACGTGGTAGAAGCTGTCATCCTGACACTTGACCGCGAAGACCGTAAGATGTCACTTGGTATCAAGCAATTGTCGCAAGATCCATGGACAGACATCACGTCTAAATACCCAGTAGGCTCTAAGCACACCGGTACGGTTCGCAACTTCACCAACTTCGGCGTATTCGTGGAACTGGAAGAAGGTATCGACGGACTCGTCTATATCTCTGACCTTTCCTGGACGAAGAAAGTGAAGCACCCATCTGAAGTGGTTGCAGTAGGCGATAAGATCGACGTGGTGGTTCTCGAACTGGACGTTGACGGACGCAAACTGTCACTGGGTCACAAGCAGACACAACCGAACCCTTGGGACAAGCACGAAGCGGCTTTCGGCGTAGGAACCGTTCACACGGGTACTATTGCGGAGATCGTAGACAAAGGTGCTACGGTTGACTTCGGCGATGACGTAGTAGCTTTCATCCCTTCCCGTCACCTTGAAAAAGAAGACGGTAAGAAACTGAAAAAAGGCGAAACGGCTGAATTCAAAGTAATCGAGTTCAACAAAGAGTTCAAGCGTGTTGTAGCGTCTCACAGCGCTACCTTCCGTGAGGAAGAAGAGAAAAACGTTCGTGCAGCAGCAGAGAACAACTCTTCCAACAACACCAACGCGGCTCCACAGACACTTGGTGACAACAACGACATCCTCGCAGCTTTGAAAGCGAAGATGGAAAAAGGAGAGAAGTAATTTTTTCTTAGATAGTGAAAAGCCCTGCAGAGATGCGGGGCTTTTTTTTTATATTCACCTAAATTATACTTTATGAGGCGGTTATGGTTAGTGTTTGCACTCTCGATTGCTGTTGTTTCCATTTGTGTGGGACAGAACATAAGTTTTCCAGACCCTGCGTTTAAGCAGTTGTTGCTGAGCGCACCCTCTGACAACATAGAGGTATCCTCTGGCCCTGGCGGCATATATGATATAGTAGACCTAAACGGAGATGGAGAAGTATCTTACTCGGAGGCGGCACAAGTAGGATCTATTTACATACATAACGTACCGCTTGAAAGCCTTGACGGCATCCAGTATTTTGGTCCACTGGGGGTCTTGGGAATGGAAAATTGCGGGCTTTTGCAACTGGATGTGTCCGGCATGCTAATTGGGGAGTTGATCATTAAAGAGCCTTTGGTGGATCTCAATTTAAATAACACGAATCTATGGTACATCAGTTTAGAGAATACCGCGCTAACGACATTAGATCTTTCGCCTGCTAATTTCGACGTTTTGTATCTAAAGAACTGCTTATCCTTACAGACTGTGTTTGTTAAAAATGGCGAAGATGATTCAGATAAGTTTGCCAGTGTTGACAATTGTCCCGCTTTGGCTTATATATGCGAAGACGAAGATTTTGTAGATCAAACACAGTTGGCGCTAATCAATTTTGGTCTTTCATGTGAGGTAAACTCTTATTGTGATTTACTTCCTGGCGGTGTGTATTATTTAATTTCCCATTCCGCACACTTTGATGCCGATAACGATGGCTGCGATGATGCAGATCCATTTTTCTCAAAGGTTTGGGTAGCAATAACAGGTGCGGGAAATCCCACGCTTGACTATGGTGCACAGGGAGGTATCAGCCATTCGATAGGTGTAAACGCAGGCAGCTATTCGGTAGTACCCATTTTAGAAAACCCTTCCTATTTTAATGTAAACCCCTCTAACGTAGACGTTCAGTTTCCTGTCAATTCCTCACCGTTCGAGATAGATTTTTGTGTAACGCCTAACGGTGTAAAGCACGATGTCGGTGTTGCGATATTGCCTGTTTCTGTAGCCATCCCCGGCTATGCGGCTCAGTACAGGATCGTGTGTCGGAACCAGGGTAATCAGCCTGCTTCGGGCTCTCTTAGTTTTCATTATCCGGAAGGTCTGTCGCTGACAAACGCAGGCGGTGGTACCGTAACAATGAATGGATTAGAATTTGAGTATACAGACCAATCTGTTGGTGCTACCTGGGTCTATGATCTAACATTCATCGTGAATAATGGCTTCGGTATGCCCCCGGTAGAAGAGGCTGATGTTTTGGATTTCAGTACCATTATATCATGTGTGGGTCAAGACGAGAATCCTGATGACAACACATTTACGTTGCAGCAAACCGTTGTAACCTCCTTCGATCCTAACGACAAAACGTGCCTTGAAGGGAATACCCTCGATCCATCAATGGCCGGAAAGTACGTGCATTACCTGATTCGATTTGAAAATACAGGAACCGCAAATGCGCAGAATATTGTCGTGAAGGACGTAATCGATACTACTAAGTTTGATGTTTCGTCCCTTATTCCGCTTGACGGTAGCCATCCTTTTCAGACAAGGATCACGTCCAATAATAAAGTCGAGTTCATTTTCGAAAACATCCAACTGCCGTTCGACGATGCCCACAATGACGGATTTGTCGCGTTTAAGATTAAGACAAAGTCCACGCTGATAGCCGGAGATACGTTCAGTAACGCCGCCAACATCTATTTCGACTACAATGCCCCCATCGTAACGAATACAGCTACGACAACGCTGCAAGCGCTTGGTGCTTCTGATTTTGATTTCGACCGTTACCTTACAATATGGCCGAATCCGGCGTCAGATATACTGCACATCGAAGGCGCTTCCGGCGTGCGTTCGGCTCAAGTATACGACCTGAGCGGAAGGCTCGTAACGTCCTTCTTACATGCCAAAGAAATGGACCTGACGCAGCTTGAAGCCGGAACCTACCTGTTACGGGTGCATACCGAAAAAGGCGTGGCGGCTACGCGTTTCGTCAAGCAGTAAAGCGATCAGTTCGAAAACTCGCTATCCCAAATAACCTCATTGAAGTTCTTTCCTTTCCAGAAGCAATAGTAGATCGCAATGCCACATACGCCCTTGAAGATGAAGAGGAAGGAAACGAAGTTGATGATCTCGGGTGAGGCACCTACGTGAAATGTCTCGGGGATAAGTGCCGTCAACAGGATGCTTACCACTAACAGGAAGCCCAGCAATCGGAGGAAATTCCGCATCGGCCACACCATCAGTTTCCGCAACGGATGCAGGTCAGTTCCCCATTTGTGTACCAGGTAGTAATAATCGTTGCCCAGCGATGTGAACAACAGCGGATCTTCCCGCTTTTTCAACAGGAACATCTTGGAAGGCGCCATAACGTGGAATTGGCTCAGTTCTGTTTCATGCGTCCGTTCCAGTTCGCGTATGGCCGTAATCGCCTCCGCCGGATACGCCTCTTTGAAAAACCGGCTCGGCAAGAACCGCAGGCGATAGGTGACGCAGATTTCGCGAATCTGGTCGATATGGTAAATACGCCCGGTTTCAAGCAGATCGAAGTCAAACTGATTGGGCGTTGAGGTGGTCGTTGCCAGCCGTTCACTAACGGTAGTTCGCTTCCGGCTTTCTTCGTCAATCCATCCTTTCACCGCAGTTAGAAAGGCATCACCTGCCTTTGCCCGCTGCCTCTCCAGTTTTTTGGCGATGTCAATGCGTTCCATGCTCGTTCTTTTTTGCTCTAATTTACGTAATAGCGTGTTGCGCGTGCGTTAAAATTATAGCCGTTTTAAAATGTAACGTATGGGTAAGATGGTGAAAATGAACCGTCAGGAAACGAACTACCTTTAGGATACTAAAATATATGTATCATGAAACCTACCTATTCGTTTTTCGCTACCGTTTGCCTGTCACTGCTGTTTGCGACTACTACCTATGCACAAAAACAAAACGTACTGGCGGGTGCCGCAGCGGATCAGAACACTTCCGAATTTGCCGCTAAGGCCCGTGAAGCCGGACTCGCCCATCTTCTCTCCGGAAAAGGAACTTTCACCATTTTCGCCCCTACCAACAGCCATTTCAATCCGGGTTCCGCGAAAGGCGATGCGCTCCGTGCCATGGTCAGCTACTATATAGTGCCTGGAAAAATCGACTCGGCTGTATTGGCCCGCGACATTGAAGACGGCTTCGGACGCGCCATCTATACGTCACTGGAAGGCGGTAAGCTTTGGGCGATGAAAGAAGGAGATCGTTTTGTGATCAAAGATGAAAAAGGTAATACCGTCACCATTCAGGAGGCCGATCATTATATGAGCAACGGTGTCATCCACCAACTGGACGGCGTCGCCCTGCAGCAATAAAACATCCGCCGGAAACAACGGGCCCGCTTACAGGCGGGCTTTTTTATGCGCTTTTCACAAATTGCTGTTAAAGGCGTGGTACGGGCAAACCGTCCTTCATCCGGCGGCGTAAATGGGGAAAACAATAAATCCTATTTACCATGAAAATGCAAAAAATCATTTCCGCCTTCGCTATTGCAACCGTATTGTTTACTGCCCAGATGGCTACCGCGCAAAATAACCCACAGGTGGGCGGTGCACCGATGTATGCGACAAAGAACATCGTAGAAAACGCCGTCAACTCAAAAGACCATACGACGTTGGTCGCCGCGGTAAAAGCAGCCGGGTTGGTGGAAACGCTTCAGTCTAAAGGCCCGTTCACTGTTTTTGCCCCTACCAATGCCGCGTTCGACAAATTGCCAAAGGGAACGGTGGAAACACTGGTAAAGCCTGAAAACAAGGCAACACTGACAAAAGTACTGACCTACCACGTGCTGGCAGGCAAGTATGACAGCAAAGCGATTGCAGCGGCTATCAAAGCCGGAAACGGAACCGCCGTATTCACAACGGTCGAAGGCGGGAAGCTGAAAGCGATGATGAGCGGTAAGAACCTGGTACTCGTCGACGAGAAAGGCGGCCGATCTGTCGTAACGATTGCGGATGTATACCAGTCGAACGGCGTGATCCACGTGATCGATACCGTGGTGATGCCCAACTAAGAAGTTCCTGAAAATAAGAAATCCCGTCATCAGACGGGATTTTTTTGTTTTAGCGAAGACTGGCGCCCAGTTCACTCTCGAACTGTTGCTGCAATTTGCTCATGATCTTGTCTATCTGTGTATCGGTCAGGGTTTTGGTCGTATCCTGAAGGATGAAGCTCACGGCATACGATTTCTTGCCGGCCGGAAGGTTCTGGCCTTCATATACGTCAAAAAGGCGCACTTCTTTCAACAGCGACTTTTCGGTTTGACGCGCCAACGCATAAATCGAACCGAAACTGACATTGTCGTCGAGGAGGAGGGCGAAATCGCGTCGTACTTCCGGATATTTAGGGATGTCGGTAAACCGGATTTTGCCGCCCAGGTTTTTCAGCACGGCGTTCCAGTTGAAATCGGCATACAACACTTCCTGACGGATATCGAACGCCTTCAGCAGGTTTTTACGTACAGTCCCGAATTCCACTATGATCTCGTTGCCCAGTGCCAATGCCATTCCTTCCGCAAAAACATCCGATTCAACGGGAAGGGCACGCGTGCCGGTCAGCCCCAAACGCGCCAGTACGGCTTCCACATACCCTTTGAAAAGGAAGAAGCCTCCCGGAACGGAGGGTGTCCAGTTTTCCGCTTGACGGTCACCACTCATGAAAAGGGTGAGGTGTTTCGGCTCTTCATAGCCGGACGGTAACTTGTGATATGTTTTTCCGAACTCAAACAATTTGAGGTCGCTGTTCCGGCGGTTGATGTTATACGCCACGGCTTCCAGGCCTGAAAACAACATCGATTGCCGCATGGCCGCCAGATCGCCGCTCAAGGGGTTCAGCATTGAAACGCCAAACTGCGGTTTTAGGGTTTCGGACAGCGCGGTATACTCGGGTGTCGTCAGCGAGTTGGCCATCATTTCATGGAAACCGTTGGCATTCAATACACCCGCTACAATATTCTGTATTTTATAATCTTCCGTGCGGGGCGAATTGGCCACCGTCGCGTTGAGTTTTTTCGAGAAGGCGATGTTGTTGTACCCATACACGCGAAGGATTTCTTCGATCACGTCGATTTCCCGTTGCACATCTACCCGATACGCCGGGATGGTGAGTCCGAGTCCGGCATCCGATACACTATTAACTTTGATATCCAGTGAAACCAGGATTTTCTTGATGGTTTCTTTCGGAAGTTCCTGCCCGATGATGCGTGCCGCTTTCGCGAAGTTCAACACCACAGGGAAGTCCTCGATTTTCTTCGGATACAGGTCGATGATATCCGACGTCACTTCACCACCTGCCAATTCTTTGATCAGCAAGGCCGCACGTTTCAACGCATATTCCGTAATGGTCGGATCGATGCCACGTTCAAAACGGAACGAGGCGTCGGTATTGATGGCATGTCGTTTGGCCGTCTTCCGCACCGACACGGGGTTGAAGTAAGCACTTTCCAGGAAAATAGAGGTGGTATTCTCGGTTACGCCCGAGTTTTTGCCACCCAATACGCCCGCGAAACACATAGGGCCTTTTTCGTCGCAGATCATCAGGTCGTCGGCATGCAACTCGCGCTCGACGTCGTCAAGTGTGGTGAATTTAGTGCCCGCAGGCAGCGTTTTCACCACGACCTTGTTTCCGGTAATCCGGGTGGCGTCGAAGGCGTGCAGGGGCTGACCCAGTTCGTGAAGGACGTAGTTCGTCACATCGACGATATTGTTTTTCGGGTTGATACCGATGGCTTTCAAACGGTTCTGCAACCAGGCAGGGGAGGGCTTCACCGTTACACCCGACAGCGTCACGCCGCAGTACCGGGGCGCCAGCTTCGCATCGTCTACCTTTACATCGATTTTCAGGGTGCGTTTGTCTACGCGGAACGCACTCACCGAAGGCGTTTTAAATTCCGTCGCGATGTTCCGTAAGAGCAGTCCGGCGCGAAGGTCACGGGCAACGCCCATATGGCTCATCGCATCGGCGCGGTTGGGGGTAAGTCCGATTTCGAACACCTCGTCGTTCTCCACTTGAAATACCTCGGCTACAGGCGTTCCGGGCTTCAGTTTCGCATCCAGCACCAGGATACCGTCGTGGCTGTCGCCCAGACCGATCTCGTCTTCAGCGCAGATCATACCGTGGCTTTCCATATCGCGGATCTTCCCTTTTTTAATCTGGAACGCTTTTCCTTCTTTATCAAACAGCGTCGTACCAATGGTCGCTACCGGCACTTTTTGTCCGGCTGCCACGTTCGCCGCACCGCACACAATTTGTACGGGCGCGCCGTTACCCAAGTCCACTGTCGTGACTTTAAGCCGGTCGGCGTTTGGATGTTTCTCGCAGGTCAGCACGTGTCCTACTACAATACCTTCAAGTCCCCCTTTCACCGATTGGAAACGATCGACCGATTCTACCTCAAGCCCAAGATCGGTGAGCAACGAAGCGGTTTCTTCTGATGTATTGTCGATTTTGATGAATTGGCGAATCCAGTTATAGGAAATTTTCATAAGTGCTTTCGTAAACAGGTTGCAAATATAAGGAAAACGCCGCTGAGGGCGGGAAGCCAACCCGGATTTTCATAGGGAAACTCCCATCTGGAATCCCATCATTCGCACTAGCTATCCGATTCCCATTTTAACGTCTGTTTTTCCATATTCAAAATTAATAGAGGTCTTTTTTACGAATAGAAGGATTTTACCACCCTAAAAACATCAAGTTGAAAATTTTGTGCTATCGATTGACTTTTTTGTGCTATCACCCGTAGTGGGTAGTCGGATACTTTTGACACAAACCAAAACTGTATACACTATGTCAACCATCGCACAATGGCCTGAATTCAAGCCGAAGTATGACAACTTTATCAACGGAAAATTTATGCCACCGGTGAAAGGCGGCTATTTTGAAAATGTCTCGCCCGTCAACGGGAAAGTCTTCACATCAGCCGCCCGATCGACCGTCGAGGATGTTGAAATGGCCCTCGACGCCGCACACGCGGCCTTTGCTACCTGGGGTAAATCGTCACCTGCCTATCGCGCCTCGCTTCTGAACAAAATCGCCGACCGCATCGAAGCGAATCTCGAGTACCTGGCGGTGGTAGAAACCATCGATAACGGTAAAGCGGTGCGGGAAACGCGGGCCGCCGACCTGCCGCTAGTCATCGACCACTTCCGGTATTTCGCCGCTGTCATCCGCACCGAAGAAGGATCGATATCCGAACACGACGAACATACGGTCAGCATTTGCCTCAACGAACCAATTGGGGTCGTCGCACAAATCATTCCGTGGAATTTCCCCCTCTTGATGGCCACCTGGAAAATCGCACCCGCCCTTGCCGCCGGTAACTGCTGTATCGTGAAAGCGGCCGAACAGACACCAACATCTATTATGGTGTTGATGGAACTGATCGGAGACATCCTGCCGCCCGGCGTGCTCAACATCCTGACCGGATTCGGTCTCGAAGCGGGTAAACCGTTGGCACAGTCACCCCGTATCGCGAAAGTATCCTTCACGGGTGAAACCACTACCGGACGTCTCATTTTGCAATATGCGTCTGAAAACATCATTCCTGCTACCATGGAGCTCGGCGGAAAATCGCCTAACATCTTCTTTCCATCCGTCGCCGACGCCGATGATGCTTTCTTCGATAAAGCGGTCGAAGGCGCCGTCCTTTTTGCCCTTAACCAGGGAGAAGTGTGTACGTGCCCGTCACGTATTCTCGTTCACGAGTCGATCTACGACGTTTTCATGGCCCGTGTCATCGAGCGTACGAAGGCAATCAAAACCGGGCATCCGCTTGACGGTACGGTCATGATGGGCGCACAGGCGTCGAACGACCAATACGAGAAAATACGTTCTTACCTGCAACTGGGCCGTGAAGAAGGTGCTGAGTTGTTGACCGGTGGCGATGTCAATACCATCGAAGGTCTCGAAGGCGGGTATTACATCCAACCTACAATCTTCAAAGGACACAATAAAATGCGGATCTTCCAGGAAGAGATTTTCGGACCGGTGGTATGTGTCACCACTTTCAAAACGGTAGAAGAGGCGCTTGAAATTGCCAACGATACGCTATACGGACTCGGTGCCGGTGTCTGGACACGCGACACGCACGAAATGTACCAGGTGCCACGCGCTATCAAAGCGGGTAGGGTATGGGTCAATAATTACCATGCTTATCCGGCGCACGCACCGTTCGGAGGCTATAAAAAATCAGGTTTTGGCCGCGAAAACCACAAGATGATGCTGGCGCATTACCAACAGACCAAAAACATGCTCATCTCGTACGACAAAAATAAACTGGGCTTTTTCTAAGTAATTAAATTTGTGTAGGCCCGGTTCACGCCGGGCTTTTTCTTATGTATAACAGGATTACTATCACGCAACGCGCCGCTGCACTGGTGGCCGTCTTGCAACAACAGTACGGCGCCCTCATGTTTCATCAAAGTGGTGGCTGCTGCGACGGATCACAGCCCATGTGCTTCCAGGCAGGCGAATTTCGCGTCGGTGCAAACGATGTGTGCCTGGGCACGATTGAAGGATGTGAATTTTGGATGAGCGGCGACCAGTTCGAATACTGGCAACACACCCACCTGACAATGGATGTAGTGGAAGGCCGTGGCTCCAGTTTTTCATTGGAAATACCGATGGGTTTCCGTTTCATCGTGCAGTCGCGGCTCTTTACGCCCGCCGAAGCCGCCGATCTTACGCCTATACGCCGCGGCGCTTAGCCTACGTTCAGCGCCTGGAACTGTTTCGGTGTGATGCCTTCCTGCTTCTTGAACAGGCGAATAAAGTAGTTGGGATCGTCAAAACCGGCCATATAACCGACTTCGTTCACTTGCAGGTAGGGGTCGCGGAGGAGTTTTTTCGCGTGGCGGATTTTTTCGTGTAAGACAAAGTCGATGGGGCTCATACCCGTCTCCCGCTTGAAAACCCGATAAAACGAACTGGCACTCATACAGGCACGGTCGCTAAGTATCTTCAATGTCAGGCTTTCGCGGATATTAGCGCGGATGAACGCCACCACCTGTGCAATCGGATGGTGGTTATCTGATAATTGGTCGCGTTCAAGCGATTTCGCGGTCTGGGTTTGTATGATCCGGATGAGCAATTCCTGTAAGGTCAAATCGGCCAGGATGTCTTTTGCGACAGACGTACTCATACATTCATGGATCAGTTTCCCGATCGTCGCCGCGAGTTCGACATTGTTGTAGAAAAAGTAATTCTGGTGGTCAAGCTGCCACATGCTACTCCCTTCCTTTGGATACCGTTCGTTCAGCAATTCAATCGTCCGGTCGATTTTCTGTTGGTCGATCGCTAAAGCCAGGCATTGCGTAGGGTTTTGGAATTCCGCTTCCGGAAAATCGATCTTCATCTCCACATTCGACGGAATCACCACCGTTTCGCCCGGCAGGTACTCAAATGCCGGATCGTCGAAAAGATGCATGATTTTCTTGCCGCGCAACATGCTGGTGACCACGAAATCGGAAAAACGCAATGGCACAAGTTGCGAGTTTTCGTAGGTTTCAAAAAGGTTGAGTTCGCAGGCGTCAAGTGTATAGACCGTCCGGTTCTCCACGAGGGTCTTCAACGAGTTTTCGTGTGACAGTTGCGGAGGCGGTATCAGTGCGCGAGTCGGCGTCATCTCAGGTCGTAAGTGCCTAAAGATAAGAAAAAACAGATTTCGTTAGAGGACTTCCGCCACGTGTTTTCGAATGTTCTCGGCAATACGGGCCGTGGGCAGGTCGTTTTCGTCGGTTCCGAACGGATCTTCGATTTCTTCCGCAATCAGTTCCAGCGAGGCCAGCACGTAGAAAATGAACACGACGATGGGCGCCACGAAATAGCCCAGCGAAAAGGCGTAGCCAAAAGGAAGTGTCATCACATAAAAGAAAATGAACTTCTTGATGAACGCACTATACGAGTAGGGGATGGGGGTGTTTTTGATGCGTTCGCAGGCGCCACAAATTTCAGTAAACGACTGCATTTCCGCATTGAGGATGATGAGTTGGTCGCCCGTTATCGTTTTCTGCTGGTACAGACTGTTGAGCCGCGCAAACATCAGGGCTGCCAGGTGGTTGGGTTGGTGGCCACTTTCCGGAAGCGTGACGTCGTCAAAGAGTTGCAGGGATAGTTTGTCATCTTTCAGGTGCACGTCAAGTACCGTCGCATAAGCGGGAATGGTTTTCCGGAAGAACGCCCGGTCGTTTTCATCATGCAACATCGCCGATAGCTTCAATGCCAGGTTCCGGCTGTTGTTGACGAGACTGCCCAACAGTTTGCGTCCTTCCCACCAACGGTCATAGGCACTGTTGGTGCGGAACACCAATAAAAGGGAAATCACGAATCCTAAGATACCATGCAGTTTATCCACATTCCGGATATAGCTTTTCTCCCCAACCTGGAAGTACTCGACCTCCAGCCATCCGACCAACGCGGCATAGGTGCCAATGCCACACATAACCGGGAACAGCGTGCGGAAGGTGTCGGCTTTATGAAAGCGGATGATGAAAGCGAACCAGTCTTTTGTATTATACGAAAGCAAAACGGCAGTTTTTGAGAGATGAAGACGGGTCTAAGATATCGTATTTTCCAGAATTAACGCAGGCGAAGCGTGCCGCTCAGTTCCCGCAAGGCCAGTTCCGATAGTTTCGCGCTGTATAACGCATTGCTCAGTCGCACCTTGGCGTTGAGATAATTGAGCTGTGCCGTACGGACTTCAACCGGCGTGAGGGTGCCGATCCGGAATTTGTCGCTGGTAATCTCGAAATTTCGTTTCGCAATCGCTACGTTTTCCCTTGCCAGATCGGCCATTTCGAGGTTAGTCAGGTAGTCTTGGAAAGCTGCATCAACCGCCGCCAACACCGCCAGTTCCTGTTGCTGCACCGCCAGCGTAGCACTTTCTATCTGGATTTTGGCGATGGTTTCATTTCGCTTTTGTCGGAAGCCGTCAAAGACATTGAGTGTCGCCGCAAACCCGTAATTGAAACCACGGTTTGTGTTTTGGGTGGTAAAGCCCAGACTCGACCGCGTGTCTGAGAAATTGTAGCCGGTGTTAACGGAAATCGTCGGATACCGTTGCCCCTTTATCGTACGAAGGTTGAGTTCACTGATCCGTTTGTTGATGAGTTGTGCCTGCAACTGCGGATTCTGTTTTCGGGCGTTCTCCTCCAGTTCCGGCAACAACAAACCGCGTTCGACGTCTGCGGTTTCCGCCACCCGAAATTCCGTTTTCGGGTCACGTCCCAACAGGGTATTGAGTTCAATAAGGGTGCGGGCATACAACGCCTTCTGGGTGAGTCGACTGTCAAGGTCCGTATTAAGATCCACTTGTGCGTTCAATACATCTAAACGCGCCGCCTTTCCAATCGAAAAACGGTTTTCGGCCAGGGACAGTCGCTCCCGTGAATAGGCAATGGCGGTATCAATTGCGGTCAGTTGCTGTTGCTGCTGCACGAGGTTGTAATAGGTTTCCAGCACGTCGCCGATACGTTGCAGGATAGCCTGCTGCAATTCCGCTTCGCCCAGTTTTTGGGTTTCTTTCAATTGGTCGTAACGCGCAAACATTGAGAGTCCGTCAAATACCGTCCAACCCAGGTTCACGCCATACGAAAGGTTGTTGTTTAATCCATTATTGACTTCATTGATAGTGCCGTCTGACCGCACCTGCCGGATATACTGCCGGCTGTTGTTATCATTGACGTTCGCCGTAACGGCAGGCAACATACCCGCATTGCCAATAGCCACATTCTCCGAATCGATTTTCAGGTCATTGGCGCGAAGTCGGATGTCGTAGTTATTTTCAAGCGCAATTTTCACCGCTTCCTCAGCGGTCAGCAATTGCTGTGCGCACAAGGGTGCAGCCACAAACAGTAATATCCAGACAACGCGTCTCATACGTTTCCTTCTTTTTCAAGTTGGTCGATGCGGTCAAACTCGGGGCGGTGTGTCTTTTCCCGCGACCACATCAGGTAAATAGCCGGAATCACAAAAAGGGTCAGCACCAGCGAAAAGAGGGTACCGCCTACAATCACAACGCCCATACCGATTCGGCTGGTTGACGCAGCACCAAGCGAAAGCGCAATCGGCAACGCGCCCAACGCAATCGCAAGGCTCGTCATCAGGATCGGTCGTAGTCGCGATTCCGATGCTTCCAATATCGCCTCCCATTTCGGTTTGCCTTCTTCCCGCAACTGGTTGGCGAATTCCACGATTAGGATACCGTTCTTCGTCACCAATCCAATAAGCATGATGGTACCGATCTGGCTGAAGATATTCCACGTCTGCCCAAACAACCACAGCGACAATAAGGCACCCGCCACGGCCATCGGCACCGTAAGGATGATGATAAATGGATCGATAAAACTCTCAAACTGCGCCGCCAGTATCAGGTAAATCAGCAACAGGGCAAGGCCGAACGCAAAGCTCGTATTAGAACTACTTTCAACGAAATCGCGGGATTCCCCCTGCAAGTCGGTCGTAAAACTGTCGTCGAGCACTTTCTCCCGAATCCGTTCCATGGCTTCAATGCCGTCACCTATACTTTTGCCAGGCGCCAATCCGGCCGATACGGTGGCCGACATATAACGGTTGTTGTGGTAGAGTTGGGGAGGACTGCTGGCTTCGGCGGTCGTCACCAGGTTGTCCATCTGGATCAGTTCGCCTTTGTTGTTCTTCACAAAAGACGAGGTAAGATCAAGCGGCTCATCACGGTCTTTCCGGTCAAACTGCCCGATTACCTGGTACTGTTTTCCGTTCATCAGGTAGTAGCCAAAACGCTGTCCGCTAAACGACAGTTGCAGTGTTTGTGCGATGTCAAGTACCGAGACGCCCAGACTTTCCGCTTTTTCGCGGTCGATGGTTACATACAGTTCCGGCTTGTTGAACTTCAGGTTGACATCGACGTTCGAAAAGGTGGGTTCGTTTTCGGCAGCCTCCATGAAAGCCGGAATCTTCTCCCTCAGTTTCTCAAAGTTCGGCGCCTGTATGACATATTGTATCGGCAGGCCGCCGCGTCGGTTGACGGCAATGGTCGGCGTTTCGCTGACGTTCACCTTCACCTGTGAATAGCGTTTGGTGGCTTTGGTCAGCGCGTCGGCAATCTCTTTTTGGGAACGGCTTCGCTCACCCGGTTCTACCAGTGCTATACGGGCCCGGCCGCTGTTGATCGACGAGGCACCGAAACCCGGAGAGGTAATGATGAGCGAGACTTTTTTCTCGGGGATGGAATCGTTGACCAACGTACTCAACTCGGTCATAAACCGGTCCATGTAGTCGTACGTCGCGCCCTCGGCACCGGTCACGCCTACATTGAGGAAGCTACGGTCATCATACGGGGCCGTTTCTTTCTGTAGGATGCTAAAAAACAGGACGATGAGTCCCAAACATCCAACCAGTATCGGAAAGCTCAACCATTTGCGTTTGAGGAATCCCGTCAGGCGTCGTGCATACCCGGCGTTCATCCGTTGGAAATACGGCTCGGTAAGGTCGTAAAAACGCGATTTTTTCTGCACACCGGCTTTCATCAGATACGCGTTCAGCATGGGCGTCAACGTCAGCGATACAAAGGCCGAGACCAATACGGCGGCGCCAATGACCACGCCAAACTCCCGGAAAAGCCGTCCGACGAATCCTTCGAGGAAGATCACCGGCAGGAAGACCGCGGCCAGGGTAACGGAAATGGAAATGACGGCAAAGAAGATCTCGTTTGAGCCTTTTATCGCCGCTTCAATCGGACTCATACCTTCCTCTACCTTTTTAAAGATGTTTTCGGTGACCACGATACCGTCATCCACCACGAGTCCGGTGGCCAATACGATGGCGAGCAAGGTCAGGACGTTCACCGAAAATCCGAACATCCACATAATAAAGAACGTCGCGATCAGTGAAACCGGAATGTCGAGTAACGGACGGAACGCGATGGCCCAGTCGCGGAAGAAGAGGTAAATGATGAGGATAACTAGGACAATCGAAAGCAACAGTGTTTCCGCTACCTCCGTCACCGCTTTCTTGATAAAGATGGTGTTGTCGATGGCGATGTTGAGCTTGAAATCTTTCGGCAGGTCTTTTTTCAGTTGCTCATACTGTTTATAAAAGGCGTCGGCAATGTCAAGGTAGTTGGTGCCCGGTTGCGGAATAATCGCGAGTCCAACCATCGGCTGTCCGGAGTCACTCAGCTTCGTTTCAAGGTTCTCGGCTTCCAGCGCGGCCTTTCCTACATCGCGGAAGCGGATCACATTGCCCGCATCGTCTGCTTTGACAATGATGTCATCAAACTGTTCTTCCTTCGAAAGGTTGCCCAGTGTTTTGACGGTGAGTTCGGTGTTCGCTCCCGTTAATTTCCCGGACGGCAACTCCACATTCTGCGTGGCGAGGGCCT
The DNA here is from genome assembly GCA_027490305.1 of Flavobacteriaceae bacterium. Classification (GTDB taxonomy): domain Bacteria; phylum Bacteroidota; class Bacteroidia; order Flavobacteriales; family Flavobacteriaceae; genus Flavobacterium. Next base: position 28,725 of record JAIXYI010000016.1, read on the forward strand.
GTCGCACATCCGAAACGGTACAGCCAAAGGCGGCGAGTTTCACGGGGTCGATCCAGAGGCGCATCGCATACCGGCGTTGCCCCCAGATTTGCACGGAACTGACTCCGGGTATCGTTTGCAACCGTTGGGCGATGACATTGTCAGCGTAATCCGATAGTTCGAGTACGTTTTTGTTGTCGCTCTGCACCGTCATGGTAATGATCGGCTCTGAATCGGCGTCGGCTTTCGAAACGACGGGCGGGGCATCGATGTCCTGAGGAAGGCTTCGGATGGCCTGCGCCACCTTGTCACGCACGTCATTCGCGGCTTCTTCCAGGTTTTTGTCGAGGTTGAATTCGATGGTGATGTTACTCGATCCCTGGTTGCTCGAAGAAGTAATATTGCGGATGCCGTCTATCGAGTTAATCGCTTTTTCCAGCGGTTCGGTAATCTGTGATTCGATGATGTCGGCGTTGGCACCCGAGTAGGTCGTACGCACCGATATCTGGGCCGGGTCGATCGAAGGAAACTCGCGTACACCCAGATACAGATAGCCGATCACCCCAAACAGGATGATAGCCACGTTCATTACGATGGTCAATACCGGGCGGCGGATACTTAGGGTCGAAAGGCTCATATTAATTTTTCGGGGATGACGGCGCGCCTGCAATCGCAATTGTCACAGGGTCTTCGTTTTTCAATGACATCACACCGGAGGTCAACACGGTGTCGCCGGCTTTCAATCCCGACAGAATCAAGACATCCCGATCCGTACGCGAGCCGGTTTCGACTACGATTTCCATGGCTTTTCCGTTCCGCGACACGAAGACTTTCTTCCCATTCTGGATCGGGATGAGGGCTTCGCTCGGCACCAGCAACGCGTCATTGATACGGGCAAGTGGCAATTCAACATTGGCGAACGTTCCCGGAATCAGGCGTCCGGAACGGTTATCGGCCACTGCCCGCATTTTGAGGGTTCGTGTCGTGGCTTCGACCTCGGGCTCAATGGCATAGATTTTGGCGGTATAGTGGTCGCGTGATCCGGCTACGCCAAAGGTAAGCGGACTGCCGGCTTTCATTTGGGCCGCATATTTCTCCGGAATTGAAAAGGTCAGTTTCAGTTGGCTGTTGTTGACGAGTTTGGCGACAGGCGTTTCCGGCGTCACGTAGGTGCCGGTTGAGATATACCGCAGGCCGATGCGACCGGAAAAAGGTGCGCGAACAACAGTTTTCGCTAATTGCGCACTTATGAGTTGGGATTGCGCCTTAGCCGATTGGTAATCCGCATTTGACACGTCGAATTCTTCCTGGCTGATGGCTTCTTTTTCCAGCAGCAACCGGGCCCGTCGGGCATTCTCCGCCGCAAGGGCTTCCGCGCTTTTCGCCTGGGCGAGGCGGGCACGGAGTTCGGTATCGTCTACCTTGAAAAGGACTTGTCCTTTTTGTACGTCGCCACCCTCTGAAAAGCGAATGTCGCGCACCACACCCGACACTTCACTTCGGATGTCGACCTGTTCATTGGGCTCCAGCGACCCTGTCAGCGAGAGGTTGTCGGCAAACACCTGCGGTTGCAATACGATGCCCGTCACACGCGTCGGTTTCTTGTTTCCCATTTCCTTCTTGGGGCCGTCTTTCTCTTTGTTTTCGATAATGCGGTAGCCGATCAGCGCCGCGCCTCCGAGAATTAAAACCGTATACACGATATATTTAACCTTCATCCGACAGAGTGAATTGTAAAATAGTTACAAATTGCGATATTTAACACGCCGCACAAAGCTACTGGGTAAAAATGGCAACGAGGGCGTACTTTGTTTTTTTTTAACAGCGGTTCAGGCTGATTTAACTGATGTAATTCCAAATATCCCGACCGGCTTCCATGCGCTCGAAAACATGGCGGACGGTGCGGTGTTCACTGGCATTGAGGCCGGGATCGTTTTTCAGCAGGCGGATGGCATAATGCCGTGCCGTCTCCAGTATGTCCCGGTCCCTTACGATATCGGCAATCTTCATTTGCAGCACACCACTTTGCTGGGTACCGGTAAGGTCCCCCGGTCCGCGCAGCCGCAGGTCGACTTCCGCGATCTCAAATCCGTCGTTCGTGCGTACCATGGTTTCCAGTCGCGTTTTGCTGTCGCTTGACAGTTTGTGTGAGGTCATTAGGATGCAATAGCTCTGCTCGGCGCCACGGCCTACGCGACCCCGCAATTGGTGCAACTGCGATAACCCAAAGCGCTCGGCGTTTTCAATCACCATCACGCTGGCATTCGGCACGTTGACGCCCACTTCAATAACGGTCGTTGCCACCATGATCTGGGTCTTGCCTTTGGCGAAGCGTTCCATTTCCGCATCCTTGTCAGCGGGTTTCATTTTGCCGTGCACGATGGAAATGGCGTAGTCGGGGAGAGGGAAATCGCGGGAAATGCTCTCGTAGCCGTCCATCAAATCCTTGAGGTCCATCTTTTCCGACTCTTTGATGAGGGGATAGACGATGTATACCTGCCGGCCTTTCGCAATCTCATCCTTCAGGAATTTCCACACTTTCAACCGATTGGCGTCATACCGATGTACGGTCTGGATCGGTTTTCGCCCTTTTGGCAACTCGTCGATTACCGATACATCCAGGTCGCCATATAAACTCATGGCAAGGGTGCGCGGAATCGGGGTGGCGGTCATCACCAAAACATGCGGCGGTATCGTATTCTTCTTCCACAATTTCGACCGCTGCTCGACGCCAAAGCGGTGCTGCTCGTCGATGATGGCGAGTCCGAGGTTGTGGAACCGCACTTTATCCTCCAACAAGGCATGGGTGCCTACCAGTATATGAAGCTGGCCATTTTCGAGGCTTTCATGAATTTCTGTCCGTGCTGTGGGGCGTATAGAACCCGTCAGTAACCGGATACTGACGTCCATCTCGCGGGCCAGTTCGGAGAGTCCGTTATAGTGCTGTGTCGCCAATATTTCCGTCGGTGCCATGATACACGCCTGGAACCCGTTTCCGATGGCAATCAACATCGCCATGAAGGCGACGATGGTCTTACCCGAACCCACATCGCCCTGTAACAACCGGTTCATCTGGGCAGGTTTGCCCATGTCATTTCGAATCTCCCGGATGACCCGTTTCTGCGCTTCGGTTAGTTCAAACGGGAGGTGTTTTTCGTAAAACTCGGTGAATTTGTCACCCACCACCTGGAACGCATGCCCCTTGATTTTGTGCTTCCGTACCAGGTTCTTGGTGATCAGTTGCAGTTGGATGAAAAACAACTCCTCAAACTTCAGCCGATACCGCGCGCGGGCCAGTGCCTCGTTTCCAGTCGGAAAATGCAGGTTGAACAACGCCTCTTTCTTCGGCATGAGCTTGAGGTCATCGAGGATCCACGGCGGGAGAGTTTCGTGTATATGATCCCGTACATCCCCAAACAATTGCTGCATCATCTTGTTGACAACGCGATTGGAAATGCCGCGGTTGCCCAACGTTTCGGTCGACGGGTACACGGGTTGCAGGGCCGAACGCAGGCTTTGCTCGTGCTCCGACAGCAATTCGATTTCGGGATGGGGCATGCTGAAGGTGCCGTTAAAAGCATTCGCTTTGCCAAAGATGACGACGGGAACGCCCAGTTTCAAGGTCTCCCGTATCCATTTGATACCCTGGAACCAGATGAGGTCCATTTGGCCGGTATCGTCCGCAAACGTAGCTACCAACCGCTGTCCGCGCTTCTGTTCCACGGTTTTGACATGGATGATCTTCCCAATCAACTGCACATCGGCCCCCGACTCGCGCAATTCGTTCACACGATAATAGCGCGTGCGGTCGATATACCGATTCGGGAAAAAATGCAGCAGGTCTTCGAAGGTGCGTATGGCTACTTCTTTACGAAGCAACTCGCCCCGCGCGGGACCGACGCCTTTGAGATATTCGATGGGAGTCTGTAGAAGCGACATGCCGTTGTTTGACGTAAAGATACTTGTCTGCCCCCAAAATGGCAATTTCGGATGCAAATACGGCGAAAGGTACGATGGTTCGCGAAAACGTGGTTACGGTTTTTCCGCATTTTATCCTGTAAAATACCCTATTCCCGCATGTAACGAAAAGCCTGGTTCGGGCCTGCGCTTTAGAACAAAACACCGTATGGACGCAGAAGAGGCCCAACCGATTGGCGAAGGGGACCGCCTTACACAGTATCCGGACGGAAACGACTGACTAGCGTTCGAACAGTCCCAGCGTTCCGCCGACCCAGTCTTTGTCTTTGTTGAATTTAACGCCGATCATTTCGCCGCGACTCATCCGCACGAGGTTGCAGAGAAAGGTCGGCTCGGGGTCGTCTTTCTTCCACACGCATAAAATCCGGACTTCCGCTTTCACCTTGCCGTCCGGCGATTGGATCACGGGTTCATAGTGCACCTTCTTTTGCAATATATAAAGGTCTTTCTCCTTCACGGCTTCGATGTCTTCCTTCGTTACATGGAAAACGACTCCGCTTCCGGAAAACGAAAACAGCGGTTTTAGCACATAGTTTTCAAGGTCTTCCGGAATTTCCTCGAGTTCACTAAGCAAGGTAGTTTCAATGAAATACTTCCCTTTCAAATACGGTAAGATGAACTTACTGATCCGGAAAAACCAATTCGGGTGTCCGGCCCATTCGACATCGAGGTCATCCGAAAACCGGAACTGCAGCGTCAGGTCTTTCCGCGCTTCCAACTCGTCGAAAATCACACGGTTGTAGATGCGCCGCACTTCGATTTCCTGTCCTTCCGAATCGGTGTAATAGAGTTTGGTGCCTTTTTGGCGCAACTCGGTGACACATACAATCGGGATGCCAAGATCGCGTCGGGCGTAATAGAAGTCGATTTTGGTGTTTTGCTTTTCCGGCTCGATTTCCAGCAGGATGACCTGTTTCGGATCGTGGCCCGCGAGAATGACGTCTTTCAGCAAGGGCAGGTAGTCGTCGCCGGTCATATCACCGATAAAAGGGGTCAGTTCGGAAAGGAAGGGGTAGTGCCGGCAGAACTTTTCGTAAAGGACATACTGGAAATTGAAAAGGGAAGGAAAGCCTTGCACCTCAATAAGTTTCGGTACAATCTCGCCATTCTCCTTACAGATGCCAAAGTCAATTGCCAGGAAGGTGGTATGCGCATCTTCCCCCGGTACCCGGATGTTCAGTTCCAATGCCGGATCCGTCAGCGGTCCAAAGTCCGGACGACGGATCAGCGCGATGACGTCGCGGCAGCCTTCCAGCAACTGTTCTTTGAGGCTGTTCGGGATGAAAAACGGCGTTTCACCCATCCGGAAGGTGGGCAAATAGTCGAAATCGGATGCAATATCCTGTTTGAACGCTTCATACTTCTCCAGCGAAAACGCAGAATTGAAACGGTCACGATACGATGGGATCATGGCGGTAGTATTGAGTGAAACATCGGCCGGAGCCGGCAGGGTCAGTTCGATAGCATCTTCTTTTGGTCCATCAGGTCATTGATGGCACCACGAAGGAAATTCGGAATGATGCTTTCGTTCGTTTTGTAAATCTTGTCTTCATCAAGCAGGTCTTCGAGCATGTCACGAAACTTCGATTTACCTTTCATTTCAATGATGCGCTCGCGTTTTTCCCGACTTTTAAGATTGGCGATATAGCTTATCGGATCGGCTTCCGGATGAAACTGTGTCCCAACAAAATAAGGGTTGAAGCGCACGGCCATGATGGCACGTTCATACTGCACATGGTCCCGGATTTTCTCAAGCGAGAGTATCTTCGCACCCTTGGCTTCAAACACTTTTAGTTTGGGCTGCACCACCTGGTAGTCCCGTGAATCGACGGCGTAATAGGGGTTCGGGAGTCCATCGAACAAAGCGTCGTCAAGTCCGTCCGGCGTCTTGTGCACCGGCATTATGCCGAACGACGTCGATTTCCGTTTGGTAATTTCTGCCAAGCCAAAATGGTGGCACGCCATCTGGAAGGAATGGCAGATAAACAACATATACTTTTTCACTTCCTGGGTGCGGTTCCATTCGAGCAGGCCGTCCACAAAATCGAAATACGCCCTATCCCAAATCCCGTCGCCGTCAAGCGGATTGCCGGGTCCGCCCGTCGAGATATAGATGTCGTACGCCTTCATATCCGGCAGTTCGCCCTTTCCGCGCGTATCGAATACCTTGAAATCGACCATGGCATTGAACCTCCCGACAATGTCGATGATACATCGCATGCCCTGGTTGGGCTCGCCTTTGTACATATCCAGAATGGCAACGCGAAGGGACGATTGGCTCATAAGTACGTGTTTGCTTGCAAATATACAAGAAGTTATCAGTTATGGTTCGAACGCCGTGGTCGCATCAGAGTCCGCGCACGAACTCCGACGTAATGAAATCCACCACCTTCGTCAGGTCGTTTCCGTTTTCACGGAAGACAGTCAATTGCTTGTCCGATCCCGTACCTTCCCGCAGGATCCGGTGAACATATTCGATATGCTCACGCGAGCCCAGTTCGTCAACCACGTCATCGATGAACTCGAGTAATTCCAGGATGAGGTCGCGCGTCGGCACTTCCTGCTGCAACCCGAAATCGATCATGTGGTTTTCGATGCCGTAGCGCGCCGCCCGGAACTTGTTCTCGCGGATAAGGGCGATACGGTAAATGTTGAAGCTCGTATTGGCCATCGTCAGTTTATACAGTTTCGCCACAACGGCCTGAATCAGCGCCACCACACACATCGTTTCATCCACCGTGAGCATCATATCACAGATGCGGAACTCAATCGTGTTATAGAAGGGATGCAGGCGAAGGTCCCACCAGATTTTCTTCGGGTTGTCGATACAATTCGTCTTGACCAGCGTATCCAGGTAGTTATCGTAGGATGCTACCGAGTCAAAATACTCCGGAAGTCCGGTGCGCGGAAATTTATCGAAGACCTTCGTACGGAACGACTTATACCCGGTTTGACGACCTTCCCAGAACGGGGAGTTCGTTGACAGGGCGAAGATATGGGGCAGGAAGTAGCACGCCTGGTTCATCAGTTGCAGTCCGATCTCACGGGTTTCGATCCCCACGTGGCAGTGCATGCCGAAAATCAGGTTTGAGCGGGCGGCATCCTGCAATTCATTGACAATATGGTGGTAACGCGGATCGTCGGTAATCGGCTGGTCCTGCCATTTTGAGAAGGGATGCGTACCGGCGCCTCCTACTATTAATCCTTGTTTATCCGCCAGTTCGACGATTTTACGCCGAAGGAATTTTATTTCCTCCTTCGCCTCCGAAACACTGCTGCAGATATTCGTGCCGACCTCCACCACCGACTGATGCATTTCGGCCTTCACCTGCTCGTTCAGGATGATTTTTGCACCGTCTACGATTTTCGAGAGATGCGACCGGAGGTCCCGTGTTTGGGGGTCGATAATCTGGTACTCTTCTTCCACACCTAAGGTGAAGACGGGTAATTTTCGCGTAGCCATGGTTATTTTTTTGTCGGGCCGACTGTGTCTTTCACGAAGTCACCCCAGAAAAGGTTTGGTTTTCCGTCTTTGTGTTTTTTAGCATAGGAAATCGCGAGTTTGGCAGCTTCCTCTACCACCCATTCGAAGTTCTCCTGGCCCACCGAGGTGAGTTCGGCATCCGGAGCCGGGTTTCCGAAGTCGATGGCATACGGGATTCCATCACGCACCGCGAACTCCACGGTGTTAAAGTCGTATCCTAGGCCTTTGCACAGACGCAGGGTGTAATCCTTGATGGTAGCCAGCAATTTCTTATCGGTATTCGGGTTATCCACCACATACCGCAAGTGGTGTGGGTTGCGTGGTTCGTAGGGCATGATGCGAACGGCTTTGCGTCCGAGACAATACACCCGGAAGTACGAGTCGAACACGATCTCTTCCTGCAACAACATCACGAGTTGCCCCGTTTCACGGTGTTTTTCCCAGAACTCCTCGCGGTTTTCCAGTCGGTATACATTCTTCCATCCGCCGCCCGCATACGGTTTCATATAGGCAGGGAATCCGACATAGTCGAAGATGGCCTCCCAATCCATCGGAAAGGCAAGGTTGCGGAACGATTTGGCCGTGGTGTCGGTCGGATGTTCGGCTGATGGCAATATGGCCGTTTTCGGAAGCGGTACGCCCAGGGTATCCGCCAGACAGTTGTTGAAAAACTTGTCGTCGGCGCTCCACCAGAACGGGTTGTTGATCACGATGGTGCCCGTAAGTGCGGCATTTTTGAGATAGGTGCGGTAGAACGGTACGTCCTGCGAGATACGGTCAATGATGACGGCATACTCCGTCGCTTTGTTCTGCACGACCTTGTCGATACTAACGGGTTCGGCCACGATACCTTTTTCGCCTTTGCCGTTTACCCGGTCGATGAACGCCCAGGGAAACGTGTCTTCCATTCCGAACAAAATTCCGATCTTCTTCATTTTAGGTGTTTTAGGTGCTATTAAAAAAATCTGATTCTGGATAGATAATGCGGGAACATCTCGCGCCACACGGGCCAGTCGTGCTGACGGTCCTGCCGCACGTCAAGCCAATGGTGCACGTTCTTGCCGCTCAATACCCGGCTCAGGCGCAGGTTGGCGTCGAAACAGATGTCCCAGTTGGAGGTGCCCAATACAATGTCCATGTTCCACAACTCATGGTCGTTGAGCCCGGGCAGATAGTCCTCCGGACTGTTGTAAAACACATCCGAATTATGGAAACCATACATGAAATCCTTGATGTCAAAGGCCCCGCTCATCGAGAACATATGGCTCACATAACCCGGGTGCCGAAATGCGAAATTAGCCGCGTGGTAGCCGCCGAAACTGCATCCGGCAACGGCAACTTTCCCTGAATATGTATTGTTCTTGACGCGCTCGACAATCTCATGGCAGATCATTTTGTCATACCACGTATGGTTCCGGATCTTATCGGCCGGATGGATGTGTTTGTTGTAAAAACTGTCTTTGTCAATGCTATCCGGACAAAAAATCTGGACGAGGCCCTGTTCAATGAACCACGAGGCGGCACCAATGAGGCCCTGGTCGCGGTTTTCATGGAAACTGCCCATCGAGGTAGGGAAGAGGATGACAGGATAGCCGGCATGTCCGAAAACGAGCATTTCAATCTCGCGGCCCAGGTTCGGAGAGTGCCATTTAAAGTATTCTTCGCGCATAAACTACGTTTGCAACAATGATAAGGAAAATAAACTACAATGACCAGTACAACCTAAGGTTTGGTCGAATTTTGTCATAATTGTGGTATATCCTTTAAAATTTTAGGAAAATTCGAACGCAGGTGGTTTTTTCAACCCCGTCAAATGCGGACGCTTCAACCCGTAGGTCGGGTAACCGCGTCGGTCGCGTCGAACAATTGCACCTGATCTTTCAGTCTTTCGATCAGCAATTGCATCATCCGCTTGTTAAGGGCCGACGAATTCTGGATATACCGCTCGTATTCGGCTACCGAGAAAAGGCCGATGATAATACCCTTTAACGAGTTCCGGAATTTGATATCGCGTTGGATACTGTGCTCGATAAATTGCAGTTTCTTCGCCAATGGGAACTCGTGGAACGGCACCTTGCTTTTGGCGACATAGTTCCGGAATACGGAAAGGAAGAGATCGTTTTGGAGTTTGAGTATGGGGCGCAATACGCCGTTTTGGAAAATTTCATCGGGGACGGATTCCGGACTGATACGTCCGATGGCTTCGCCCCGGAAACCGCTGAGGAACTGGTCGCGTGATTCCATGGTCTTCGTTTCCCTTAAAGATACGAACAACTACTGGTTTGGTCGACGGTCAACCCCGCCGCTGGAGGGGTAGTTATCAAGAAGTTATTAACCGACTACAACTTGCGTACGTTCACGAGGAAGTGTTGTACCTGCACGTCGATCGCGTTGATGCTGGAAATTTTCAGCTTGATGAGTTTCCATTCGGAAGTAGGGGCCAAACGGGCCGTTTTCCCGTTCCAGGTAACATCAATGGGCATATCGAATCCGGGTTCGGTCGCATCCCAACGGTACTCCACAAACTCACCGCTGCGGCGCAGTTCCAAAACCGGAATCTCTTTATGGCGAAGGTATTGGTTGAAGACATGCGTCAGGTCCATACCTGTTTTTTCGTTGAAAAAGGCGACAACGGTTTCCGTGTTGATGATTTTGTGGCGGAAGGTCGTACTGAATTCATACAACAAATTCCACCATTTTCCATCGTCGTTGATAATGTTACGGATAGTGTTCAGCATATTGGCGCCCTTCGGATACATATCACCCGATCCTTCGCGGTTCACGCCATACGGACCGATAATCGGCTTATCATTATCGATATTACCGCGCTGCCCGAAGTTGTAGGCATCGGCGGCCGCTTTTCCCTGTGTGCACTCTACAAAGACGGTTTCCGTATAGCAGGTAAAACCCTCATGTATCCACATATCGGCAATGTCCTCAGACGTGATGCTGTTCCCGAACCACTCGTGGCCGCTTTCATGCACGATGATATAATCCCAACTTGATCCGTAGCCGGTGCCCGAAATGTCCATGCCCAAATACCCATTGCGATATTGGTTGCCATACGCCACGGCGCTTTGGTGTTCCATGCCGAGATACGGCGTCTCTACAAGTTTGTAGCCATCCTCCGGAAACGGGTAAGGCCCGAATTTCGACTGGAAGCAATCCAGCATGGGTTTGACGATCTCGAAATGCCGGCGCGCTTTTTCTTCGTTTTCCCTCAGCACATAATAATCGAGATCCAGGGTGCCGTGGGTCTCACCGAAATGCACATAATCGCCTACATTCAGCGTGATGTCGTAGTTGTTAATGGGATTGACCACGCGCCACGACCACTTCGTATAGCCGTCGCCACTGGGTTCCGATTTCACGAAACGTCCGTTCGAAACACCCACGAGTCCGTCGGGTACAGAGATCGCAACCGTCGCGCCGTCCTCGGGCTCGTCTGACTGCGAGTCTTTCACCGGATACCAAAGACTGGCGCCGGTTCCCTGCACCGCCACGCCAATCCACGGTTTGCCGTTGCCGTCCTGGCTGAACACAAAACCACCGTCCCAGGGCGCGTTTTTGGCTATCAGGGGCGCACCATGGTAGTGAAAACGCAGCGTGTGTTTTGAGTCTTTTTCGAGAGGGGAAGGGAAGTTGATAAACACCGCATGGTACTCCCGCTTGTACTTCAGCTTCCGACCGTCCATCACGATACTGTCGATTTTCATATTGTCGAACAGGTCGAGTTGGATGCGCGAGGCCGTAGTGGTCATCACGAACGCAATGTCGTTATACCCGAGAAGTGTCTTTTTCGACACATCAAGCCGCACATCAAGATTGTAGTGCCGCACATCAAAAGCGGTACGTTCCGGTCGCAGCCCGCCCTGAAGCGAGTCTTTCCGGGTAATTTTTTGAGCGCCCGCCGCAGTTGCGACTAATAGGAAGAGCGCCAGGAAGCGATGTTTCATAGTATATACGTCAACAATTACGGCTGCGCGTTACCGATGCCTTTTTCTCTTGTGTCTTTGATATGGTCAAGCACCCAATCCATTTCAACGTCTTTGCCACTCAATCGGGCCGATAAGTTCGGCGGTAGTTCCGTATCGGGTAACACGCCATACCCATCGGGTTCGTTCGCATAGATTGTGGCAATTTTCATAAGGCCGATCCGCAGGGTGGTTTTGGTGTGGGGAAGCGTAAACACGGGCATTTGGCCGGCCACCGTCCCGTTATAGGCACCTCCTGTTTCTTCTCCCACTACATAGGCCCGTCCCGAACCTTTCAGCAGATTGGCGATAAGGGAAGAAGCGGAGAAACTGCCACCGTTGACCAACACGTAAACGGCTCCGTCGAAGTGGTTTTCTTTCTTGACCTTGACACGGTCATCGGTGTCGGCGTAAAACTTCCCGTCTTTACCTTTGTGCACACGAAAGTATTGTACACCATAAAAAATTGGCGCGCCGAGACTGCGGAATACCAAATCGACGGCTCCGGCTCCATCGAAATAATTCGAATGCAGTAGGCTGGTGCGCGAAGTGACCAATGAAGGCTGGCATACCACACGCGTCGAATCGGTCATATACGCATACAAATCCAATATTTCCGCCAATCGGCCACCCGGATTATCGCGAACGTCCAGGATGAGCGTATGGGCCTTTCGCTCCCGGATGGTTTTGAAGGCCAACTTGTAGTATTTTCGATAGTTCCCAATGCTGAACCCCCGGATCTTGAGCACCGCCACGCTGCTGTCGGCCCCGACAAATCGAAGATCGCGGTTGTGGAGTCCGGTTTCAGGATTGTATCCTTTCAACCGCTGCATTTTACGGGAAGGACGGGTTACGACCACGGGTTTTGCAACCGGTTGTTTCTTCTTCACCGTGTCGTTTTCCTTTCGTCGCAGTATGGTAACGGTCTGTACCGAGTCATTGCGCCGAAAGGCGTAACGAAGACTGTCTTTGATCCCGAAACGCGCCGTGTAAAAAGAAGAAAAGCTGCGTTCCAGACGGTTCCGCTTGAACGTCGTATTGAACCCGTCAGACGTGAACAGCCGGTTGAAATCGCGCACTAAGTCCGAAACGGGTTGTCCGTCTATCGCGACTACTTCCGTTCCTTCGCGAACTGATTTGTCATAGGATTTGTTTTTAAGGACGAAGAGACGGTTGTCGTATAAGCCAAAGTCGAACTGCGAAAACGGTCCGGTGCCTTTAGCCGCCAACGCCTTTCCTTCGGCTTTGGTATACCGCTTCAACGGAGGCCGTAACGACATGTGTCCCTGCCGCACCGATGCCACTACAGGCGCCAGTTTTTCGTAAAAGGCATAGCTGTCGAGCGGACGGTTGATCGTCGCTTTCAGGCTGTCGAATTTATAGCGGAACTCCGTTTCCGGGATATACCAATACAAATCCGGATGCAGGCGCGTAATTTTCCGATAGGCATAATCGACATCGGCTTTGAGTTCCTCCGGTGATTTTAGTCGCGAAATGTCGCGGTTGTAGCGCTCAACGGAATGACAGCCGGTGAGGAGTAGGGGTAAGGTGAGGAGCAGGAGTCGCTTCACGTGTAGGCAATTTCTGCAATGTTACCAAAAAAACGGATTAGGTCTGTATGACACCTAGGTTAAATTTCCGTTCGATAGGCGCGTGGTTGGCCGCTTCGATCCCCATTGATATCCACGTACGGGTGTCAAGAGGGTCGATGATGCCGTCAGTCCAGAGACGCGCGGCCGCGTAGTACGGCGACACTTGCTCGTCGTAGCGCGCCTTGATCTTGTCGAATAGCGCCTGTTCTTTTGCAGCATCGACTTCTTCGCCTTTCGCGCGAATGGCAGAGGCTTCGATCTGGGCCAGTACTTTAGCGGCTTGCGTACCACCCATCACCGCGAGTTCCGCATTGGGCCAGGCAGCGATTAGTCGCGGATCGTAGGCTTTACCGCACATGGCGTAATTGCCGGCTCCGTAAGAGTTACCTACGATGATGGTAAACTTCGGCACCACCGAGTTGCTGACCGCGTTCACCATTTTGGCGCCGTCTTTGATGATGCCGCCGTGTTCCGACTTACTGCCGACCATAAAGCCGGTCACGTCCTGTAAGAACACCAATGGAATTTTCTTTTGGTTGCAGTTGGCGATGAACCGGGTGGCTTTATCGGCAGAATCCGAATAGATAACGCCTCCAAACTGCATTTCCCCTTTCTTGGTTTTGACCACTTTACGCTGGTTGGCGACAATCCCCACAGCCCAACCATCAATGCGGGCGTAGGCGGTGATCAGCGTTTGGCCATAGCCGGCTTTGTATTCGTCGAACTCCGAGTTATCCACCAGGCGTTTGATGATGTCATACATATCGTATTGCTCGGAACGCGACTGCGGCATAAGTCCGTAAATCTCTTTTTCATCCAGTGTTGGCTTGGCCGGTTTTTCCCGGTTGAAGCCCGCTTTGTCGTAATCGCCGATTTTCCCTACGATGTTTTTGATGCGGTCAAGGGCATCTTTGTCGTCCTTCGCCTTATAGTCGGTGACGCCCGATATTTCACAATGGGTAGTCGCCCCGCCCAGCGTTTCATTGTCAATCGTTTCACCGATGGCGGCTTTCACCAGATAACTGCCCGCAAGGAAGATGCTCCCCGTTTTATCGACAATCAGGGCTTCGTCGCTCATGATCGGGAGGTAGGCACCGCCGGCCACGCAGCTTCCCATTACGGCGGCAATCTGGGTGATGCCCATGCTGCTCATGATAGCATTGTTGCGGAAAATACGGCCGAAGTGTTCTTTGTCGGGGAAAATCTCATCCTGCATCGGAAGGTACACACCGGCGCTGTCGACGAGGTAAATGATCGGGAGACGGTTTTCCATCGCGATTTCCTGAGCGCGGAGGTTCTTTTTACCCGTGATCGGAAACCACGCACCCGCTTTTACCGTGGCATCGTTTGCGACCACCACGCATTGTTTTCCCTTGATATAGCCAATCTTTACGACCACCCCACCGGAAGGACATCCGCCGTGTTCGGCATACATTCCTTCACCGGCAAAGGCCCCGATTTCGATGCTCTTCGCTTTTTCGTCAAGCAGGTAATCGATGCGCTCACGGGCCGTCATCTTGCCTTCAGCGTGCAGTTTTTCGATGCGTTTTTCGCCACCTCCGAGTTTGACTTTGTTCAGACGTTGTTTTAAAGAAGAAAGCAGCAGGCGGTTGTGGTCTTCGTTTTTATTGAAGGTGAGGTCCATAGCGATTTTTGTGTGGGGCAAAGGTACGAAAACGATTGAAATCTGGAGTTGGTTGGCGGGGAGGGTTGAGAGTTGAGGGTTGCGAGTTCAGGGTTCAGGGTTTACAGCTTAAATGAAGGGTCAGGTCGCTTTCGGAGGGTAAAAAAAATCCATCTCTGCTGCGCCAGTCGCAGCGGGAAAACTGTTTAAAGACGAAACCAAAAACCCGCCCGGAGCAACTGGGTTACAGGCATAAATGTTTTTACATAGTTGCATCTTAATTAACTTGCAGACGGTCATGGACCAGATGTGTCGATACACCAAAAACCGACCTCCCACACAAGCAAATAGACGACTTAGGTCAAACTCAACTCAAAAACAGAAACAGCCTCGAGGCTGTTTCGTTATTTTCGAGCGCGCAAAACCGGAAAAAGGGTGTCAGATTTGACCGCTGCGTTCGGGAACGCGAAGGCTTCGCAGTTGTAATTACCATTCAAAAGGCTTCCGGCCGGTTGTGCAAATGCCTGTCATCGAGCATCCCTAGTTTTCGCGACAAAGCCCGAATATGTACTATTCGGGCTTTGTTTATGCCACCATGGGTGCCTGCAGTCCTATTTCTTTATCACACGAAGTGTTTTAACATTTGGTCCTTGGGAAACGATAACAATGTAAACTCCTGATGGGTAATCTCTACCGAACTGAAACGAGGCGGCATTTGATTTAAAGTTTTCAATTGAACGGCCCCGCACATCAAATACATTTACGATAGCGATTTCTTTGCTCGATGACTGAATTTGTATGGTAAACACATCTGTTGAAGGAACAGGGAAAGCCGTAACGTCATATTCGTCTGAAATAGAATCTGAAATAGAATCTGAAATCGACTCAGAAATGGCATCTGAATTTGACACTTTTGACTCTGACGGACAGAGGGCGCCTACATTCGTCAATCGTAAGACCCTGCTGGTAGTGCTGACACCAAAACCGTTAACAGATTGAATGGTTATTGTTTTGACAGCGGTTGTAGTATTAGCTAAAAACGCCGCCGGATAACTTACTGTAAACGTTGCGCCGGCAATAGCATCAATAGACGCTGTATTGGTTGTACCACCGTTAATGGTGGATCCAACAGGTACCGTGATGTTATAAGTAACGGCGCCGGTTGCAACGGTCGGTATCGAATAGGTAACGCTTGAGGCGGCTGTCGGGCAAATCTTAAGACTTCCTGCTACTGTACTGACAATGGCCGGTGCCATGGCCGTCACTTTCAGCAATCTGGCGACTGATACAGTGGCTGGAGTGAAACTTGAATTATTAACAACAGAAGATCCCATGCCGTTTACTGCTTTTACCCCGATATAGAACGATGAAGTACCCGCAGGAACACTTTCAAAATTGACCATAATGCTGTTTGAAGTCAGATCAGATCCTGCCACCACATTTACAAAGGCCGGCAATTCCCAAGTGTAAGAACTGGCCAGTTTCGATGGTGCGGCAATTAAAGTAAATACGGTATTTGTACCAATATATTTGCTGATATCTCTAACGGCAACGGTTGAACTCACAGCAGCATTATACATACTTAATGAAGTAGGCGCTGTGGGTCTGACAGCGGTCAAAGTTAACAATCTTGCCGCCGACGTGCTGTTCGGAAGAAACATAGCGGAAGAATTGGCCAGGGCAGCATTGTTGGTTATCGATAATCCGGTACCATTTTTACTGCGAACACCTATCCTCAAATTATTAGTAGAAACAGGCACACTACCCGTAGACATATAATTGAAGGTGTTTGTGCTTGTCACGCCGGCGAAATTCACGGTAATGACATTTGAAGTACTTGAAACAACACCATCCACCATAGTAGCAGACGCATTGGTAACATTCACTCCCGTTGGCAATTCCCAAACATACGAAGTAGCTGTTACAGAAGGTCGGGCTGTTAATGTTAACTCTTTCGTTGTTCCCATGTAGGGTGCAAAAGTAGTAATGGCAGTAGCAATGCCACTAGCCGGCAATGGCAACGTAGCGTCTGTCATTACTATTGCGGTTGGTGCGACAGGCAACGCTTTTGAAATGGTTATCGATCTTGCTTTTCCGGCGCAACCATTGGCATTAATGGCTCGAACACTGATCGAACCCACAATTCCGGCACCTGAAGGAACGTTGTTATAATGCACATTCAAAATATTGGCATCGGTTCCCGTTTGGGTAACTTCGGTAACATTTGGATTTTGTCCGACGATCGTGACCCCTTCCGGTACTTTCCAAAGATACGACAGACCCGAACCCGTAAGAGGCGGAACTCTATAAGACACAGTAGTAGTGGTTCCAACAAACTGTCCGACCGCCAGAGTTGCAGCGGCAAAACCAGATGATGTGGCAGCACTTGTATTGCTTGTCATAATTCCGGGAACTTCTGATGGCAATGGAGTAACGATAATGGAAACCGGAACTCTTGGTGCGCTTTCCACTCCGTTTACCGTTTGCGTAGCGAATAACGTACGTGTGGTCAAAAATGCTGTCAACGGAAATACACTACCGCCTGTAGCTAATGTGTAAAATTTCAATGAGCTAGTTCCGACGGCATCGGCTACTTTCGTGCCCTGGCAAAAAGTCATGGTTGTTGGAATGGATTCTGTTACCGTAACAGTGGCGGAAGCCGATCCGGAACACGATGAAGCACCCACTGTGTAGGTGTAAACACCCGCACCCGCAAATGCCGGACTCCATACGCCCCCTGGTTGCGGCGTACCACCCAATGCGGCAAATAATTGAGATTCGAGTACCGTTTCGCCAATCGTTATTGATAACGTTCCATTGCTGCCCGCACTTTGAGGAAGCACACTGTCAGTACGTGCAGGAATTCTTTGAATTCTACAATCATTAACCAATGGTGTATCAGCGATAGCATAAGGAGTTGTGCTGTATTGGTTTTTCATAAACTCCGCAAATGCATCTTGCTCTGAGCCAGAGTTTGCGAAAGTTGCGGCAGCCGGGCCTTGTTCAGGCAGTGTATTCAGGTCAACTCTGCTGGTCCCTAATGTATTAAATGGATAGCTGTCTCCGCCGCCGGCAAGGAAATTCAAGGTTACCACCCTGAATGTACGCGACAAATCGCCAACAGTAGTACCGTTGACAACCAAAGTGTCTATAACATTACCATTGGCATCCGTAACGACTGCATTTAGGATTCTTGAGCCAACCGCATTGCTGAAATTGTAGCTGTATCTTACTCCGGCAACTTGCGCGAATTGTCCGGGCGTGGCCGTAGCATTTGTCGCTGCTACAGCATGCTCGAGTATGGCCCTTAATCCGGTCGCAGTTAGTGTTACCAATGACAATTGGTTGTTGAATCGCAATGCGTTTTCAATATCCAACTGAGAGATATCCCCGGATTGTTTACCTGCAGACGGATTTGCAATTGGAGGTGCATACGTCACGTTATCACCAACTGCAATAATGTTTCCGATGGCAGAACGGATACCTCCGCCATTTTTGATAGAGATAACAGTAGTAGGATCATAAAACTTCGCTAACCACAAGTTCGCTTCGGCGGTTATATTACCAAGGTTGGTTTCTTGCGTTCGCACAAAGTTCCGTTGTCCTTCAAGGAATACGGACGTTTTGCCAAAGAGATTTCCATCTTTTGTAGTGATCACATTGCCGATTGCATTGCACAGCAACTGAACTTGATAACCCCGTGTGCCTACGGCAAAAGCATTGCCAACGTTAGCACCCCATGCGTCATTTAATCCTTGGGCATCAGTAGCATAAACACCAGAGATGACCGGGTCAATAGAAGAGGGGATTAAGGTACCATCAGAGTCAAAATCAACTACTAACCTTCCTACATATTTGTAATTTCCATCGGTATTGATTAAAGCCAATGCCTTTCCATCCAAACCTGAGGTAAGGAATGGATAGCTTTCAGAAGCCGCATCACCCGCACGTAAACGGTCATTGGCATCTGCCATCAATGTGTTAGACCCACCGGCCATTATAATGTCTACACCCGTTAACTTCCCGGCAAGTTCTTTTTCAAAAGCAATTTGCTGCAAGTGAGAAAGGAGGATGATTTTATTACATCCATCTGCAATCAAGGAATTTACGACAGGCTGGACTATTCCGGCCAATATTGTCATATCATTTGCACCGCCTCCCACTACGGTAGTAGCTCCGGGTGATGAAATACTGGCTAAAACTTGTGTGGTAGCACCCACGATGCCGATCTTCTGACCACCCTTCATGATAATAGTCGACGGTGCAAGTTTTAACTTATTTGTAATAGTCGTAACCGCTTCAGTCGGGTTGGATTGGAAGGCGGTGTTAGGCAACAAACGATTCGTTGTTGCGATTGCAGACAGATTCGAATCACCACTAAAAGTAAGGTTAGAGCTCAAATAAGGGAACTGCGCACCAAACCATGATCTAACGGTTGCCGAAGAATTAGCGCCGCGGATTATATTTCTGACTTCCGTTGTGCCTAAGTCAAATTCGTGATTACCGAGTGCTGACGCTTCTATGCCAATAAAGTTCAAGATAGAGATATCGGCACGGCCAATGCTTGGCAACAAGTTAACCGCACTGCTGCTAAAGGCTGTGTTATAATAACTTTCATAAGCCGTTTTTAACGCAGCGGCAAGAGATACGTCTTCGCCAGAACTTAAGAATGGACCCGGAATATAGTTATCACCTGACGACAGCTTGATTGTATTGGCATAGGTGTCCTCAAGAACATCTACAATGGCTGCAAAACGGGGCGCGTCCGAAACGGCTTCAACAGCGCCTTCAAAGTCCGACGCATGTAGTATTTGCAGTGTGAATGCAAAATCGCTGATGGCGATGTTTTGAGTCGTAGTAGTTCCTAAAGCCATTTCGGATGAAGGATCGCTGATCGTCAAAATTGCGGTTTCAAGCGCTTCTACTGCATTGTCGTTTAGTACGGTGAAAGTAACGGAGCCCGTCGTGCTACCTGAAGGAATGGTAATGGTGGCGGCGCTCAATTCATAGTCTGAAGCCGTAATGCCTGTGCCCGTTATGGTAAGCGCAACGGTTTGATTCGTACATACGGATGACGATGCCGTGGCTGTAACGGTTACTACGGTTCCTGCTGTCTCGGAAGCAGTAGTTGTGCTTACCGAGAGATTGACCATGGCCGCAGGCAAACTCGTTACAGTGGTTGTTGCGGTTGCCGTACATCCTTTCGCGTCTGTAACGGTATAGGTGTAAGTACCTCCGCCAACAGTTAACGGACTTCCGGATACCGTATAAGGGGATGTACCTCCCGTAGCCGTTACCGTAACGGCAGTCGTACCTCCAAAACAGAGGGTTGACGAAGCTGGAGTTGCAGTCGCCGTAATGGCCGGACACGGTGCGGTGAGGATGGTACCTGGTGAACCGACTTCGGTTGTACTATTGGCGGCGGTAAACGCTCCGTTGACGCCTACTGCACTAAACTGCGTAATCGGAGTTGTTAAGCTATTACGTCCAATGGCATTGTCAAAAGTAGTGTAGGGCCCTGTTGGAGATGCTCCAAAAAGCACGCTTGTTTGCAATACGCCACCACTATTATATACGTTTACCTGGTCACCACCGGTACCCAAACCAATTCCGCTGCCGGAATAATTCCCGATGCGCAATCCTGAGGTCGGATTGGTACCGAACCAGTTGTTTAGGAAGGCAGTTGTTATGGTAGCCAAATTACTCGATTCTAAAAAGATCACCGACTCGCCGGGATTGATGCTTGTAATGCCGTTTAATGGCACAGCAGCAGCAAACGATTGTGAGTTATCGTCTACTTTCCATCCTGTAATATCCACGGCGACCGCTTTGGTATTGGTAACTTCAAACCAATCGGCAGCTACCGGGCTGTTACCACTTGACCATGGTGCTACTTCCGAAATAAACAAACGCCCTACAGAACCCGGAGAACCAATTTCAAGAGGATCGTTGGCGGCAGCAAACGCGTCGTTTACACCAATCTCGCTTAACAACGATATCGTTGTGTTGGCAAGTCCCGCAGCGTTGTTGAACGTTTTATACAGCGTTGTCGGAGAAGCACCAAAAACGACGTTTGCCTGAAGATTTCCGCTAGAATCATACAGGTTAAGAGCGTCGCCACCCGTACTTAAACCGATTCCGCTACCTTGATACGTACCCAACTGTAAATTTGCCGGAGGATTCGCTCCGAACCAGGTCGATTTGAAATTGGCAATGATGGTGGCAGCAGGATTAGATGCTGAACTTTCGAGAAAAATGACCGACTCACCCGGTGCAATACTGGTAATTCCGGTTAAAGCAATAGCCGCAGCAAACGAATTGGAGCTATCATCTACTTTCCAGCCGGTAATGTTAAGAGCGGTTGCACCGTTATTGGTTACTTCAAACCAGTCGGCTCCGACCGGACTATTACCGCTGCTCCAGGCAGCGACCTCAGAAATAGTTACCGTCGGAAGTTGCGGTGTTTCATTTACCAGGTCCGTAACCGACAACACAAAGTTAACCGAAGCATCAGGCGTAGCACCTACTGTTGCATCGTTGACATTCACCGTCACGTTGTAGGTTGATTTGGTTTCAAAATCGAGTACCGTTCCCGGTTTGATGTACAAGCTTGATGCCGTAATCTGGAAGTTATTGGCATCTGCTCCCGACAATGAAAAAGTGTTGGTACCTAAGCCGTCGTCGGTTACTAAGATGTCTGCAACCCTAACCGCTGGTGTAGTTATCGAATTTTCGATAATGGTAGGAACTGTATTGGTCAACGCAAGCGCAGTGGGGGCCTGGTTGGTTCCAGTCGAAGGGGCATACACCCACAATTGAGGATGGTTGATGTCGCCGCCACCGTTTTCGTTTACGATATAAATGACGCCATTGCTATCCATTGTAATTCCTTCATGTTGCTGAGCACTTACACTCAACGTATCGGCCAGGTCTGCGACAATAGAAAGCGTACTGGAGATATTTCCGTTTCTGTCTATATTGACAACCTGGGCATTTTCCTGGCTCAACACCAAAAGATTAGGTGATGTTGACTGCGTAGGCAAGTTGGCCAATACAAATACATCGGCAACGTCGGTGAGCCCTAACAGTGCAGGATCAAAAAGATTTACGGAATTTGCTGTGCTCGCTGAACCATTCGTAGCAGTTCCTGCGGTAAAATCGACATTCGTTTGAAAAATTCCGATAGGATCGATCTCTTTAAGACAGATAAAACCTCCGGTAAGCGGGTCATAGCATAGTCCTTCGGTTCCCGTGTTAGGAACAAATGTCCCGATTTTAACCGTTTGGGTATTGGCACGTGTAAGAGTGGTTCCAGCGGCATAGGTAAATTTAACCAACTGACGGT
Source organism: Flavobacteriaceae bacterium (assembly GCA_027490305.1). Lineage (GTDB taxonomy): Bacteria > Bacteroidota > Bacteroidia > Flavobacteriales > Flavobacteriaceae > Flavobacterium. The sequence goes on from JAIXYI010000016.1 coordinate 50,701, forward strand.
CGCGTTCTTCACTCATTACAAATTGCCCGTTTCCAATATAGGTAAGTCCTTCGGTGTCGTAGAAATCAGTTCCTTGTGGACTGCTTCCCTGAGCCATGGTCATGGTGTCGATCAGTACTCCTGTTTTGGATACCTGGGTAATAGAAGTACTACCATCGGCCGTGATAAATAACGTATCCGTATCCCAATTATAAGCGACGGCCGAAGCCTCCTGGCAGAGTAAATTATTAGCAGGAGCTGATGTGGTTAGCGGTTCCGGTAAATTATAGCGGCCGACCCTGACATACGTAGAAAGATCAATGCTGGAAACAGAAGGAGTCGACGTGGTAAAACTAGCCGATTGGGTAGTCGTGATGGCATTGTTGCTTGTGTCTTCGATCGTATTGGCAAGCAGCGCCACATAATATACTTGATTGCTGGCCAAAGCCGACGTTGGCGTTATCGTAATAACATTGGATGCAAAGGTCGCGTCAAAAGGCACTAAAGCTCCGGAGGCGTTGTTCAAACGTACTTCCACTGTCGCGTCAACGTTTGTATTTGTAATCGCGCTATCATCAACTAACCGTACATTTTCCGTAAAAGTAAGTGTAGGGTGTACGGAGGCAATTACATTTGTGGTTCCGTTCAGCGGTAAAAAGGCAACACCTGGAGCGGTTGTATCACCACCACCCGAAACAGCGGTCCCCTGTACCGTGAAGTTATCGAAACGATTGTTTCCGACATTTCCTCCCGGAGCAAGCTGGAATTCAACTTTCAATTTGAAATTCGGATTATTATCCGCGGCGGAAATCGCAGAAAAATCTAAAGTTGCCAAAGCAGGATCTCCGTTATTTGGGATCACATTTGCGAAAAAAGTATAGTTTGTTCCATCGGTAGAATACGACCAAACCTGTGTTCCGGCACCTGAGCCTGAACGACGTGTAGCAAATTTTATGATGGCGTTTTCATATCCCGTAGTCGGTAATGCAAAAATCAGGGCACTTCCTATGGGGTCATTGAAACGCAAATGCGTTCCGGAAGGATCTGCATTCTGCGCATTCAAATTCAACACATTAAAGTTTTGACCGGTTCCGCCAGCAAAATCGATGGCGCTGATGCCCGAAATAGCGGCTGTTAATGAGGCGCCCGAAATGTTGGAGATGGTGGGCGCCGTAATGGTTGCCACCGATGAATTGTTGTTAAAGTTCCAATAATGGAGTAAGCTTTGCCCCTGAAAAACAGAACAAAACAACAGCATCATGAACAACATTGCCGGTTTAAGGTACGTTTTTTCCATAAAATTTTGCTTTTGGTGAGTTTGTAAAATTAGAGTCACATCACCAACGCAAATTCAACGGAACAATATCAAAATGTTAAAAAAGTCAAAGCCAAAACAGCGTATTGGTATTTTTTCACGCAAGAAAAATTCTTACAGGTAACAATTACGTAATGATGACATTATGAGAGATAACACTACTACACCTGCGAGTATGAATTTAACTGTAAAGAGTGCCGGGCAACAGAATTCACGTTATTTTTAACCTAAAGTTGTCCTAAAGAAAGGGTACATTATAAACACCCAACACCCAACACTCAACACTCAAAACTTCACCCTAGGGTTTAACCTGCCATAAATAGGGTTTTCCCTAATTGTCAACACATTTTATTGCATAATTTTACCAGACAATCACCTGCCCTTCAGGCAACTAAAAACACCAGCAATGTATGCAACAACTACCTCCTGCAGCGTGGCGCTAGCCATCATCGTGCTGCTCGTTTTCGTGTTACGCCGGCATTTGTCGGCCCTGCTCAAAGATGAAAGTACACTTCCCGTCCCACTACGGTCGTACAGCCTTTCCCGATCCATTCTGTTCTTTTGGACGATGGTACTCTTCCTCTCCATCTGTTACATTGGAATCAAGACTGATAACCTGGCGCCCATCGATTCAGGTGTGCTGATTCTGATGGGAATCGTCGTAGGTACCGCCACTACCGGTCGCGTGATCGACAGCAGTCAAACTCAGGATCCCGGGATCACCCGAACCCAGGACACGCATCAATCACAGGGTTTCCTGTTAGACATTCTCTCCGATGGCAACGGGATGAGCATCTCCCGCCTGCAAACCGTCATCTTCAATATTATCTACGGCTGTGCCTTCGTGTCGCTCGTGATTACACAAGAGGTACTGTATAACTTCCCTACCGAAACGCTCACACTGTTAGGTATCAGCTCCGGTGCCTACGCGTTCATGAAAGTTCCCGAAAACAAACCCACTCCGCCACCACCGCCCGCTAACCAACTGCAACTGTGATGAAAAGGCTGATCAGACTGTTATTGGGCCTTTGGGTAACGGTAGTCGCGGCCCAGGCGCCGACCGACACCATCGTGTTACATCAGGGCGATTTTCGCGTAACGTGGAGTCATTCCGCCAAGTACCCCGTGCGCGTGGTGTGGAAACTCACCCCGGACATGCTCGATTGTCCGGCACCACTCAAGCGGTGCGACTGCTTCAAATCCGATCCGAAACTGCCGGGAGAGAGCGCGCTCAAAAACGATTATGCAGGATCGGGTTACGACCGGGGACACAACTTCAACGCAGCGGATGGTGCTTGCCAGACGAAGGAAGTGAATGAACGCTGCTGGTATTTTACAAACATGACACCCCAAACACCCGACCTAAACCAACGCACATGGAAAGAACTCGAAGAACAGTGCCGCAAATGGGTTCGGGAAGGCGATGAACTGCTGATTAAATGTGGCAGCTTCGGTTGTGTCAAAAAAATAGGTGCGAATAAGGTTTGGGTTCCGAAGTATTGCTGGAAGATCATCTATCATAAAAATGGTGTGGTAGACGCCTTCCTCATGCCCAACACCCGCGATGTAGATGAGCACGATTTCTTCTATTACCACACAGACATCACCGTAATCCGACAAAAGACGGGATTGAAAGGATTGTAAAGACCGCACGGCCATTGGCCCGCAACTTTCTACGGATTCGGGAACCGCACCCCCCGAGGGAAGAGAGGGCTGATACCGACATTTTGGGTTCATAGTTCATAGTTCATAGTCGTGGTGGGGCAGGCCTTACCTACTTCCATGTACAAAGCGTGGCTTGCCTTCTTTTTTCCTAACCTATTGGTTACGGATAGTCGCTCATCGTTCGTCTTGATTATCCATTACCCATCCTTCATCGCTCATCGTTCATTGTACATCGTTCATCGTTCATCGTTCATTCCCCTATCTTTGTCTCATGAACAACACCCGATGGGGCATTATCGGTTGCGGCGACGTAACCGAACGTAAAAGCGGGCCCGCGTACCAGAAAACAGAAGGATTCTCGATCGTGGCCGTCATGCGGCGCGATGCCGTGAAAGCGGAAGAATATGCCAAACGTCATGGCATAAACCGATGGTATTCCGACGCCGACGCACTGATCGCCAATCCGGAGGTGGATGCCGTTTATATCGCTACGCCGCCCGACACACATGCGTTCTACGCCCTGAAAGTGGCCGCGGCCGGCAAACCCTGCTGCATCGAGAAACCCATGGCGCCTTCCTATGCCGAGTGCCTGGCGATCTGCGAGGCATTCGAGTCGCGCGGGCTGCCACTGTTCGTAGCTTATTACCGGCGTTCGTTGCCGCGTTTTCGAAAGGTTAAGGACTGGATCGACGCCGGACGTATCGGGCAGGTGCGGCACCTCCACTGGACGCTGACCCGCACACCCTCACCGGTCGATTTGTCGGGAAACTATAACTGGCGCACCGATGCGAAGATCGCGCGGGGCGGGTATTTCGATGATTTAGCGTGTCACGGACTCGACCTTTTTAGCTACTTTTTCGGAGATGTGATAGATTGCGCCGGACTCGCCTCAAACCAACAGAGATTATACGACGCCTTCGACGCACTGTCGGCTACCTGGCGCTACGGCTCAGGCGTGACGGGCACCGGCATCTGGAATTTCGGCTGTGCGCAACGGGAAGATGAGGTGATTGTCCGCGGTGAAAAAGGCACGATTACGTTCTCGATTTTCGGCGACGTCCCTTTTGTGCTGGAAACGGCCGACGGGCGCGAAGAATCGGTGATTGAAAATCCAGAGAACATCCAGTTGTTTCATGTCGGGAACATGCGCGACCACCTCATGGGACGTTCGCAGCATCCGTCAACGGGTCGTTCTGCAACGGAAACCGCCCGTATCATGGACGTGATCCTGGGGAGAACCTAGGTCCGGTGTGCCGCGTGAGGGATGGAAGCGGCAGCCTTTTTGCCGGGAATAAATTACAAGGAATCCATCAGTTGCAGGCAAAAAGCTATAGCGGACAGCCCGACGGCGCCGACTGAAAACTGCGACTGCGACTGGCAAACGGCGCCGCACGCCCAAATCTCCCCTTAATTTACCGCCATCTCCGCTAAAACACCGGTTTCTTCCATGCATTCCCGCATCATTTGGTAGGTGCGTTCGATGTCGTTGTCGAGCCCGATCGAGAAACGGATGAGTCCGTCGCTGAGGCCCATTTCTTTTTGCTCTTCGATTGGTATTTCGCTTGAGGTCGAGGTGCCAGGTGCGCTGAACAGCGTTTTATAGAAACCGAGGCTCACGGCGAGATACCCGAGGTTGCGCTCCTGCATGAGTTCCATCAGTTCGTTGGCTTTGTCAAGACTACCGACGTCAACCGTCATCATGCCGCCAAATCCGAATTCGGGGTTCATCATGCGTTTGAACGTCTCGTGGCCCGGGTGGCTTTCGAGTCCGGGATACACCGTCCGCAATCCGTCCGCTTCAAATTTCTCCGCCAGCACCTGCGCGTTGTGGCTGTGCTGTTTCATCCGGATGTGCAGCGTGCGAAGGTTCTTCATGACCGAGGCCGACCGGAGGCTGTCCATCGTGGGCCCGAGCAGCATTGCCGCGCCGTCGTTCACGTTCTTGAGTCGGTGGATGAACTCCCGCGATGCACAGGTCACGCCTGCTACGGTATCGCTGCTGCCGTTGATGTACTTGGTAAGGCTGTGGATGACGATGTCGGCACCCAGTTGCGCAGGAGCGATGGAAAGGGGAGAGAAGGTGTTATCGACGACTAACTGGAGTCCGTGTTTTTTCGCAACGGATGCCAAAACCGGGATATCGGCAATTTCCAACAGCGGATTGCTGACGGTTTCGCAATACAGCACTTTCGTATTCGGGCGGAGGGCCGCCTCTACCGCCTCGATTTTAGTGACGTCGACAAACGTTACGGTGATACCCATCCGCGGCACGAAATTCTTCAGGAAGGCATACGTACCGCCGTAAATGGTGCGGCTGGCCACGATATGATCGCCATTTCCGCAAAGCTGTAAGAGGGTGGAAGTAATCGCCCCCATGCCGGATGCCGCTACGTTGGCCGACTCGGTGCCTTCCATCGCAGCCAGCGCCTGGTCAAGATACAGGTTACTCGGCGACGAATGGCGGGAGTAGAGATAACAGCCTTCGGCATTGCCTTCAAAAGTATCGAACATGGTTTTGGCCGATAGGAAGGTGTAGGTAGAGGAATCGGAAATGGAAGGGTTGACGCCTCCAAATTCACCGAAGTATTGTAAGTCCTGTATTTTATCTGCCGGATGGAGTTTCATATAGTTTATTTTTCATGCAATTTCATTTTTATTGGAATAATTTAAAACACATGAGATAAAATTTAGAATAAAAAACTATCATAGTTTATTTATTTAGATATATTTGCTGAACAATACGCCTTTTTGCCCCCTTTACCTGATTTTTTTTCTGATGACCCTCGACGCGACAGACCGTAAACTCCTGATGTATCTACAACAGGACGCGAAGCAGACCACGAAAGAGCTTTCGAATAAGCTTGATCTGTCGGTTACGGCGGTTTACGAGCGTATCCGGAAGCTGGAGCGCGAGGGTATCATCAGTAAATATGTCGCACTACTCGAGAAGGGGAAAGTAGGGAAGGGCTTCGTCGTATTCTGCCATGTAAAGCTCGTGCAGCACACCCGCGAGTTCGTCACCCAGTTCGAGAAAGAGGTAAAAAGCCTCCCGGAAGTACTGGAGTGCTACCACGTTTCGGGCGACTACGATTACATCTTAAAAGTCATGGTAGCCGACATGCAGGCCTACCGCGAGTTCCTTGTAACGAAACTCACCACGCTTCACCACATCGGCAGCACGCACAGCACGTTTATGATTGGGGAGGTGAAGAATTCGGCGTTGATAGAGCTTTCTAATTAGCGAATGGGCGAATTAGCGGATTAGCGGATTAGCGAATTAGCGAATGACGCATGACGGGCTATTTGCGCTACCAGGAATACCGCGCAGCTGCTTACACGTGGTGTATGTTCGCTTGTTTACGACATGGGTTCTACGTCCTGTACATTCGCTAATTGCTTCGCTAGTCGGCTACCGCCTCGTGTCGCTAATTAAACTGAGTGATCACCGAACTAATAGAATTTTACGCCACTGCCTCCACGCCACTGTTTCTACGCCCTGTACATTCGCTAATTCTCACATTCGCTAATTGCTTCGCCAGTCGGCTATCGCCTCGTGTCGCTAATTAAACTAAATCCCCCACCTGATAGAATTTCCCGCCACTGCTTCCACGCCCTATACATTCGCTAATTCGCTAATTTGCCCATTCGCTAATTTCCTCGCACATTCGCTAATTAATCGTATTTTTGTGCCACAAAATCTAACACCATGAACGCATTCGACGTCGTCGTCATAGGATCGGGTCCGGGCGGATATGTGGCCGCCATCCGTTGCTCACAACTGGGATTCCGTACCGCTGTCATTGAGAAATATCCGACCCTCGGAGGCACCTGCCTCAACGTAGGGTGTATCCCGTCCAAAGCACTGCTTGACTCTTCCCACCATTACCATGATGCACTGTCGCATTTCAAAGAGCACGGCATCGAAATCGGCGGGGATATCAAAATCAATATGGAGCAGATGATCGCCCGCAAAGGGTCGGTTGTCGACCAGAATACCGCGGGTATCAAATACCTGATGGACAAAAACAAAATCACCGTCCTCGAAGGAGTGGGTTCGTTTGAAGACGCAACCCACGTAAAAGTGACCAAAAACGACGGATCTTCTGAAACCGTAGAGGCGAAATACGTCATCATTGCCACAGGCTCAAAACCGTCGAATCTTCCGTTCATCACCCTCGACAAAGAACGGATCATCACGTCAACTGAGGCCTTGAAATTGAAAGAGGTACCGAAACACCTGGTCATCATTGGTGGCGGCGTAATCGGACTCGAACTCGGGCAGGTATACCTGCGCCTCGGTGCGGAAGTATCGGTAGTGGAATACCTCGATCGCATCATCCCAGGCATGGACGGCGCACTTTCGAAAGAACTTACGAAAGTCCTGAAGAAACAGGGCATGAAATTCTACACCTCCCACAAAGTGAAATCAGTCGAGCGCAAAGGCGACGCGGTGCAGGTGCAGGCCGACAATGCCAAAGGCGAAACCATCACCCTCGACGGCGATTACGCGCTGATCTCGGTCGGACGTCGTCCGTTTACCGACGGGTTGGCAGCCGATAAAGCAGGTGTGAAACTCACCGAACGCGGGCAAATTGAGGTCAACGACCACCTGCAAACCAGTGCGCCGAACATCTATGCCATCGGCGATGTGGTAAAAGGCGCCATGCTTGCGCACAAAGCGGAAGAAGAAGGTGTGTTCGTTGCCGAGATATTGGCCGGGCAAAAACCGCATATCAATTATAACCTGATTCCGGGTGTGGTGTATACATGGCCGGAAGTAGCCGCTGTCGGCAAAACGGAAGAGCAACTGAAAGAAGCCGGAATCGAATACAAAGCAGGTAGCTTCCCATTCAAGGCCCTGGGCCGTTCACGTGCCTCTATGGATACAGACGGTTTTGTCAAGATTTTGGCCGATGCCAAGACCGATGAAGTACTCGGCGTACACATGATCGGTGCCCGTGTAGCCGACCTGATCGCAGAAGCGGTTACGGCGATGGAATTCCGCGCCTCTGCCGAAGATATTGCCCGCATGAGTCATGCCCACCCGACTTATGCAGAAGCGGTGAAGGAAGCGGCGCTGGCGGCAACCGACAACCGCGCGTTACACGTGTAGAAAGACCATCATTTCAAAAAAAAAAGCGCTTTTGAGAGCGCTTTTTTTTTGGAGGAGCAAGGAGGAAGGAGCAAGGAGGAAGGAGCGAGGAGCGAGGAACCAAGAACTAAGAACCCAAAACCCAAAACCCGCCTCTTACTTAACTTTTATATTCAGGCTGATAATATCCGATACGAGGTTACGCGCGTTATCACTTTCATAATGTCCATAACGGAGTTCTATCGTATTGAACTTTTCGATGCCGAAGACGCCCCCCGGAGGCGTAAACTTCAAGCCCATGCCATAAAACCCGCTGTTGAATTTCGAGAGATCATAGTTACTGGTGTAAAACTCCTCCGATCCGGTGTGCTGCTGGTATCCGGCAAAGTACTTGACGGCCGATTGCCCGTAATACCGGTAAAACGGACTGATCGACAAGGCCTGCGTGAGCTTCACCGGAACCTCAAGGCTGGCGGTATGCGCCGTAAGTCCCCAATCATCCGAATAATAGCGGTAGTAGGCACGGAAGATAATATTATCCCCCATAAAATAATTCACGCGCACCCCAATCGGGATCTTGAAGCGCGAATCGGGTAGTAACTCCTGATGCACCGAACCGTCGGTAAAATACACCCGGTGGAACGGCAGGGCCAGATACCCTTGTTGCGTCACCAGATCGGCAATCAGTGCGACCTGCAGGTTTTTGTTCACGACCTGTGTATACCCCAGCGACAACGCGAAGGTGTTCCGCGAATCGGTGCCATAGCCTTCGCCCCCCGTTCGGAGTTCAATCGGCTGGATGAGTTTTACCTGGTCAAGAAAGGTTTGCAAACGGGCCGAAAATTCGCCGTTGCGGTCTTTCGTTTTCTTGGCATAACCAATCGTTCCGCCAAAAGACTGGTAATCAAATTCGGTGGAAGAGGAGACCCCGGCCGTGAAGGTCGAGCCCTTTTCTTCGTTCTCCAGGCTATACAAAATCGATGGATACACACGGATGTCAGCCGATGAAGCTGATGAATTGGCCGCGAGGTCAATGCGGTCGGACGACGCCGACGAGTAATGGTCGACACCCAACTCAAGATCGAAGGTGTGCTTTTTGCCGGTCTCACCGTACTTCACCAGTCGAACATCAAGTGCAGTCGAGATATCGGTCAGTTCTTCAGTGCCGATACCACCGGTTACAGCCGAGTTGTTCCCATCTTGTTTGTAATAGCTCGACACGAGGTTGATTTCGTCGATTTTGAGCTTGCGGTTCTTGTACGCGGTCGAGTCCTGCTCCGTTTGCGCCTTCATCGTAAAAAAGGCCATAAGGGCAAACCCGTTCAATAGGATGCGTTTCATGTGGCGATAGAATAAAGATTAGTTACAACCACAGCCACCACCGCTCTTTCCGGCATTGGCCCCAGACGCCCCTTCGCGATACGATTGGAAACTGAGTTCGGTTTTTTCGATTTTACGGTTTGACAAGACCATTTCGGAATCGTTGATCTTGGCTTTCTGGTATTCTTTCACGCTGGTGCAGGAGGCGAGCAGGCCGGTGCACGACAGCAGGAGGATCATTGCCTTGTGTTTCATATAAGATGGATGTTTTTGGATGTGTATAAGGTGTTTTGGTCGTCGATGATGATACAATAAAGTCCGGGGATCTGGTTCGCGAGGAAAAGTCCCGCCTCGATACCCATCACAGAGACAGGCGTTGCCATCGCATCGGCAAACTCTGCGTTGTCACAGATGATGGTGACACTCTTGATGCCGGCGACCGGGAGTCCGGTTTTAGGATCGATGGTATGGGAATACTTCCGCCCGTCGATCATGACGTATTTCTCGTAATTCCCGGAGGTGGCCACGGCCTGGTTGGAAATGTTCATAAAGGAAAAACTCGCTGCCGGGTGGTCAGGATGTGCAATCCCGATGGTCCAGGGCCGGCCGTCAGGCTGCATGCCCCAGGCGGTGAGGTCGCCACTGGCATTGATGATACCGCTCGTAACGCCCATTCGTTTCAGGATGTCTTTGGCACGCTCGGCGGCATAGCCTTTCCCGATGCCACCGAACCCGATTCGCATACCCGCTTTTTTCAGGAAAACGGTACAGCGCTCAGCGTCCAGTTCGATGTTGCGGTAATCGATCAGGTGCACCATTTTCGCTGCGGTTTCTTTTGAGGGAAGGGTCACCATTTCGCGGTCAAAGTTCCATAACGAACGGTCAATGCCGCCGTAGGTGATGTCAAAGGCGCCCTGCGTAATCGAGGAAATCGCGACACTGCGGGCAATCAGGTCGAAGACTTCGCGATCCACTTCCACGGGCGCGAGGCCTGCGTTGGCATTGATGCGATTGGTCTGGCTGTCGGGTTGGTAGGTGGTTAATAGTCGTTCGATGCGCTGGATTTCCGCCACGCCGGCATCGATGAACCGCTCTGCCTGCTCCGCATCCGATGTCACGACGGTAATCGTGAAGTTGTTTCCCATCAGGCGCATCGAGCGGGCGAACTTTTCCATCCGATCAGCGTTTGGTGTCGACGACCGCCAGTTCGTTGATCCAGTCGTCGAGCTTTTCAGAAGGTTTGCCGGCCCAACGTTTCAGTACTTTCCCGTCGCTGTCTAATAATAATGTGAGTGGAAACGTGCCTTCCTTGTTGTATTTCTCCGCCAGCATCTCGTTGCGTTTGACGATATCGGCAGCCGGTTGGTTTTTGGATTTCCTCGGAAAATCGGCATTGACCAACACCAGGTGGGCGTCGGCATAGGTTGCGAACGCCGCACTTTCGAGGTAGTCTTTCCGGAACGCGATACACGGCCCGCACCAGTCGGAGCCCGAGAAGTTCAATAATACCAGCTTGTGTTCGTCCCGTGCTTTCTGCAGGGCTTTGTCAAAGTCGGGTTCCCATTGCCATAAGGCAATAAACGAGAGAAGAAAAAGGAGTGGCTTCATAATGGTAACGATAACAGGTAAAGGGCAGGTTTATTGTGTCCCTGCATTAATTCCCGGATAACCTGCACGCAAAGTACGAATTTCCCAATGTCGATTTAGGTGATATATATCACAAAAAAGAAAGGGGGAAGAAAGTTGCCCCGCAGCCGCGGTTACGTTGCTTTCCGGATGCGTTTTTCACCCAGAAGACGCATGGGCTGTTTCGCAGCCGCGTCGGCATGCATCCGCGTTTCCGCAAACTCCAGTATGTGTGCCTGGGCCTCTTCAACGCTGTCGGTCATCAACACATACCGCATGTCATCGCCACTGATGGTCTCCAGTTGTTTCATGCGTTCGAAATGGGCGATGAGGTCTTTGTGGAATTCCAACCCCATGATAATGATCGGGAACGCTTCGGTTTTGCCGGTTTGCACCAGGGTAAGCGTCTCGAAGAACTCGTCAAGGGTGCCATAACCGCCGGGTAGCACGATGAAGGCACTCGAGTATTTTCGTAGCAATTCCTTCCTGACGAAAAAATATTCGATTGACACAAAGCGGTCCAGATACGGATTCGGCGATTGCTCCCTCGGAAGTACGATATTGCACCCAATCGACAAACCACCGCCTTCACGGGCGCCCCGGTTGGCTGCTTCCATAATACCCGGACCGCCACCGGTCATGATCGTAAACCCCGACTGCGCCAATCCGGTCGCAACCTCCCGCGCGAGTTCGTAATATGGATGTCCTTCCTTAAAGCGCGCCGATCCGAAGATGGTCACGCACGGACCCGCAAAGTGCAGCGCCCTAAAACCCCTTATGAACTGACGTACGACGCCAAAGGTGTAGGCGAGCTCCCGCCATCGTTCCCGGGGTCCACGAAGGAAACTCTTTTCTTCGGCGTGGGCCTGGCGGGCCGATTTTCGTAGCGGTGCTGTCGTGGCGTCTGTAGGGGTCGGGGGAGGTGTCATGGAGTATAGTATTGGAAGAACAAAAGTAAGAACCGGATAAGTAAAGGTTTGATTTATTGGATATATTTAGGTCACAAAAACGGATACATGGAAAAAGTGGCACTCATTTCCGGCGTGAGCCGCGAAAGCGGATTAGGCTATGAAACCGCACGCCAGATGAAAGCACTCGGCTACATCGTAATCATCGGTGCCCGCGACGAAGAAAAAGCCATCGAACTTGCGAGCCAGATCGGCGCGGTTGCATTGGAATTGGATGTGACAGCGGAAACATCTATTGCGCAGGCTGTGGCTGAAGTGCAGGCACGTTTCGGTAAACTCGACGCCCTCATCAACAATGCAGGTGCTTTTTTCGATCAGGACGCCGATGTACTCGAAGCCGATGTCGAGTTTATAAAAGCAGCCCTTGACACCAATCTTTTGGGCGCCTGGCGTATGGCGAAAGCCTTTATGCCGTTGATGGAGAAAAGCCCGCAACCCCGTATCGTCAATGTGTCCAGCGGCGCGGGTTCATTTACGGATCCGGTTTTCGGACTGGCGTATCACTTCAGTAAGGTGCCGGTGTACGGAGTGTCGAAACTGGCACTCAACGGATTTACGGTGAAATTGGCGAAACGCCTGGAAGGAAGTGCCTTCAAAGTGAACGCGGTCGATCCGGGGTTCACGGCTACCTATCCCGGAACCGAGCAATGGGGCGCACGACCGGTAGAAGAGGGAGCAAAAGGGATAGTGTGGGCGGCAACACTGGCGGACGACGGCCCGTCTGGCGGGTTTTTTAGGGATGGTCAACCCTTGTCATGGTAGGAGAGATACACAGGGGAATCGCGGTTGTTAGCGCGGCTTCGCGTGACGAATGGCGACAGTGGCTTCATGAACACCATGCAACCGAAGCATCCGTCTGGCTGGTTATTTACCATAAAAAAGCCAAAGAGCCCTCTGTTTACTACGAAGAAGCCGTCGAAGAAGCACTTTGCTTCGGATGGATCGACAGCATCGCCCATAAGCGCAACGATACCAGCCGGTACCAATTCTTCGCGAAACGAAAAGCCAAGAGTAACTGGAGCAACTCTAACAAAGAACGCGTGCAACGATTACTCGAAGAAGGCAAAATGCAGCCTGCCGGACAGGCGATGGTGGATTTGGCGAAGGAAACCGGCACCTGGGACGCGCTCACTGACGTACAGAATAACGTTATTCCCGGCGACCTGCAATCACTTCTCGATGCCAATGTAAGGGCACGCGACCACTTTGACGCTTTTCCCCCGTCGTCCAAACGAATCATTCTTGAATGGATAAGCAACGCCAAACGTCCGGAAACGCGCCAAAAGCGAATAGAGGAAACCGTCCGATTGGCCGAGCAGAACCATAAAGCCAACCATTACCGTCAATAAATAGTTTTTAATTTGGTTTTTTGAACATCGTTCATTTTCTTTGCATCGTGGGAACCGCCGAACGAAAAATAGAAGATAAGGAACGGCTTCGGTCGCTCATTCTCCAGGCAGCGAAAAAACTGTTTGTCGAGAAGGGCATCGAACATACGACCATGCGGAACATCGCCGACTCCGTGCGCTACAGTGTCGGGACGGTGTATGTATACTTTAAGGATAAGAACGCCATCCTGCACGAACTGCACACCCAGGGTTTCATTCAGTTAGGAGGGAAGATGCAGGTATTGGGTGCCGTATCCGAACCTATGGAACGCCTCAAGGCCATGGGGCGGGCGTACATCGCCTTCGCCATGGAGAACCCCGATATGTATGACTTGATGTTTTCGATGAAGGCACCGATGGAATTCCTCCACGACAAATGTGAAGACGACTGGGACGAAGGTAAAGGAACCTTCGATGGCCTCCGCATGACGGTTGCCGACTGTATTGCAAATGGATACTTTAAAGGCCATGAAACCGAACCTTTGGCTTTTGTCATCTGGAGTACCGTACACGGCATGTGTGCCCTGAAGATTGCCGATCGAATACGGGGCCTCCGGTCAGAAGAGCCGGTGGAAGTGGTTATGGAAGCCTACGAGGAATTCGTCAGGCTCATCGACCGCTGATTTTTTTTGCCTTGATAATGAACAATGTTCAAAAATAATGTTACGTTCATATTGCTAAATCGTTAATTCAAAAAACAAACATGAAAAAGTTCTTCACACTGCTGCTAAGCCTCCTGGTAGGGGTGGCCTTCAGCCAAAAAGGCGTCGTCAAAGGCACCGTCATCGACAAACTCACCGAGGTGCCGCTGCCCGGGGCTACCGTCGCCATCAGCACGGGCTCAACCCCCGTCATTACAGATGAAAAAGGCGCCTTCGAGTTTACCAACGTACCGCTGGGGCGTCTCAACCTCACCGCCAGTTTCGCCGGATACGCCCCGGTTACCATCCCCAATGTCGACGTTACCGCCGGAAAAGAGGTGATCCTCACGGCCGCCCTCACCGAAACATTGACCGACCTTCAGGAAGTTGTAATTAAACAACAGCCCGGCAAAGTGAAAGCATTGAACAAAATGGCCGCCGTATCGGCCCGGCAGTTCAGCACCGAGGAAGTGAACCGATATGCCGGGGGGCGGAGTGATATCGCACGACTCGTATCGAACTTCGCCGGCGTTTCCACCGCAAACGACAGCCGAAACGATATTGTGGTCCGCGGCAATGCCCCAACCGGTATGCTATGGCGACTGGAAGGCATCCCGATTCCGAGTCCGAACCACTTTTCAACCGTCGGCACGACCGGCAGTCCGGTGTCGGCGCTCAACCCCAACATGATCGCCAATTCCGATTTTATCACGTCGGCATTTCCCGCCGAATACGGCAACGCACTCAGCGGCGTTTTCGATCTCAACCTCCGAAAAGGAAACAAGGAAACGTATGAATTTCTGGCCGGGGTAGGTGCTTACCCGGGCGCTGAACTCATGGCAGAAGGGCCGTTTCTAAAAAAGGAAGGTTCGTTTCTCGTAGCCGCCCGCTACGGCATCGCAGGCTATCTCGGGGGCGCCGGGACCGGGGCCGCCATTCCCAATTACAATGACATCGCTTTTAACCTCGATTTCGGAAAGGGAAAGGCGGGAGAGATCACCTTCTTTGGTATCGTCGGATTTTCCGACATTGAATTCCTGGGGAAAGATGCTGACGATTCGGATCTTTTCTCCGCCCGCGATGCCAACCAGAAGGTGCGGTCGAATTTTTTCGTAACCGGACTGACGCAAAAGATTTCGCTTAGTTCCAAAACCTTCCTGAAATCGAATGTCGCCTTTTCCGGAAGCGCCAACAAATACGACGAAGAGCGCATTTACTTCCTCGACCAACCTCAGGAAGTAACCCTTCCCTTCACCACAAACGACAACCGGGATTACCGCATCACGGTTAGTAGCTACGTAAATTCCAAGCTCGCAAAAGGGGTGCTGCTGCGTTCCGGCGTGCTGCTGGAACATTTTTCGATTGACTACAGCCTGCGCAGCCGCGACCGCCAGTCAGATGCCGACGGAGACGGATTTCCCGATTATAACAGCATCTACAAGACAAAAGGCGATTACAACGTCGTACAGCCGTATGCACAATTGCAATGGCGCCTGTCGGATAAGCTAACACTGAACGGCGGACTCCACGGTCATTATTTTTCGCTCACCGATGAGGTGAAAGCGGAACCCCGCGCTGCCGTGACCTATAACGTAACATCGGGCAGCAGCCTGAGTTTCGGGTACGGACGGCACCACCAAAACGTGCCGGCGCCCATCCAGTTCCAGAATGAGAATGTAGACGGGGTGCTGGTGCAGACCAACCGCAACCTGCGCCTTGTGGCTAGCGACCATTACGTTTTGGGCTTCGAACAACGCCTCGGCAACAATTGGCGGGCAAAGGCTGAGGTGTATTACCAATCGGTTACAAATGCGGCAGTCGAACGCGATCCAACCAGCTATAGCTCGATTACGGAAGGGGCCGACTTCGGTTTCTCCACCGACAAGGTATCATTGGTTAACGGAGGTCGTGGTCGCAACCGGGGCGTCGAAGTGACCGTCGAAAAGTTCTTCAGCGACGGCTACCATGCCCTGCTGACCGGTTCGTTTTTCGATGCGAAATACAAAGGCAGCGATGGCATCTGGCGGAACTCACCCTTTAACAATCAATATGTGGTCAACTTTTTGGCAGGGAAGGAACTGAAGATGGGGAAGGCCCGGAAGAACACCCTGTCTTTCGACATGAAACTCACAACCTCCGGCGGACGATTTTATACGCCCGTCGACCTCGAGGCCTCGCAGGCAGCGGGCTACGAGATCAAACAGGATGATATCGCGTTCAGCGAGCAATACCGGCCCTATTTCCGACTCGACCTCCGAACCGGTTTCAAATTCAACAGCGGTAAGCGAAAAAGTACGCACCTGGTCTACCTCGAACTCCAGAATGTCACCGACCATGACAATATCTTCATCGCGCGCTACAACCGTTTGACCAACGAGGTCAACGAGGTGAACCAAATCGGTTTCTTCCCGGATTTCGGATACCGCTTCCAATTTTAATATCTTGATTATGAATTTTTTGGAACTACTTCGTGAACGCAGTGCCCCTTTTTTCTGGTTCGGACTGCTCTTCCTTGTGTTGGCAATCGCATGCCTTGTCGCCACCCGCGTATCCGATCAACAGGTGCTGGGCATCAACGCATACTTCAAGCCGTTCAAGTTCTTGGTGTCGAGTTGGCTTTTTGCCTGGACGATGGGCTGGTATTGCGGTTACCTGCAAGCACCTACCGCCGTGACGGTCTATACCTGGTTCGCCATCGGTGTACTTTGTTTCCAGGATTTCTATATCCTGACGCAGGCGGCACGCGGATTACGGTCCCACTTTTACGTCGAAACGCCCTTCTATTCTGGCATGTTTAGCCTTATGGCCCTTGCATCGGTTTCATTGGCGTTCGCCACGCTTTGGGTAGCGGGCTTGTTTTTCTCGAATAAGGTAGTACCACTGCCGGCGTATTACCTGTGGAGTATCCGATTCGCGCTCATAATTTTCGCGTTGTTTGCGCTGCAGGGACTCATGATGGGAGCCCGTGGGGGGCATTTGGTTGGCGCACCCGATGATTCACCGGGCATTCGTATTCTTAATTGGAGCCGACGCGTGGGCGACCTGCGTATAGCCCACTTTCTGGGCATGCACGCACTGCAACTCCTTCCATTAGTAGCCTGGTATGCTATACGAAACGTAAAGGGTGTGGTGGTATTTGCCCTCCTGTATTTGGTAGTGTGTGTTTTGTTGACCCTACAGGCATTGCAAGGCCGTCCGTTTCTTCGGTTGTGACGATGTAACAGTTCGGGTGTAACGGCTTCTAATAGAGCAAAATGAACCGTATGGAAACGTTATGGGAAGATAACCGTAAAGGACGTTACGATTGTTTTGTGGATGGCATACACCGCGTGGGCGTTGTCTTCTCTGGCAGCAAGGGCGTCATCACCACCGAGGATGGCGTATTCGAGATTCAAGTCAAAGGATTTTGGCGGACCCGTTACGGCATCACCGATCAAAATGGCACCGAGACCGAGCTGAAAGCGGCGAAGGTATGGGGCTCCGGAGCTACATTGAAATGGAAAGAAACCGAATACCAACTCAAAATCCGAAACAACCCGCTGGTGGAGGGGGCGTTTTGGCGTGACGGGCATCCGGTATTGGCGTACGGCCTTACGACAGTGAACCGAAAGCCCGCCATCCGCGTTACCCGAACGCCCCCCGTTGACCCGCTGCTCGATGGCATCCTGTTCTATCTTATGCGGCCCATTTTTCAGGAACAGGGTGCATGCGACGTATCCGCGAGCGTCATCCTGATGATGTCGGTGTGAAACACTGTTGGGATGCGCAGCCTCTCCATTACGGTTGTAATTTCGGAATGCAGGAAACGTTAAAATTTTCATAACGTATTAAAATCCAGTAACAAAAAAGAAGTGACCGCGTCTATTAGGTATCATCATCAATCACAATCATCATGAAAAAATCAATCACTTTCCTGGCCATCGCCATCTTGGCAGCCGGGTCCGCTTTCGCCGGCAACACAGTAGAAAATGAAAACGCCACTGCCGGAACGTCTAAGTACATTTCATTCGCCGACGAGTCGCTTGTAGAGAGCGAAATGGACGACATGAAAAAAACGGAACGCACTACTTCCGAAACCGTCGAGTCAGATCGGAAAGTTACCGAAGCAGCGCCGATTCCGTATGTCTATCTCGCTAAGCCGCAGAAACTCGAACTGCCGTCGCTCCGCAACTAGTTTTTCCCGTTTTCATAACCAAATTACACATCATCAATCATGAAAAAAGCAATCATTTGCCTGGGCATGTTCGTCATGTCCGTAACCGGCACGGCCTTGGCCGCCACCATCGAATCGCCGCAGGTTCTCACACATCAGGGGCGTCCAAACGGCACACCGCTCTGCTTCGCTATCATTAAAGGCGACGTAGATGTCGTTAAAAAGTTCATCGAATACGGCGCCGACGTCAACGAAACGGCACGGGGCATATCCCCACTGATGTATGCCGCACACTACAACCAGACGGAAATCGTGTCGCTGTTGCTCAAAAAAGGAGCCCGACTCGATGCAAAGGACGAACGCGGCAAAACGGCCCTCGATTACGCCAAAGAAGCAAATTCCACTGAAGCAGTAGAACTTCTTGAGTTGGCCGCCAAAAAATAAGGATTTAGTTGTTTAGGTGGGAAGGCGCCGTATGCATTGCAGACGGCGCCTCTCTTTTTTATTTGAAGTAGGAGAAGGTTTCGTTGGCTTCGATTTTCAACAGTGACTCATAAATCAACCGAATGACGTTCTCTACGTCGTGGCGGTGTACCATTTCGACCGTCGTGTGCATATACCGCAATGGCAGTGAAATGAGAGCCGAGGCGACGCCGCCGTTGCTATACGCGAACGCATCGGTATCGGTGCCGGTCACGCGCGACGAGGCATGCCGCTGGAACGGAATTTCCTTTTCAACGGCGGTATCCACGATGAGGTCACGCAGTTTGTTCTGGACGGCAGGGGCATAACTAACCACCGGTCCGCGTCCGATCTTCGTATCACCTTCGATTTTTTTATTGATCATCGGGGTTGAGGTATCGTGGCACACATCGGTAATGATCGCGACATGCGGTTTGATGGTGTTCGTAATCATCTCAGCACCACGAAGCCCTACTTCCTCCTGGACGGAGTTGGTAATGTAGAGTCCAAACGGCAACTTTTTCCCATTTTCGTGCAGCAACCGCGCTACTTCGGCGATCATGAAACCACCCATACGGTTGTCGATGGCGCGCGCGACGAATTTATCGTCATTCAGTACCATGAATTCGTCCGGATAGGTAATAACACAGCCGACGTGAACGCCTTTTTGCTCTACCTGTTCTTTATTTTCGCATCCGATATCGATGAAAAGGTTGTCGATTTTGGGCTGCTCCTCCTTATCACGGTGGCGTGTGTGGATGGCCGGCCAACCGAAAATACCCTTAACGATACCGTTCCGGGTATGGATATGGACGCGTTTCGATGGCGCGATCTGGTGGTCAGAGCCGCCGTTTCGAACCACGTAGAGCAAACCGTCGTCGGTGATGTAGTTGACATACCACGAGATTTCATCGGCATGTCCCTCGATGACCACCCGATAGGGTGCATCGGGGTTCAGTACGCCCACAGCGGTTCCGTAGGTATCCGTAATAAAAGTGTCGACATACGGACGGATGTAGTCCATCCATAATTTCTGTCCTTCCGCTTCATAGCCGGTCGGAGAGGCGTTATTAAGGTAGGTTTCAAGAAAGGAAAGCGAACGTTCGGTGAGAATGGGCGTGTGCATGTAAATAATTTTTGCTAAAAATAACAATTTGGCACCAGAGTTGATAAGGGATTTTTAATTTTGGAACAACCCTTTTACCCATGAAAAAACTTGTGTTGTCTTTTGTTTTCGGCTGTTTGTCATTTGCCGGTTTTGCCCAGGTAGAGAAGGGGGATGAATACCTTCAACAACCCGATACCATTTCGATGAAACTCGACTTGCCGGATGTATACATCGATCCCAAGCAAGCAGCCCTTGACGCTGAGTTCCGAAAGCAGTTCCTGATTTTGCAACGTCGTGTTTATAAGGTCTATCCATACGCAAAAACCGCGGCCACACGCCTCACCGGACTCAACGCCGGCATGGATAAAATGAAGAGTTCGAAGGAAAAACGGAAGTACCAGAAGATCGTAGAGAAATATCTGAAAGAGCAGTTTGAACCGCAGTTGAAGAAGCTGTCGCGCAAAGACGGCCAGATTCTCGTCAAGCTCATCCATCGTCAGACTGGAAGCGCTACCTACGATTTGATCAAAGAATACAAAAGCGGCTGGAAAGCGTTTTGGTCAAACAACACGGCCAAACTGTTCGATATCAACCTCCGCACGACCTACCAACCGATGTTGGTCAACCAGGATTACCTCATTGAAACCATCCTTACTCGGGCGTTTGCCAGCGGTCGATTGGAACCCCAGGCACCGGCGTTTCCCATTGACTACGACGTGGTGCAGGCGCATTGGGAAAAGTTGGTAGCGGAGCAGGCAGAGAAAAAGGCCAACAAACCCTAACGTTAGGTAGTCGTCATCGAGACGCGGAAGTCTTCAGATTAGAGATGCCCGACGTTGAAAAAAGAGAACAGCATAGCGCTGTTCTTTTTTATTTTTATAATATTTTTTAAAAATCGTTGAAAATAATTTAAAAGATGTACCTTTGACCCTTAATATTTTATTTTTATGCAAGAAGGAACAATCAAATTTTTCAACGAAGACAAAGGCTTCGGGTTCATTACGCCAGACAATGGCAATGACGATTTGTTCGTACACGTGAGTGGTCTGAATGGTCGGGTACGCGAAAACGACAAAGTATCGTATACCGTTGAACAAGGTAAACGAGGACTTAACGCCGTAAACGTAACCGCGATCTAAAAATATATTTCCAATATGTTTTTACAAGCCAACTTTTTAGTTGGCTTTTTTGTTGGAATACAATGACCTTATGAGAGTCGGTTCAATACTTCTTTTAAGTAGATAGCCGCCTTGAACATCCCACTCCACAAGTCATCCCCTTTGGCAATGCGTTTCGAGACGGTTTTTATGGTCGGCTTTCGTCTATTTCGTCTGCCTTACGGATCATGTAGAGGTTGATCCGATGCGACATCGAGCCGTTGTAAAGTCGAATGGATGCTGACGAGTCCGAAACGGATGGTCTCTTTCCATATCTTTCACCGGTATTGTCGCGGAGGTTACGCCGCGTAAACCAAAGTTGGGCAAAGCCGTTGACCGGCCTGTTACAGCTTTCCGATCCGATTTTGCATGAGAGAAAGTTGTAACATTGGTGGTGAATTGTAGAAGAGACAGGCTGCCACACTCGCGTACTTTTGAGTAGCGAGAATACCCAGCTCTCGGCTATTTCCTATGTCTGTACGACACCCCCTTCTTCTTGCCGTTCTTGTCTGTATCTGTGCGTCTTGCGCCACCAAAAAGGTACAATACGGAAAGCGTGACTATACCATCAACAGCGACACCCTCGCCAAATCGAAACTGGTGCATACCTTTTTCCTGACGGGAAATGGCGCAGCGGATGATAGTGTGTCGTTTTCGAACGAGCGGAATCTGTTCCGCAAACGACTCGCTGCCGCTTCTTCTAAAAGTACGTTGCTGTTTCTTGGCGACAACCTGTCTCCGAAAGATCCTGCACGTTCAGACCAGCGGGAAATTGACGTCGAGATCAGCCTCGCCGGTTCGTTCCGTGGCCGTACCATTTTCCTGCCGGGCGATGGCGATTGGGAAAGGGGAGGGAAGGACGGACTGTTACGCGAGGCCCGTTACATCACCGAACGACTTGGCAACGGCAGTTTCCTTCCCGAAAAAGGCTGTCCGATACAGGAGGTTTCGGTGAACGATAATATAACGCTGTTACTGATCGATTCGCAATGGTATTTGCAAAATTGGGATGACAATCCCTCGTTAAACGACGACTGCGACCTCAAAACGCGCGACGACTTTCTCGAAAACCTCGAGGCGCGTCTCGAAGAAAACCAGCATCGTCTGGTAATCGTCGCCATGCACCATCCGTTGATGAGCAATGGGGTGTATGGCGGGCAGTATTCATGGCAGCAACAACTCTTTCCCTTTGATGCGCCTATTCCGCTTCCGGTGGTGGGCAGTGCGTTCAACATGGTGCGGAGTGCGTCGGGCACGAATCCGGGCGACTTACGGAATCGAACCTACACGGCGTTTATCCGTCGCATTACTACCTTATTGCAAGGCCAGCCGAATGTGGTGGTGGTATCGGGTCACGAACGGAACCTGCAGTACCTCGAACGCCATGGCCTACAGCAGGTCATCAGTGGCGCGCTTTCCCAAACCGAAGCCGCGCGGGCCATCTGGCGTGAGGATTTCTCATATGGTGGTGCCGGCTACGCTACCCTGCAGGTGTATGAGAAAGGCGAAAGCGTGGTAACTTACTACGCCCTTCGGAAGGGAAAAGAAGAGGTATTATACCGCCATTTAGTGACACCGGTGCGGACCGAGATCGAACCAAAGGAGTTCTCCCGTCAGTTCCCGAAATACACCACGGCCGCGATTTATACGCCGGAAGAGACGACGAAAAGTGGCTTCCATTCGTTTTTATGGGGGAAGCACTATCGCGGACTATATTCGCGCCCGGTGGAGACCCGAACGGCGTTGCTCGACACGCTCTACGGGGGGGTACGTCCGATTGAATTAACGGGCGGCGAGCAGTCGCGGGCGTTGAAACTGGAAGGTCGCAACGGCAAGCAGTATTCGATGCGGGCGTTGCGGAAACCGGCGGCGCGTTTCCTTCAGAAGACCGCGTTTCGCGACGTCTACATCGCCAATGACCTGGAGGAGACCTATGTGGCCGATTTCATGATGGATTTCTATACCTCGTCGCACCCCTACGCCGCATTGGTGGTGGATGACCTTGCGGCTGCCATCGGCGTGGCCCACAGTAATCCGCGCTTGTATTTTGTGCCACGACAGCCTGCGTTGGGCGAGTTCAATGAGACATTCGGCGACGAACTCTACCTGATCGAAGAGCGGGCGGACGACGGTTTCGAGAAGCTGGCCAGTTTCGGGAAGCCGGATGCGTTGGTCAGTACGGAAGAAGTGTTGGAGAACATCAGAAAAGATAACCGACACCGCATCGATGAGAATGCCTACATCCGCGCGCGGCTTTTCGACATGCTGTTGGGCGACTGGGACCGTCAACAGGCGCAGTGGCGTTGGGGTGCTTACAATATAAAAGGCAAGGTCGTATACAAGCCCATCCCGCGCGACCGCGACCAGGTCTTCCCGAAATACGGAGGGGCATTGCTGCCGCTTGTGTTGAGTACGCCGCCCTTGCGTCACATGAAAACCTTTCGCGATGATATCCATAATGTCAAATGGCTCAATGCAGAAGCCTATACGCTGGACCTGGCGCTGATTACCCAGGCGTCGGCGAACGATTGGCTTACGCAGGCCGACTACATCGACAAAAACCTGACCGACAAGACCATACAAGACGCTTTCCGCAATCTTCCCCCGGAAATGCAGGACGGCTCGGCACGTGAGATACAGAAACGACTTAAAAGCCGCCGGGACCGGTTGCATCGACATGCCCTTGACTATTACCGCGTATTGCACCGTACCGTCCCGATTGTCGGAACCGAAAAACGCGACCGATTCGTAGTGAAACGCCAAAACGACGGCGCCACCGAGGTCGTCGTGTATGATGAAACGGAAAAAGGATGGGAAGAACGCTTCCGGCACGCCTATCCGCGAAAGGAGACCCGCGAAATCTGGCTGTATGGACTTGGAGGCGAGGATGTCTTCGAAGTGAACGACGGAGGAAGACCAGGCGCAAAGGTGCGGCTTGTGGGCGGCAGTGAAGACGATACCTACCATATTCAGAACGGACGCCGGGTTTTGGTGTATGATTCGCCCAAGCCGGAAACGTCGATCGAAACGGATGGCCGCGCACGGCTGTCGATGACATATGATTACGATTTGAACCGCTATGATTACCGTCGACCGAAATACAGTTATTTGGGAAAACTGCCGTATCTGGGTTACAATCCGGATGATGGCGTCAAGATAGGGGCGCGGTTAGCGTTGACGGTGAATGGCTTCCACCGGAATCCGTTCTCGCAACGACACATACTGCGAGGGAACTACTATTTCGCTACCAAAGGATATGAAGTGATCTACAACGGGGAATTTCCCAGCCGACTCCGTAAGTGGCGTTTCGGACTTGATGCACGCTATACCTCACCGGTTTTCAGTTTTAATTTCTTTGGCTACGGCAATGAAACCGTTGATACCAGGAAGTCGGAAGGACTCGACTACAACCGCGTGAAAAGCCAGTTTATTTCGGTGGTGCCCGGCCTTACGTATACAGCAGATAACGGCTTTTTCGTGTACGGACAGGTGCAGTATGAGTCGTATGCCGTGCAGGCCACCGAGGGGCGTTTTATCTCGACTGGTCTTATCCGGCCGGAAGTGTTCAGCCAACAACAGTTCGCCGGGCTGGCGGTGGGGTATGGTTTCCGGAATTACGACAGTGAGGCATTGCCCACCCTCGGACTCGCGTTTTTAGCAGAAGCCGGATGGAAGGTCAACCTCGAAGATACGCGTCGCCAGGTGCCCCACGCCACGTTGTCGCTGTCGATTACCCACAAATTGGTGCCCGACGGACGTCTGGTAGCCGCTTCGCAGGCGAAAGCCCGCTTCCTGTTCAGCAACGACTATGAGTTCTACCAAATGGCCACCATCGGAGGTGATTATGACGTCAGGGCATTCCGGGCCCAGCGCTTCTCGGGGAAACAGTCGTTTTTCCAGAGTACCGACCTGCGGTATGAAATTGGGAAGATCCGCCGCAGCGTGTTGCCTTTGCGCTATGGGGTTTTGGGCGGTTTCGATTACGGCCGTGTGTGGTTGCCGGGCGAGGTTTCTAACACCTGGCATACGTCGTATGGAGGTGGACTTTGGCTGACAGGCATTGACATCGTGACGGCTAAAGTGTCGTATTTTATGTCGCCGGAAGGTGGGCGTGTGTCGTTCGGACTCGGCTTCGGTTTTTAACCTCGTCTTCTTCGTTCGTCCAATCGACGGAAACGCCTATATTTGCAACCGCAAAAACCATCTCATGAAAGCAGGTATCGTCGGGTTGCCGAACGTCGGAAAATCCACTCTCTTCAACTGTTTGTCTAACGCCAAGGCCCAAAGCGCGAACTTCCCGTTCTGCACGATCGAACCGAATGTCGGCGTCGTCAACGTACCCGATCCGCGTATGGCGAAGCTCGAAGAACTTGTCAAGCCGGAGCGTGTGGTGATGGCGACGGTTGAAATCGTTGATATCGCCGGACTCGTAAAAGGCGCGTCGAAAGGCGAGGGGTTGGGTAACCAGTTTTTGGGGAATATCCGCGAGTGTAATGCGATCATCCACGTACTTCGCTGTTTTGATAACGACAATATCGTCCACGTAGACGGGAACGTGAACCCGATCCGCGACAAGGAAACCATCGATATCGAATTGCAACTCAAAGACCTTGAGACGGTTGAAAAGCGCCAGGAGAAAACCAAACGTGCCGCAAAAACCGGCAACAAAGAAGCCATAACAGAGGATGCCCTGCTTGAGCGCATCCGCGAGGCCTTGTTGCAAGGGAAGTCGGCCCGGACGGTGAAACCGAAGAACGAAGAGGAAGAGGAATTGATGGAAAGCTTCCAACTCATCACCACCAAGCCTGTGTTGTATGTGTGCAACGTGGACGAAGGTGCTGCCGCCACCGGTAATGCCTATGTAGACAAGGTACGTGAACTGGTGAAGGATGAAGATGCGGAAGTGATCGTATTGGCGGTGGGCACGGAAGCCGATATCACCGAACTGGAAACCTACGAAGAACGCCAAATGTTCCTGGAAGACCTGGGACTAAGCGAGCCGGGTGCTTCCGTCCTGATCCGGGCGGCTTACAAACTCCTGAAACAACAAACCTATTTTACCGCGGGCGTCAAGGAAGTCCGTGCCTGGACCATCCCAATTGGCGCTACGGCCCCTAAAGCCGCGAGTGTCATCCATACCGATTTTGAAAAAGGGTTCATCCGCGCGGAAGTCATCGCCTATGACGACTACGTAGCGTATGGATCGGAAGCCAAAGTCAAAGAAGCCGGTAAATTCCGTGTCGAAGGCAAAGAATACATCGTAAAAGACGGCGACGTGATGCACTTCCGCTTCAACGTTTAATGGACGAGCGAACGGCTAAACCCCGCTTTTCTGCCTTGCTGCAATTTCTTCCTGAAAAAGAAGTCGGTGGACAATCCCCAATTTCATCCGGGCATCGCGTGGGCGTCTCCTTTCCTTTTTCGAATCTTGTGTGGAATGCGCATCTCGATTTTGGCGATGTCGAAAACGTATACCCCGGTGATTCCGTCTCCTCCGAGATAACCTTGCCAGACGGGGCCGCCATTGCCGGGCAACTGTATGTCGGGCTTGATTTCGATTTTACGCAGGGCGATCGTGTGATCGGGACGGGTGTCGTGAGGAAGATAGCCTAATAATCCGGTGATTTTTTCGTTGTTATGGTAACACGATTCTAGTCGTGTCTACCCACCATGAAGATGAAGCAAATTGCCGGATGGGTCTCTATTGCCCTCTTTTTCCTGTCGTGGGGATCGCACGCGCAGGAGTACCGGAACGTAGACGAAACGATCCAGTCGTATCCCGTTTCTTTTGCTTCCCCGAAGGCATTGGCCCAACGGTTGGCAGCGGATTTCAAAACAGAACCCGAGCGCGTCCGCGGCCTGTTCACCTGGATGGCAACGCATATCGACTATGACATGCCGCTCTATCGCGAGATTGCCCGCGGTGGGAAAGTGGCCTTCTGGTATAAGTCTGAGAACGACCGTAAGGCGCAGGAACGCGCGTTCACGGCGGATCTTGCAGTCAGGACGCTTCGGAGCCACAAGGCCGTCTGCCAGGGTTATACCGCGCTGTTTCGGACGGTATGCAACGAACTGGGTATCGACTGTATCGATATTTCCGGAACCGCTAAAAGCACGCTGTCACAAATTGGGCGTTTGCCGGCGAAAAGCAACCACGTGTGGAATGCCGTCAAGATTGACGGGGTTTGGCAGTTGGTGGATGTGACCTGGGCGGCGGGCAATGTCAACGAGAAAGGGCAGTTCGTGCGGCGTTTCAACCCCGCGTATTTCTGCACACCGCCCGAGCGTTTTTTCCTCAACCATTTTCCCGAAGATACCCGGTTGGCTTCTACGGTTCCGTCGCCTAACGAGTTTGCCCGCCTGCCGTTGTTTTACAGCACCTATCTGCAGTCGGAATGCGAGCTGGTATCGCCTACGGCAGGGTGCCTGTCAACAGATCGGCCGGTGCGTATACCGTTTCGATTCAACGGATTACCCGACGACGCGGAGTTGGGGTATTGCTTCAACGGCGACCGCTACCTAAACCGGGCGGTGGTATCCCGCGAGGGCGATGCCACCTATTTCGAGGTGCCGTTACAGCCGGGGCAGAAGGGGTATTTGACGGTGTTTCTGAATAACCGGTCGTTGGTGGCGTATAAGATTGGAAGTAAGTAGTGAATGAGCTAATGAGTGGTTAGTTGTTAGTGGTCAGTAGTCAGTAGTCAGTGGTCAGTAGTCAGTGGTTGGTGGTCAGGGGTTGGTCGTTACTGGTCGGTTGAGAAACGCCTCCTTTACGCATTTGCTCGGTTACTCAGTTTACAATCTTCTCAAACGCTATCAAAGCTCCTGACAAAGTCAATTAAACTGATTAGAAGGTCAATTAAACTGACTAAGAAGTCATTAAAATTGACAAGGAAGTCAATTGAACTGACTAGAAAGTCATTAGAATTGACAAGGAAGTCAATTGAATTGACTAGAAAGTCATTAGAATTGACAAGGAAGTCATTAGAATTGACAAGGAAGTCATTAAAATTGACAAGGAAGTCATTAAAATTGACAAGGAAGTCGATTAAACGGACTCGAGAGACAATTTAATTCCTATTAAAGGCAATTCATGTTACTTTCGGGATTTTGGCGTATCCGAACTAGTAAATTTCAAATGCTTAACCTGATACATAAACCCAGAATCGGTTACAGCAGCCCTATCTAAAATCAACTATTTCAGGCATGTACGTGTACGCAGAAGGTTAGTAGTCGGAATTTCCCTATTTTTGCATAGCTACTCTGCGCAAGTGCAACAGTATAAGATAAGAACGGTTGCAACCTTGGCGGGACATAATCAAGGCGTTCTTATGAAAAAACTCTACTTTTTATTATTGGCGTTTGGCGTGGCCCAGGCGCAGATTGTGAACATTCCGGATCCCATGTTTAAATCCCTGCTGCTCGCGGCAAGCCCAACAAGCCCCATCGCCACGAATAGCGTTCCAAACGGCGATCCTGTTTCCGTTTCGATCGACACGAACAACAATGGCGAAATAGAGGTTTCCGAAGCAGCCGCTATTACCTTCAAATTAGATATTTCCAATTCCACTATCCACAACCTTACCGGTATTGAATACTTTCATAATATCACTATTTTGGATTGTAGCTATAACGCACTAACTAGTTTAGACGTGTCCGAATTAGTCAAGCTTGAGAGCCTTGATTGTTCCCATAACCAATTGACCAGCCTGGTTTTCGGAGGCGCTTATTACAATGACATCAGCGTGTATGATACAGGGGGGCTATTATTAGAGCAGGGCTTTTCGAGTATTAATTGTAGTTATAATCTGTTGTCGGCGCTCGACCTGGATGTTTTTTCTTTTATTGTCCAGTTAGACTGTTCGCACAACGCCCTTACTTCGCTTGACTTATCAGCCAATACTGCGATCAACAGCATTATTTGCAGTTATAACATGCTTACGGAGCTGATCTTAGGGAACTGCCAACTCAGCGACTCTTTCGGGGTTTGGCCCTATGCCGGCGCCCTTGATTGTAGCTATAATAATTTGACTTCACTCGATTTGAGTAACCTGTCGGTTGTACCAGGTCAAGTCTATCTCCCTTTCCTCTCCTGCAATAACAACCAGTTGACCACCTTACTGTTTCCGGAAACATCCGACTATGTATTCGATGAGGTAAATGCCAGTTACAATATGCTGACCTCTTTTGACCTTCCCTGTAAGATTTTAAGCCTCATTGATTTATCATATAATCAGTTGACCACATACCGATGCCATGATGCTCCGGATGTCAATATCTCCCATAACGCATTGGTGACGCTAGAGGTCGATTCTGTAGATGCCATGGACTGCTCTTACAACCAATTGACAAACCTCGACTTACATCCTTCCAATATCATTTTCCTGGACTGCAGCTATAACAATCTGCTGTCACTCAGTACGAAGGGGAATCCGATGCTGGACTGGGAAAATTTGGTGGGCGATTACAACTTAGCCGGAAACCCCAATTTGGCCTATGTGTGCGCAGACACGGATGAGGTCGCGGCGGTGCAAACGATACTAGATGTACTCGAATACAACGCGGAAGTCAATTCGCTGTGCGATCCAACCGGAGGGTTTCAGGTTGTCGGAACTAATCGCATCGATTCCGATATGAATGGATGCTCTGACGCTGACCCTCTTGTTCCGCATCTGCCTTTTAAAGTGGATGACGACACTAGCCTCAGCTTTATTACGGATTCCACGGGTTTGTATGAGCACCCGCTAACGGAAGGAACACATACACTTCACCCGATAGTTAACGAATCGTACTTCACAGTATCTCCTTCTTTCGCTACTGTAACAGTACCTTCAGATGAAGGTGCGGCAGCGGACTTTTGTATTGTTTCCAACGGTATTCACCCTGATATTCGCGTTACCATGTGGCCTGTCGGTGTAGCAGTTCCCGGTTTTCCGGCAACCTACGAGGTGCGTGTCAAAAATCAGGGAACTGTAACCGGGGACGTTACAGTCTCACTCTCATTTGACGATACGGTCATGGATTTCGTGACTGCGGACATCGTTGCTGACACGGCCAGCCCGGGTATGCTTATCTGGACGCTCAACGATATTGGCATGCTGGAGTCTAGGAATTTTCAACTCCAGATGGATCTGAATGCTCCGGTAGATTCACCGCCACTGGATCTTGGTGATATTCTTAGTTTTACAATATTGACGCCATCAGTAGCAGACGAAACGCCCGCCGACAACACTTTTACCCTCAACCAAACCGTCGTCAACGCCCTCGACCCCAACGACAAAACCTGTCTTGAAGGCAACACTATCGGTCCGGAAATGGCGGGGAAATACCTGCATTACCTGATCCGGTTTGAGAACACCGGTAATTACCCTGC
>JAIXYI010000025.1 GCA_027490305.1 Flavobacteriaceae bacterium
GGTCGTTGGTACTTTACTTTATATAGCGATGACATCTTCATGTGCTAGTCTTTTGTTAGCTTGTTTACGGTTTTTCCGTACAAAGGTTCACTAAAGGGACATTACATTTGATGGCTTATCAAATGATGTATGTCGGTCCAGAAGTTTGAAGACCTGATAGTATGGCAAAAATCCCAGGATTTCGCAGTGGCGATTTACGAACGATTTTCACAAGTGGGCGATTTCCGCTTTCGGGATCAGATTTTCCGGGCGTCTGTGTCGATATCCAACAACATCGCGGAAGGCTTCGAACGGAAAAGCGCGAAAGAGTTCATACGCTTTTTGCGTATTTCCCAGGGTTCAGTGAGCGAAGTACGTTCCATGACGTACCTTGCCGAACGCCTCACCTACATCTCGGCAGCGCAACTTCAGACACTACTACAGCAGAACACCGAAATTAGCCGGATGTTGCACGCGTTAATCAAGTCTATTCAGGCAAAAATGTAACTTTGCGTTGGGTCTTGCTCAGTATCTAGTCACCGACGACAGACCACTAACCACTAACTCCTTCTATGGACATTAAACTTACCATCACCGACCGCGACGGCAACACCCACACAGTAGACGCGCCGACGGATATGAACCTGAACGTTATGGAAATCGTTCGGATGTATGAACTCGCGCCGGAAGGTACGATCGGGATCTGTGGCGGTATGGCCATGTGCGCATCGTGCCAGTGCTACGTACTGAATGACGTGCCACTCCCGGATAGAAACGACGATGAGGAGGCGATGCTGTCAGAGGCGTTTAATGTAAAAGACAACAGCCGTTTGGGGTGCCAGATTCACATTACGCCTGAAATCGACGGACTGGCCATTGAACTGGCACCGGAGGCGTAAGGGTAGTTTACTGTAGAATTTCCAGCGCAGGCGGCAGCAGTCGCTCTACGAATAGGGCGTAGGCCTGTTGTGAGGGATGTAAGCCATCGACAGCGACGAGATAGGTGCTGAAAAGGCCTTCACGGGTAATGTCTGTAATATTTACAAACCGAACATTCTTCGACGCCGCATGGGTCATCGCGAAGGTGTTGTATTGGTCGATTTGCGCGGAAATCCCTGCCGGGTTCGAGCTTCCCTGTCCCCACGGGGTATAGGCATAATCTGGAATTGACACCACGATCACACGATCCGGATCGCCTTTGGCCAGCAGGATCGCTTTGTCGAGCAACTGCGGGAATTCGGTTTCATATAAAGAAAAAGGCCGGCCCTGGTATTGGTTGTTCACCCCAATCAGTAAGGTAACCAGGTCGTAATTCTCTTCAGGAGCATCGGCTGCGATTGCGGCCAGCAGATTGGTGGTAGTCCATCCACTTGTGGCAATGATATCGGTTTGTACGTCAGAGGAGACATCCAGCTCGGTTTCGAGACGCGACTCCAATTGGGCGGGGAAGCGGCAGGCTTCGCATACGTTGGCGCCAATAGTGTAACTGTCGCCGAGTGCCATATACCGCAGCAGGCGCAGGTTGGGGGAGGTAGGCGTTTCGGGCGTGGTGGGCGTTCCCGGATCCGGAATGACGGGTATCCCGCCGGAGGTATCGGTATCGTTGGCCGAACAGGCTAGCAACAGCACCGTCACGACGAAAGCCGTCAGAAACTGAAAAATACGGGACGTTGTGTTCATAGCAATTATTCAGCAAGGCCGATTAGCAGCCCTGTCATTGCCTAAATATACGCAGGAATCAATTGGACGGATGTTAATGCCGCCAAAATCGCCGTTTGCCGTCGTAAATACGTTCTTATTTGAAGGCCGCGAAGCCCGTGATATCCATGCCGGTGATCAGCAAGTGGATGTCATGTGTGCCTTCGTATGTGATGACCGATTCGAGGTTCATCATGTGGCGCATGATCGAATATTCACCAGTGATGCCCATGCCGCCGAGTATTTGGCGTGCCTCACGTGCGATTTCAATCGCCATGTTCACGTTGTTACGTTTTGCCATGGAGATCTGGGCCGTTGTGGCTTTGCCTTCGTTGCGAAGCACTCCAAGTCGCCAGGTCAGGAGCTGCGCTTT
The DNA here is from genome assembly GCA_027490305.1 of Flavobacteriaceae bacterium. GTDB lineage: Bacteria > Bacteroidota > Bacteroidia > Flavobacteriales > Flavobacteriaceae > Flavobacterium. The sequence continues at coordinate 2,051 of JAIXYI010000025.1, forward strand.
CGTGATCTCGGTGATCATCTCGGCGAGTTTCTTTTGCTGAAGCTGTGTGGCACCAATCGGTTTATCAAATTGGATGCGCTCTTGTGAATAGCGAAGGGCGGTGTCGTAACAATCCATTGCAGCGCCGATGGCTCCCCATGCGATGCCGTAGCGGGCCGAATCGAGGCAGCCCAGTGGCGCGCCCAATCCGGATTTATTCGGTAGCAGGTTTTCTTTCGGCACCTTCACGTTGTCAAAAATCAATTCACCCGTAGCCGAAGCACGTAGCGACCATTTATTGTGGGTTTCAGGCGTAGAGAAACCTTCCATGCCGCGCTCGACGATCAAGCCGTGAATACGGCCTTCTTCGTTCTTCGCCCACACTACAGCGACTTGCGCGAACGGTGCGTTCGAAATCCACATTTTGGCACCGTTCAGGAGGTAGTGGTCGCCCATATCTTTGAAATTGGTGACCATGCCGCCCGGGTTCGATCCGTAATCGGGTTCGGTGAGACCGAAGCAACCCATCCATTCGCCCGAAGCGAGTTTGGGAAGGTATTTGCGGCGCTGCTCCTCGTTGCCGTATTTCCAGATTGGATACATCACCAAGGAGGACTGTACCGATGCGGTGGAACGTACGCCCGAGTCACCCCGCTCGATTTCCTGCATGATCAGTCCGTAGGAAATCTGGTCGAGTCCGGCGCCACCATATTCTTCCGGAATGTACGGGCCGAATGCCCCGATATCTGCCAATCCCTGGATGATTTGCGTCGGAAATTCGGCGCGCTGGGCGTAGTCTTCGATGATCGGAGATACATCGCGTTTGACCCACTCACGGGCTGCGTCGCGCACTA
>JAIXYI010000027.1 GCA_027490305.1 Flavobacteriaceae bacterium
ACTGTCAATCCAATATGTCTATGAACGTGTCTTCTTGTTTTTCGATTTAAAGATTGAAACGATTTAAAAATTGAAAGATTTTATTTCGTTTCGCTCTCAAAGCGGGTGCAAAAGTACAAGTTGATTTTTGTTTTCCAAACTCGAAATGCAACTTTTTTCAAAAAAAATTACAACCTCTCTATTTGTCAATACACTACAATCTAAAAAGAACTTTTGCGTGCCTGTTTTTTAAACAGACGGACTGCAAAGATAAAAACCCCATCCGATCCTACAAACGGTTTGGGGTTATTTTTTATTAACAATGTTGAATTTTCCGAAAAAAGCGCTGTTCGTCAGCAGATTGCCTACTCCACTTTTATGTTGAGTCGACTATTCTTACGGCTAAATGAAAAATAAATCACCAGGCCAATCGCCAGCCAGATACCGAAATACATCCAGTTCCAGACACTCAACTCGGCCATCATATACAAACAACACACCAATCCCAATAACGGAATAAGCGATAATTGCTTCCGGAACGACCACACCGCCATGGCGCCCAATGCGATTAAGAAGAACCACATCGGAATCTTATGACGAAACAAATTCCATCCTTCCTCATACTTCTTATCGGCCGCAATCGGCAACGCATCTACCAAAGAACGATAGGCCGCCTCCCCTTCTTCCGCTTTTGCACTGAGGTATTCTTCCACATCCCCTACAGCCTTTCCTTCACGGGTCATCAGGAAGGTGCCAACCTGAGTGGTTTCGGCATCGTCCAGCGAGGTGACCAAATCCTGGGCTGCAACGGGTTGTTTCTCATTTGTGATAAACGCCTCGGCGCCCTCCTTATTGAACACTACCACCAACGCCAGGGCCACCAAAAGCCCCGGAATGAAAACGTAACGTGAATTCACATACGGCGCCCGAAACTTCCCTCGTGGTAAATCTTTATTATCCTGCAACACCAACACGCCGGCGCACACCAACACAAACGCAAACAGCGTCCCGATACTGCACAGGTCGGTCACCATCGTGAGGTTCAGGAACAACGCCGGGATTGCCACCACAAATCCGGTTACGATCGTCGCATACGAAGGCGTCCTATATTTAGGGTGTACGCGGGAGTAGCGCTTCGGCAGCAAACCATCGCGACTCATACTCATCCAAATCCGCGGTTGCCCCATCTGGAATACCAATAATACGGATGCCATCGCCACTACCGCGCTAACCGCGATGATACCCGACATCCACTTCAGGTCGAGTACGTCGAACACATAGGCCAACGGGTCGCCCACCGCGAGTTTGTCGTAACGCACCATTCCGGTCAACACAAGCGCAATGGTTATATATAATAGTGTACAGATGATAATAGCCCACATCATACCCTTTGGCAGGTCGCGTTGAGGATTTTTGCATTCCTCCGCCGTTGTTGAAATCGCGTCAAATCCGATGTAGGCGAAGAATACCGCCGACACACCCTTCAAAACGCCGGCAGCGCCGTTGGGTGCAAACGGGTGCCAGTTGTCGGTATCCACATAGAAAATGCCCACGGCAATGACCAATAGTATGATACATAATTTGACTACCACCATTAGGTTGCTCGCGTTCCGGGATTCCTTCATCCCGCGATACACCAGCCACGTGATGATGATAATAATCAACAAAGCCGGCAAGTCGGCCACGAAATGGAACGACCCGATTGTAGGCGCAGACGTCCACGCCAGGTGCGCGTGCTGCAAGCCCTCGTCGAGATTGGCAAACGCTTTGCCTGCCTGCATCAGGGCCTCAGCGTCGCGGTATCCGTTTGAGGCCGTGAGATAATCCATCTGCATCCACCAGGGTACATGAATCCCGCCACTGTCTAATAAACCGGTGAAATAATCACTCCATGATATGGCCACCGTCACGTTTCCGATGGCATACTCCATAATCAACGCCCATCCGATGATCCAGGCCACGATCTCGCCGAATGCCACATACGAATAGGTGTATGCCGATCCCGAAACCGGCACCATGGAGGCAAATTCCGCGTAAGCGAAAGCCGCAAACCCGCAGGCGATGGCCGTAAAAAGAAATAGGAAAATAACGGCCGGACCGCCATCGGCGCTGGCTTTCCCGATCGTACTAAAAATACCGGCTCCGATAATGGCCGCAATACCAAAAGCCGTCAGATCACGTGCTGTAAGGTGTTTGCCCAACGCGTGATGACCGTCTTCCTGGCCTTTCTCGACCTGCTTCAGGATGTCGTGTACGGATTTCTTTCGGAATAAGCTCTTAAATGACATATCTCATATTGTTTCCTGACAAATATAAAGAAGTTTGTACAGGGGAGTTGCGCTTCCGAAAATTAACACCATAACCAAAAGCTATCATTAAATAAGAAATTATCATCCTCATTTATATAATACCGCTTTTCATCCGCCTACCTTTGCATCCGTAGTTTGTAACCTAAAATTAAATCATATGTCATTAGTAGGTAAAAAATTCCCCAACATCACAGTAGACGCCATTTCGTCGATGGGCGACAATCTTCGCATCAACGTATTCGAAGAGGCAGTCAAGAACAACAAGAAAGTGGTACTGTTTTGGTATCCGAAAGATTTCACATTCGTATGTCCGACCGAATTGCACGCGTTCCAGGCGGCGCTTCCCGAGTTCGAAAAGCGCAACACGCTGGTTATCGGCGCGTCATGCGACACCAATGAAGTACACTTCGCGTGGCTGAACACAGCAAAGAACGCCGGTGGTATCGAAGGCGTTACCTATCCGATTTTGGCTGATACAACGCGTAACCTGGCGAACATCCTGGGTATCCTCGACATCGAATCGACTTCGTACCATGAAGATACAGACACGGTATTGCTCGAAGGCTCGAACGTAACGTACCGTGCGACCTACCTCGTCGACGAAACAGGAAAAATCTTCCACGAAAGCGTGAACGACATGCCACTCGGCCGTAACGTAAACGAATACCTCCGCCTGATCGACGCCTACACCCACGTTCAAACGAAAGGTGAAGTATGTCCGGCTAACTGGGAAGAAGGAAAAGAAGCGATGCACGCCACACGCGAAGGTGTCGCCAGCTACCTTTCGAATTAATCATAAACCCCTGGAGCCCAGGTTCTGGAATCCCCATGACGGAGCCTGGGTTTCTTTTTATACCTAACACCATGTTGATTGAATTAACCGACGATACATTGCAAAACATCGTGGCGTCGCACGATAAAGTCTTGGTACAGTATTCCGCTTCCTGGTGCGGTAATTGCCGGATTATGAAGCCCAAATTCAAAAAATTTGCTTCTGAGACCGAAAATGTCACCTTTGTTTTGGTGGATGCAGAGCAGTCGCCCGAATCGCGTAAACTCGCCAATGTGACCAACCTTCCCACGTTTGCAGCCTTCAACGGCGGAAAACTGTTCGACCAGACACAGACCAACAAAACGGAGGTACTGGAAGAATTGGTACATAAAATCGCGCAGAACTAATGAAACTGCCGATAATTAAACACCTGACGGAATTCATCGACCAGAACGACCAGGACTATCTCATCGAGACGATTGAGGTGCTGGAAGCGCTCACCGAAGTGCCATCGCTCAAAGATGAAGAGCTCGACGTCATCGGCGAACTCATTTCCAACCTCTACGGTGCATTGGAAGTACATAAAATGGTTCGATCCGGAACCCCAAAGAAAGAAGCACTCAACGCCTTTATGTCGCGCGTGCTCGGATCGATCGACAAGTAAAACGCCTCTCGGGGCGTTTTTTTTGTATTAGGTGTTGGGTGTTGGGTGTTGGTAATTTGGACATCAGTTGCTGACTTTCGACTTAAACTTTAACAAAAACTACGGTTTTCCCGTATCCCACTTTCCGCGCCGTTTCGTAAGGGACGCATCCGCCCCTCCCCTAACGCAAACTATACATTCCCGACGACAGCATTTTACGGAAAAACCACCTATTTTGTTAATTAACGTGAGTTCGATATAAGCATTTTGTCAGACGCGTTGTAACTAACTCAAAAACAACACCTGTCTTACTCAAGATTTGCAAAATGCTTGTTAGCGGAGTAATTTTCGGCTACTTTTC
>JAIXYI010000006.1 GCA_027490305.1 Flavobacteriaceae bacterium
AAGAACGGTTTCTGGTAGCCTCGCCGGTCCCGATGCTTCGGGAGAACCTGGATCAAATAAAAAAACCGTCCTTACAAGAGCGGTTTCTGGTAGCCTCGCCGGTCCCGATGCTTCGGGAGAACCTGGATCAAATAAAAAAACCGTCCTTACAAGAACGGTTTCCGGTAGCCTCGCCGGTCGCGATACTTCGGGAGAACCTGGATCAAATAAAAAACCGCCCTTACAAGAGCGGTTTCCGGTAGCCTCGCCGGGAATCGAACCTGGATCTAATGTTTAGGAAACATCTATTCTATCCGTTGAACTACGAGGCCGGTTTGCGGGCGCAAAGATACGACAATTATAGCAAAAAGATGAGCTACGGTGTGACCTGCGGAAAATGGTAATCCTCACGTTATTTAGTTACGTGCCGGTATTCGACCGCATCGTCGGGCAACACGTGTTTCGGACCTTTCCACAGTCGCAAATACGCCTTGAGATAGGAGACGTTGTCGGGTGTGCCGACAAATTTGTCGAGATAGGGCCAGGGAACAGAAGGATTCTCGTGATGGGCCCGATGGAGGTTGAAATTGAGATAGAATAATTGAAATGGCCGGCTCAGGCGATAGTTGTGGGCTCCGTGCACGACGGATCGGGAGGCAAATGCATGGCTGACATAGTTTTGGGACGACCAGACGAAACCGTGAAACAGGTACATAAGTACATAATGTCCGATATTCAGGTCCAGCAAGAGGACAAGACCGGCGTGGAAGCAAAGGGTCAACAGGCTTTCTATTCGGATGTTACGATATCGGGTGCTGCTGGGGTCGGTGCCACTAACGAGTTCCGATAGTTCGCCGGTATTCTTCAACAGAACACGCATTACGCGCCGGGGCAGGAGGGCAAAAGCAAAAACCGCGATTACGACACTGATCCATTTAAAACCCATGTTTATCAAAAAGAAGCTGATTCTCTTGAACCACCTTTCGTCATAGGTGTAATAAAGATCAATCAACTCATAATCGGTACGGTTGTTTTTGTGGTGGTTGAGGTGTGCTTTCTGAATAAAGGTAAAAGAGGAAAAAAACAGCGTAGATAACGAAACTCCCATATAATAATTGAGGTTCTTGTTTCGCATGGCCATATGGTGTTCTGCCTCATGTATGAGTGAGTACGCGGGAATTAACAGCACGCCGAATAGCAGGCATGCAACTAAAAATACGGCATCCAGTGCCGCACTTCTTCCTCCGATGAACAAGAGCGCGGGCAGCAGGCAAAGGAGCACCAAAGAAAGCGTCACATTGACACGCTCGGGTATGGGGTATTTCTTATCTTTCTTTTTTTGCATGGTGTACGGTTTTCAGTTGGTATACCCGTTGTCTCATGTCATCCATGACCTGATAATCACTGCCTGTAATGGGTTTGAAAGCGCGTCCGAATACCAGCCTTACAGTGGTATTCCGTTTGGAGAAAAACTCCCTTACGAGGAACAGCAGGCCGAGTTTTGTGTGTATCGTGTTCACGAGGTAAAAGAACGAGCTGTTTTTCAAGTCGATGAAAACCGGCATGACGGATACTCCCGATTTGCGGATGAACTTTATGCACACGTTGCTCCACTCTAAATCGGCGATAGCCAAACGACTACCTCGCAGCCGCGATACATCACCGGCCGGAAAAAAAACGATGATTTCATTGTTGGCCAGGCTTCGGATGATCTCTCTAAACCCCTTATAACTCGTCTGCCGTTGGGCTGCGTCGTCGAACGGATTTACATAAATGAGGTGGTCCCCAAGTGCCTCATGAATCGGTGTAAACTCGCCGAGCAGGTAGTTTACGACGACTTTTACGCTCTTACCTTGCTTCAGTAGTACGTCGATTATGGCAAGGCCATCCAGTAGGCCCGTCGGATGGTTGGCAACGATGATGAGTGGCCGATCGCCGCGAAAAACGCCGTCATCGAGGAATACCGGATTGGTGGCCATTCCCAGCTTTCCGAATACAAAATCGATAAACCCGGCGCCCTTTCGGCTTCCTGTTTCGTCTAAAAGCTGGTCAAGACGTTTTAGCCCGAGTGCCCGGAATGCCTGCCGTATGAAAACTCTCGACAGGCTATTCGTGAACCCGGCTTTCTGGAAGGACGATTCATAAAGATCCATTTTTCAGCATTATGGCGTTTTCGAAAGTGTCGACCACATATTTATATTTTACCACAAAACCGAATTGGCTGAAGTACCGGATGTTTTTATCGCCCTGGGTCGTGATCACCATATGCCCGTCGTGATGGCGAAGAAAAATCGATATGGCCTTCATGCCGATCCGAAATTGTTGGCTTTCCGATGTTACCGCCAGCAGGCAGCAGTGCCAGAAGGTAAGTCCCAATTGCATTTCCCGAAGGTAGCCAATGTTCCTTTTTGAGATCGCCCATAGCCGTCTCAATTCTCTGATGCTGCTGAAAAAGGGGAGGAAAAGAATCTTGCTTTTGACCAGATCCATGAGGTTCGGAGAGAGGTGTTTGGAGGGCAGACAGGTAAAGGTACCCGCTATTTTTGCATCGTGGTAGATGACATATGTCCCTCCGTGACGGGCATACAACTTCACCATACAGGTCATCAGCCGCCTTAGTTTTCGTTCCCTTGAAGTTTCGTTATTGAAGACATAGAAATAGGCACTGTTTTTCATCATAGACGTCGTCAGCAACTGGGCGATTTCGTCGATTTGGTCCTTCTGTATGGTTTTTATAACGATCTCCGACTCGCCTAGTTCCTTTTGTATACCTGCACGTTCCATAATTGCGTGGTTTCTTTCATTATCAAGTCCTGATACTGATCACTCACAATAGAATATCCGTCAGAAAGCGGATGCGTTACGCGCAGGTTGCCTCGAACCACTACGAGTCCGCCCGGTTCTATTTTTTCGGATAGTTCTTTCAGGTATGTCACTTCGGCATCGCCTTTCATAAAGGAAGGAACATCCGAAAGAGAAAGAAACGAAGCGCGCTCTTTGCTGTTGGCAATGACGTCGACAATATTACCCTGTATATACCTTACCGTGGTGGTATGGGCACCTTGTTTTATCTGCTCAAACAGTTCGGGATCGGCTTCAATCAGATAGCCCTCTTTGAACTTCAGGCAACCCCAAAAGGCCATTTGCGCAAAGAAACTTTCTTTTATGGGTATGCGTTCGAACAGACTTGAAAAGATGCGGTTAAAATTCTGGTAGGTAGAGCCCTCGATATTCTTTTTCGGGAAATCGCCTTTATAGAGAATCGAGTTTAAAACCGTCGAGTTCCCCAACAGAAACAGCACCAGTTTCCAACGCAGGCGCGGAAACGTCTTGTGGAAATACGATTGCTGCTCGTCAAGCGACCCGGTGAGAAAGAGGCCTCTTCCCTTACGTCCGGTAATCAGGCGGTTGACGCCGGATAACTGGATTAGCATCTTTTCGAATTTCCCCATATAAATGATCCTCCGCCATCCATTCTGCCCTAAAAAGGCGTGGAGAAAAGCCTTCGCGTCATCTGACAAGGTAATTCGGTCAAACATCTGCTGTCGCTCTGTGGCCGTAATATCGGTTTCCGAATAACCCCAGAAGGAGCAGAATTCCGAATGGGTTAGCGCTTTTACCGATTCTATCCGCAATTCCGTTATGTATAACTGCTCTTTTAATATGTCTACGCAGTTAATAGTGGCGGGTGCTTTCGCAAAAAGAGGAAGCACCCGCCCACCGCTGCCGGCAATGGCAAAGACGGTCTTGCTGTTGGACGGGCATAAGGCCAGCTCAAGGCGGGTGTCTTCGTCGCCGAGCGTATAGTTCAGTGCATTGAAGTACTTTCTTTTCATGCCCCGACCAGGCTATTCAGAAAGTGATACCTGCTTTCGCCGCCGTTTTTCAGGTTGAGGTACTCCTCCAACACGCTGTCCAGCATTTTTGACTGCAGTGCCAGCGACGTTTTCAAGACCTTTTCAACGGCCTGCCAGTCATCGGCTGTTTTACAAAATTCATTGATCATCTCGTCTATTTCCTCGGCGTGCTTCTCGTCGATAGTGGCATGCGAAACCAGGAATGTCATCTGGCTTTTTTGCAGATTAAGGGTAGTCTGCACCCTATCCATCAACGCGCGAATGTATTGATAGGAATCTTCCGCCCAGAAACTATATCCCAGCCGTTGCAGCGAATTTCCGTTTGTTGATATCCAATAGAGATACGCTATGAACACTTCCGTGTCGGGATGCGGGTCGGGCATGCGGAAACTGTCTTTTGCCAGTCCTAGGCTGAGTAGGTCGTGAAGGGCCATCATCTCATGTCCGGTTTCCTCTTCCGCATGCTCAAAACAGAACTTGATGTACTTAAAGACTTTTTCTTTCATGTGTGCCCCCACCAGCGCCTGGTGTTTTGGGTTATGCATCACATAGTGATAGGTTTCGATGAGGTAAATCCCATAAAAACGCGCGTCAAACGTGTCGTGTAAGATGAAATGGGCCCATTTCGCATTTTCCAATATGCCGGCCCACTCGGTATCCCTTGTTTTTTTTAGCTCCTGGAATCGGGGTGTAAATGTTTTGTTGTTAATGGTTTGTGTTGTCATTTTTCGGAAATTTTGGTTAGAAGATTGTTTTCGATTGTCGTAATGATGTCCGCTATGCGTCCGCCTACGACATAGTATTGATGGGCCGACCTGCCTCTCAAATTGAAGCTTTCCTGCCGGAGCAGCTCGGCCCCCAGGCGTTTGTACATTCGTACGAGTCCGGCATTGCAAATCGCGAAATACCGGTCATAAGAGGTGTTACGAACCACCCACAAACTGAAGTTATAAAACAGATACGCGTGCAGGTCATGGTTGCGGTGTTTTTCATCAATATACACCCGGTTTAGCTGCAGGGTGCGTTGTTCATCAATGTCAAAGTGCATACCGTCGGGCAGGGCATCGCTGAATTCCCATGCCCCGTCAATACTAGGAGAAGCCCGGCAACTACCGACAATCGACTTGTCCCAGCAGTAAAAAAGGTAGGAATGGTCATCATACCCATCTTTTGCCACATGGCCGTATTCATCGGTTTGGAACAAATACGGGAATTTATCCCGGGCGATTTCATACCTCGAATCGTAAATACGTTTCTTTTCGGTTTCTGTTTCGGCCAGCTTGAACATCAGGCTGGTCTCAGGCGTCACGGTACCCTCGATTCTGTCCATGTGTGTACAGATTTACTGCGTTAAACCTTACTTTCGAAGTGGGAATGGATAGATAGCCGCTTTTTCGGAAGCGGAGCCAATTCCCTGCTTGGGTCGCCATGACCCGGAATGTTGCTGTATGGTGGTAAATGTAGGTACACGAAATCAATCATTTACACGTATAAATACCTGTTTTTCTCATCCGTGGCAGTTTTTTGAGGGATGACGGATACGGATCGCGTTGCGGATGTGCTTTCGGAGAAAGCGTTAGTCGGTTCGGAAACAGCACGCATGGCCCGGAAGGCGGTATTTTCGTTGTGTGGCATGTGTTTTTTTTCTACTTTTCCTTAAAAAATATATGTATGAAAAAACTACTACTCTTCCTTATCACGATGGTATCCGGGGCCACCTTTGCCCAAACTATTTTTAGCGACGATTTTGCGTCGTACACGTCCGGCCAGCAATTAAGCGGCCAGGGTTCGTGGACCAATAACTCGTCCCAACCCGGCGGATTGGGCAACTGCACGGGCGCCATCTGCCAAAATGCAAAAGTCATCGACCAGGCGATCGGCGCTGACGGTTATGGATCGAGCACGAAGTCGTTCAGCCTTACGCCTGATACCGATGGTTGTGGCACCTCGTTTACACCCTTTACACAGAATGGTAGCCTTTACGTAGGGATGGTCATCAACATCGCCAGTGCCCAATCGTCGCCGGTTGATTTTTTTCGGATCTCAAGCGGCAGCAATTTTACGACCACGTTCCGGATGTTGGTGCAGCCTAGCAGCGGCACTACCTATACAATCGGCATCAGCAAGGGTAGCCTTGGGAATCCGATTGTGTATACTGCCAATTCTTATAACTACGGAACGGATTACCTGCTAATCTTCAAGTATACGCAGGCATCGGGCGCCAACGACGATACGGTGACACTGTTTGCCAACGCGAATTACAGTGCAGGGGAAGCCGGAAATACGGCATCGGCCACCAATTTTGCGGGCACCGACCAGTCGGGAAACATCGACCGGATCACATTTCGCCAGAATGCCGGACCTGCGGGTATGCCAACTGGGCGAGTAGGCCTCGTGAGTGTGGCCAACAGTTGGGACGACCTCAGCTTTAGCCTGTCGACGCCGGCTTTTGGACGAAATACCCTCTCGGTTTACCCGAACCCGGCCAGTAGCCTGCTGACTATTACTAGTAATGTGGCGATTTCTGATATATCCGTACTAAACCTGCTCGGACAACAGATGCCCCTAAGGCCGTTGGATCGTTCGTTCTCGCAACTGGATGTGGCAGGGTTGGCGAAAGGTACCTATCTATTGAAGGTTACGACCGTTTCGGGCACTGAAGTGTATAAGTTTATTAAAGAATAGGCAAATTGCCTGAGGAATAGAAGAGGTCGAAAGGCCTCTTTTTTATTTGGGTGGATGGGTCGTGGGGAATTCGCGTAATAGCGCGTCTTGGGAGGTGGAGTGTTTAGGATGATCCGTCGTAAAATAGCGATACAGATTCGTAAATAAACTTGTTATAGTTATACAGAATGCTGCATTGCCGGAGACGTCCGGGCAATTGGTTTAGTCGATGGTCTAAGAGCATTACCATGGGCACAGACGGGACGTCCGCGCCATTGGGGATATTACCACATTACCTAAATCTTTAATTTTTTTTAATTTGATTGTAGCTATCTAAGACAATTTTTTCTAAATCGCTAAAAGAACAATCCAAATCGCCGGAATTAATTATGTATGGCGTACCCATCGATACTTCATTAGCTTTGAAGAAAAGAAAGCTAATGCCTTTTTCATTGTTAGGCGTTTCTTTCAAATATATTGCGATGTAATTGTTGTAATTGTATTTGATCGTTTCTATCCTTCTTATCTCTTCCCATTTAATAATTTTTTTTCGTATAAGAAAAAACCATTAAAAATACCTTCATTGTCGATTCTTAGGAAAGTTGCTTTACGAAAGATACTTTTTACGATTAGGATTATCACCAAGCAAGAGGATAATAGACCGGCAATGGAAAATATAATTACTGCTTCTATTGTGGGGAGCAAAAAATAGGTGTGCTGAGAAGGATAGCGGGCGAACTGAATAAGTATATACATAACGACTACCATTAGCATTGTTATCCCAGCTTTCTTGAGATAGTTTCTATTTTCATGTATTACAATAGTCTTCACCCTAATGTTTATCATATGCTTTCTCCATCAATTCTCCTGCCGTTTCACTCGCGTAATATGCAGCAACACCTCCTACCACAGCACCGACTAACGTACCAATTATCAGTATCGGAATCGATGTCCCAATATCACAGCCATCCCATCCTTGCCCTCAAAGCAAATCCACTACAGTGATTTCAAATTTAGTTCCAGTCCGGCATAACTTCTTGCGGAGCTAAAATTACAGTTTGCTTTCTTTTGTACGGAGTAGGTATAAGACCGAAACAGTGACGGGCAGGAGACGTCCGCGTCATCGGATTATTCCATAGTCTAAGGATACGCCCCATATTCACGCCAACAAATGCCTAATCCCCTTAACGATAAAGCAGATACCAATTGCCAATGCCCCCAGATAGGCAAACACGCCGTTAGGAGACAGCGGGCCGGTCTTTCCCGCTTTCTTTTTTTCACTGTGCTCGACTTTCCAAATAAGTCTCCTATGATGACACCAGCTATTCCGCTGAGTAGATAAAACAAGCCTTCCATATTCGCTTTTTTCCAAACAATATAGGACTTCGATTGCGGGGTTTTAGTCAGATGCCTATAGAATTATTCTTTGTAAGAATATTGGTAATTCCATGATGATAAAGACGTTTTTAACAAATTTGCACGTGCTGAATTGCATTTCCACCCCACAAAAAAAGCCCTCCGAAGAAGGCTTTCTTATCAAATATCAAACTGCTTATTGCTTGGCAATCGCATCCTGTGTCCAGGTTTTCACTGCCGCAACTCGGCTGTCTGAATAGTCCACTTCACTGAGTTTGTTATCCGTCCAGAAGAACCATTTTCCGGTTTTCTCTCCCTCACGGTATTCGGCGATCGCAGTCTTGTTGCCTGCCTCATCATAGGAAACCCATTGGCCATGTACTTTCCCATCCTTATAATACCCGGTCTGGGCAATGGTTCCGTTCGTATGGTAATAGGTCGACTTGACCATTCCGTTTTCGATTTCATGTTTTGGCTCAACCTGAGCTGACATCAGGGCGGACACCAGCAAAGCGGCACTAAGGATGTATTTTTTCATGGCGGTAGTCATTAGCGGTTAATAATCCGATAACAAATATAACAATTAATTTACACAAACGACATCATGAGTTAACAATTTGGTAACATTGAGGGAAATTGAGGAGCAAGGAGCAAGGAGCAAGGAGCGAGGAGCAAGAGGAAAGAGGAAAGAGGGAAGAGGGAAGAGGGAAGAGGAAGGAGGAAAGAAGTTTCTCCGGGCGATTGGCTACTCCTCACCTCGAAGGTCACTGCCCACTACCGAGACTGAGACTGAGACTGCGACTGTGACTGAAAACTGTGACTGAAAACTGTGACTGAAAACTGCGACTAAGAAAACGGCATAAAAAAAGCGCCCTCTCGAGCGCTTTCCTTTATTTCCGTATACTATTTAAGCAACTTGTCTAGCTGTGCTGCCAGCGCCGGATCAGAAGGCCGGGCGGCATCGGCCGACACCACCACGCCTTTCGGGTCGATCAGGATGAAACGCGGAATCGAATCAATGCCATACGCCTGAAGAAACGCCGACTCCCAGTTTTTATCTGCGAACAACTGGATACCGCCGAGGTTTTTGTCGGTCACGAATTTCTTCCACTTCTCATGGTCTTTGTCGACGTCGGCGGAAATGCTCACAAATGCAATGTTCTTGCCGTGGTATTTTTCTTCAATGGCCTGTAAATACGGAATCTCCTGTCGGCAGGGCCCGCACCAGGTGGCCCATACGTCGATATACACATATTTGCCGCGAAGGTCGTCCAATTTTGTTTTGCCGCCTTTGTGATTCTCATAGTCAAAACCAGGCGACACGTTGCCTTCCAGCTTAGACATGGCCGCGGCTTTGGCTGCCATCGCTTCTATCTCTGATAGTATCTGCTCGTTTTCGGCTGAAATCTGGGCTAGCATTATTTTGCTGAAATCTGGGTCGAGGTCGGTGCCAGAAAGTGCCTGCCGGGCATCGGCGGCCCGCTTGTCGAGTATTTTCTTCAGGGCGTCTTTGTCGGGAAGTCCGGAGCCAAAACCTTCCTGCATCTTCTCGTCATCGAGCGCTTTTTTGGCCAGGAAGTTATTCTCCGCTGATCCGGCGCCGGTATATTTGATGGTTTCATCGAACATTTTCGCGTCGAGGGTCATGCCGAGGTTGAAACCCGGACGCAGGTAAAGGGTCGTAAATTCTTTGCCATCGAAGAATTGGTAGAGTCCCGCCGGACCGGCAACCTCGGCCTGGAACACACCGGGTTTCTGGGCTTTGAATACCTGTGGCTTGCGCGCCGTCATCGATACCAGCGAAATCGAATCGCTGTTCGGGTTTTGGATCTCGACTTTCAGTTTGACGCTTTGCGCCGACATACCAGCCGTTACGGCCCATAGTGCTAGAAGTAGTTTTTTCATGAGATTGAGATTATGGAAGCGTAAAGATAGTAAAGGTGGTTGATAGTTGATGGTTGAAGGTTGACGGTTGAAGGTTGAGAGTCGAGAGTTGTTGCTCATCGCTCATTCTTCCTCGCTCATCCTTTATTGTTCCTTGTTCATTGTACATTTCTTCATTGTTTCCCGTAAATTTGCCGCACAAAATAAAAGCCATGTACAGAAGCCATACCTGCGGCGAACTCAACGCGTCGCACATCAATTCCGAAGTAACGCTGGCCGGTTGGGTGCAGAAATCGCGCGACAAAGGGTTCGTGCATTGGGTCGACCTGCGCGACCGTTACGGTATCATCCAGCTCGTGTTCGACGAAAGCCGTACGGATAAAACGGTGTTCGAAGCAGCCAAAACGCTGGGTCGCGAATTCGTCGTGCAGGTAAAAGGACGGGTCATCGAACGCGAATCGAAGAACCCGAACATGGCAACCGGCGACATCGAAATCCTGGTGAGCGAACTGACGATCCTGAACCCGTCCATCACGCCGCCTTTTACGATAGAAGACGAAACCGACGGTGGGGAAGACATCCGCATGAAATTCCGCTACCTCGATATCCGCCGCAATCCCGTAAAAAACAGCCTGCTTTTCCGCCATAAGGTGACCATGGAGGTGCGCAATTACTTATCGGCAAAAGGATTTTGTGAAGTCGAAACGCCTTACCTAATTAAGTCGACACCGGAAGGTGCCCGCGACTTTGTCGTGCCAAGCCGGATGAACCCCGGACAATTCTATGCGCTGCCGCAGTCGCCCCAAACCTTCAAGCAATTGCTGATGGTGGGTGGTATGGACAAATACTTCCAAATTGTAAAGTGTTTCCGCGACGAAGACCTGCGCGCCGACCGCCAGCCTGAGTTCACGCAGATCGACTGCGAAATGGCGTTTATCGAACAGGAAGACATCCTCGAAATGTTCGAGGGACTGACCCGCCACTTACTAAAAGAGATAAAAGGCATTGAAGTCGAGAAATTCCCACGGATGACCTACGACCATGCCATGAAAACCTACGGCAATGACAAGCCGGATATCCGCTTCGGGATGGAATTCGGTGAACTCAACGCAGTAGCCCAACACAAAGACTTCGCGGTCTTCAACAACGCCGAACTCGTAGTAGGCATTGCCGCCCCGGGTTGTGGCGAATACAGCCGTAAAGAAATCGACGCCCTGATCGAATGGGTGAAACGCCCACAGATCGGTGCATCGGGTATGGTGTATGTAAAATGCAACGAAGACGGGTCGTTCAAGTCGTCGGTCGATAAATTCTACGACCAGGATGACCTGGCAAAATGGGCCGACGCCACGGGTGCAAAGGCCGGTGATATGATCTTCGTATTGTCAGGTCCGGCCCACAAGACCCGCGCCCAACTCAGCGCACTTCGGATGGAGCTGGCCACGCGTCTCGGACTCCGCAAACCCGAGGAATTCGCCCCGCTTTGGGTGGTCGATTTCCCGTTGCTCGAGTTCGATGACGAAAGCGGTCGTTACCACGCGATGCACCACCCGTTTACCTCGCCGAAAAAAGAGGATATGGAATTGCTGCAGACCGATCCGGGTCGCGTGCGCGCCAATGCCTATGATATGGTGCTCAACGGCAACGAGATCGGCGGTGGTTCCATCCGTATCCACGACAAAGCCACACAATCACTGATGTTCGATTACCTGGGCTTCACGCCGGAAGAGGCCAAAAACCAATTCGGCTTCCTGATGGATGCCTTCCAATATGGTGCACCGCCGCACGGTGGACTGGCCTTCGGATTGGATCGACTGGTGGCGATTCTGGGCGGACAGGAAACGATCCGTGATTTCATCGCCTTCCCGAAAAACAATTCAGGCCGCGACGTGATGATCGACGCACCGTCCGTCATCGATCCGAAGCAATTGGAAGAACTTTCCATCCGCTCGGAGGTGAAAGCCTGATTTCCTACAACTTCTCTCAAAAGGCAGATGTTATAAAAACGCAACACATCTGCCTTTTTTGTTGCAAATATGCATAGGTTTTTAGGGCAACGTGTGGTATTATTAAAATCAAATCGACCCAAACACTATTTTTTTCATTTTTTTAACAGGGCCTCTTGCGCGTATCATTTTTAAAGTTACATTTGTTACCTGTTTAAAATCAAATTACACCAAAAACAAATGCGTACAGGGAAAGTTAAATTCTTCATCGAGTCCAAAGGATACGGCTTCATCACCGACGAAGAGACAGGCAATGACATCTTCGTACATGCCACCGGTATCCGCGTCGAAGGCCTAAAAGAAGGCGATCGCGTGAGCTACGAGGAAGAAGAAGGAAGAAAAGGGAAAGTAGCGTCACAGGTTGTGTTGCTCGACAGCTAATACAAAATAGTATAGCCCGCCATTTCACGCTCCGTTTACGGAGCGTTTTTTTTTGGCGTGCCGGCGCCGTTGCCAGTAGGCAGTAGGCAGTTGCAGTAGGCAGTGACGGGTTCCTTCAACCACCCACAGGGCGCCGTCGGGCTGTGCGCTGCAAGTCCTCGCCATGCCGGTATTTTTGCAACGGCTGGCTGCGCTTCCTGCGGTCGCACAGCCACCCGGGCAAAAAACCACCGGCGTGGCTGTGGGCTTTCCGCTACCATCCCTCACGCAAAACACCATCTCCCCAACGGATTTCGTACCTTTGGGCATGCACTTTCCCCGCCGCTTATCTGAGAAACTGGAAGCACGCCAACGCGATCATGCACTCCGCGAATTGCGAGGACCGTCGTCGCTGGTTGACTTTTCTTCGAACGATTACCTGGGGTTCGCACGTTCCACTAATTTATATCAGGAGGCGCAGCAGCGGCTCGAACAGTTAGGCGTGACGGCGAACGGCGCTACCGGGTCACGCCTGATTACGGGGAACCATTCCCTATATGAAACTACCGAAGCGATGATCGCTGCCTACCACGACGCGCCATCCGCCCTGATCTTCAATTCGGGCTACGACGCCAACGTGGGTTTTTTCAGTTGTGTGCCGCAGAAAGACGACATCATCCTGTACGACGAATTGTGTCACGCGTCCATTCGCGATGGCTTGCGACTGTCGCCGGCCAAATCGTATAAATTCCGGCACAACGATACCGAAGATCTTGAGGCCCTGCTGAAGCGTCATACGGCAAACGAAATATACGTCGTTACCGAAACCGTCTTCTCGATGGATGGCGATTCACCGCTGTTGGAAGAATTCGTCAGATTGTGTGAGCAGTTCGGCGCACTGCTGGTGCTGGATGAAGCCCATGCCGTTGGCGTGGTAGGTGATAAAGGAGAAGGACTTGCACAGCAACTCGGACTCCACACATCGGTGTTTGCCCGTCTGGTCACCTTCGGGAAGGCAATGGGCTGCCACGGGGCGGCCATACTGGGTGATGTGTCGTTGCGGTCGTATTTGGTGAATTATGCGCGGAGTTTCATCTACACCACCGGATTGCCACCGCATTCACTCGCCACCATCCAAAGTGCCTATGCTGCACTGGAAGCCGCGCCGGAGCGGACGGCGCTTCGTCACCTGATCGCCGCCTTTAACCGCGAAAAAAACCTGCAGTCGCTGAAACCGTTGTTCATCCGGAGTATGTCGGCCATTCAGTGCGCCATCCTTCCAGGTAATGAAAACGTCAAAACAGCCGCCGCCGGATTACAGGCCGCCGGGTTCGATGTAAAACCCATACTATCACCAACGGTACCCGCCGGACAAGAGCGGCTGCGGTTTTGCCTGCACAGCTTCAATTCGGAGGCGGAAATACAGGAAATCCTGCGATTATTGCGTACTTTTACGTTGTGACAGGAGATACAACGTTCACCAGGATAGCGGAATTTCCCTACTCGGCAGAGGCCCAGATCGTAAAGGGCAAACTCGAATCGGCAGGTATCGAAACCTTCCTTCGCGATGCCGTTACCATCGATTCGGATCCCTTACTGAGCCATGCCATCGGAGGCGTAAAATTGTTCGTGCGAACGGATGATGTTCCGCGCGCCCTGGCCATTCTGGCGGAGGTGCATCTGTTTCCTGTTGAAGACACGGCCGCTCCGTTTTGTCCGCAATGCGGCGACCGTTATCCCATTCCGGATGAAACGCCGACCGGCATACTGCGGCGCCTCTTTTCATCCGTTACCCGTTACCAATGTCCCAAATGCGGAAAAAAATTCAAAGCATGACGTTTTTTATCACCGGAATCGGCACCGACGTGGGCAAGACCGTGGCGTCGGCCATCGTCACCCAAGCGCTCGGCGCCGACTATTGGAAACCCATACAGTCGGGTGACCTTGACAACACCGATACCATGAAAGTGCAGAGATGGGTCACCCACCCGTCGACGGTGTTTCATCCTTCGGCCTATGCACTGCAAACACCCGCCAGTCCGCACCTGTCGGCCGCGCTTGATGGGATTGAAATCGAACTTGGGCTTATCATCCCTCCGGTCACCGACAACCACCTGGTCATCGAAGGTGCCGGTGGGGTTTGGGTGCCGTTGAACCACACCGATTCCGTCATCGATCTGATTCATCCCGACTATAAAGTAATCGTCGTCAGCCGTCATTATTTGGGAAGCATCAACCATACGCTGCTGACCATTGAAGCGCTGCGCGCACGGGGTCTTTCGATAGCCGGGTTATTATTCAACGGAGACGAACACCGTCCGACGGAAGACATCATCCTTGCGCGTACCGGACTTCCCTTCCTCGGGCGCATTGAAAATGAACCCTATCTCGACGCGAACGTCATCGCCGATTATGCCGAGCAATTTCGTCCGTCTCTTCTAGAGTTGGTGTCATGAACTTGAGTGAAAGA
Organism: Flavobacteriaceae bacterium; assembly: GCA_027490305.1. GTDB lineage: Bacteria > Bacteroidota > Bacteroidia > Flavobacteriales > Flavobacteriaceae > Flavobacterium. The sequence goes on from JAIXYI010000006.1 coordinate 14,577, forward strand.
GACCAGCGCTCGATCTGGCATCCGTATACCCAACACAAAACGGCCTCACCTCCGGTGCTCATCGTGAAAGGCGAAGGCGCGTTGTTGTGGGACGCCGACGGCAAGGAATATATAGACGCGATCGCCTCGTGGTGGGTCAACCCGTTCGGGCATTCGAACCGCGTGATAGCGGATGCTTTATACAGGCAACTTACCACACTTGAACACGTGTTGTTTGGTGGTTTTACGCATGAGCCGGCCGTTCTGGTGGCCGAGAAGGTGTTGTCGTTGTTGCCGTCCAACCAACAAAAGGTCTTTTTCTCGGATAACGGGTCGACTGCGGTCGAAGTCGCCATCAAGGCATCCTTACAATACTTTTACAATAAAGGTGACCGCCGTACGACCATCGTCGCCTTTGAAGACGCTTTCCATGGCGATACGTTTGCGGCTATGGCGGCAAGTGGCATTTCGTTTTATACGACGGCTTTCCAGGAGATGTTCCTCGAGGTCATTCGCGTTCCCGCGCCGGTGGAGGGACGTGAGAAGGAAAGTAGGGAGGCCCTTCGGGATGCCATTCGCAACAAGCGCCCCGCTGCTTTTATCTTCGAACCCTTGGTGCAGGGTGCGGCCGGAATGGTCATGCACGCACCGGCGGCACTCGATGCCCTCATCAACCTGTGTCGGGAGGAAGGAGTGCTGACCATAGCCGACGAGGTGATGACCGGTTTCGGCAAGACGGGCAAGACCTTTGCCTGTGATTACCTGTCGCAGCAGCCCGATATGTTCTGCCTGTCGAAGGCGTTGACAGGCGGCACCATTCCGATGGCGATTACAACCTTCACACAGAATATTTACGACGCCTTTTACAACGATGACATCAACAAGGCCCTGTTTCACGGCCATACCTTTACTGCCAACCCGACGGGATGCGCCGCGGCACTGGCCAGTATTGCGCTTCTTGAAACGGAAGCGATGCAAGAGAACATCCGCCGTGTTGCCCAGAAACAGGCGGCCTTTGCCCAACGTATGGCCGACCATCCGAAAGTGCGGACCACACGGTCACTGGGCGTAATCATGGCGCTGGAAGTCGTGTCGGATGGCGACGGAAGTTATTATGGCAGCATCCGAAACAAACTCTATGACTTTTTTATAGCGGAAGGCGTCATACTCCGGCCGGTGGGCCACATCGTGTATATCCTACCGCCCTATGTCATCACCGATGCCCAATTGGAAAAAGTATACGATACCGTCAGCAGAGCCCTCGAAATCGTGTAATTTTGCGGCCTGAACCCTCCCTGTGACCACACCTGTTTCCCTAATGGCGATAGCCTCTGTTTCTGCCCTCGGCGCCACGTATGACGAGGTCATGACGGCGTATCGCGAAGGGCGTCATCGTTTTTCCCTTTCAGGGCCTGAGGCGACATATGTGGCCCCTTTGACCGTCGAAGGACGCGAGGCGGTGGAGCGCATCCGTTTGTCGGATCCGAAATACAAAAGCCTTGACGACTCGGTCTTATTTGCACTGTTGGTGGCACGGAAAGCGGCTGCTTCTGCCGGTTGGACCGACGGGCGGTTCGGCATCAACATCGGATCGTCGCGCGGGGCTACGGGTGTGTTTGAAACGCATCATAAAGAATTCCTTACTACCGGTAAGACGTCTCCTCTCGCATCGCCGGTGACCACCCTAGGGAATATTGCGTCGTGGGTGTCACATGACCTCGGCAGTTCGGGACCTGAAATCTCGCATTCCATTACCTGTTCGACGGCCTTACACGCCGTATTGAATGGCATCGCCTGGATAAGGGGTGGGATGGCCGACCGTTTTTTGGCCGGAGGAAGTGAAGCGCCGCTCACACCTTTTACGCTGGCGCAGATGAAGGCGATGAAGATTTACTCGAAGGAGGAAGGCCCGTATCCATGTCGCGCCCTCGACTTCACTAAGACGGCTAACAGCATGGTATTGGGTGAAGGGGCGGCGGTGTGCTGCCTGGAGCGCGGGGTGCAGCCGAATGCGTTGGCGCACCTTACCGGTTATGGTTACGCCACAGAACTTTTGGAGCACAATGCCTCGCTTTCGGCGGAAGCCACCTGCTTCCAGCGTTCGATGCGTATGGCATTGGAGGGAATGGATCCCGCTTCTGTGGATGCGATTGTCATGCACGCCCCCGGAACCAAGCGCGGTGACCGTGCTGAAAAAGCCGCCATCGACCAGGTATTTGGCGCGCATATTCCTTTATTGACAGGCAACAAATGGATGGTCGGGCACACCTTTGGCGCCTCCGGATTACTGAGTCTTGAGATGGCGGTGATGATGGTGCGGTCGAATGCCTTCTTTTCCGTTCCCTTCCTGACCCAGTCACAGGATCGCGACATCCGGCGGGTGTTGGTAAATGCCGTCGGCTTCGGCGGAAATGCCGTGAGTTTGGTGGTTGACCGCGTCCAATAAAAAAGGGTCCTTGCCGGACCCTCTTTCACTATTCTTGTTTTTTATCGGATGATTAGTTTGCGGGTGGTTTCGGTACCATCCGCCATTTTTATTTTCAGGATGCCCATTTGTGCGTGGAAGTTGAGGCTATCGGTGCGGAAGCGGTTCGCGCTGATATTGTTGGCGCTGAACACCTCGCGTCCGAGTGTATCATACAACACGACGGAAGCAATCGATCCGTTCGAGGTTGAAACTTCAAATCCCCCATTGATACCCTGCGCGTAAAGACCCGCGGTTTGCGGCTCGTCGATGCTCAGGTTCGGGTTCGCATACCGGATTTCAAACCGGTCATCGAAGGTACCGATGTTGGTCGTGAAGGTATACGGCCCTGTTTTCAGGTCGACATACAAATTGTTTTGTGCTTTGTCGACGAGGTAGACATGCTGGTCACCTGTGAAGAGTCCGTCGACGTGGTCGATTGCGATCTGGAATTCCCCTTCGATGGTCGAACTGTATCCCAGCGGGATGATTTCTGATTCCTCAAAATGCACATCACGTCCCTGAATTACCAGTTTCTGACTGTCGAGTATCGAGTAGAGCGACACGTAGTTACCACCGTCGAGCGGCGCGCCGTCGAAACCATAATCATAATTATCGGTGGCACCGTCTACATAGGCGAGTAGCATCTGTTTGAAAGCACCTTCGCTGTTGGTAAGGTTTAGCCAGATGCGGTGTTTTTCAGGCTCGTCAGAAGAAAGAGCTGGACTTTCGGCGTTCGCCTGCGTGCGGAAGAACTGTCCGTTGTTGGAGTCAGAGCGTTGGCGCATGCTGTTGTTGAACGTCACGGTTTTGGTTCCGTTAGTTCCCGCAAGTCCTACGAAGAAGCCTTGTCCGGATGCGATATACCGTGTTGGAGCCGTTCCGCCCGTTCCGGCAGTCGTTCCGCCCGAGAGGTTGTAAGTCGCATAATCGTCGGCGGTATAATTGTATACAAAACTACCAGGCGTCGTGGCACTGATGGCCGTGTTGTGTGTCCAGAAATACAGGTTACCGTCAATCGACTGGTTAATGGTTCCGGTGAATCCCCAGGCATTCGGATTGTAGATGTTCGCTTTGATAAAGGCATCCGCGTCGAGTGCAGACGGGTAAGGATTGCCTACCAGGTTCTCAGGTCCGGACGCCGTTTTCGTAGCCGAAACGGAAACGGTTCCGTTATTAGGTGTGCCGGTGAACGAAGCGGTGTAGCCTGCCGCCAGCGGATAGGTAAGGTTGTTAGGTGCCCGCGAGATGTAGCCGGTACCAGGCGTCATCGTGGTATTGGCCGTTACCCCCACCCAACTGTAGGTTGCGCCATCGAAACGGTAGAAGTCGGCGTCACCATTATTGACAGTAGCGGCGAGTGTGGCAGACGCCACGGGCGATGACCAATAGGTAAAGTCGTATTGTTTCAAAGCGGTGGTCGTGCGTTTGGCGGTCAGGCTACCGGTGGCGGCCGATCCGTCATTCACCTGTGTCAGGCTGCCTCCGTTTTCGATGATGAGGCTTCCGTTGATCGCGATGTCATATTCGACAACGACATTCTTACCGGTGTTGATGGTAAGGGTTTTACCGCTGTTGACCGTGAGTTCGCAGGCACGGAAACTGTTTCCGGAGTAGTTGCCATTGATGACGGCTTTTACAGTTGACGGCGTCGTATCCGATCCGGTAGGCGCGCCACTGCTCCAAGCCGTACCGCTCCAGGTTGTGGTGCCGCCTGAACATTTGCGCTCATCGGCCCCAATGGTTGGACTTGACGCACGGGTATCTCCGTCGATGTCGGTTGTAATGCCCGAGATGGCGATGCCGGCACCTTCAAGTGCTCCGCCTGTTGTTAGGTGCAGGTCGGAAGAGGAAACGAATGAAGCAGCGGAACTGATGGAGTTGACATCCTGCGAGGTCGCGGTCTTCCAGTTAGCGAGGGAGGAACGGTTACTGCTGAGGTAGCCGATGTTGCCGCTTCCTGAAATCACGTAGTAATTATTGTAATTGATTGTCGAGAAAACGCTGGCGCTCCCGGTTACATAGATCGCGTATCGCTTTCCGTTCGACCCGCTTACGGCGAGAATATTATTTCGCATGGAAACAGCGGAAGAAGTCGAGATGCCGACATATACGGCAGACGTGACGAGTTCATTTCCGTTGCTTGAATCGCTGGCGTTTTGAACGAGTGAGTTGAAGGAGATGGTGTAGCCGGCACCCGATGTAATGCGGAGACAAGCCGCTCCGCTGGTGTCGCTGTTATTGCCCGATGTATACACATTGCTCACCATGTTATTGAAACACTGGATTGCGGCGGAAGAACTGGAACTGGCAAGCAGGATACCATTGATGGTGCCACCTGACGACCGTGAGACGGCTGTAATGGTATTGCCCGATATCGTTCCGGAGGTTGAGGTGCTGGACACACTGATCGCGGCATTGGTAGAAGATCCGCTGTGTGTGATGGTCAGGTTCTTGATTGTATTGGATGTAATCGAAAAGGTAGCGACATTGGAAAGTTCCACTCCCGACAGGTGCGCTGTGACGGTGCTTCCGTTGTAGACGCCGTCAATGGTATTTCCCGAAATCGTGAGCGAGTTGGTGTGTGATGCATAGATAACGCGGGAAGGTGCGTTGGCATTCGTCGAACTTCCGAAGGTGGAGTTGGAAATGGTTACCGTGCTGGTCTTATTGGAAGAACTTCCGAGGATCATCACGCCGTGGCGTACCATCTGAAATTCGTTATTCGTGAAGGTCAGGTTGGAATTGACGGCTGATGCAGTACTGGAATCGGATATACCCGACCCTCCACAGAAGATGCCGGCAAGTAACTCCCCTTCCTGGTTTTTGGCGTTGACTTTTAAAATCGTGTTTTTGACGGTGATGTTGGTGGCGCCATTGGTGCTGTTGCTGCAAATTGCAATGACCGCCTCATCTGTGTAATTGGGCGTATAGTTGTTCACCCATGTCAGGTCTTTGGTTGTGCCGTTTGTGGTGTTGCTGCCATCGATGGTCACAAAGTCGGAGCCTGAAATGATGAGTGTCGCACCCACACCGGTAAAACTGTTTGCACTGTTGGCCGTTACCGTGATGGTTTTACCCGTATTGGGTTTGATGGTCAGTGTTTTTGTGGAAGAAAGATCGGTTCGGGTGATGGAAAGGCTTCCGGTATAGCTTTGGTTTTGATCCAACAGAAGGGTCACATTGCCCGACAGTCCGTTGGCATTTACGGCGGCAATCGCTGCGGACAGAGTGGTGTAGGTTTGTCCGGTACCGATGACATACGTTCCGTTCAGTTGCGCGAACGAAAACGTGACGACGAAAAGGAGAAGAGTGGAGTATAACGTTCTCATTTGTAGGAAAAAAAGGATAACTTTTATTTGGGTCCCGCAAATGTACGTGCGCATTTCGTCGATGTATTTTAATTAACACCCTGTTTTGCAGTGTTTTCGACGACATGCAAAATTCAACGACAAATTGCCTATATCACGAAATCGATTTCGCAATTTTTAACAAAAAAAGGGTCGTTTTCATGACCCACGGCTATGAAGGAAGGAGGGAAATCCGTTTCAGTTCTGAATAGACCAAATCGGACTCATAACCCTTGTAAATAAGGAAATCCGCACATTTTTTCTGACGGATCATCTTGTCGAGTCCGTGAAGGGTTTCCCATTTCGTTTCACACAATATCGCAAATCGCGACAAGTATGTATTTTCGTCGATTTCCGACAGTCCGAGACGGATGTTGGCGTCTGAAACCCCGTGTTGGCGCAGTTCTTCCCGAATTCGAATGCGGCCCCACTTTTTCAGCAGGTTTTTGCCGCGGGCGAACGCACGGGCGAACCGTTCTTCGTTCAGGAAATCATCCGTAATGAGTTGGGTGATAATTCGTTCTGTCATCGAGCCAGGGGCGCCCATTGACCGCAGTTTTTGCCGCACTTCCGAGTGGCTGCGTTCCTGGTAGGCACAATAGGACGCGGCGCGCCGTAGGATGTCTTTTTCCTCCATGGTGCGAAAGTAGCGAAAAACGGAACGAAAATCAGGATGCTGCGAACGGTTGGTTTTGTACGAATTTGCTCATTCGGCGATGAAATCGAACCGTTCGTCTAATTGTCTGAAAATTACGGCAAAACCGTATCCGAAGAGCTTACAAACTCCCGTATTTTTAAAGCCATTTTTAAGAGTTTCTTAACCCCAAGTCCGATGAAATTCAAAATGCTCTGCTTAGTCGCCCTTTTGGGTGCCGCCCTCGTTTCGTCCGCCCAAGTCTATCAGCACGATTTCGGGACGGTCGCGATTTCAGGTAAGCCGTACACGGTAGCTCCGGGTACAATCAATGCCAATCTTTCGTCATCGTCCTGGACTACCAGCGCAACGGGTTTTGTCAATTTTGCGGGTAGCGCCGGGCAGGCGTTGTCCCTTAATGACTCCTCAGGAACACCGACTTACACGCTTACTTTTACGGTTGCTTCGGGATATGCATTGTCTGTGACCAGTTTCAATTTTTGGCGCCAGCGAAGTGCGGCCGGGGCGCAAAATTGGTCGATGACCATAAACGGAACAGCTGTCGGCAGCGGTACCGTTCCAACTAGTGGCGCGGCATTGGGTACGACAGCTGTCTCCAATGCGGTAAACAATCTTACAGGAACCGTAACAGTTGTGTTATCCTTGAGCGGTGCTAGTGGTACAGGAACGTTTCGACTTGATGACTTCACTCTAAACGGTTCTGTTGTTGCTACAGCTCTCGACGGCAACATCGTCGAATCCGACTGGGGCACTGCCCTTGCGACGTCCACTGGTGGGCCGACGCCGAGTTTTGGTGCTTCTCATGCAATCAATGCGTTGTATTGCTACGGCGATGCCACGTACCTCTACTTTGCAATTGCGGGCAACGTTCAGTCGGGCAACCGTATCATGCTGTTTATTGACTCTAAAAGTGGGGGCTATAATAACGGAAGTTTTAACCGTACGAACGCGCCCCAAGGGATTGACGATTTCAACTCGTCGACCACGTTTGACTCAGGCTTCAATGCCGATTATTGCGCGGTCATTGGAACCAACGGAACTGGAACATACTATCTGGATTTGTTTACCCTTGCTGCCAGCGGCAGTAACACCTTCATCGGTTCTGCCGGAACGGAGTTTGGCATCAACGTAAGCAACACCGACCAAACGAAAGGGTTTGAGTTTCGCATCCCGAAAACGTCACTCGGCTACACCGCCAACCAAGAACTTCAGTTGTTTGCGGCCTACACGTCGGAGGGTGGATTTCTTTCGAACCAATTCCTGACCAAAGCTGGCAGTTCGGATGGGAGTTACGGAAATGGCGCCGTTACATTTGGGTCGGCAACACCTGACCCGGTAACCGTAACGTACGCTTCAAAGCAAACCGGGAACTTCACTACAGGTACCACCTGGAAACTGGGTACGGGGAGTCCGTCAGGTGTCACCATCTCAATTGAATCGGGCCATAATGTTACCGTCAATACCAGTACATCGCAAGTGGCAGGTGTCAGGGTGAATTCGGGTGGTACCCTAACCCTTGACAGTGGTGGCTTGCTAAACGTGAGCCGAACCGGGGGCATTACCTTTAACAACGCAGGAACCACGACTTTCACGTCGGGAGGATTGAAGTTCTTTCAAAGTGTTACCTTCACCAATACCGGCACCTTTACGTCTGGAACCGGTACGGTAGAGTTTGTAGGCGGGTCGCTTTCTGGCACCCTTAGTTTTTACAACATGACGCTTTCTACGGCTGGTCTGACACTGAGCAGCAGTACTACGATAACTAATTTGTTGACGATTCTTCCAAGTGGCTTCGTAGATGCCGGATCGGCTCCTATTTACGGATCCTCTTCCACGTTGGTGTACTCAGGTGTCTCAGGATACAATCGGGGCAACGAATGGACGGGCGCTTCTTCAGGCGCAGGATGTCCTGCCAACGTAACCCTTTCCTCGTCGTCCTTCAACATGAACCTTGGGGCGGCCTTCTGTACGGGATCTGTGACTGTAGGCGCAGGATCCACGCTTAATACCGCTGCAACCAGTCTCACAATCGGAGGAAATCTCTCGATCAACAGCACGGATGCGCTGAATTTCGGAACACTCAACATGCTAGGAGACATATATGTCGCCGGCAATTGGACGGTGGGCGCGTTTGGCGTACAAAGCAACAATGGCAAAGCGGTATTCTTCAACGGAACAGGCACGCAGGTCGTGTCAAAGACCGGTGGAGGTACGGTTTTCTTCGACTATTTGGTTTTGAATAAGTCTGCGGGTACGGTGCAGTTTTCGGCTTCACCTGCCACGGACGTCGTCATCAACTCGACCGCGGGCGATGTGTTACAACTGGTAAATGCCGGAACTCTTGATGTTAATGGACGTAGTCTGACGCTTAACAATGCTGGGGGGAACATTCTTTGTACGGGAGGTGTTCGGACGATTACCTCGACGGCAGCCAACGGATCGGTTGCCATCAACGGATATAAATCCGTGACAGGTACCGGCACGCTTACCATTGCAACGAACGTGACCATGCAACTCAGTGCCGGGATTAACTTCGGTGTGTCAAAAACGACCTTCAATGGAAGGCTCCAACTCAATGGTGGCGGTTTTGCTGACACATCTCCGATTTACGCAACAAACTCGACGTTGATTTATAACGGTAACTACAATTTATCTAATGAGTGGACGGGCAATGCTGCAACGCCGGGACTAGGTATACCGTTCGACGTCAGGATACAGAATGCAGCCGTTGTGAATTTGCCTGCTGGCGACAGGGGATTATCGGGGAGCCTGACCATCAACAACGGCACGCTGAATTTCAATGCCGGAGGTGATTTGTACTTGAATGGTAACCTCTCGCTTACCACGTTTGGATTTAGCACAAACGGCAAGCGGCTTTACCTTACTGGAACGAGTGTGCAGACGCTGACGGCAGATAATGACGTGATGCTGTCGTATCTCTATTTTCAACCTACATCGGGGAGTGTCCGTTTCGAGTGCGTCAGTTCGGTATTCCTTTATATAACGGCGCCGACGGGTGGTGCCGCCATTTCGTTCAACAGCGCCAATGACATACTTGATTTCGGAAACGCCCAGCCTAGTATTGGTACGGCTGGCGTTGCCAATACAATAGCAGGGAGTGGAAAGTTCAGGGGATATGCCGCTTCGACGAATCTTACACTTTTGGGCACGGGTAGTGTCGGCACGCTGACCTTCGACACGGGTTTCCAGAATCTCAGGAGCCTCTCGATTAATCGTACGTCAGGCAGCACCGCCGCATTGTTGGGCAGTAACCTGACGATTGGAAATACCATGACCTTCACGGCGGGCCACCTTGACCTGAACGGATTTGTGCTCACCCTTCCTGCTTCGATGGGTAGTTTCGGCGGTTCATCCAGTTTCGTCATTGCCAGCACCAGCGGAAGTGAATTACGTAAACTCTTCACGGCGGCAGGTAGCTTTACGTTCCCGGTGGGGGATAACGTTGGCACGGTCGAGTACTCGCCTGCGACCATTACCTGCACGGGAGGAAGCTATTCGGGATATATCGGAGTTTCAGTGAAAAACACCCTTCATCCCGCACTGACCGGCTCTACCAATTACATCAATCGCTATTGGGGGGTGACGGCTTCTGGTGTGACGCCAACCAGTTATTCGTTTTCGGGTACCTACCTTACCGCAGATATCGTGAACGCCACGACCAATTGTAAACCCGGTCGCTATAATGGCAGCACCTTTACGGATGTCAGCGCCACAACGGTCAGTGCCAACACGCTTGGTCTCACGGGCCTTACTACTTTTGACAGCGTTAATGAGTTTGCCGCAGGCGACCGACTCTTGACGGCCACCTATTTCTATCGAAGCGCAGCGGCAGGTGCATGGAGCAATGCCTCCAACTGGCAGGTATCGGCCAATAACCTAACAGGTTGGACAACCGCATTTTATCCGCCGGGTAGAGCCGCGTCGGCTGTGACGATTCGCAATACGTTTGATATTACGGTATCGTCGGGTACGGTCAATGCGGTTAACGTGTGGATTGATCCGGGGGCGAACCTGAACATCAGTGGTGGTACTTTTGTGTTGGAAGACGGATCGTTTTCGACCGATTTGACTGTAAACGGAGGATTGAATTATAGTGGCGGTACGTTTACGCAAGGCTCGTCTATTATCAGTTTTGCCGGAACGGGCACCTTTTCTAACTCTGCAAGCAGTTCTACGATTTTCATTCCAACGGCTACGTGGAGTTCGACTTCCACCTGTAGCATTACTGGATTGACATCAAACGCCATTATCTCCTCTCCGTCTGCGTTGGCCCAGTCGTTCGGGAATTTTACCTGGAACAATGCGAACCAGAACAACTATGTGAATGTCGAAAGCAATTTGTTTTCGGTGGCGGGAACGCTAACCGTAGGCCCGTCTGCCAATGCCCGGCTTTCGCTGGCCAACAGCGCCGGAACGTTTACCAATTCAGTAGGTAGCCTCGTCGTAAGTGGGGGTGTTTTGAATGTGGTGGGCGCCACGGCCACGACCACTCTTTCGGTCACGGGTAACATCACCGTATCCGGCGGTACCCTGAACGTCAGCCAGGGAAGCGGCACAGGTACACTCACGGGTTCGGCGGCAAGCGATATGACGGTTTCAGGTGGCACGTGCGTGTTATCGAACAGTTCGGGCGCCGGATCACTATCGGTGCGGGATTTGGCTGTATCATCCGGGTCAGTAGTGTTGATCAACAATGCGTCGAGTCCGTCAACGACGCTCACCGTGAATCGGGATTTGTCGATTACCGGCAGCGGCTCTATGAATCTCGAAGCCACCGGTTCGACGACGGGCGTGGCCACGGTGAATGTAAATGGCAATTTTAGCGCTGCGTCTTCTTCTTCCAGCATCGTTGATTTCGGAAGTGGTACCGTAGCGAGTAACATGATTGCGATCAAAGGAAATTTCAATAATACGTCGACAGGAACGTTTTTTACAACCTCTAATTCAGCCTCCAACGGATTTACCTTTAATGGCACTGGCACCCAGACGTTCTCCTATACCGGCACTGATTCCAACTATACCAATTATCGGGTATTGGCAGGGGCCACCCTTCAGATGAACTCCAATCTGACCTTGGGCGCCAATACCAATCCATCGTCTACCTTTTCCGTTGCATCCGGAGCTGTCCTGAACATGCAGACGAATAGTATCATCGCAGCCGGCACAACTAATCCGCAAGTGGTATTCACCAGCGGGGCAACCTTGATAACCGCCAATACGGCGGGCATCGGCGGATCGACTGCATCCGGTTCCTTCCGGAGTTTTTCGGGAACAGGCACAGCGGCAGCCGGCGGTAGGGTTACCCTGCCTGCAGGCGTAAAGTACATATTCAATGGCATTACGACCACCCCTTTCCCAACGACGACTTTCGGTAACCCGGCGGATGTGACCATCAACGCGGCGGTTACTTCGAATCTGACTGGTGCATTAACGGTGACAGGTCCGTTTACTGTCAACAACGGGGGGACATTTAAGTTGAATTCGGCGGCGGGAAATCATTTGAGCCTGAACAGCACCAATCTGGTGGTCAATTCGGGCGGTATTTTTGACAACAATGGGACCAATCAGGTCCAGTCAGGTGGAGGCACGCCGGCGATCCAGATTTCGGGCACCTTCATCACACGCGATCCGGATGGTTTCGTGGGAACCGGTACCGCCATTCCGAGCATTACACCCGTTTTGAATTCCGGAAGTACGGTTGAGTATGGTCTTACGGGAAATCAAGCGGTACAAGGCACTACCGCGCCAACCTATCAAAACATCACGTTGTCGGGCAGTGGTCTCAAGACATTGGCCAGTACGAACGCCGTGGTCGGCACGATTGCGATTTCCGACAGCGTCATTTTTGATGCGGGCAATAATGCATTCGGATCATCAACGTCGAACCTGACCATGACGGGAACATCCCGTTACAAGCTCGGAGGTACTACGGCGTCTAAACCAGAATCGGGCGGGACGTATTCGTTAGGATCCGGTACGACTATCGAATTCACTGGAACGTCTGCTACGAATATCCGGGTTTCATCTCCTACCATCAACTACGCCAACGTTGAAATCAGCGGCACCAATGTGTCGAATCCGGCGACGGTTACCGGTATTCGATTCCAGACAGGGGGTACCTTTACCGTGAAAAACGGAGCGACCTTCAAACTGGCCAATACGGCGGGTTTTACAGGAGGCACTACTACCGCCATCAACAATACAAACTCTCCCACCGTTACGCTTGAAGCCGGGTCTAAGATCGAGTATGCAGGTGCCAACCAGACGTTGACGCCTTTCTCTCCGAAGTATGAGGACCTTGCCATTTCCGGAACCGGCACGAAATCCATTACGTCCTCTTCGGAAATCCTGGTGGGCAACGAGCTGACGGTTTCGGCGTCTACGTTGGAAGTGCCATCAGAAAAGTTGCTAACAGTAACCAACGCCATCACGAATACCGGTGGTGCGATCTGGGTGAAAGACAAGGGCAACCTGGTACAGATTACCGATGGTATTTCGAATACCGGTGACATTGTCGCGACCCGCATCTCCCGCAGCATGGATCATGACGATTATATCTATTGGGGCCAACCGGTGCAGGGAAACATGCTGACGATGTTCCCAGGACAATTCGATGCGGCCTACATGTGGGATCTGAATGGGGATTATGATGGATCGTGGAGCATGATTTCGTCAACCGAACCCGGTCGGGGATTTATTACCCGGCTATCTGAATCGGGTGCAGGAGTGGTGAATTTCGACTTCACCGGCGTGCCGAACAACGGTGTTATTACGGTTGCGGCCAACAGTTATGACGATGGAGCGACGGCCGAGGCTACAGGTAATACGGTATTACTTGGTAACCCCTATCCCTGCGCCATTAGTGCGGCCCAATTGGTCAGCCAAAACAGTTCAAGCCTTGAAGGGACGCTTTATTTCTGGACTGCCATAACTCCAGTGGTGGATGGTGAGTATTCGACTTCCGATTATGCCAGTTGGAACGGAACCGGAGGTGTGGCAACAACCGATACATCCGGTACCAACGACCTTCGGCCTAGCGGCAGCATTGGGGCAGGCCAGGGGTTCTTCGCGCTGCTTAAATCGGATGCGGGCGTGACGTTCAACAACAGCATGCGCCTTCGTACTACAACCGATAACGGGCAGTTCTTCCGCACCGGTTCGGATGTTGCGGACGGACGGTTGTGGCTCAACCTGACCAATGATAATGGGGCATTCCGCCAGACAATGGTGGGCTATGTAAACGAGGCTACCAACGGGTATGAAACCAAGTTTGATGGCAGCAGCTTCACCGATAATGTAATTGATATTTATTCCTTGCTTGACGATAAGAAACTCGTCATCCAGGGGCGCGGTCTTCCGTTTGAACCATCGGATATCGTGCCGCTCGGAATCCGTATTACGACAGCGGGAAGTTACCAGATTGCCATCGACGAGGCACAGGGCGTGCTGGCTGGTGACCAGGAGGTCTATTTGGAAGATCTACAGTTGAACGTCATCCACGACCTCAAGTCGGCTGCGTATACCTTTACAACCGGTGCGGGAATGTTCCACGATCGCTTCCGCATCCGGTATACCAATGCCGCCAGCCTGGAAGTACCTGTAACCGATGCGCCTACCATGTCGATTTATACCGATAAAAAGACTATTGTTGTCGACAGTCCGGGCTTGGCGATCGCTTCCGTGAAAGTGGTGGATCTACTTGGTCGTGTCATTTTGGATTCGAATGCGATAAATGCCACTCATTTTCAGTCGAAGCTTATTTGGGCTTCGGAGCAGGTGTTAGTTGTGACGGTGGTATGTGCAGATGGTGTGGTCGTCCGAAAAAAACTCATTATTTCACCCAATTGATAGCTTAATGGAACTACTACCTACGCTTAGAATTGCTTGTCTCCTTTTTATACTAGTGTCAACGCGTGTCTCTGGACAGATTTCTTTCACCGGTGCATCCGGAGGGAACTGGGGTACAGCAAGTAATTGGTCAGGGGGCGCAGTACCAACGGTCGCGGACGATGTCACTATCCCAGATGGAAAGGACGTGACAGTGAACGTTGCAGCCGTTTGCAAGACACTGACCATTGCCGGAGGGGGGAATAACAATGCCGTTACACTGGGAAGCAATTCGCTGACGGTTTCAGGGACCCTCACAATCAATGCGCCCACTACCAACAACGTGGTGAAACAACTAAATGTGCAGTCGGGAACGCTCTCCTGTAATTCGGTATCGATGGCGGCAACGACAGCCAATTCACGTGACTGTCGTCTGGTTTGTACTACCGGAACTATTAATGTGTCAGGCGATATCGTAATGAATGGGGTTGCCTTGCGGAACCAGGTGCGCATCAACGGAAATGCGACGACTGGCGGTACTCTCAACCTAGGCGGCGCAATAAGCGGCGGCGATTTCCTCTCCAATAACTCGAATTCGACCCTAAATTTCAATGGTACTACGGCCCAAACCATGCCCATTAATGCGGATTATATTTATAATAAGATCACTATCAACAACACCGCGGGCGTTACCTTGGGAGGGGCTATAACGACGACTAATACAACGGATAACATCACGGTGCAGACGGGGACGTTTGATAACGGCGGCTATGCGATAACGGGGACAGCTGGGAAATCGTTTACAGTGGCAAATGGCGCGACGTTGAAGATCAGTGGCACCACGAGCGGCGCACCCACGGGCTTCTCTACCTTTTCGTTTGGGGCATCCAGTACGGTGGAGTATTCCGGAACGGGTGCACAGTCGGTTACGGCGTTTGCCTCTCCAGGCTATGGCAACCTGACCATCACCAATGCGTCAACAAAGAGCGCGGCGGCGGGATTAAATGTCCAGGGAAACCTAACCGTAAACACCGGTGCCACGCTGGCACTCTCTTCTTTTACCCATGGGGTTTCCGGAAGCGTTTCCAATAGTGGCACCATCAGCATGACGACCGGAACAACATCTGTTACGGGCAACTTTACGAATTCAGGAACATTTACAGGGGGTACGACGTCTACACTAACTGTTACCGGAGCTGTCGCTAATAGCGGCACTTTGACGGCCGGCACCGGGACCAGCGCGATAAATGTTGGAGGCAACTGGAGTAATTCCGGTACCTTTACGTGTGGTGCATCCGGAACCGTTACGTTTAATGCTACTGCATCTGGGCGAACGATATCAGGCACGATCACGGGTTCGTTAGGAAAGTTCAATAACCTCACCTTCAATGGATCGGGCGGAGCATGGTCGTTATCAAGTGTAGATATTGATAAGGTGCTGACCATTACAAATGGTACGTTGACCGCCTCCGGCACGGTTGCCGTCGCCGGTACGTCTGCACTCACCGTAAGCAGTGGTGGATCATTGGTTCTGAATAATAGCGCGAGTTTGCTTCAGACCGGCTACACCGGAGCGAATACGGGAACTATCTTGGTAAACCGCAACACGACTCCGATCATCCTGGATGATTTTACATATTGGTCGTCACCGACGAATGGCACGCAGACATTAGGAGATTTTTCTCCTCTTACCCAATCCGACAAGTTCTTTTCTCATGCCAGTGGTTCATGGAGCCTGTTGCCTACGACAACCACATTCACGCCAGGAACCGGTTACGCCATACGATCTCCCGAAACGGCTACCGGTACACCAACCGTTTTTCCCTATCAGTTTTCAGGCATACCGAATAATGGCACTATAAATTATGCCGCGGGTAGCATCGCCAACCAACTCATCGGAAACCCGTATCCGTCGGCCCTGAACGCCAATTCGTTTATTGATGCAAACGTGGTGGGTACTGGCACTATCAACCAAACAATTACCGGAACGCTTTACTTCTGGACCCATAATCACTCCCTCTCTTCCAACAATTATCTCTCGACGGATTACGCGGTATATACAAAGTTAGGGGGTACCAGTGTGCCGACTGGCACGGGCAATACGACAGCGCCCACACAGTATATCGCTTCGGGGCAGGGGTTCTTTGTCGAAACGCTATCAGTTGGAAGTATTACGTTCAACAACGCGATGCGGACCGGTAGCAACAATTCGAATTTTTACCGGAATGCTGCGCCGCAAACCGCAACCGGGCGTGTCTGGCTTACCATGACAGATGAAGCGGCCAACTTCAGTCAGATTTTGGTTGGATATGTTGACGGCGCCACGGTGGGTTATGATCCCGGGTATGATGGAACCTGTTTTCCGTCAGAGTTTTTACTTTATAGCTTGCAGGACACCAATTTGCTGGCTGTACAGGCGCGCCCCACCAGCCTACTTTTTGAGGATGAGGTGCCATTGGGATATCAACTCCCCACGGCTGGCACCACCACCATTAGCTTAAGTCAGTCAGACGGCTCGTTGGGAGACGACACGCCCGTGTATTTGCAAGATCTTACCCTTGCGCAGGTACACAATCTAAAGGAGGGCCCGTACGTGTTTACCTCCGAAGCAGGGTCGTTTGCCAATCGGTTTGTTTTGGGATACGGAGAAGCACTCGGCAACACCCATCCTGAAATGACCAAGCCTCGGGTTTCTGTTGTGAAAGTGGCGGGTAGCCTGCACCTCAGGTCGGACAACGATATGATGGATTCTTACTCGGTATATGATGTCGCCGGACGATTGGTGGCGTCGAAGACGGGTGTGTCAAACAACTCAATAGAAGTTCCGCTGATGTCGTCACACCAGGCACTCATTGTAAAAGTGCGGCTAGTTTCGGGAATTGAAGTATCGAAGAAAGTGCTTTTTTAGGAATGTAAACCCATGAAAACCGTTTCGGGCTACGCTATGGCATTCGTACGGCGCACGGCCTCTTCGTTTTTATAGTCGATCCAGGCCTGCCCCTTCCAACGTCGCATAAGGTTGTCGAAATAGCGCATGATGGTCACATTGTAGAGCGCTTTCGACAGGTTGCCGATGTGTCGGGGAAAGGCGCGTAAACTCATTGAAAAGCCCGGTGTCAGGTATTTCATATAATGCCAGTACCCTTCGGGCATATAGAGCATCTCGCCGTGGTTAAGTTCGCACACGTAGCCCTGTGCCTTGGCCAGCGCCGGCCATTTACTGAAGTCCGGATTATCGAAGTCGATGTCTTCGCGCGAAATCAGCGCATGCGGCACTTTGTAAAGGTATTTTGTCTGGTCAGGAGCGAACAACACACAGCGCTTTTTTCCATGGAAGTGGAAGTGGAGAATGTTGGAATAATCGATGTCGAAATGCATGAATACCCGTGAGTTTTCGCCGCCGAAAAAAAGCATCGGTAATTGCCGCACGAGCCGTAGTCCGATGTTGGGCCAGCGGAAGTCATCTTTCAACATCGGCACCTCTTTCATCAGGTTGTAAAGAAAAATGCGGTAATTGGTCGGACGCGACTTCAACAGGTCGATGTATTCCGACATTTTCATCGTGGCGTGTGCTTCATTGAATCCTTCTTTGTAGGAAACAGGGCGATCATCGTATAACGGCACGGTACGATCCCCCGCAATGTCACGAATATACTCCAAATGCCATTTTGTGTAAGCGGGCCAGTCAGCAGTCAACTGTTCAATAACGACCGGTTTCTGTGGTTTCACGTAGCGGTCAAGAAAGTCCTTCCGCGAAAGGGTCTTCACCCTTTCAATCTCGGTGAGGTTCAACGCCATAGTCGGTTTTTTAAAGCACAAAAATGCCCCTGTAGGACAGGGGCAAAGTTAAGAAACGATTAACGTAACGGAAACACTTTAACAAACCGTTATTCCGTTGGCGTCTTTGATTTTTTAGATGCTTCGAGGTTGCGTTCGATTGTATGTCCGGGCCTTGACCAGCGTGGTTTTTCGCCTAAGGCCGTGAATTGCGAGTCTTCCGCTTCCACGGTTTGCGGCTGGGCCATCTTGGCAAACGGACGCTGTGGCTTCAATCCGAGCATTTCAAACATCTTCATGTCTTCGTTCACATCCGGATTCGGCGTGGTGAGCAGTTTGTCACCTGCAAAAATCGAATTCGCACCGGCAAAGAAGCACATCGCCTGGCCTTCCCGGCTCATGTTCGTGCGTCCGGCTGAGAGGCGTACCTGGGTAAGCGGCATCACAATCCGTGTGGTCGCTACCATCCGGATCATGTCCCATATTTCAACGGGTTTTTCATCCTCCATCGGCGTTCCTTCCACGGCGACCAGGGCGTTGATCGGCACCGATTCAGGCTGCGGCGACAGTGAGGCCAGCGCTACCAGCATTCCCGCCCGGTCTTCTACACTTTCACCCATTCCGATAATGCCGCCGCTGCAGACTGTAACGTTTGTTTTACGGACGTTGTCAATGGTGCGAAGGCGGTCTTCGTAGCCGCGGGTCGAAATGATTTCTTTATAATATTCTTCTGAGGTATCGAGGTTGTGGTTGTAGGCATAGAGGCCGGCTTCTGCCAGTCGGGCCGCTTGATTTTCGGTCAACATGCCCAGCGTACAACATACTTCCATGTCGAGTTTGTTGATGGTGCGCACCATTTCGAGCACTTGGTCAAACTCGGGTCCGTCTTTCACGTTCCGCCAGGCGGCACCCATGCAAACGCGCGAAGAACCCGCCGATTTTGCACGAAGCGCTTGTGCCTTCACGTGGCTGACGGTCATAAGGTCATTCCCTTCGATGTGGGTATGATAGCGGGCCGCTTGGGGGCAATAGCCACAGTCTTCCGGGCAACCCCCTGTTTTGATTGAGAGCAGGGTCGACACCTGCACCACATTAGGGTCATGGTATTCACGGTGTACGGTGGCGGCTTCGTAAAGCAAGTCCATCAACGGACGGTTGTACAATGCGATGATTTCCTCTTTCGTCCAGTCGTGGCGCGTGATCATGTTCGGTTCTTTTAGTAACGTCAAAAGTAGCGAATTCCACGGGAACTAAAAACACAATCGAAATACCGTAGCGTTCGCCGTAGCTTACGATAACGTTATAGAAACTGGTAGGTAGTGTACGGTTAAACGCGTCTGAAATGATAACTTGCCCTGACCAAACTTTTTTGCAACCAAACCAGGCTATAAATGAATACGTTTTCTACTGTTGACTATGCCGTTTTTATCACCTATTTCTTCCTTGTGGCCGGATATGGCTATTGGGTATACCGACGAAAGAAGGAGAAGGGTTCCTCTGAATCGAAGAACTTTTTCCTGGCGGAAGGTTCCCTGACCTGGTGGGCGATCGGTGCTTCCCTCATCGCATCAAATATTTCCGCCGAGCAATTTATCGGCGCATCCGGACAAGGCTTTACGGTGGGATTGGCCATTGCTGCCTACGAGTGGGTGGCTGCTATCGCCCTGATCGTCGTGGCAGTTTGGTTTATTCCGGTATACCTGAAGAACCGCATCTTCACCATGCCACAGTTTCTCGAACGGCGTTACAACCAAAGTGCCTCACTTATCATGGCGGTATTTTGGTTGTTTTTGTATGTTTTCGTCAACCTGACATCGATTCTGTACCTGGGTGCCCTGGCAATCAACAATATGGCCGGAGGCGAGTATTTTCATTTGATTGTGGTCGTTATGGCGGTCTTTGCCCTGATCATCACGCTCGGAGGCATGAAGGTTATTGGCTTTACGGATGTCATACAGGTAGTGGTTTTGGTCATCGGCGGATTGGCCACGACGTATATCGCGCTGTGCCTGGTGGGCGAACATTTTGGTTTGGGTAGTGATGCCTGGGGTGGTTTTACGACGATGATGCGGGAAGCACCGGACCATTTCAAGATGATTTTCGACAAACCCGGACCGAATTCCAGTCAGGAGGATATTGATAAGTACCTGCTTTTGCCGGGCGTGGCCATGTATTTCGCAGGCCAGTGGATCACCAACCTTAATTATTGGGGATGCAACCAATATATCACGCAACGTGCCCTGGGCGCCGATCTGAAAACCGCCCGCACCGGTATTTTGTTTGCCGGCTTCATGAAACTCGCGATGCCCATTATTGTCATGTTGCCGGGTATTGCGGCGTATGTGATCTGGAAAGACGGCGGCCTGCAGGCGGAGATGGCGGCCGGAGGCGAATTTTCGGCCGACAACGCGTATTCCTCTATTTTAGGATTTTTGCCGGCCGGGCTTAAAGGACTTTCCCTGGCGGCGTTGACGGCTGCTATTGTCGCGTCGTTGGCCGGAAAAGCCAATAGTATTTCGACGATTTATACACTTGATATTTACAAGAAATACATCAATAAAGAGGCAAGCGAGAAAAAACTCGTCCTGATGGGGCGTATCGCGATTTTGGTGGCGATGGTGCTTTCGGTAGTACTTACCTGGAACGATACCCTCGGCATTGGAATGAAAGGGGGCTTTACCTTTATCCAGAAATACACCGGATTTGTGAGTCCGGGTGTGTTTGCCATGTTCATTCTCGGGATGTTCTGGAAGCGCACGACCGGGACAGCGGCCATTACCGGATTGATTGCCGGTTTCCTGTTCTCGATCTTTTTCAATATGTATGCGGTCGATTGGTTTGGAGCCGAGACATGGCTGTGGACGGCCTTCCGCAATTCCGAGAAAGTATATGAGATTCCGTTCCTGATCGGGATGGGATGGACATTCCTCTTCACCGTATTGCTGATGGTAGGGGTAAGCCTGGCGGGTCCGAAGCACAATCCGAAGGCATTCGAGATCGACAGCAAGATGTTCCGGGTGGCGCCG
Organism: Flavobacteriaceae bacterium; assembly: GCA_027490305.1. Lineage (GTDB taxonomy): Bacteria > Bacteroidota > Bacteroidia > Flavobacteriales > Flavobacteriaceae > Flavobacterium. The sequence goes on from JAIXYI010000006.1 coordinate 35,676, forward strand.
TCGACACTGGCCCTGATCGTATTGACTATTTTGATCTTCAGCGTACTTTACGTCCGTTTTTGGTAAGTCGGATCGATTTCAAAAAAGAAAGACCGCTTTGGGCGGTCTTTTTTGTTTTTGGATGTGACGCTTAGTTCCGGCTTGACGTATAATCGGTTAAGTCGTCTACGCTGGAGCTGAACGAGAAAATCGAATTGAGGTTAAAGTAATTACGCGGATCGACACAATAGTCATACGCGAACTTCGCAAAGTCGAGTTTGGTTTCCTCAAAGCCGAATTCCGACGCGATCTGCTTGATTTGGTTCACGTTCATGCAGTTCGCCGATACCACCTGCTTCGCTACCTTGAGGCGGGTTTCGTCGAATCCCTGGCCTTTTACGGCAGAAAGTGCCTTTGAGAAATCGCTTCCCGACATACAATATTGTCCGTCGCAGCCGCGTGGTGCCTCGTGATGGTCGTGTCCGTCGTGCGAGCCCGAATGGGTCGTGGTAGTCGTGGTGGTTTGTGTAACGGCGCCGCCGCCCATATTGTCGTTGATGGAGATTCCCATACTAACACCCTCTACGTTTACGCCCACACCAATGCTGGTGCCGTTCGTCTGGGTGGTCGTGGTCGTAGTAGTTTGGCTGACGCGACCTGGCGTTTGGGCTACCACGACTTCTCTTGGCGCACCATAGTGTACGACATACACATTGGAAGGAGGGATGTACCCCTGTTGCACCGGAATCATAGAAAAGAAATTCATCTTCATTTTCCCCGCTTTGTTTTTGTCTCTGCGGATTTTGTAGGTGACATCGGAATAGATGCCGTCCACGTCGGCAATCATGAGGTTGTTTTTCGTAATCTCCATAAGGGATTTATCAGCAAAAACGACTTTTGCATTGTAATACGGCTGTGGGAGATCCTCAATGCGGATGTTCGTCTGCGGCACGTCGTTCTGTAGTTCGCCATTGAGGTATAGCTGGAACTTGTCTCCGTCCTCCGAGAAAATAGTCAGGTGTCCGACAGGGCCCATTCCCATCTGCGCAAGTGCAATTGATGAGACAAAAAACAACAATAGAAGAGAGGTAATTTTCAGTTTCATAAATGGGTATTTTTTTTCAAATATAGTTTTTTTGTGATAATACGGTAAAAACCTATTTCCATAAAAAAACAGGCTCGTGGCCTGTTTTCTTTTTTATAGTTCCTGGAAGGTTTGCTGTTCCCCCGTCTCGGCGGATCGCACATTCAACGCTGCGTTGCTGGTCGCATCGGTGATAAAGGCCACGATTTCTGTCTTTTCAGGATTTGCGACATTCGAAGGCATCGGGATATTGAAAGAGCGGGTATAGACGCGTCCGGACCGCACATCGGCATCCGGAATCGCTTCTCCCAACAAAGGGGTAAGGCATGAACGCAGGACGTGGTTGTGCTCAAAGTTCAGTAGCAGGTCCACGCCACCATAATACGATGTATAATTGTGTTGGTCGTAGATTAGGCCATTTTCCAATACGTATACCACCAATTTTGCGTTAGTCAGGTTCTTACTGGTTTTTACCTTTACGTCGATACTAAGGTTATTTCCGGTTCGGGTTGACTGGATGGCCAGTCCAACCCGCGGGTTCTCACCCTGTGTCAAGGCCAATACCTGTGCTACCTTGTTCGGTTCAGGATAACTCCACAGCGTCTTCCGGTTCAAAAGTCCTTTCGGATACCCCGGAATGGCAATCAGCGACTCGAGTTCATCGGTGTTGTAGTTGTACGGATCGTAAAACGCGTCTGCTGGGTTAGAGCTTGCCCGGTGAATACCGACCGCCACGACATTGGTAGTTTGTTGTTTCACTAATTCGATGCCATAGGCGACACGCGGACAATAGCCACACCAGGTGCCGGTGTAGTCTTCGATCAGCACGTTTTTGGCAAATAATACCTCCGATCCGTCATGGAACCTTACTTCGATTTCATTGGAAGGAATGTCTCTAAAAACGGCTTTCACCTTGTGTGTTCCGATCAGTGACGATGTGAAGGCATGCCCGTCAATGGCCACACCATCTACATAGAATGTCGCTTCGTCGGTAAGATCGTCGCCGTCGATATTTAGAAGCCGGAATGAAATGGCTTCATCGATCAACTGTAGCGAAACGTCGGCCGACAAGGTGGTTGAAATGGATTGGTCAATGGTATACTCCGATTGGCATCCTGACAGCAAGACGGCAAATAGGGCACATACCGAAAAAAGATATTTCATAGCTATTCTTTGATAATGCGGATGTTCGCCTGTGCTCCTGTTTTAGAGGTGAAGTGCAGAAGGTAGGCACCGGTTGCCAATCCAGACAGGTCAACCGACTGCTGCCCGTTGATGGTAGCGTGTCGCAGCGATTGTCCGGTAAGACTGAATACTTCCATCAGCGTCGGCTCCTGGCTTTCTATATCAACAGCATTTTTGATTTTGGTCTGTTGTACCGTGATACCCATACGGGCCAGATCGCTGATCGGTCCGACCGAAAGATTGGGGTTATACTGGTATTTAAACGAGAGCAGGTCGCCGACATACACGCCCTCATCAGTAGTTTGTACAAACGTCAGGGTATATTCGATCGGATAGTTGATGCCGTCGCCTGCATTGCTGTTCCAAAAGTGGTCACCATTAGGGGTAATATCACCGGGTGCGATTTCAATCGGGAAGCTAGGCGGCACGAGTAAACCCGCCGACACATTGTAAAGGCACACGCCGAAACAGAACTGTACGCTACTGCCTGTAGTGTTCGTCATATTCGTCATTTTCAGTTTAAGAAAAATCGGTTCAGACGTGTTGTTGGCTACCCGGAAAGGTAGCTCAGATGCGATCGCCGTCGTGTTAAAGGCGAATACCTGGCCATTTGAGATCACATTGCCATTCGTCGATACTGTAATCTGTGCTTGTAACGTAGCAGCAATTAGTGAAAATCCGATAAGGAAGAACTTTTTCATAGTAGGAGTTTGTAGTAATCAAAAAGCTATCGGGCGTAAAATCCCGATAGCCTTTAGGTCAATTATCTAAGGTGGTCGAATGCTATTGAATCACCAATTTTTCGACTCTTTCTGTTTTGGATCCCGAAACTTTAGCGAGGTATACACCGCGCTGCAAGCCGGTCAGGTTCATGGTCTCCCCATTCTGGATAGAGGCAGATTTGTATACCACTTTTCCGGTCAGGTCGGATACTACTACACGAACAGGTTCCAGAGTTGTGAAGGTAAATACGCCTGCGGAAGGGTTAGGGTAGATACCAAAAACAGCATTTTCATTCTCGACGGTTCCCAAGTTAGAGTTCGTCTTAAATGCTGCAGCTAAGGCTAAAGATGTCCCAAAGTTTCCAGCTTCCTGCTCAAAGAACGTTACGCCGTTCGCCTGAAGCTCAATACCATGTTGGGTATTTCCGTAGCTCCATCCGTCTCCATAACCGTCTAGTAACTCCACGCTGTAGCATTCGTTTACCTCGAGGGTTACTGTTTCCGTAATGGTCGTATTAGCATCGGGCCCTCCTGCACCTTCCGCGCCAGGTCCCGCCGTGTAAGGCCCGCCGGACGCTACTACTGTTCCCGCACTATTTTTTATATTCCAGGAGATTTCGCCCGGGTAGTTGTCTGTGTGTACCAAAACATCAACAGCAGTGGCAGTAGTAGACGCTGATAGACCTATAGACAATGGCTGGCTGGCCATTAAAGCGTCGAACGGCGGTGCTGAATTAATATCGCTTAACTCAATGGTGTAGTTAGAAGACGGATTAAATGTAGTCGTAGGGAAATTAAGTGGGACTTGTAGATATTGTATGGCGTTTCCGCTGTAAGGAACAGTGGCAACTACAGCGCCGTTCTCCTTGAGAACCGCGGTTGCGCTTGTAATGGCATTTTTACCGTAGTTTTTCATCTTAGCGCTGAACGACCCGGTTGGCTCGCAGAACCGCAAATCATCAGCAGTGAGGTTGGCATGGTTTTGAACTCCTGTTAATGCACCACAGCTGTTGTTAATGCCGTTCCGGAGGGCCGTCAAAGAAGAAGTAGAAGACAATTCAAACGTTGTGCCTGCCGGGCAGATACGGTAAAGCGTAGGAAAATAGGTAATCTGGTAAAGATCGGCGATTTCTGCACTGTCTACAATCGCATATGGCGAGCCATCCACCCAATTCCCCTGGGTATTTCCGCCGGTTCCATTTAGATCGTCAAGTGTAGTAGACGGGTCGCCTTCCACAAAGATAATCACCACTTCTTCAGAACCACCGCCACCGAACGACTCATAAAGGTCCGCCAGTTTGTGGGAGTTCTTATAATTCCAGCAAGGCAGGCACCAAGTGGCAGAAATATCAATGATGACGGTTTTGCCCGCAGCGAGGTACTCAGAAAGGGTATGGGTATTTCCATTAAGGTCTGTCACCGTAAAATCGGGTGCAGCACTGCCGTTCGGCAACTGGGCAAAGGCAGCCAGTCCGGTAAACAGCAAGAGCGAAAGTAATGTTTTCTTCATGTAGTGCAGTTTAGATGTGGTAGGTAAGTTGTCTTAAATTCCTTAGAATCACTAAGGTGGCCGCAATGTAGGAAATTTTCGTTCAGGTAACAATAGTGTGTTTGGAATTATCCAGTACTTTTTTTGTTCTGTCACAAAATCACCTGAAACTGTTTTGTTTTTCAGGGAATCTGACAACAAATCACAAAATAGGCTGCATTTCTTTTAATTTCCAACAAGGAAATAAAGGCGTGAGTGGGTAACTATCCCATCATATTTTCTTAATATTGCCGCGACCACCAAACCCACACATATGAAGAAATTCCTCCTGCTCCTGCTGCTGGCTTCCGGTGCGGCGCACGCTCAGAAAGAAATGCCGGCTGTCACACTGAAGTCGCCGGATAACAAGTCGTTCAACGTAAAAGAGGACTTTTCCGAGCCCGATAAACTCTATGTCTTTTCGTTTTGGGCGACGTGGTGTGTGCCCTGCATCAACGAACTCGACGCCATTAAGGAAAAGTATGCTGACTGGTCGAAGGAACTGAACTTCCAGGTAGTGGCGATTTCCATCGATGATAGCCGCACCCAAAAACGCGTACGCCCTTTGTTGTCGGGGAAAGAATGGCCCTATGCCATCCTGCTTGACAGCAATCAGGAACTCAAACGGGCACTTGCCGTTGCGAACGTGCCGTATACGGTGGTCGTAAAAAACAAGAAAATCGTCTACATCCACAATGGGTATAGTCAGGGTGCTGAAAATGAACTCTTTGAAAAACTGAAGGCGCTGTAATGAGACGGTATTTTTTCGCATGGGCCCTTTATGCGGCCGTCGCAGTGCAGGCACAGGACGAGCAGAAGACAGACTACGGTAAGCTTTTCGGCGGATTTGAATCGAATTCGGCCTGGTACCTAAACGATAAAGGACGAAACCTGTCGCACCCCGAAGATCCGTTTCGTTCGAATAACTACTTCCAACTCAATTACCAATACAAGAAATGGACGGCGGGTATACAGGCGGAATCCTACGCGCCGTCGGCACTCCTGAATTATAATCCGGGTTTTGACGGCACGGATCTCGGACTCTATTTCGTATCCTACAACTCCACCAAACTCGATGTCACCGTCGGGCATTTTTACGAACAGTTCGGTTCCGGACTCATCTTCCGCGCCTGGGAAGACCGGGCGTTGGGTATCAATACCGCGCTTCGGGGCGGACGCATCGTGTGGCGACCAATTGACGCTATCCGCCTAACGGCCATCGCCGGACGGCAGCGAAGCGGTTTTGGTGTGGCAAAGGGCGACGTTTATGGTTTCGATTCGGATATCAACGTGTCGAAATGGCTGAAATTCAGTTCGTCAGACCTGTCGTTTGGCTTTAGTTGGCTGGGCCGCCATGAGAAGGTCGAAGACTTCGAACCCGCCTTATTCGACGAATTGACGAATGCCTATTCCGGGCGTTTCAACTTCATCCATAACGCGTTTTATCTGTCCGGGGAATACGATTATAAAACACGCGACGCCGTGCCCGATGCGCAGCTCAATATCAACAACAACTTTGCCCGTTCCGGCAATGCGACCCTCATCAACTTCGGTTATTCCGGAAAAGGATTGGGCATCGATGCTACGCTCCGCCGTATCGAAAACATGCTTTTCCTGTCAGAACGCGAACCTACCCCGGCACCCGACGGCGTTTCTTCAAGCCTGAATTATAACGATAAGGTACTCGGCTTCCTTCCGGCACTTACCAAACAACACCACTCGAATCTGGCCAATATCTATGTTTACCAGGCGCAGGCCCGTGTCGATTACATCGATCCTACGATCATGAAAGCGGGGGAAACCGGCGGGCAAATCGACGTTTTTTATGATTTCGCCAAGGATACGCCACTCGGGGGTAAATACGGCACGAAGATTGCCGCCAACGCCTCGAGTTGGTACAACCTCGCCGGCAATTACCGCTTCATCCCGGTGGATTACCATACCCAATTCTTTGGAGTCGGACAGAAATACTATTCAGACTATAACCTCGAGGTGCGCAAGCAGTTGTCGGAGAAATGGCATTCCGCTTTTTATTGCGTCAACCAATACTACGACCGGCTTTGGCAGGGGCAGGGAAGTGAAGTGGTGAAAACCAATATCATCAACGCCGAGTTTACGTATAACTTTTCGCCGAGCCGCTCCATTCGGGTCGAAGGCGAACATATGTGGGCCGACGCGGATATGAAGAATTGGGCCGGCACCACAGTCGAGTTCAACATAAACGACCATTACTCGCTGTATGTTTGGGATATTTACAACTACGGTAATGACGACGCAAGCAAGCAGACACACTATTATAACGTAGGAGGCGCCTATCGAAAGGGCTCCACACGCCTCGCGCTCAATTACGGGCGGCAGCGGGGTGGCCTTGTGTGCGTTGGAGGCGTTTGCCGTTTCGTTCCGGAAAGTACCGGGCTTACGATTTCCCTGAGTACCGCGTTTTAAGGAGTGGTTTCCGCGGGCAAAGAGGGGCCTGACTTCCCATCTTTTTCCTTACTTTTACGCGAAATACGTCGTCTATGAGTTCGTCTTACGAAAAGTTCAAGAAACGCAGGTTGATTTCCTCGTATTTCTCAGTAGTGCTGAGCATCTTCCTGGTGCTTTTCCTGTTGGGGATATTCGGTCTTTTCGTGCTGAATTCGAAGCAATTGTCGGATCACTTCAAAGAGGAAATCCCGATGACGGTGTTCTTCAAGACAGAAGCGAACGACAGCGTGATCAACGCTTTTGCGCAGGAAATGAAGACCGCTCGGTTTGTGAAGTCGGCGACCTACGTCAGTAAGGAGGAAGCCGCTAAAATCATGATTGCCGATATTGGGGAAAACTTTATGGACTATCTCGGCGAGAATCCCCTGAAAAATTCCTTTGACATACGACTGAAGGCTTCCTACATACACGACGACAGCCTTCGTAAAATCGACGAACGCATCCGCAAGAACGAGATGGTGGCTGATGTCGGATATGACAAGGTATTGGTAAAACTCGCGTATGAGAATATAGAGCAGATCAGTCTTTACATCCTGATACTGGCGGGGGTGATGGCGATTATTGCCATTCTCCTGATCAACGGATCCATCCGCCTTTCGATCTATTCCAATCGCTTTATCATCAAAACGATGCAGATGGTGGGGGCTACCAAGGCCTTCATTCGTCGACCGTTTATCGTGCGAAGTGTCACGCTGGGCGTCGTAGGTGCGCTATTGGCCGTTGCGGCATTGGTCGCAACGCTTTTGTCGCTTGATTACTATTTCCCGAACCTCGGGTTGACCAACCAGCCGCTGGCGTCGGCCCTGGTGTTGGTGGGTGTTCTGGTGGTAGGGGTACTGATCGCATGGGTCAGTACGTTCTTCGCCACCCAACGCTATCTAAACCTTCGGACCGATGACTTATACTAAAACTGCCTGAAGGGAGTTTAAAACCAAATCGCGATTGCGCGGCATATGCAAACCAGGATAACGAATCTATCATGAACAACAAAGAACATAAACCCGAGTTCCTGTTCGAAAAAGTGAACTACAAGATTTTGCTGATCGGACTTGCGGTCATTACACTCGGCTTCATCCTGATGTCAGGAGGCGGAAGCGACGACCCCAACGTCTTCAGTGACAAGATTTTTGATTTCCGCCGGATCCGCCTTGCGCCCGCCGTTGTGTTGATCGGTTTCGGTCTTATGATATATGCCATCCTCAAAAATCCGAAGAAGGCCTAAATGAGTTTTTTTGAAGCCCTGATCCTTGCGATCATCGAAGGCCTGACCGAATACCTGCCGGTTTCGTCGACCGGTCACATGATCTTCGCCAGTTCCTATTTCGGGATACAGGAAGACGATTTTGTAAAACTTTTCCAGGTGAGTATTCAGTTCGGCGCTATTCTGGCCGTCGTGTTGTTATACTGGCGGAAATTCCTCGACTTCACCCGTTTCCAATTCTATATCAAACTCGCATTGGCTGTTGTACCGGCGCTGGTGCTGGGTTACCTTTTTGACGACGCTATCGATGCCGTGCTCGGCCGTCCCATTCCGATTGCCGTTGTACTCATTGTGGGAGGTGTCGTATTACTGTTTGTAGACCGTCTTTTCCAGCAACCCGAAATTACCTCTGAAGAAGGTATTTCGATACGACGTGCCGTTACCATTGGCGTGTGGCAATGCCTTGCGATGATGCCAGGCACGAGCCGTTCGGCCGCCTCAATCATCGGGGGTATGCAACAGAAACTCAACCGGCAAACGGCGGCGGAGTTTTCATTTTTTCTGGCGGTGCCTACCATGCTCGCCGTGACGGTCTATTCGGTTTTTGTCAAAACCTATAAAACTTCGGGACTTAAAGGATACGAATTGCTCACGCAGTCCGGCGACAATCTCAAGATGTTCCTGTTCGGTAACCTGGCCGCCTTTATCGTAGCACTTCTGGCAGTGAAGTTCTTCATTGGTGTCATCCGCAAATACGGCTTCCGCCCCTGGGGTTGGTACCGTATTATAGTCGGAACGGTGTTGCTCGCTTATTTTTCCCTCAAATGACAACCGTCGAACAGTCGTTTACCGAAGGTCGTATCCTGTTGATTGACAAACCGCTGCATTGGTCGTCGTTCCAGGCGGTCAATAAGATCAAATGGGCGCTTAAAAAACACCTCGGACTCAAAAAAATCAAGGTGGGGCATGCCGGTACACTCGATCCGCTGGCGTCGGGCTTACTGATTGTCTGTACGGGTAAGGCGACGAAGCAAATCCAGGAATTACAAGGGCAGGAGAAGGAATATACCGGTACCTTCCGTCTGGGTGCTACCACGCCTTCCTACGACTTGGAAACCGAAATAGATGCGGTATTTCCGACGTCGCACCTGACGGAAGACAGCATCCGCCAGACCACGCTTCAGTTTGTGGGGGAGATTGACCAAAAACCTCCCGTTTTTTCGGCGATCAAAAAAGACGGCAAACGCTTATATGAACATGCCCGGGCGGGTGAAACGGTGGAAATTGCCGCCCGAAAGACCACGATTTACGAATTCGAACTCACCCGTATCGAAATGCCGGATGTCGATTTTCGCGTGCGTTGTTCGAAAGGTACCTACATCCGTTCGCTGGCCCACGACATGGGAGTCGCCCTGCAGTCGGGTGCCCATCTCACCGCATTGCGACGTACCAAAAGCGGTGGTTTTTCCGTAGACGATGCGCTGTCGCCTGACGGTTTCGTCGCGACGTTAGCGGAGTAGCGCTACGATTTCCTCCTGTGTCGACTTTCCTTTGTCGTGCAAATACCACAACTGTAATGCGGTCTTTCCCGTCTCGTCAAACACGCCATGTTGTGCCTTATAGTCGCGCACGAGTTGGGCAGCGGGTTCCGGTCGAGGTCCCCACGAGGCAATGACGATGTCGCTTTCATTGTCTAGGATGAGGAGTTTGGGGATGGAACGGGTGCCATTCGTAAGATAGGCGTCCATCAATTCCGGATGCTGGTCGCGAAACACGATTTTCAATTCGATTTTGTCGGATGCCAACGCCATTTTGTGCATCACCGGAAGTAACTGCGCGGCATCACCACACCATCCTTCTGAAAGGACCAGCCATGTATACGAACGGGTAAGATGATGCAGTTTTGTAGCCACAGCGTCTTCCAACTGCACCGTTTTTTGCAGTCGGTTCATACGGGTTTCATTGAGTTGGGTGTAGTGCACCAACGCATCCGATTGGACGTCGCCGGTTGCCTTTCCCTCTGCAAGCAAGGACGTAACCGTTTCGCGATACTGCGCATAGGTCTGGGCCTTTAACAAGCTGTTGGCAATAAGGGCATCCATAATTTGCATAGTTTTGTTTGGCGTTGCGAAGGTACGAATATGCACATCATCCGACTATGACCAAAACACACAAACACATCGGTCTTACCCTGTCAGGCGGCGGCACAAAAGGACTGGCGCACGCCGGCGTACTCAAGTATCTTGACGACCATGAACTCAGACCTTCGGAGATCGCCGGTTCAAGCGCCGGTGCCATTGTAGGGGCGTTGTATGCCTTCGGTCAAACGCCCGATCAAATCCTTGAGTTTTTCAAGTCGATTTACTTTTTTCACTGGCGGCATTTTACGCTGAAGAAACCCGGACTCATCGATTCCCACTCCTTCCAACCCTATTTTGATACGATTTTTGGCGATACCAAAATCGGCGATCTTCCGTTGAAGCTGCACATCATGGCAACGGATATGGTGAAAGGCAAACTGCGTATTTTTGGTCCTGACACCCGCATTACCGATGCGGTGCTCGCCTCGGCTGCCGTGCCCGGTATGATGTGCCCGTATGAAATAGACGGCAATGTGTATTCCGACGGCGGTATCCTCAACCATTTTCCAGCCGACGTGCTTCAGGGCCGGTGTGACCATTTGATTGGGGTGTATGTGAGTCCGGTGCAGGATATTGAAGCAAAAGACCTCAATTCGATCAAATCGGTGATGTCACGGGCCGTCGAGTTATTAACGGCACATTCCAACACCCAAAAATTCAACTTGTGTGACCGCATCATCATCCCGGAAGGACTCTGGCAATTTGGCACCTTCGAGACCAATAAAGTAAAAATGGACGCGATTTTCGAATCGGGTTACCAGGCCGCTATTACGTCTTTTGGAGCAGAGACCAAAAATGCGGTAACGCTTTAGCGGAAAAACGGGAATGTACTATATTTGCACAACAAAAATCGGATGCCCCGGCATCCAAACTGTAATCCCCTGATGAAATACAAAAGAATTCTCCTAAAGCTCAGCGGCGAGGCACTGATGGGTGACCGTCAATACGGTATCGATCCGTTACGGCTAGCGGAGTACGCAGACGATATCAAGAAAGTACATGACCTTGGTGTTGAGATCGCCATCGTAATCGGTGGTGGCAACATCTTCCGCGGCGTCGCCGGCGCCAGTAATGGAATGGATCGCGTGCAGGGAGATTATATGGGGATGCTCGCCACCGTCATCAACGGTATGGCGCTTCAGGGTGCCTTGGAAGACAAAGGCATGCAGACGCGTTTGCAGACGGCCCTCAAGATCGAAGCGATTGCGGAGCCCTATATCAAGCGCCGTGCGGTGCGTCATCTTGAGAAAGGACGGATCGTCATCTTCGGAGCCGGTACGGGTAACCCGTATTTTACGACCGATACGGCTGCCGTTTTGCGGGGTGTTGAAATCCATGCGGATGTCATCCTCAAAGGAACCCGCGTTGATGGTATCTACACAGCGGATCCTGAGAAAGACCCGAATGCCGTGAAGTTCGAACACATCACGTTCGAAGACGTCCTCAGCAAAGGCCTTAATGTAATGGATACCACCGCCTTTACCCTGAGCCAGGAAAACCGCCTGCCGATTGTGGTATTTGATATGAACAAAAAAGACAACCTCCTCAAGATTTGCGAAGGCAGCAATGTGGGGACGGTGGTAAGTATATAATCAAGAAAATGGAAGACATCGATTTTATCCTGGAAAGCACCGAGGAGTCAATGGCCGCCAGCGTCGCCCACCTCGAGAAGTCATTCCTGAACATCCGCGCCGGAAAGGCGAGTCCGGCTATGCTCGGCAGTGTGTTTGTCGATTATTACGGTTCTTCGACCCCCTTGTCTCAGGTGGCGAACGTCAGCGTCCCGGATGCACGTACCCTCACCATCCAACCGTGGGAAAAGAATATGTTGGGCCCGATCGAAAAAGCGATAATGGTCGCGAACATTGGCTTTAACCCGATGAACAATGGTGACGTTATCATCATCAGCGTTCCGCCATTGACGGAAGAGCGGCGTCGTGACCTGGTGAAACAGGCGAAGATCGAGTCGGAAGACACGAAAGTCAGTATCCGCAACGCCCGCCAGGAAGCCAACAAGGAAATCAAGAAACTCGAAAAAGAAGGAACTTCGGAAGATTTGTGTAAGAATGCGGAAGCAGAAGTGCAGGAACTCACGAACAATTTCATCAAGAAAGTTGACGAGCATCTCGCTATCAAGGAAGCCGAGATCATGAAAGTCTAAAACACTTGTGCCTCATACATTATCCGCTTCGGCGGATTTTTTTATACGTATTTTTGCCGTATCGCCGCATCCAACATGAAACGACTGCTTTTCTTTCTATTCCTTCCCCTTTTGGTCCAGGCCCAGATTGTGGTGAAGGGAGCAGTAACCGATGCGGCCACCGACGCGCCGTTGGCCTTCGCGAACGTGTCGGCAAACGGACGCCCGGTTGCGATCACCGATGTCGATGGTCATTTTCGTGTGGATCTCGTGGCACCTGCTGAGTTGGTCTTTTCGTATCCAGGCTATCGAACGCAGCGGGCCCGACCCGAGAGCGCTAACACCTATTTCAATATCCGTCTGGTGCCGGAAACCGGCGAAACGAGTCGCGAAGCTGCCAAAAATGCAAACGTCGCGGCCAATTCGGTGGTGCGGTTGGTCATTGAGCGCCGTGACCGAAACGATCCGCAAAAACGATTGGCGAGCTACCGTTTCAATGCCTACAATAAGCTGGTTGTCACGGCAGAACCCGACTCTATTGACGATCACATCGGCTTGCGAACGGTTTCCCGTCACAGGCAGAAAGAGGTCGAACCTGATTCGACGGTGTATAAGTTCCGGCAGTTGATGGACAAGCAACACCTTTACCTCATGGAGCGGGCGTCGCGTTTTGAATATGCCGCCGGCCGACTCAAGGAAACCGTATTGGGCGCCCGGATGGCCGGGTTCCGACAGCCCGTATATGAAGTGATTGGCTTTACCCAACAATCGTATTCTATCTACGATCCGGAGTATGACCTGATGGAAACGCGCTACCGGAGTCCGTTAGCCGCGAATGCAGCCCGTTATTACTACTACAAACTCCTTGATACCACCGACATCGGTGGTCGCCCGGCTTATGTCTTATACTTCCGGTCGAAGAAAGACACGCCCAAACGACCGGTGCTGCGCGGACTGCTGTATATCGATACCGAAACCTATGGCGTCGCAAAGGCCGTCATGCGCGTAAAAGGCATCGTGAATTTACGGGCCACGCATGATTTTCGTTTTTTGGAGGATAAAGGAATATGGTTCCCGACCGGAAGTGAGTTCCGCATCGACAAAGGCACCAATGACGAGGCCATCCGGATACTGGGCGAAACGGTTACCTTCGATCCTTCGCCGGAAAGCGAGCGCAATCGGAGGTTACAGCCTTCGGACTATACCTTCGTGCAGTCGGCTACGTCGTATTACGGGCTCGAATATGACGTGCCGGTCGAAATCCGACGTACCGCTGTTTCGATTGATATACGGGATTCCGCCATTGACCGTGACACCGCTTTTTGGGATGCTTTTAGACGGGACACGCTTGATCTCCGCAGCCGCGAAACCTATCACGCCCTAGACCGCCTTTCGAAGAAACGACAGATTGAGCGGAAGTTCCGCATCGGAAAGAAAATCATCAATGGCTATCTGCCGGTTGGACCGATCGACCTCGATCTTCGGTATTTACTCAGCTATAACAATTATGAGGGATTTCGGTTTGGGGTCGGAGGCGTCACGAACGAACGACTGTCGCCCTTTTACCGGATGGATGGTTATATAGCGGATGGCACCAAAGACGGACAAATGAAATACAGCCTCGGAGGAGCGGCCCGCGTTGGGAAGTTCTCGGGTTCGTGGATGGGATTGAACTATACCGACGATATCCGCGAGATTGCCAGCACGTCGTTTGCCATCGACAAACGGGTGTTCAAAATCTACGATCCGCGACCGATCAACATCAGCACGTTTTATAACCATAAGACGTGGCGGGGTTACATCGAAACGCGTATCATCCCTAAGACCGAGAGTATCTGGCAATTGCAGCACAGTGATGTACGGCCGCTGTTTGGCTACAACTTTGTTACTAATGGGCAAACCTATAGCCGGTATACCTTAACGACGGCTTCGTTCGCCCTCCAGTGGAATCCGTTTAGCGATTATATGCAAACGCCCACGGGTCGTCTTGAAATCGAGAAACGCTATCCGCAGTTTACGTTTCAGGTGACGCGGTCGATGAAAGGGTTTTGGGACAGCGATTTTTCGTTTATGAAGTTCGATTTCCGGGCGGAGTACGAAATTCCGTATCTCGACGGACAGCGTTCTTCGTTTTTGTTGACAGCAGGTTACGCCAATGGCGATGTGCCGCTTACGCATCTCTATAACACCTCGCCGAACAACCTTACGAAAGACCGGCTTTTGCAACGGATCACCATTGCGGGCAAGAACAGTTTCGAAACCATGTATTTCAATGAGTTCTTCTCAAGTCGCTACGTCACGTTTCAGGTAAAGCATGGCCTGCGCCGGATTCGCCTCGCCCGCAAGGTCAAGCCGTCGCTCGTCTTTGTATCGCGGATGGCATTCGGCTCGATGCAACGCCCCTGGGAGCACGTAGGCATCGATTATAAGACACTTGAAAGAGGTTTTTTTGAGTCGGGACTGGAACTCAACAAGATTTACTCGGGATTAGGACTTACCGCATTTTACCGATACGGCCCCAACCAATTGCCCCGCATGGAAGACAACCTGGCGGTCAAACTCAGCTTTTCGCTCGATCTCGGCTTTTAACGGGAGGAGACGACTTTGAGGCCGACGACCGAAATCAGTAAGGTCGTGATGAAGAATAGGCGCCAGAAATCAGCCGGTTCTTTGAAGAAAAGGATGCCGACTAGCACGGTTCCCACGGCGCCGATGCCCGTCCAGACGGCATACGAGGTGCCAACGGGTAAGGTTTGGGTAGCCTTATAAAGTAGGAACATACTACAGGCGAGACATACGAGAAAACCCGCCATCCATCCCCACCAGTGCAGGCCGGAGGCTTCTTTGGCTTTGGCCAGACAGGAAGCAAATCCGACTTCGAAGAGTCCGCCAATGATCAAAAATACCCAACCCATTACGGGCGGATGATTAGTACAGAAGGAATGTGTCCGAGCCACGGACTTTGCGTATTCACCAGTTTTTTCCAGCTTTCAAGGCTTACGATCATCATGTCCTGCGACTCAAGGAAGTCGCGTTTCATGGTGCGTCCGCCCATCCGTCCGATATACTCGGGTGCGGTTGCCTCGACTTCGGCGAGCATACTGCGAAGTACGGGGCTGTCGTCTCCTTCCACACCTTCCGCTACGGTTACAATCGACTTGTTGTTGTCGATCAGGCGTTTGGCATACGTCACAAGGAAGGCATCGCCATCCCCGAACACCGGCATGAAGATACGGTCGATACGTTCGAGGTTCTTGTCTACCAGGATTCCCACCGGCATCTTACATTTCGTCAGGATTTGACGCGTACGTTCGTCAAAAGGGGAGTTTTCGAAGAGCCCTTCTTTTCCGGTGAATTTGTCGATTAAGCGATCGGGGTTGATGATGCGTGTTGTGAGTCCGAGCACTTTCCCCAACAAGGTTCCCTCAAAAATCGAGTGGCCGAGTCCAACCAGCAGCAGGTCGTAGTCGCCTTTATTCGCGATTTCGACGATATCCATGTCAATGTCGTTCGATGCCTTGAAGAGTTTCACGATAGGTTGTTCCAGTTCTTCCGCTTCGGCCAGGATGGGTGAGAACGTCTTGTTCTCCAATTCTTCGAAATCAAACGTATGGATTTCGTTACTCAGCGTCAGGTGCATAGCCGTGACGGTATTGCCGCCCGGTTCGCGGCGCACGAGTCCGGCGGCCAGACGCAGCAACGCCCGTCCGCGGTCGGTGTTTCCGAAGGAGAAGAGGATGCGGTAGGGACTTTCCTTTTTGATTTCCTCTATGATGACGTCATCGTTGGTTTTGAAGATCCAATTGATGAGGTTGAGGGCCGGTCCGGTCATGACGGTCGTTAACAAGGCCATGATGACCATCATCGTGAACACCGTTGGGGTAAGGACTTTCAGGTCAAGCCCGATATTGAGCACCACGAGTTCCATAAGGCCGCGCGTGTTCATCAAGGCGCCAATGGTGAGGCTGTCGCGCCAGTTCTGGCCGGTGAACTTGGCGGCTAAAGCGCTTCCCAGAAACTTACCAACGACCGCTACGCAGATGATCCATCCGGTGAGTTCCCAGTGTTTGGGGTCGTCGATGAGGCCGATTTGGGTGCGGAGGCCCGTAAATACGAAGAACAATGGCAATAGCAGGATGACCGAAACATCTTCTACCTTTTCGATAAAAATGTTGCGGAACTTGGTATTGTCGGGCATGATCGCACCGGCCATAAAGGCACCGAACAAGGCGTGAATGCCGATGATTTCGGTGGTATAGGCCGAGATGATGAGGGTCAGTAGGAAAATCGCGACCACCGGCTTGCTCAAGCTTTGGCGCGAGGTTTTCAAGTCGCCGATCCGCTTCAGGAACGGACGCACGAGGTAGAGCATGATCAGCACATAGAGCACCGCCATGCCAATCACGTAGAGTGAACTGCCGAACGAACCCGCCTTTACGATCGCGATGACAGCCGCCAGGATGCACCACGCGGTGATATCGTCGGCCGCGGCGCAGGTAATGACGATGGCGCCGAGTTTGGTTTTATGGATGCCGCGTTCCTGCACGATACGGGCCAACACCGGAAAGGCGGTGATGCTCATAGCGATACCCAGGAAGAGCGCAAACGACAGGAACCGAACGGTGCCCGGCGCGTATTCGCTGTAGATGAAATAAGCGAGACCCAACCCAAGTGCAAAAGGGAACACGATACTCGCGTGACTGATGACAACGGCGTCTTTCGCTTTATTTTGAAGGGCTTTCAGGTCGAGTTCCATGCCTACAACGAACATGAAGAGAATGAGTCCGATTTGGCTTAAAAACTGTAGGTTCCCGAGGGATTCTTTTGGGAAAAGCAAAGAGGAATACTCAGGTAGATAATGCCCAACGAGCGAGGGTCCGAGTATAATTCCCGCGAGGATTTCCCCGACCACGGACGGTTGCCCGATCTTGCGGCAGATCCAACCGAAAAAGCGCGCCACCAGAATAATCGTGATGATTTGCGCGAGCAACAAGGCCAGCGGATGGTGGAGGTTGTCGCTGATACTCGCCAGGAAGTCGTCCCAGCGATCGTGGTACGACCCGGCGTGTTTGAACTGACGACCGCTCTCGAGCACCAGCCCTTTCGAGGTAATCCAATACATCAGGGCGCCTGCACCACCGATGGTTACAATGTAAAAAAGGGAGTTCTTCAGGTTCTTCATGCCGGAAAGATGTCGGAAGCCAAAGATAGGAAAATGACTTTCGAAAACCACGTCGTTGTCGAATGGTTACAAAATCTTAAATAAACAGCGTTTAGGGGCATTTTTACAGGGCGAGGGTTGGGATTTCCGGCGGTGGAAACGTACCTTTGCGCGGCATTTCCGCAAATGAAACGAAAAAAGAAAGCGCGTCCGATTGGAGCCTGGGAGAAAGCCGCCCGGATCATCCTGACCAACAGGGTGGCCCTTCTTGTGGGTATTGGTGTGCTGACACTCTTCCTGGGATGGAATTGCCGTGACCTCGGCATGACCTACACCGAGGCCAACCTGCTCCCTAAGAAACACCCGGCGAACGTAGCGTATGAGAAGTTCCTTTCGCAATTTGGCGAAGAGGGCAACTTAATCGTGCTGGGGGTAAAAGACAAACGCTTCTTCACTCCGAAGGCGTATGCGTCATGGAATACCCTGATGACGGGACTTAAAAGCCAAAAAGAGGTGGAGTTGGTCATTTCGTTGAACGACCTCAAAAAACTCGAGAAAGATACGGTAGCCCAGCAGTTTCGAATGGTGCCCTTGCTGGATCAGGCGAAGACGAAAGATGAAGCCTATCTGCGTCATATCCGCCGGGAATTGTTCGACCGCCTGCCGTTTTACGAAGGACTCCTCTACAACAAACAGACCGGGACGATCCGTTCGGTAGTGTACCTCGACAAGAAGATGGTGAACACCGCGGCCCGTAAAGATTTCATACTCGATAAGTTGGTGCCCGCCGTCGAGCGTTTTGAGGCCGAGACCGGTATTGACCTGAAGGTATCCGGTATGCCGTATATCCGCACCATCAATGCCGATAACATGAAGGGCGAGATCGGGTTGTTTATCGGTGCGGCCTTGCTGACCGTATCGGTGATCTTCTTCTTTTTCTTCCGTTCGTTCCGGGCGACGCTGATTTCCATCTGCATCCTATTGCTCGGCGTTTTGTGGTCGTTTGGCACACTCGGATTGTTCAATTATAAAATTACGATCCTCACCGCCGTCGTGCCGCCACTCATCATCGTGATTGGTATCTGCAATTGTATTTTTCTGATAAATAAGTACCAGCAGGAAATTCAGAAACACAAGAACCAAGCAAAAGCCCTGCAACGGGTGATTTCGGAGATTGGGATGTCGACGATGATGACAAACCTGACAACCGCAGCGGGTTTTGCCACCTTTATGATTACGGGCAACGACCTGTTGTTTGAGTTCGGTTTGGTGACGTCGCTGAATGTCATTACGGTGTATTTGTTGACGCTGATGGTGGTGCCGATTGCCTACAGTTTTATGCCGATGCCGAAGGAGAAGCACCTGTATCACCTTTCCAAGAACTACATTTCGTCGTTGTTGGACCGGGTGGAATTCAACGTGCTCAACCGACGGGGCCGGATCTATGCCACGTATTTCGTGCTGCTTGCCGTCAGTATTTATGGCGTTTTGCAAATGCGGGTGTCGGGCAGTTTATTGAGTGAGATGCCGAAGAATGCCTCGTTCTTTGATGATATTGTCTTTTTTGAGAAGGAATTCAAAGGCGTGATGCCGCTTGAAATTACGATACATACCGACAAAGGCCGGGTGGTGACGCCGGGTACGATCCGCCGGATGGAGGAATTGCAACAGACGATAGCGGAAACGCCTGAACTGTCGCAGCCGGTGTCGGTCGTAAACTTCGCAAAATACCTGAACCAGGCGTTCTATAACGGCAATCCGGCGTATTACCAGGTGCCGAGTTCACAAGAGCAGGTGTTCGTATTGTCGTATGCCAAGTCGATGCTGAAAGGCAATGGCAAAGGCGATAACCTGATGAAGAGTTACGTGAGCGCAGACGGGCACACGGCACGTATCACCACTTTCATGAAAGACATCGGCACCGACCAAATGGTGAAAGTCGAAGCCCGCTTACAGAAGAAAATAGACGAATTGTTCCCGAAAGGAAAATACGATGTGGCGATTACCGGAAAGGCCTTGGTTTTTGAAAAAGGTACAGCCTATCTGGTCGATAACCTGATCGAGTCGATCATTTTTGCTATTGTGATGATTGCAGGATTGATGGCCTACCTCTTCCGTTCGGCCCGGATGGTGGCGGCTTCGGTGATCACGAATATCCTGCCGTTGTGCATTACGTCGGGCCTGATGGGTTACTTCGGCATTCCGTTGAAGCCGTCGACGATTTTGGTTTTCAGTATTGCCTTTGGCATTTCAGTAGATAACGCCATCCAGTTCATGGCGAAATACCGACACGACCTGGTGGAAACCCGGGGCGATATCTTCCAGTCGGTGTTGAACGCGATTCGCGAAACAGGTATCAGTACGTTCTATACGTCGGTGGTGTTGATCCTGGGTTTTGCGACGTTTACGCTTTCAAGTTTCTCGGGGACGATTGCGCTGGGCGGACTCATTTCGGTCACGCTACTTTTTGCGATGTTCGCCAACCTGCTGGTGCTGCCGGCTTTAGTGCTGACGTTTGAACGGAAGCGGATTACGTGGAAGAAGTCGCAGTCGCAGTAGGCAGTGGGCGCCGGAACGCCATGAGAACAGTAGGCCGTAGTCAGTAGTTAGTGGGCAGTATCAGTACGCAGTAATCAGGAAAGCAGCGGTTACTGGGCCGTCACAGGCGCGGTGGATGACGTGAGAAACGGCCGACTGCTACTGCTTACTGCCAACTTTTCCTATCTTTGCACCTCAATTTTTCGACGACATGAAACACACCAAAGTGAAAGACCTGCTGGCCAGCGAAAAGGCGATGCAGGATGTGAATGTGAAAGGATGGGTGCGGACATTCCGCAACAGTCAGTTTTTGGCATTGAACGACGGTTCGACGCTGCACAATATTCAGTGTGTGATCGATTTTGAGAATACGCCGGAGGAAACGCTGAAACGCATTACGACGGGCGCTGCGGTGTCGGTGACGGGTGACCTGACCGAGAGCCGTGGGGCGGGGCAGAAGTATGAGATCCAGGCGCGTAATATTGAGATTTTGGGTGATTCGGATGCGGAAAAGTATCCGATCCAGCCGAAGAAGCACTCGTTGGAGTTCCTTCGTGCGAATGCCCACCTGCGCGTGCGTACCAATGCCTTTGGCGCGATCATGCGGGTGCGTTCGGTATTGGCGTATGCCGTTCACAAGTACTTCCAGGACCGTGGGTTCGTATATGTGAACACGCCGATCATTACGGGTGCCGACGCGGAAGGGGCGGGCGAAATGTTTCAGGTGACGGCCTTGCCGCTTGACAATCCACCGCGTAATGAGGAGGGCCACATTGACTACAAACAGGATTTCTTTGGAAAGCACACCAACCTGACCGTTTCGGGTCAATTGGAAGGCGAGACGTTTGCCATGGCGTTGGGCCAGATTTATACGTTTGGGCCGACGTTCCGGGCGGAGAATTCAAACACGTCGCGTCACCTCGCGGAATTCTGGATGATCGAGCCGGAAGTAGCGTTCAACGACCTTGACGACAACATGGATTTGGCGGAGGATTTCA
Source organism: Flavobacteriaceae bacterium (assembly GCA_027490305.1). Taxonomy (GTDB): domain Bacteria; phylum Bacteroidota; class Bacteroidia; order Flavobacteriales; family Flavobacteriaceae; genus Flavobacterium. The sequence goes on from JAIXYI010000006.1 coordinate 56,840, forward strand.
TTAAATATGTCATCAAATATACGGTTGACCATTGTGCCGACGACCTGAAATTCCTCGAGGGCCGTTTGCTGGAAGAGGAAAAACAAAAACCGCAGGCGGAGCGCAGTGAAATGGCGCTGTTAGAGAAGCTGGCGTTCGTTTTGGATAATGGCTTCAAACGGGTTTCGTATACTGAAGCGATTGATATCCTGAAGGATTCGACGCCGAATAAGAAAAAGAAATTCCAGTACCTGATCGAAGAATGGGGCGCTGACCTGCAAAGTGAGCACGAGCGGTTCCTGGTGGAGAAGCATTTCAAGTGTCCGGTTATCTTATATGATTACCCGGCCAACATCAAAGCCTTTTACATGCGCCTGAACGAAGACCAAAAAACGGTTCGCGCGATGGACATCCTGTTCCCAGGCATCGGCGAAATCGTGGGTGGCTCGCAGCGGGAGGAGCGGTATGACGTATTGGTAGAGAAGATGAAAGTGCTGGGGATTGACGAAGAAGAGCTTTGGTGGTACCTTGACACCCGGAAATTCGGATCGGCGGTGCACGCGGGCTTTGGCCTTGGGTTTGAACGGTTGGTGTTGTTCGTGACGGGTATGACGAATATCCGGGACGTCATTCCGTTTCCGAGAACGCCGCAGAACGCGGAATTCTAAATTATAGAGAATATAAGGCGCGGGGTTTTCTTCGCGCTTTTTTTTGGAGGCCGCAAAGCCGCAAAGCCGCAAAGCCACGAAGGCGCAAAGCCGCGAAGGCACGAAGACACGAAGGCGCGAAGTTTTGGGACGTCATCGCATCGTGATGGTTATAGAACACTTTTCTATTGTGCCTTAGCGTCTTCGTGGCCCCTTAAACCAATGATTATCTATCGCATCTTCGCGGCCCTCAAATTGATAGTCACGCATCGTGTATTCGCGGCGCCATGAAAATGTACGGGAAAACCGTATCCAACAAAGCCGCACTTCGGGGTAATTTGGCCTAAAAAACAAATCATGTTTCACCCTACAACCGAAGACATCGCAACCGGCATCGTTCACGCTGCGTATAAAGTGCATCGTGCCTTGGGCCCCGGTCTGCTTGAGCGTATCTATGAATCCTGTCTGGCGTATGAACTGCGAAAAGCCGGGTACCGCGTAGAACGCCAGATCCCGTTGCCGATTGTATACGATGGCCTGGTATTTGAAGAAGGATTGCGGCTGGACCTATTGGTCGAAAACCGAATCATTATCGAAATCAAGGCGGCCGACCACCCGCATCCGATTTGGACCGCACAATTGTTAAGCCATTTGAAATTGACGGACAAAAAATTGGGTTTTTTGATTAATTTTAATGTGCCCTTACTAAGGGACGGAATCAAACGTTATATACACACAAAAACCTAGCGCCCACAAGCGTTTACGGCGAATTATACAATGCTCAGACAATCACTCAATCTCAAACTTTCCCAGAAACTTTCACCGCAGCAGATCCAGTTGATGAAACTGATCCAGTTGCCGACGCTCGCATTTGAACAACGACTGGCAGAGGAACTGAACGAGAACCCCGCTCTCGAAGCCGGACAAGAAGAGGAAGACTACGCGAAAGACGAGTTCGAAAACGAGGACTACGACGACTATGAAGAAGAGGACCGCGATGATCCCATCAGCGACGACCTTGAAATCGACCAGTACCTGAGCGACGACATTCCCGATTATAAGACCAAGTCCAATAATTACTCCGACGACGACGAACAGCGCGAATCACCGCTGGCCGCCGCCGTTACGTTTCACCAGGACCTGCTCAACCAATTAAGTACCTTTCTGCTGACCGACCAGGAGCGTGAGATTGCAGAATTTCTAGTTGGTAGTGTCGATGATACGGGCTATATCCGGCGAAGCCTCACGGATATCGTTGACGACATGGCCTTTACACAAGGTATTTATACCGATGAAAAAACCGTAGAACGGGTGTTGCATGTCGTGCAAAGCCTCGAACCTGCCGGTGTGGGGGCCCGCGACCTCCAGGAATGCCTGTTGCTGCAACTCCGTGCCAAAACGCCCACTGAATCGGTGTCGATCGCCTTGGATATCATCGAAAAGAACTTCGAACGCTTTACGAAGAAACAATATGACAAGCTACAGGAACGCCTCCTGATCAGCAACCAACAGCTACGGGATGCGATCCATGAAATCGAGAAACTGAACCCGAAGCCCGGTGGGAATTTCGCGGGGAATACGCGTCCGACAGAAAATGTCGTACCCGACTTCTCTATCCGGATCAACGAAGGCGATCTCGAACTTTCCCTTAACGGGCGTAATGCGCCGACGTTGCACGTGTCGCGGGACTACCAGGACATGCTCCAGACCTACAAAGAGTCGAAAGACAAAACCGTACAGCGGGATGCCGTGCAGTTCATCAAACAAAAGCTCGACTCGGCAAAGTGGTTCATCGACGCCATCAAGCAACGCCAGGAAACCCTGATGGTGACGATGACGGCGATTATGCAGTATCAAGAAGAGTACTTCCTTACGGGAGATGAGACACGTCTTCGCCCGATGATCCTGAAAGATATTGCGGAACGTACCGGACTTGACGTGTCGACGATCTCGCGCGTGGCAAGCAGTAAGTATGTCGAAACGCCTTATGGCACCAAACTCATCAAGGAGTTTTTCTCAGAAGCGATGAAAAACGACCAGGGGGAAGACGTGTCGACGTTGGAAATCAAGAAAATCCTCCAGGATATCATTGATGAGGAAGACAAAAGCAATCCGTTGAATGACGATGCCCTGGCCGATATGCTAAAGGAACGGGGGTACCCGATTGCCCGTCGGACCGTAGCCAAATACCGCGACCTTTTAGAAATACCATCCGGCCGGATGCGACGTAAAATCTGATACGTGGAACGGAGCCTTCGTATTTTTTCGTATTTGTTCCACCCGTTGTTCATCTCGGTCTATGCGATCATGCTGTTTTTTATCTACGGCAGCTATCGATTTGACTACGAAGAGGTGTTTGTATTGACGATACAAATTGTCATCATCACGATTTTCATTCCGTTAACCTTCTACTATCTGTTGTTGTCGCTGGGGAAAGTCGATTCTATCATGCTTTCCGAAACATCGCATCGGCGCATCCCGTTGGTAGTGCATTCCATTTTATTGGTGGTCCTGCTGAAACGTACCATCCCACTTGACGTCTATCCCGAATTGCATTTCTTCTTTCTCGGATGTCTCGTAAGCACCGTGGCCGCCCTTGTGTTGGTGCTACTCCGCATCAAAGCCAGCTTGCACATGATTGGGATATCGGCACTCGCCATTTTTGCCATAGCCGTTAGCCTTCATATACAAGAACGCCTGATCCTGCCGATTGTCGTGTTGCTGCTTTGCAACGGACTGGTCGCCACCTCACGCCTGGTGATGAAGGCACACTCGCATCAGGAATTGTTGTTGGGAACCGGACTGGGCGTTATCCCACAGGTGATGCTGCTCTATTTCTGGCTATAGGATGTAGAACATCAGTCCAAGGTTCAGCGCACGCATGTCCAATGCCTGTCCGTCATCGAGAAAACCGTCGCGGAACAACGAATTCATACCGTAATACACATGAAAGTTCCAGGTGTTATAACCCACTGAAAGCGTAGGTCCGTATTGCAGCGGCTCAAGGTCGTCATTTTGCCGCACGACAAATTTGTCGTCACCCGAAAAGGTCGACTTGCTGAAGACCAGCCAACGCACCTTGAAACCCGCGTAGATACGCCAAAATTTCGTTGAGGTAGGCGTTGAATTCCGCCATCGGAACTCAAAAGGCGCTTCTATAAAAAGCTGTTCGAGTTTGTTACGGTCGTAATCGATGTCGTCTAATATCTGGTAGGTCACATTTCCACCTGACTCCATCACAAACATATCATGATGGTACTTGTTCCAGGAAAGCCCCAATCCGGCTGCCACCGCCACCGTACGCGCTTTGTTGAGCGGCATGTCGCGAAGGAACCCGGCGTGAAAACCCGTCGCGAGTCCGTTTTGCGAATAGCCCTCCGGCGTCTTGAGTAAGCGGTTGTAGGTGAGCCCGACGTAAAACTGGTCTTCCCGGTATAACGAATCAACGGCCGGGAACGGACTTTTGAGGGAATCGACAGACGACTGCGCCAAAACCGAAAAGGACAGGAACAGTAAAAAAAAGGGGATTACGCGCATCATGGTTTTTTCAGTCGTATAAAAATACAAAAAGGAACGGTCTGCCAGACGGCTCCCGCCTGCGAGACACACAAAATTTCCTGCTTTTCCACTACATTTGCGGCCTATGAAATACGCACCGAAAGACATCGAGCCAAAATGGCAAAAATACTGGGCCGAGAACCAGACCTTCGCCGCTGAGAACGGATCGTCAAAGCCTAAATATTACGTGTTGGACATGTTTCCATACCCCTCCGGCGCCGGACTTCACGTAGGGCATCCGCTGGGCTATATCGCGTCGGATATCTACGCGCGCTTCAAGCGTCATCAGGGGTATAACGTGTTGCATCCCATGGGATACGACAGTTTCGGCCTTCCGGCGGAACAGTATGCCATCCAAACGGGGCAACATCCTGAAAAGACCACACGCGAGAACATCGCCCGCTATCGCGAACAACTCGATAAAATCGGTTTTTCCTTCGATTGGGCCCGCGAGGTGCGTACGTCCAACCCCGATTATTATAAATGGACACAATGGATTTTCATCCAGCTTTTTGAATCCTGGTACGACCGCGCCGCAGATAAGGCGGAATCCATCCAAACCTTAATTACCCGCTTTGAACAGAAGGGAAATGAAGGAGTGGACGCGGTTTGCGACGACGATACCCCTTCGTTTACCGCTACCGAATGGAACGGATTCGATGCCGCGCAAAAAGAACGCATCCTCTTGAAGTACCGCCTGACGTATCTGGCGGAAACGGAAGTCAACTGGTGCCCGGCATTGGGGACGGTGTTGGCCAATGACGAAATCGTGAACGGCGTTTCGGAGCGCGGCGGATACCCGGTCGTGCGCAAAAAGATGACGCAGTGGAGCATGCGTATTTCGGCGTATGCAGAGCGTTTGCTGCGCGGACTCGATACCATCGACTGGACCGAGTCGCTGAAGGAAAGCCAACGCAACTGGATCGGGAAATCGGTCGGTGCGTCGGTGACTTTTCGCGTGAAGGACTCCGAAGAGGAAAAAGATACCCTCGACTTCGTACTCAGTGGCGACGATACCAATCAGTATAAAATAGAGGTGTTCACCACGCGCCCCGACACGATTTTCGGGGTCACCTTCGTTACCCTGGCGCCTGAGCATGAACTCGTGGCCCGGATTACAACATCCGAACAGAAAGCCGCTGTGGAAGCTTATGTGGAAGCGACGTCCCGCCGTTCGGAACGCGAGCGGATGGCCGACGTGAAAACGATATCCGGGGTGTTTACCGGCGCTTATGCCGAACATCCGTTTACAAAAGAACCCGTTCCGATTTGGATCGGCGACTATGTATTGGCCGGATACGGTACGGGAGCGGTCATGGCAGTGCCGGCCGGCGATGAGCGCGATTATGCTTTTGCGAAACACTTCGGCATCCCGATTCGGAACATCTTCGACGGAGTAGACATCTCGGAAGAAGCCTATACGTCAAAAGACCAGGTCGTATTGATGAATTCTGATTTCCTTGACGGGAAGAACTATAAGGACGCCACCAAAACGGTCATCGCCGAACTCGAAAAAATGGGATGCGGCAGCGGCAAAACGAACTACCGCCTGCGCGACGCCGTGTTTTCCCGCCAACGCTATTGGGGCGAACCCTTTCCCGTATATTACGTAAACGGACTTCCACAGATGATCGAAACGGCGCACCTGCCGATTGTGTTGCCGGAAGTAGAGAAATACCTGCCCACCGAAGACGGACAACCGCCATTGGGGAACGCATCCGATTGGGCCTGGGATACCGCGACGAACCAGGTGGTATCGAATGACAAAATCGACCACAAAACCGTGTTCCCGCTCGAATTGAATACGATGCCGGGCTGGGCCGGAAGTTCCTGGTACTGGCTCCGTTACATGGACGCGAAGAACGACACGGCTTTTGCCTCGACCGACGACCTGGCCTACTGGGAGAACGTCGACCTGTATATCGGCGGCAGCGAACACGCCACCGGACACCTGCTGTATGCCCGCTTCTGGAATAAATTCCTCAAAGACCGCGGCATCCTGTCAACGGAAGAACCGTTTAAGAAGTTGATCAACCAAGGGATGATTTTGGGGACGAGCGCGTTTGTATACCGACTGGAAGGAACCAATACGTTCGTTTCAAAGAATAAGGCAGAAGGGCAAAAAATACAGCCGATCCACGCGGATGTTTACCTGGTCAATGCGTCGGATGAACTCGATATCGACGGATTTCGAAAATGGCGTCCGGACTTTAAGGATGCGGAATTCATTACCGACGACAACGGCAAGTTCTACGTCTCCCGCGAAGTCGAGAAAATGTCGAAGTCCAAATACAACGTCGTCAACCCCGATGACATCTGTGACGAATACGGCGCCGACACCCTGCGTTTGTACGAAATGTTTCTTGGTCCACTTGAACAGTCCAAGCCTTGGAATACGGCGGGTATCACGGGTGTTTTCGGTTTCCTGAAGAAATTGTGGCGACTGTATTTCGACGACAATGGACTCATCGTGACTTCGAATCCGGCGTCAAAAGAAGCGCTGAAAACCTTACATAAGACCATCAAAAAGGTCGAAGACGACATTGAAGGATTCTCTTTCAACACCTCGGTCAGCCAGTTCATGATCTGCGTCAACGAACTGACCGCGCAGAATTGTCATGAACGTTCCGTGCTTGAACCGCTGGCCATCCTAATCTCGCCGTATGCGCCGCACATCGCCGAAGAACTGTGGGAGCGCCTCGGGCATGAGGGAAGCATCGCCACCGCACCTTTCCCGCGTTTCCGTCCGGAATATTTGGTGGAAAGCGAGAAAGAGTATCCGGTCTCGTTCAACGGCAAGACGAAGTTTTTCCTCACCCTGCCGCTCGATTTGTCAAAAGAAGCGATTGAAGAAGCGGTATTGCAAGACGAACGCACGGTTCAGCAAATGGGCGGGCGTACCCCGAATAAAGTTATTATAGTGCCGGGTAAAATCATCAATATCGTCGGATAATGGTCTTCAAAGCTTCCATGGATCGCACCACCCGTATATCGACCCTTGTCGTGACGGTTTTGTTTGCAGCCCTACCGGTTGCAGGACTGTTCATAGGAGTTGAATCAGGAAATTGGGCGCTCGCCGCTGTCGGATGTCTTCTGGTGGTGGTGTATGCCATTGTGTATGCGTACCGTCCCACGGCGTATGAAATAACGGCACATGGATTGCTCATACACCGACCGGCGGGAGTGGTGAAGGTCGCGTCCAGTCGGATTCGGCACGTCCAGCCATTGGAAAAAGCGCAAGTGCGTTTCGCGCTACGCACGTTCGGCGTCGGCGGACTCTTTGGCTATTTTGGGTCGTTCTACACCAAATCGCTCGGAAGCATGACATAGTACCTGACGCGCCTTGACTCACTCGTGCTGATTGAAACGGATCGGGAGAAATTCGTCCTTTCACCTAATGACCGCGATGCATTCCTTCAGGAACTTTTGGTCTTTTCGTAACGCAACTGCCAAAATTTCCGAAATTCTCATCTGGCGCTTTTTTTGCGGAATGTGTGGGAAAAAGAAATCATGGTTTTCGGATTAGAGTATTATGTATTGATTGGCGTAATCGCCCTCGCCAGTTGGGCGGTCAGTGCCCGGCTGAAGGCGAAGTTTGAGGAGTATTCCAAAATCCACCTGCGCAACGGAATGTCGGGTGCCGAGATTGCAGAAGCGATGTTGGCGGATCACGGTATTTATGACGTACGTGTCATTTCGACCGAAGGCCGTTTGACGGATCATTACAACCCCGCCGACAAAACGGTGAACCTAAGTGCGGCTGTCTACAGCGAGCGGAATGCTGCTGCTGCTGCCGTAGCCGCCCACGAGGTCGGTCATGCGGTGCAACACGCCAAGGCGTACGCCATGTTGCAGCTCCGGTCAAGCCTCGTGCCGATGGTCAACGTGTCGTCGCAGTTATCACAATGGCTGATCTTCCTCGGACTCATCATCGGTTTCGCGGCCCGCACCGGTATCGGGTTCTACTTAGCGCTAGCCGGTTTGGCGTTGATGGCCATAACGGTGGCGTTTAGTTTTATTACGCTTCCGGTAGAGTATGACGCCAGCAACCGGGCGCTGGCCTGGCTGAAAAACAAGAATATGTTGAGCCAGCAGGAATACGCGGGTGCGGAAGATGCGCTGAAATGGGCCGCCCGGACCTACGTGGTAGCGGCGATTGGCTCGCTTGCGATGTTGCTGTATATGGCCATGCGAATCCTCGGAAGTCGAAGAAATTAAAAATAAAGCCCTCGTCCCCGGGGGCTTTTTCATAACTGGATCTGTCGTTCGATCTGTTGTTCGAGCGAAATGAAGGTTTCCGTCCTTGAAACGCCGGGAATCGCCTGAATTTTGGTATTCAGGAGTTGCATCAGGTGTTCGTTGTCGCGGCAAATGATTTTGATGAGGATAGACCAGTTACCGGTGGTGTAGTGGCACTCCAATACTTCCGGAATCTTGCGTAATTCCTTTACGGCCTCGAAGTTTCCGGCCGCGCGGTCGAGGTAAATACCGACGAAGGCCATGGTGCTGTAGCCCAACACCTTATTGCTGACCGTAAACTTTGATCCCGAGATCACACCGGCCTGTTCCAGTTTGCGGAGACGTTGGTGGATAGCAGCACCCGAAATCCCAATTTTATTGGCGATTTGCAGGATGGGTTTCCGTGCATCTTCCATCAGGTACCGCAGGATTTCCTTATCAATACCATCAATTTCAACTTGTGCGTGCGAGACTCTCATGGGATATAGTATGTAAGCAAATATAGGATTTTGATGGATAAATGAAGTTGAAAACCTTCTTTTGCTTTATTTCTTTAAGAGGACGACGTCAACTGCGAATTACCTTTTCCATCATCCGCTCCGGATGCGCCAACGGTTTGAAGCCATACTTCTCATATAGGAATTGCGCGTCGCGTGAGGCCAGTCGCCAGATTGTCACCTTCGCCAATCCCGGATCGCTCATCATCGCATCCATCAGCAAGGAAGAATAGCCCTTTCCCTGCTGCTCAGGCGTCACGAACACATCCATGAGGTACGCAAATACCACATAGTCGGTTACCACCCGCGCGAATCCAACCTGCTTGCCATCCACATAAACGCCATAACACAAGGACGCATCGATAGTAGTCTGGACGTCTTCGATCGTGCGTCCGGCTGCCCAATAAATATCCTTCAGGAAACCCTGGATAAAAGCGATATCCAGACGGGCTTTATCGTTTGAAACTTCTACCTTCATAAACGGGTCAACGGGTATAAAACAGGTTTGGAAGGCGACGCATCGTTTTCAAACGACGCCATCTGCAGGTTTAAGAGATAGGTGCCGTCTTCAACCTGGTCGGGCACATAAATGAGTTCGGTTATCGTGGCGTGGTGCCGGGCATCCGGATTGAGCGACCACACATCGGTGACATTCCAGAAGGCTTTGTGGGCCAGTAGTTTTCCCTCATCTGATTCGCGATCGACACTGGGAAGGTCAATCAGTAAATGGTCGACGCCGAGATCCCGCAGGAAGGCCGCACCGGCCGCTTCGAGATAGGGTGGGTTGGTATGCGAGTAATTCCGGTACTTTTTCTCGGATGAATTCGGCAGGGTCCGGATGACAACGGCCTGTGGTTTTTTCCCCGTCAAAACCGCCTGCAATTGGGCCGTCGTGATCACGGCATCGTCGCCCCGCGTTTCAGGTGCTATCGACACGACCTCGGCCAGAAAGAAGAAGATGCGCAAGGCCTGGTTGACACTGAAAAAGTCCTTGGTAATATGGCCCAGGCATTCGGTGTGGGTGCCATGCCCGTGCGGATTGAAGTAGATGTTATTGAAGTTCGTAGACGAGCTGCCCTCGCTCACTTTTCCAATCCAGTTGCCGGATGTGACCGGTGAAATGACGGGTTTATCGAGGTACCATGCAATCGGGTTCTCTGCGCTGTCACGTAACGGAAGGGAGATGTCAGACGGGCGGGAAAGGTCTGTCTCATAGCGTACTCCGGCAATATCAAGAAGGGTTTTCATACCAAATTCGTATCGTACGAAGGTAACGAATTTGCCCGATGTCACCCGACGTAAAAGAGATCCGAGGCGAGTCCGTCCGCCAGGAATTTTCCTTTTTGTGTCGTTTTCAATGCGTCTCCTTCCAACTGCAACAATCCTTCCTCAATAAACCGGGCCGACGATGCGAGCAGGTAGCGGTGGAAATCGGCTCCAAATTCACTCTCCACTTTTGAGAGAGAAATACCCCACATCGTCCGCAATCCGGTCATGACGGTTTCATTGAACCGGTCAGCGGGTGTCAATACTTCCGTTTCTGCCGGACGGACCGTATCGTGTATACCTTTGATGTAAAGCGTATTGTTCGCGACATTCCAGCTTCGCGATACGCCGTCATAACTATGCGCTGACGGGCCGATGCCGATGTAGTTTTTACCCAACCAATACGCCGAGTTATTACGGGAGAAGTACCCGGGTTTCCCGAAATTCGACAGTTCATAATGAAGGAAGCCCGCCTCAGACAATCGATTCGACAACAAATGAAAATGCCGGTTCGCCGCTTCGTCAGACGGAGCGTTTACCTGTCCGGTTGCGATCATTTTCTTCAAGGCCGTTCGCGGTTCGACGGTGAGGGCGTAGCTTGAAATGTGCGGTACACCCGAGGCGACTACGGTTTCGACGTTGGTGAGCCACTTGTCGTCGTCCATCCCCGGAATGCCGTAGATGAGGTCAACCGAGATGTTGTCGAAATACAACACGGCTTCTGCCAGCACCCGTTTGGCGGATTCGGCATCGTGGGCGCGGTTCATCATTCGAAGGTCGTCGTCGAAGAACGATTGTATGCCGATGCTCAGGCGGTTGATGGGTGTGGCGGCCCACTCGGCCAGTTTTCCATCAGAAAGGTCGTCTGGATTGGCTTCGAGGGTGATTTCCGGATAATCTGAGACGGTATAATGACGGTAAATAGCGTCAATTAACCGCCCGATTTCGCCGGTCGAGAACACACTTGGCGTACCGCCTCCGAAGTAAATCGTTTCAATGGGCTCGCTTCCGGCCTCGGCTTTCCGCATTTCGATTTCCGACAGCAAAGCCGAAAGCATGTCGTCTTTTTTCTTGAGGGACGTAGAAAAATGGAAGTCACAGTAGTGACAGGCTTGTTTGCAAAAAGGGATATGGAGGTAGATGCCCGACAAGCGAATATGATTTACCGGATGCGTTCTTCGTTCTGTTTCACAAACGCATCCCAGCCCGTATAGCTTTTGCCGCCGGTGACCTTCCCTGAGTTGAAAAAATGACACACGGCTGCCGCAAGTCCGTCGGTACTGTCGAGGTTTTTCGGCAGTTCCTTCAGGCCAAGCAGTTGTTGCAGCATTTTCGCCACCTGTTCTTTGCTGGCATTTCCGTTTCCGGTAATCGCCATCTTGATTTTCTTGGGCTCATACTCCGTAATGGGAATTTGACGCGACAGCCCCGCCGCCATGGCCACGCCCTGTGCCCGTCCCAGCTTGAGCATCGACTGCACGTTTTTCCCAAAGAAAGGTGCCTCGATCGCAATCTCGTCGGGCAAATGGGTTTCAATCAATTCGATGGTGCGCTCGAAGATGATGCGGAGTTTCGTGTAATGGTCGTCGTATTTAGAAAGCTGGAGTTCGTTGAGTTGTACAAACGACATTGTCTTCCCCACCACCCGGATGAGTCCGAAACCCATCACCGTCGTGCCCGGATCGATTCCCAATATAATGCGTTCGTTTGCCATTTAGTCGTTACTTTGCGGCGTGAGATCCGCTACCAACAAAACTAAGCAATTCCTCATTGGGTCCGCCAAACTTTTAGTGGCGATTGCCGCTGTTTATTCGCTGTATGCGGAGCTCTCCGACCCGACCCGACATGACTGGCGTGCGTTCTTCACCACACTCGGTGATCATTTCGATCCGAAACTGGTTGTCGTCATCCTCTTATTGGCGTTCACCAACCGCTTCCTCGAAGTACTCAAGTGGCAGAATCTCGTGCGGGTTATCGACCGAATCAGCATTGGTGCGTCCACACGCCAGGTGCTGGCCGGCATGGCCTTCGGCATCGTGACGCCGGCGGGCATAGGAGAATATGCGGGGAAGGCGTTCTTTTTTCCGGCAGAATCCCGTAAGAAAATCGTCTTCCTGAACCTGCTGTGCAATGGCATCCAGATGGTGTTGTCGGTGCTGTTCGGCGTGTTTGGGTTATTGTATTTCAATACGCTGTCGCCTGTGTTGAGCGCTAAGGTAATAGTCGCGACGGCGGGAGTCACACTGACGGTGGCACTTGCCTTACTGCTCACACGGAAACTTACGATCAAAGGATGGTCGATCGAACGGTTGTTGCACAAAATAAACCGTATTCCACGGGATATCCACCGCCGGAATGTGCTGTTCGCCATCGGTCGGTACCTCTCGTTTTCGCATCAGCAATACCTGTTGCTACTGCTGTTTGGTGCCCACTCCGATTACCTTCCTACTCTGGCGGTAATCGCGGGGGTCTACCTACTGGCGTCGTGCCTGCCTACGTTCCAGTTGTTGGATTTTGCGGTCAAGGGAAGCCTGTCGGTCTTTTTCTTTGAACAGATTGGGGTCGATGGTATTCCGGTTCTGTTCGCCGCCACCTCGATGTGGTTGCTGAATGTGGTGATCCCGGTGGTTATCGGAAGCTATTTCGTCATTCGATTACGCGTTGCAAAATGAGCGCCGTGTTCCTTATAATACTTTGTGTGGCTTATGTTGCGCTTATAGGGGCCTTCTCGTATGGTTTTGAGAAAGTGCCGGAGTTCCGGGCATCCCGTCCGACGCCGACAACGCGTTTTTGTATGGTCGTTCCTTTCCGAAATGAAGAGAACTGTCTCCCGACTTTACTAGCCTCTCTGGCGGAACTGGACTACCCATCGGAGTTACTCGAATATATCTTCGTTGACGATGCGTCCGATGACGCGTCGGTCGCCCTTATCCGATCGGCATCGCTTCTTTTTCCGGTGTCGATCCTTCCCAACCGACGGCTTACCGCATCACCCAAGAAGGACGCTATTGTGACGGCGGTTGAGGCGACCAACATGGACTGGATCATCACGACCGACGCCGATTGCACGATGGGTCCCAATTGGCTGCGCGCCTATGATGCCTTTATACAAGAGGAACAGCCCGACTTTATCGCTGCACCCGTTGGTGTTCCAAGTCAGTCTCAGTATTGGCCCGCGTTGCAGCTAATGGAACACATGGCGTTGCAGGGGGCGACCATAGGCGGGTTCGGAATCGGGATGCCATTTCTTTGCAATGGAGCGAATATGGCCTATACGAAGCACTTTTTCCAGGAATCGTATGGTTATTTAGGGAACGATGCCATCGCCAGCGGTGACGACGTTTTTCTGTTACACAAGGCGGTGCAGGCCGGGAAGAAAACCGCTTTCCTGAAAGCGAAGGACGCCATCGTCTGGACGGGGCTGGCTCCGGATTTCGCTACCTATGTCCAACAACGCGTGCGCTGGGCCCGGAAGTCGTCGGGTTATCGAAACACGTTTGCGCGGATCGTGGCGGGTGTGGTGTTTTTTGGGAATCTTTTCCCGGCCCTGGCCTTGGTTTGTCTTTTGTGGCGCCGTTCGCTGTCCGGCCATTCCGACCTTCACACGGCAGCCTGGTTTTTTGCTTTTAAATGTATGGTGGATTACGCCTTACTGACGAAAACGCGCCGTTTTTTCGGGGTATATGCCTATCACTTTTTCTCGGGTTCACTGGTGTATCCTTTTCTTTCGAGTTTCGTGGCCACCCGCTCGATGTGGGGCGGCTACACCTGGAAAGGACGGCGGTTTCGTCGTTAGTCGGCTTTGAGTACGACGGGAAGGATGAACTCGGTCTTAACCGGCAGTCCGCGCTTCAAGGCAGGATTTACGGTCGGGAAATCGGCCAGTCGCGCGTGGATCAGGCTGTCACATGCGACCCACTGCGCATCCGCACAGGCGAATCCGACGTGCGCATCGGGAAAGACGGTAACAGTAACACGTAAGGTGTCGGGCGCCGGATAACCGGCCGGAAGCGTATCGGCATTGAGCCGTTCCTGTATGGTTTGCCGTATGAAATCGAAAAAGCAGTTGCGGCGCTGTTCTTTATCGGGAAGCGAGTCGCAGGCGGCTACCGATGGATATTCGTCTACCGATTTCCAATCAATCGAACGCATTTCCTTCTGCAACAGTTCGTCTTTTGACGGCACGCGTCCGCCGATGTCCTTGCAGGCAACCAGCAACAGCAAACCGAGCAAGAGGAGTTTCTTCACGGCTTTTGGTTTTTCGAAGCTACGTAGTCGGAGTAGCGCTTATTGAACCACTCGGCGCTGCTTTTCTTGGCGGCTTCCTTTTCTTTGGGATAGAGCATGCCCATGCGCTCCGAATACCAGGCAATCCGGACGGTGTAGCCGTAGTATTCTTCTTTAGTCAGGACGGTTGGGTTGGTCGGACCTGTTTTTTGGAAGAACTCGAGAAACAGCGCATCGAATTCTTTATGGCTGTAATTGACGGCCTCGCTGCGGAATTTTTTCTTCAGGGCCAGGCGTAATTCGAGGTCTTCATCCGATGTGGGGGCAGCCTGGGCCAGCGCCCGTGGAGACAGAACCAAAAGAAGCAACAGGATAAGGGCCTTTTTCATACGGTGTGATGAGGTCGAAAGGTACTAAAATTACGGATAAGCGCAACCCATTCGCGGACTCCGCTTTAGGGCATCATTTTTCAGGGAGGGCCTAAAAATCAAAAAAGCCCTCCAATTTAATGGAAAGCTTTTCATCGGTCTAACTACTAAACCAGCCTCGCCTCTCAGCGAGACTAAACAACACAACTGCTTTTGATGCTTTGGGCAAAAAAGCCTTTCAATTACGAAAGGCTTCTTTGCTTTTAGCGGTCTGGACGGGACTCGAACCCGCGACCTCCGCCGTGACAGGGCGGCATTCTAACCAACTGAACTACCAAACCAGTGCTGAATAGCGAGTGCAAATATAGAACCGTTTTTCATATTTGCAAGTCCTTTTTTCAAAAAAAATTTGTGCTAGCCGCCAAAACTTTGCTTTTCAACCAAATAAGTCGTGAGGATTTTTTCAAAATCGGCGCCGACATTTACCGGCACATACCGAATTCGGTTTTGGATGCAGGTCGCCGAGAGATCTTCGAAGTACTTCCGTACCCCTTCCTCATAGCGTTCCCGGATGTTGTCGGCGAAAATGCGAACCTCGTCGCCGGTTTCGACGTCAATGAACTTCCGCGGGGCGTTGTCGTATTGGAATTTCAGCTCGGTCTTTTCATCCACAACATGGAAGACGACCACTTTGTGCTTATCGTGCCGAAGGTGTTGCAGGGCATTGAAAAGGGCCTCATTGCCCGATGCCTGGAACATATCGGTAAACAGGATGATCATTGACCGACGGTGCATTTTCTCCGCAATCTGGTGCAGGAACCGAACCGTGTCGGTTT
Source organism: Flavobacteriaceae bacterium (assembly GCA_027490305.1). Taxonomy (GTDB): domain Bacteria; phylum Bacteroidota; class Bacteroidia; order Flavobacteriales; family Flavobacteriaceae; genus Flavobacterium. The sequence goes on from JAIXYI010000006.1 coordinate 72,457, forward strand.
TCTTCGGCTCGCGCGGCGACGCCAGCAATTGCTCGAGCTTGTCAAGTACCATCCGATGGTGCCGCTCGCTGCCTTTCTCAGGCGCGTAGTATTCGTAGGTATCGGAGTAGATGCTGAGTCCCACCGCATCGCGCTGCTTCTTCAGCAGGTTCATCAAAACAGCGGAAGCCAATACGGAAAAACCGACCTTGCTTTCATAGAACGCTTGTCCTGGATCTAGCTTCGGATAATGCATCGATGACGAATTATCGATGATTAAGTGGCACCGCAGATTGGTTTCCTCTTCATAGCGTTTGGTATACAAACGGTCGGTCTTGGCAAAGAGTTTCCAGTCGATATGCTTGGTCGTTTCGCCGCGGTTGTAGATCTTGTGTTCGGCAAACTCGGCCGAGAAACCGTGAAACGGACTCTTATGCATACCAGAAATAAACCCTTCGACAATTTGCCCGGCCAGCAATTCGAGGTGCTTGAAACTCGATATCTTCTCTACTTGTGATTCGATCTTCATGGACGTAAAGATAAAAGAAAAACCCGGCACGGGGCCGGGCTTTTCCACCTATGTGCAATTTGAATCTTACGCGTTTATGGCCTGGTTAAGGGCTTCTGTGTAGGTCGTTTTAGGCGCTACACCTACCTGGCGTCCTACTACTTCTCCGTTTTTGAAAACCAAAACGGTCGGAATGTTGCGGATACCATATTGTGCGGCAAAGTTTTGGTTGTTGTCGACATCGACTTTACCTACTACCGCTTTACCGGCGAATTCGTGGCTCAGTTCTTCGATGATCGGACCTACCATACGACAAGGTCCACACCATGCGGCCCAAAAATCAACCATTACCGGCTTATCGGATTGCAAGACTACTTCTGTGAAGTTTTCGTCTGTTATTTCAAGTGCCATTTGTACGTGTCTTAAGAATTATGGCACAAAGTTACAACACAATTCCTAAAATTGCTGTTAACCCTATCGGTTTTGACTATGCGGATATTGTGCGTCTCGATTGGTAGGGTCAGTTCAGTTTAAACCGCACGTCCAAACGCTCCAATTCCTTCAGTAACTCGGCGGAAATCGCGACTTTAAGCTTCCGGCTCGGCATCGTCAGGTGGGTAAGCACGCGCACTTCTTCCACTTCATTCACCTCGATATCGTTGAGGTCGCCTTCCCCGTCTGCCGTGGCTTCGATGGCCTCGTTATCGGGCGTTACGGCAACGGCTACCGCGACGGGTCGTTTCACTTTTTCTAATTCCAGTACTTCAAAAGCAACGGTCTTATCACCTTTGTTTGCCTGGAAGATATGGCTGAGTTCGTGTATGAAGTCGTTGCGGATGTCTTCGATGTTCAGGTTCAACGTCAATTTCTTGGCTTGGGTGGCCAATACGTCCTGCAGCATTTTGACCTCAAGGAACTGCAACCGCGGCTCTGATTTCTTGCCGGTTTCACGGTTTACCCATCCTTCTTTTACGTTGACCTTGAAATAAAGGAACTGATTACCGGCGAGGTAATGACGAAACTTCAGGAACTCTTCGTCGAACATCCGGAATTCGTGGCTTTCGTCGAAGCCTTCCAGCGTAAACATGCCCCAATCTTTGCCGTTTTTGGCGGTGCGGTATTGTACGTTCGTTACGATGCCGGCGAAGGTGAGGTTCTTGCCGACGTAATTCTCGAGGTTTTTCAGCGCCTCCAGCCGTGCCGAACAGAAATATTTCATCTCGAAACGGAAATCGTCAAGCGGATGGCCGGAGATGTAAATCCCCACGACTTCTTTCTCGCGGGCGAGTTTCTCCATCGTGCTCCACTCTTCACAGGGCGGTACCAGAGGCTCCGGAATCTGGACGTCGCTGGCCTCGCCAAAGAGGCTCACCTGCGATGAATTCTCGTTTTCCTGGAATTTCGAGCCGTAACGCATGGCTTTTTCCAGGAAGGTGCTATTGTCGGTATCCTGGTGGAAATACTGCGCACGATGGGTGTCTGAAAACGTATCGAAACCGCCTGCCAGCGCCAGGTTCTCAAACGCTTTTTTGTTTGCCGCCCGAAGGTCAACGCGCTTGGCAAGGTCAAAGATCGAACGGTATTTGGCGGCTTTGCGGTTCTCTACAATCGTCACCACGGCCCCCGAACCCACGCCCTTGATGGCACCCATGCCGAAGCGGATGGCATACGATTCGTTTACCGTAAACTTATAGAACGATTCGTTCACGCACGGACCCAATACGGCCAATCCCATGCGTTTACATTCTTCCATAAAGAACGAAATCTGCTTAATGTCGCTCATGTTGTTCGACAGCACCGCCGCCATGTATTCAGCCGGATAGTTGGCTTTCAGATAAGCGGTTTGGTACGCTACCCAGGCATAGCAGGTCGAGTGCGATTTGTTGAACGCATATTCGGCAAACGCCTCCCAGTCTTTCCAGATTTTTTCGAGTACGTCTTGCGGATGGCCGTTTTCCATGGCCTGGCTGACGAACTTAGGCTTCATTTTGTCAAGTACGTCGCGCTGCTTTTTACCCATCGCTTTCCGGAGTACGTCGGCGTCGCCTTTTGAGAAATTCGCCAGTTTCTGCGACAGCAACATCACCTGTTCCTGGTAAACGGTGATGCCGTAGGTGTCTTTCAGGAGTTCTTCGCAGGCGGGAAGGTCATACACGATTTCTTCTTCGCCGTTTTTCCGCCGGATGAAGCTCGGGATATACGCAATCGGCCCCGGACGGTAAAGTGCGTTCATTGCGATGAGGTCGCCGAACACCGTCGGTTTCAGCTCCTTCATGTATTTCTGCATACCGGGCGATTCGTACTGGAAGATACCGACGGTTTCGCCGCGCTGGAAGAGTTGGTAGGTCTTTTCGTCGTCGATCGGGAAGGCGTCAGGATCAAGTTCGACGCCCGTGCGGTATTTGATGAGCTTGACGGTGTCTTTGATAAGGGTCAGCGTCTTGAGCCCGAGGAAGTCCATTTTCAGCAAGCCGGCGCTTTCTACCACCGAGTTGTCGAACTGCGTAACGAAAAGGTCAGAGTCTTTCGCCGTGGCCACCGGTACAAATTTCGTAATGTCGTCGGGTGTAATGATGACCCCACAGGCGTGGATGCCGGTGTTCCGCAGGTTGCCTTCGAGCATTTGCGCCTGCTGGATGGTTTGGGCACCCAAATCACCACCCGATGCCAACGCCTGCAGTTCTTTGGCCCGGTCAAAATCTTCAGGGCGAAGTGCGGCTTTTAACGCAGCGTCGTCGAGGCTGAAGGTCTTGGCAAGGCTCAGGTTGTTCGGGATGAGCTTCGCGATACGGTCGGCTTCAAACAGCGGCAGGTCGAGCACACGCGCAGTGTCGCGTACGGCCGATTTCGCAGCCATGGTGCCATAGGTGATGATCTGTGCGACTTGTTTCGCACCGTATTTGCGGATAACGTAGTCCATGACCGAGGCCCGCCCTTCGTCGTCGAAGTCGATGTCGATATCGGGAAGCGACACCCGGTCAGGGTTGAGGAACCTCTCGAAGAGGAGGTTGTATTGCAACGGATCGATGTTGGTGATGCCCAGGCAATACGCCACCACCGAACCGGCGGCTGATCCACGGCCCGGACCAACAGAAACGCCCATTTTGCGGGCTTCGGCGATGAAATCCTGTACGATGAGGAAGTAGCCCGGATACCCGGAATTCTCAATCGTCATCAACTCAAAATCGATGCGCTCACGGGTTTCGTTGTTCAGGTCGCCATAGCGTCGTTCGGCACCTTTGTAGGTGAGGTGCCGCAAGTAGGCGTTTTCTCCGCGTTTGCCACCGTCTGCCGCATCTTCGGGCACGATAAACGCTTCGGGAATTTCGAATTTGGGGAGAAGTACCTCGCGGGCCAGCGTATAGATTTCTACCTGGTCGACGATTTCCTGTAGGTTGGCAATAGCGTCGGGAAGGTCGCGGAACAGCGCCTTCATTTCGTCGCCCGACTTGAAATAATATTCCTGGTTCGGGAGTCCGTAGCGGTAGCCGCGGCCCCGTCCGACCGGTGTATTGAGTTTTTCGCCGTCGCGCACGCACAACAGGATGTCGTGTGCCGCGGCGTCTTTTTTGTCGATGTAGAAGGTGTTGTTGGCAGCAATCAGTTTTACCTGATGCTTGCGGGCGAGTCCGATTAGCTCGGCGTTCACCCGGTCTTCGTCTTCCTGGCCGTGCCGCATCAGTTCGATGTAGAAGTCGGCCCCGAACTGCTTTTTCCACCATAGCAGGGCTTCTTCGGCTTGGTTGATACCGACATTGAGGATTTTATTCGGGATTTCACCGGAAAGGCTACCCGACAACACGATGAGGTCGTCTTTGTATTGTTCGATGACCCTGCGGTCGATCCGTGGCACATAGTAAAAGCCTTCGGTGTAGGCGATCGACGACATTTTCGCCAGGTTGTGGTAGCCGTTTTTGTTTTTGGCCAGGAACACCACCTGGTAGCCGTTGTCTTTGCGCGTGCGGTCGAGACGGTCTTCACACACGTAGAACTCGCACCCGACAATCGGTTTCACGATGACCTCCGACGGTGTTTCGCCGGCTTCAACGGCGGCTTTGTTTTTGGCTTCCGCCGCTTTGTTATGGTTCTGGATGTCGCGTACGAAATGGAACGCGCCCATCAGGTTGGCATGATCGGTCAGTGCTACGGCGGGCATTTTCTGCGCAATGGTTGCCTTGACGAGCGCCGCCACACTGATGGTCGACTGCAACACCGAAAACTGGGTGTGGTTGTGCAGGTGGACGAAATCGACGCCGGCCAACGACACCTCCGTTTCGGGGGCTTTTGGCGTGTCAATCGGGCGAAACTGCGCCCGGATGGCCTCGGAAGCCGCCTTCAGGTTGATGTGTTTCAGTCCGATCAGCGGGATCTCGCCGAGGTTCTCATGCTGGAAATCCTGAAAATAAGAGGCCGGGACATCGAGTTCTTCTTTGGTGAAGATTTCGCGGCGCACGAGTTCGAGGAAACAGCGCGTAGTAGCCTCAACGTCGGCGGTGGCATTGTGCGCTTCGGCAAACGGCACCTGGAAGAGGTATTCGTGGAGTTCGGTTAGCGTGGGCAATTTGAATTTACCACCGCGACCACCGGGTAATCGTAGTAGTTCAGCCGTGGTTTCCGTACAGGTGTCGAGTACGGGCATTTTAGCCAGTTGCGACGCGACGCCATAGCGGTGGAACTCGCATCCCATGATGTTAACGTCGAACCCGACGTTTTGGCCGACGATGAATTTGGCTTTTGCCAGGGTTTCGTTGAAACGGGCGAGTACGTCTGGCAGTGGAACGCCCTGGGCGGCGGCGAGTTCAGTTGAAATGCCGTGTATCCGTTCCGCATCGTACGGAATGTTGTAGCCGTCGGGGCGGATGAGGTAATCCTGGTGTTCGATAAGACGGCCCATATCGTCGTGTAGTTGCCACGCGATCTGGACACAGCGCGGCCAGTTATCAGTGTCGGTCAGCGGTGCGTCCCAGCGCTTTGGAAGGCCGGTGGTCTCGGTATCGAAAATCAGGTACATGCGTGGAAAAAGGGTCGTTTGCCGGAAGTTGTTTCCCGGCAATCGGGAACTGTCAAAATTAGGCAATTCTGGCGGTGGTTCGGCAAGGGATTTTTCCACCGTTTGTGGATAAGTGAGGCGGACCCTTGCTGCGTGAGGGATGGACGCGGCAGCCCCGACAGACGAAGGCTGGTTTTGCCGGCAGGCGGGGGCGACCGGAGGAAGCGCCCGGCGACGGTGCAAAACCGCCTGAGGACAAGGGGGTATAGCAAACAGCCCGACGGCGCCCTTTTCAGTAAGCAGTGGGCAGTGGCAGTAGGCAGTGGGCGCCGGCACGCCCAAAACAATACTTTCTAAAGTTCGGTCATGGCTACTTGATACTTGCTCCTTGGTCTTCTTATTAAACCTACAAGGTTGTGGAAAACTGACAGGTTGTAGACGGATTGAAGCACTGCCTACTGCGACTGCCTACTGCTTACTGGTAATAGCCCGCCGCTCGCTTCTTGATACTTGCTCCTTGCGCCTAAATTCAGAGTTTCCGCCTATATTTGCGCAAATTTTGCACTATGGAGAATTTGGTTGAAGAACTGAAATGGCGTGGACTGTACCACGACAGTATGCCGGGAACGGAGGAAGAACTGTTGAAAGCACCGGTGACGGCGTATATTGGGTTTGACCCGACGGCCGATTCGCTGCATATTGGCAGTATGGTGCAGATTATGTTGCTCGTGCATCTGAAGCGTTTTGGCCACCGGCCGATTGCGTTGGTGGGCGGTGCGACAGGTATGATCGGCGACCCATCGGGTAAATCGGATGAGCGTAACCTGTTGGATGAGGCGCAACTCGAGAAGAATGTGGCGGGCATCAAAAGGGTGTTGTCGCGGTTTCTGGATTTCAATGAGACGGGTCCGCAAGCGCCGTTGATGGTGAACAACTACGACTGGATGAAGGAGTTCTCGTTTATTGCGTTCGCGCGTGACGTGGGCAAACGCATCACGGTCAACTATATGATGGCGAAGGATTCGGTGAAAAAACGGATTTCAGGCGAAGGGGAAGGGATGTCGTTTACGGAATTCACCTACCAGTTGATCCAGGGGTATGATTTTTACCACCTGCACAAGCACTATAATTGCGTGTTGCAGATGGGCGGCTCTGACCAATGGGGCAATATCACCACCGGAACGGAACTGGTGCGCCGGATGAACAGCCATGAGGCGAAGGCCTTTGCGCTGACGACGCCGTTGATCACGAAGGCGGATGGTTCGAAGTTCGGGAAATCGGAAGGCGGCAATGTGTGGTTGGACGCGGACAAGACGTCGGTATATAAGTTCTACCAGTTCTGGCTGAACGTGTCGGATGAGGATGCGGAGAAATATATCAAGATTTTCACCTTTCTGGATCGGGCGACCATTGACGCACTCGCAGCGGAACACAAAGAGGCACCGCACCTTCGCGTGCTGCAAAAGCGACTGGCGGAAGAGGTGACGATTTTCGTGCACTCGGCGGACGCGCTGGAAAAGGCGAAGCAGGCATCGAACATCCTGTTCGGAAACGCGACAGCGGATGACCTGAAGCAACTGGACGAAGTAACCTTTTTGGAGGTATTCGACGGGGTGCCACAGGCGACGTTGGCCAAGGGAGATTTGGCAGGCGGACTCGACATCGTGACGCTGATGAACGAGAAAACCGGGTTTGTCAAATCGAATGGCGAGGCGCGCCGAGCGTTGACCGAGAACTCGATTTCGGTGAACCGCGAGAAAGTAGTGGACGGACATACGGTGACGGAAAACGACCTGATTAATGGGAAGTTCATCCTGCTGCAACGAGGGAAGAAGAACTACTTTATTGTAGTTGTAGAATAAAAGAGACCCGGTTCGCCGGGTTTTTTTATGGACGGAAGTCGAGGGGCACGCGGTTCGACATATACCAACCGCGGATAAACGTCGGGTCTGCCAGAAGTGTCGCGAAGTCTGCCTCGGTGAAGTTATCACGCAGTTCCTCGCGCAGCAGGTTGATACCGATTTCGATGAAATGGGGTTTGTTTTCGTCGAGGTAATATTCGAGGTCGTCGTGTTGGAAATAACGTTGGCCGTCCCACTGCAAGGTGCCGAAGAATCTCAGCGACGCTTTTGCAGCCAGCGTGTGGCGGCTGTTACGAAGCATTTTTCGTTGTTCTTCTTTAAAGGCGTCAAATGACACGACTTCTTCTACAGTGGTGGTATCCCGAAGCTGGATAGGGCCTTCGGGGTTCGGGCGGTTCCAGGGTTCGAAAATGCCCCAAATATCGATCAGTTGGTCTTCCTGGTAGAGCCTGTAAAATGGCCGGTTACTTTGGGAGCTGGAGGCATTGGGGAAGATGGGACCGGGGATGAGGTAGAAGGAAACGGGTTGGTCGGTTAGGTTTTGTATGCTATAGTAGAAGGTGAAATCCCGGATGCCGTTGCGGTTTTCGACGCCGACAGAATCGATCTGGATGCGAAGCATTTGCTTTTGCTGGGCATAACCTGCCAGCGCGAAGCACAATAGAAAAACGGCAAGTGTTTTCATACGACCATCAGGTTGCAGCCGCGGATGTCGGAATGATCAAAGCGGCCCAATACTTCAAACGTGCCATCGGCGAATTTCTTGCCCAGATCCTGGGTGGCGATGAACGAACACGAGTTGATGTTGGCGAGGTCGATGACGTTGAGTCCGCCGGTGCGTCCTTCCCCTACATACGATAAGGCGTCTTCTGGGTCGCGGACGAGGATGTGCATCCAGTTCGGACATTCGAAAATGCCGTCGCCCAGAGAGTAGGCTTGCGACAACAGTTCGGTCATGCCGTATTCGGAATGGATGGCCGAGACGCCGAAGCCATTGCAGAGGATGTGGTGGAGTTCTTCCCGGATCATTTCCTTCCGCTTTCCTTTCATACCTCCGGTTTCCATGATGAGGGTGTTTCGGAGTTGGAAGCGTTTGCGATCTATGAGGTCGAGCAGGGCGTAGGTCACGCCGAAAAGCAGGACGTTCTGGCCGGCAGCATCAAGGGTTTCAAGCTTCAGGATGAGTTCGTCGTAGTTGTGCAGGTAAAAGCCGCTGTTGGGGTTGTTGGATAGCCGGATGAGGTCGTCTACCATATAAATCAGCGACGAACCCTCGCGTTCGAGGTACGACGGGAGTAGGGCCAATATGGCGTAATCTTCGATATTGCCGTAGAAACGAGAGAAGGCGCGCTGGTAACTTTCTTCGTACACTGAGGTGTCGGTTACCAGGTGCCGACTCGTAGTCATGCCGGTGGTGCCGCTGGAGGTGAAGACGGTTTGGACGGGCTCGGCTGAGGAAAGTACCTCGTGGGTTTTGAAGAATTGTATCGGCAGGAACGGAATGGCTTCGAGTGTTTTGACCGCACCCGGATCGACGTTGAGCAGGTCACAGAAATTTCGGTATACGGCGTTGTGCGCATGCTGGAACCGGAAGGTCTTCAGTGCGGCCTTGACGAATTCTTTGTGTGAAGAAATGGCGAAGATGTCGGATGAGGGAACCATCCCTGCAAAGGTAAAATAAAAAACCCCGGTGTTGGCCGGGGTTTCTATTCTGGAAGAAAAGGAAATTACTTGATAACCAGCTTGCGCGTAGCCGTTTTTCCTTCTTCTGTAATTTTAACAATGTAAACACCACCTTTGATAGCGGCTACGTTCACTTCGTTTGAAGATGTAGTAGTGTTCAAAACCTGTTTGCCCAATACGTCGTAAATCGCTACGGTTTTGGTACCGTTGTTAGCTGAATCGATGAACAGGCGACCGTTGGTTACCGGGTTAGGGTATACTTTCAGCCCGTCGATGTTGTTGTTTCCAACGCTGAGGTTGGTTCCGGTAACATCTTCCCAGGTAGTAGCAACGCGAAGCAAGTCAACCTGAAGGTCTGGCGTTTCAGTCGCACTGTCCTGACGGAAGAAGAACTTGGAAATTCCAGTAAGGTCGGTACCTGTGTGGGTATCCGTAATGGTAGCGGCCGGTTGTGCACCACCTACAGTAGGGTTGATCCACAGATTGACAGTGTCGTCAGACGCGTTGTCGCCGAATGTATAGCCCACTACGACGAAATATGTCTCACCCGTTGCATAAGCATCAGTTGTCCATGTAGTGTTGGCAGCGTTTGCCGTACGAACCTCTGTTCCGAAGTTGAAAGAAGCGTCGTCTACGCGTTTTGTCCACAGTGTAGCACCGAAGTTAGAAGTGCTGGCCCCCAGACCGGCGAAGTAACCACCGTTTGCGTCGGTTACGCCAGCCATAGTGTTGATCTTCAAAAGGAAAGAGTAGTATACAGTTCCCGTGGCAACATTCTGTAGGCTAAGGAATGTATCGATACCACCGCCTGCGAATACTACCGAGTTTCCGGCAGTTGGTAAGGTATCGTATGAAAGACTTCCACCGGCAACAACCACTTCGTCACCTGTATTTACGTTCGCCCAGTTCGTCTGGCTACCCAATGTAGCTGCTTCTGCGTATTCGAATTGGTTCGCATAAGGCAGCGCAGCATCCGCCGGCGCCGGCGTACAAGTCGGCGACGTAACGTTTACCGTAAGGTTACAAACACTGCTTGTAACAGTTACTACCAAAGCCGTGCCTTCTGTTACGCCAGTGATTGTGATGTTTCCGCTTGCAGCAGCACTTGGGTCGTCACCACCTACTGTACCTGAGTCGGCATTGATGGTGTAGTTATCAGTGCCACCAGCTGTGAAAGGGATGGTAACGGTATATGTGTCCGTTCCGGCTGTAACAGCGTCGCATACGCGGGTTGCAGTTGACAGTGCAAGCGGACATATCGGAGGAGGTGTACCACCAAACCAGGCAGAATCTACGTAAATACCGTCAACAGTGATGTTTTGGGCAGCATCGTACTGACGTAGGTAAACACCACCAATAGAAGCGAGGCCGCCGCCTGAAGCCGTGGCTTCTGCCGCTCCTGCTGCTGCTTCCGTATCGGGAACGCCAGAAGGGATTACCCAAATGCTAACCGAACCGGCTGTAGCCACTTCATATTTTACAACGATAAGATAGGTTGTATTGAGATCGAAGTCGGTAGTTCCGTAAGTCGCAGTAGAGCTGTTTGAAATACCGAAGTTGATTTTTCCGGCGTTAGCGGAATTTTTCACAAATACACGTGCCGCGAAAGAAGAAGTTCCCGATCCAAGGTGTGTAAAGTAACCACCGGCAGTGGCAGCCGTCACGTTCACAAGGAAAGAGTAATAAAGTGTTCCCGATGTAACGGGAGCAGCAAATACTTTGTTGACATCTTCTCCTGTGTTGTCAACCAGCGCCGCATTTCCTTCAGCCGAACCGGTGATACCGCTTACGCCTGAGTAACCTGCGTACGAGAGTCCGTTGGAAGCACCTACGGTAACAGCGTTGTTTCCTGCACCATTGTGCGCGGTCCAACCGTTGTCGGTCAACAGTGCGCCGTCAGCATAGTTCAGGTCGTCCGTAAACACCTGGGCGAAGCCAGAAACCATTCCAAACAACACTAAAGATAAAGTGTAAAATTTTTTCATTTTCAATTAGTTATTCGTTTCAGGGTACAAAGATAAAAAACAAAGTTGTTCCATTTGGAACAACTCGTGTAAAAGAAATATTAATTTGTAACAACCGAAAAAGGCTACTTATTTGATGATGAGCTTTTTGGTTACGGTGCTTTCGCCTTCTTTGATCTTGATAATGTAGACGCCGGGTGAGAGGCCTTCGATGCTAAGTTCTTTAGTGGAAATCTTGCGATTCAGCACCATTTTGCCCAGGACGTCATAAATGGAAATCTCTTTATCGAGCGATGTCTTGGAGGTAATGTAGATTTTTCCGTTGCTAACCGGGTTCGGATAGAAGTTCAGTTCCTGGGTAGCAGGTCCCGGCTGCTTTACTTCCTGCGCATGTGCGCCTGCGGAAGCAAGACAGAGAAAAAGCGCGATATAAACGTATAGTTTCGGCATCATGGGACATTCGATTTTACAAAGTTATGTATTTCCTTTCAATAAGCGTGCCAGTGCGATGCTAATTAATTGCTAAATCCAAGGGTGTTAAGTAGCGTGCAAAGCTGGTAATGACGCAATAGGGGGCATTTTAAAAGTGGAATACCGCCCACATGGGACGGTACTCCGGTGAAAATCAAAAAAAACGTTTTTCGATTTTTAACAGCTTCTCGCGGTTAACGCGGTCGCTGTGATTAGAACGTATAACCTGTCCAGCTCAATTGTGCCGTGTCAGCTCCGCCTGTCGTTCCCGCTGAAACGTTAACAGTAGCGGCATTTGATCCCGGTTTGATGTCAGTAAGGTTCAGGTTAGCTCCGGTTGCCAGAACCGTGATGCTGGTGCCTGCTGCTGCGTCACCCAACGAGTCTGTACAGTCAACCAAGTCATCAGGAGCAGGGGCGTTTGCACCCCATTTTACCAATGTGTTGGTGATATTAGCGCCGCTCACGCGACGGATTTTGAATACGTCAGAGATTACTGCAGTCGAGTTGTTTACGATTGTAATGCCTGACAATACCGGGTTTGACTGTCCAGCTTGCGTTGGAGAGAGACCATCGAAATTTCCATCGGCCTCGATACCACGTGGGTCAGAAGAAACGGCTGTGTAAGAAGCTTCACGGATAGCATAAGCGTTCGAGACGTTGCCTACATACCCTTGTGTCCAGTCGATCATGTCGTCTTTGGCGTTTACTACCAATAGGTTGGATACGTCAACCGATCCGCCGAAGAATTCGATGGCGTCGTCGTCGCCATTGTAGATGGCGATGTTGTTGATGCTGGTTCCTTTACCTACGCCGTAAAGAGTCAGGCCGTTAAATTCTTTTTCACCGTTGATACGGGCACCTGAGTAGCTGATTTTAAGGTAAGCCAGCGATCCGGAGTTGTCGTTTACATTAGTACCGCCGAAGAAGAAGTCTACTACTTCGGTAACCGCTGTACCACCCCCTGAGATAGGAGCATAACCGCAAATCAGGAGTCCACCCCAGTCACCTGGTTCAGGAGTAGTCGCGTTGGAAGTGAACACGATCGGGTTTGAAGCCGTGCCCACCGCGTTGAGTTTAGCACCTTGCTCAACGGCAAGGTAAACATTCGTTCCGCCGGCTGTGGCTTTGAAAGTTGCGCCCGGATCGATAGTCAGCGTGTAAGGAGCCTGAACAACCAGAGGCCCGTCAAGGATGTACGTACCGGCTGGAAGTTCGATATCCGCGCCGATGTTCCCTTTTAATGAAGAAGCGTTGTAGTCGGGGTCACTCAGCGAGGTGATGACGCCATTGAGTTGTCCGTCGCCGCTGTTTGAATCGTCATCACTGCCACACGATGCAAGAAAAGCAGCCGCGAATGCCGAAAGGAAAAGAAATTTTTTCATTGTAATCAATTATTAGAAGTAGTTAAAAATGTTTTATTTGAGTGTCCAGTTGATGCCAAGTCCTAAAAACAGGCCTTTTCTGTAATCGCTGATAGACTTGTCCGAAGTAACGCCAGCCAGGGTGGTGGCTTCCTGCGTAAGGCGGAATCTCGGATCCAGGATATTCTTTACAGAAAGGCTGATGCCAATCCCTGTTTTCTTTAGGTCGAGACGGTTGATAAAGTCGAGAGAGGGAATAGCTTTTTCTACGATATTCTGGCTGTCTGCCGTCCCGATTGCAAATACTTTATCATGGAAATAGTTGAAAACTGCCGTTGAAGTGAGTCCATAATTGTCATTTCCCTTTGTAAAGCTTAGGTCGGCATTAATCAGCAAAGGAGAAGCACCCTGAAGCCTACCGCGGCTCTCGGTAAACAGTACGGTGAATTTGTCAGATGATATATCTTCCTGTGCTTGGTTGGTGTACAGGTATGAAGCGTTAAAGCCAAAGGAAAGATCGGTGGAACGAGCGTCACTACTAACGTTATACAATGACTTACGTAGTTCGAGCTCTAAGCCCACGGCATAGGCCCATGGCAGGTTCACATATGAAAAATCGTTGCCGGCAGATGAAATCTTCACCCGGTTAATCGGGTCCTGAATGTATTTATAGAATCCGCCCAGGGAAACGATTTCCTTGTTTGAAAGATACCAGTCGTACTTGATATCGACGTTGATATTAGTAGATGGAATCAAATCCGGATTGCCCTGTTCAGACGAGTTTACGTCTTCGTAAAGGAATACAGCGGTTTCCTTAAACTGTGGCATGGTATACGTCTCACTTGCCGCAAAGCGGATGGCCTGTTTCTCGCCGAGGCTGTACTTCAGGCTCACGCTTGGAAGTACATACGTTTTTTCAATCTTGGAAGGGTCAATCGCCGGATTGTTGATACTGCTTCCGAGGTTGGTGTCCCAATCGACCGTTTGGCTGAAGTTCTCCGCACGCACACCAAATATGGCAACTAGTTTATCTGAAAAAGGATACGTTACCTGCGTGTAGCCACCAACGATTTTGCGATCTCCTTCATAGTGAAAGGGATCCAATGCGTTCGCACCTGCCCCGCGTTGGGTTTCCAAGTCGAAGCCCAGTGGTTTGCCAAGATCAAGACTTGTCTGGTTGAAGAAGCCTTCCGGATTGTTGATGTCAACAGGAAGCGGTTCGTCTGTGTCGTAGTTGACCTGCTCGAATTCGAAATTACGTTTCGTGATACGTGCATCCGCACCAAATGAAAGTACTTTCTTTAGCTCTGCATCGGGTTCCAGTGTGTAAGACGCTTCCAGTCTTCCGGCCAAATCATCTTCATCAAGCCGTGAGAAAAAGCGGTTGTTGAGTCCCGAAGAGTTACTTCCTACCAAATAACCACCACCCTTCGTGCCTGCGTAATCGAAATCATAAGAATTCGTACGGCGATCCGGTTCAGACCCGCGTATGAGGTTATATGCCGTTTTCAGGCTTAGGGAAAACCGGTCGGAAAACCGGTAGTCGGCCAACAACTGGTTTACCAAAAGGTTGTTGTTGTTCATCTGTTGGCGGCGAATGAACGATTTGTCCGCGAAATCATTGTCATTGACATTGGTCGTGAATCCGCTGTAGTCACCCACCGATTGAGCATTATCGTGTATATACAAGGAGCTGAGTGCAATGCTCCGGCCTTGCCCAAATTTGTATTTGGTGTTTAGGAGCGCAGACTGGGTCGTTTTGTATTCATATCGCTTGGCCTGCATGTTTTGGCGATAGTCGCCTGCAGATGTTACTTGCCCTACAAGTCCTTCTTTGTATTGGAAGTCACTGTTGTTAGAGACTACGCCGAAGATCGAAAGGGAGCGTTCGTTAGCGAAATTGAACTTGCCCCCGCCAACGACGCTGAAGTCCGTATCGATGGTGTTGTCCTGGCTTTGCGGTTTGAAGCTCGTATCGAAACTATAGACGTTGAGTGAAGTAATTGGATTGTCTTTCCCGAATTTTGGCAGGCCGAAATAGTTGTAATTCCCATCCGCCACGATAAAATCCGATTTGATGGCGTTAGTGTTGTAGCCCGATCCGGCAGAAATCGAAAAATACTGTCGTTGGTCGAGTTCCTTTGATGCAATATTGATATTGGCTCCACCAACATCGCCATAGAGGTTGGCGCCGAATGTTTTATTGATATCGATGCTTTTGATGATGTTCGAAGTAAAGAACTCAAGTGAGATGTTTTTGTATACCGGGTCTTCAGATGGTAGCGGCAATCCGTTGAGAGAAGTAGAGTTATACCGGTCGCCCAACCCGCGAACGAATACGTTGTTCACGCCTTCCTGCTTGGCTACGCCTACCGTTTTTGTAACGGCGGTCGCCGCATCATTTACGCCCTTCCGGGATAATTCCTGCGCGCCAATCGCCTGCTTCATTTCAACAGCATTTTTTTGCTCTAACAGGAGCGCTGTTTCTTTCTCGCGGCTCACTGCCGACTGGACTTTGACATCCTGAAGGGTAACACTGCCCGATCCGAGCGCGCGGTCAATAGTCACGGTTTCGTTGGCCTTGATGGTGACGGGCACTTCCAGAGATTCATACCCCACGAAACTTAAAACAAGCACATAGTCGCCTGGTTTGGCGCTGATAGAGTACTTACCGTCATTGCCGGTCGAAACGCCGATTGTCGTTCCTTTAAGTGAGACGCTTGCGAACGGAAGTGGCTCGTTCTGAAGGTCTTTGTCTGTGATTGTTCCTGCTACGGTTCCGTTTTGTGCGAATGTCGCCACGCTAACGAACAGCATCAGGATAAAAAGTGTAACACGCATTTTAGTCAGTTTTGATTTTCGGTGCAAAGGAACGCTCGCAGTATAACGTGCATGTTAACTGGGAATTACCGTTGGGTATCTAAAATGTTAACAGAAGGTTAAGCCATTAAATAACGGTTAAGCGCGATTTTCACATTTTCTTTTATATTTACATTTACACCTGCAAACCAAATTTGCTTCCCCATGAAGAAAAAAGACATCCGGATCCTGCTGGTGGACGACGAAGCCGACATCCTCGAAATCGTAGGCTACAACCTGGCACAGGAAGGCTACCAAATACTGACTGCGTCAAACGGTAAGGAAGCGGTGGCGAAAGCCCGCAAGGAATTGCCGCACCTGATCATCATGGACGTCATGATGCCGGAAATGGACGGAATGGAGGCTGTGGAAACCATCCGCAAGATGCCGGAGATGGCGAACGTCATTATCACCTTCCTCACCGCCCGCAGCGAAGACTACTCGCAGGTGGCAGGTTTCGACGCCGGTGCCGATGATTACATCACCAAGCCTATCAAGCCTAAATTGCTCGTCAGTAAGGTAAAGGCCTTGCTGCGCCGTCTCAAAGATGACGACGGGCAATCGGAAAACCTGAATGTGGGCACCATCGAAATCAACCGCGAAGAGTATAAAATCGTGAAAGACGGGCGGGAGATCATCCTGCCGCGGAAGGAGTTCGAACTCTTTTACCTTCTGGCGTCCAAACCGGGCAAGGTGTTCAAGCGCGAGGAAATACTCGACAAGGTCTGGGGGAACGAGGTCATCGTTGGTGGCCGCACCATCGACGTCCACATCCGGAAATTGCGTGAGAAAATCGGTGACGACTACTTCCGTACCATCAAGGGCGTGGGCTACAAATTTGAGATTGGATGAGCCTGAACTTCAAGAAGTCATATAAATTTGCCCTAAAATCGTCGTTATACGTTTCTGTTTTCGCCACGTCGCTGGCCGGCATTGTTGAGTACTTCTTTTTCTTCACCGATTGGCCTTCCTTCACCGCTTTCCTGGCGGCCCTCGGCATCCCGCTTTTTATTTTCTCTTTTTTCGTGATCCAGTATCGGGTGGAGGTCTTTATTTACCGCCGGGTCAAGAAAATCTACGACGACGTGTCGTTTCTCGATGCCAGTTCCCTTCGCAAGCAGCCTATTACCACCGATATGGCAACCCTCACCCGTGAGGTGAAGAAGTTCGCCACAGAGAAAAAGATCGAAATTGAAACCCTGAAGGAGCGGGAGGAGTACCGCCGCGAATTTCTCGGGAATGTATCCCACGAACTCAAAACGCCTCTTTTTACCGTCCAGGGCTACCTGTTGACGTTGCTCGACGGCGCGATGAACGATAAGAACATCCGCAAGAAATACCTGCAACGGGCCGAAAAAGGCGTTGAGCGGCTGATTTACATCGTGCAGGATCTCGACATGATCACCAAGCTCGAAACCGGCACCGTCAGTTTGTCCATTTCCGAATTCAACATCATAGAAGTGGTGCAGGCCGTTTTCGATTTGCTCGAAATGAAAGCGGAGCAGAAGAATATCATCCTCACGTTCGACAATAAATACGTGCGGCCCATTATGGTGGCGGCCGACCGCGAGAAGGTGCAGCAGGTGGTCATGAACCTGGTAGTCAACGCCATCAAATACGGCCGTCAGAACGGATCGGTGGAGGTTGGATTCGAAGACCTTACCGAAGAAAAAATGATCGTACGCGTCACCGACGACGGCGAAGGCATTGAAAAACACCACATCCCGCGCTTATTTGAACGTTTTTACCGTGTGGATAAAAGCGGAGGTCGTGAGGAAGGCGGTTCCGGACTCGGGCTCTCCATCGTCAAGCACATCGTGGAAGCGCACGACGAGGCTATTTTCGTGGAAAGTACGCCCGGAAAAGGGTCGGAATTCTCATTTACCCTCGAAAAGGCAAAATAGCTTCTTCCAGTCGATGGAGCTTTTCTTTTTCGGGAGCCCCGCATACAACACCACGTCGTCCAATTGCGAAATTCGAAATTTGTCCTGCGTGGCATACGGCAGCAACCCTTCTTTCTTCAAGCGGCGCGCCAGGTATTCCTGCTCGGTTTGTCCGGGCGTTGGAATAAGGAAGGCTTTCTTTCCCAGTTTCGCGAGGTCCATCAGTGTGGTGTAGCCCGAACGGCAGATCACAACGCCACTTTCGTTGAACGCCTGCTGCAACTCCTCCGATCCCATATAATTATAAAAAGTGATGGAACCTTCCTGCGATATGACCTGTTCAGCTTCGACGACGCCTCTCACAAACAAAACGCGATTGGGGTAGTCGGTGAGTTCGTGGCGGAGGATTTCTTCTAGCATGCCCCTTTGCGGTTCAGGTCCCGACAGGATGACCATAACGTCGTATTTTCGTTGCAACGGCTGTTTTTCGAGTCGGCTCAACGGGCCGAGGTAGCGGAGTTTCAATCCGGTTTTCGTCAGGTGGCCCAGCTTGCCCGAAAGATTCGGCTTCTTTTCGAAATCCGGAATCCAGCATTCGGTGAACTTTTTCACCACGGCCCGGTGCAGTTGGGTGGTAATCCAGGAAGTGTTGCCCGATAGCACGTTCAATTGGTGTGTCATGAAGACCGACGGCACTTTTTTGCTGAACACGCCCAGGCGGTTATCTGAGATGATGCCGTCCAGGTCATATTCCTTCACCCATCCTTTCACGATGCGGTGTTCGTCGAGCACGGCTTCGATCATACGCGGACTGTTCTTCAACAATTTCCATTTGAAATTCCGTCCTTCCTTGGCATATTCAATTTGATAGGAGGGAAGTTCGAGCAGCGTATCGTCTGGGAATTCTTTTTTCAAAAGGTCAAGTGCCTGTCCGTCGGAAGCGAGTATCGGACGGAAACCCAGTGCTTTCAGCTCGCGGATGATGGGAATACAGCGGGCGGCATGGCCCAAACCCCAGTTCAAAGGGGCGACAAGGATGGTTGTAGGGCGTTGGTCCACAGTCAGAAACGTTTTGGCAAAAGTAGGGCTATTTGCCGTCCGCGAGATTTCCTTACTTTTGCCGAATCATTAAATTATCCCTGTGGGAAGCAAAAACAAACTCAAGCGATTTAACGAAAACGAAACCTTCGACAACGTCGTCCAGCCCACGCGCGACGATATGGTAAACGGTGTTTTTCCGCACAAAGGCAAATGGCGCGACTTCTTCGGCAACGAAAACCCCATCGTATTGGAACTGGGATGTGGAAAAGGGGAATACACTGTCGGACTCGCCTCGCGTTTCTCCGACAAGAACTTCATCGGCATCGACATCAAAGGCGCGCGGTTTTGGCGCGGAGCGAAGGAAGCACTACAGTCGGGCATCGGCAACGCCGCGTTCCTGCGGACACAGATCGAGTTGGTGGAATACGCCTTCGCGGAAGCGGAAGTAGATGAAATCTGGATTACGTTTCCCGATCCGCAGATCAAATACAAACGCACCAAGCACCGGATGACGAATGCCTCGTTTTTGGAGCGGTATAAAAAAATCCTCAAGCCCGGCGGACTCATGCACCTGAAGACCGACAGCGAATTCATGCACGGGTATACGCTGGGGTTGCTTCACGGACTCGGACACGAGGTCTTGTATGCCAACCACAACATTTACCGAAACGAGGGTGCCCCGGCGGAAGTTACTGGAATACAGACATTTTACGAGTCGCAATATTTGGAAGTTAACAAACCGATTACGTATATTCGGTTTCGGATTAATTAGCGAGTTGAGGAGCGGGTAGCAAGGAGCGAGTAGCAAGGAGCCAGTAGCAAGTATCGAGGAGCGAGTAGCAAGATCTAACGCCCAAGTGACAACGGGTCTGGTGCCTGAAATCGTCTAAGGAAGCCACTACGTTCTTTAGTCTTTACTCTTTGCTCTTTCTTCTCGACTCACAGCTCTTTTTCTAATCTCCGCCACCACCACCTATGTATTACCTCACGCCGCTTTTTATCGGCTTTGCTTCAGCCACACTGGGCATCACCCCGCCCGGACTTATCAACATGACCGTGGCGAAGGTGGCGTTGAACGAAGGCAAGGTGCGTGCCTTGGTGTTTGCCGCGGGTGCGAGTGTGGTCGTGCTGATGCAGTCGCTTGTAGCCCTGCTCTTTGCCCGTTATATCAACACCCATCCGGGCGTAGTGATTTTATTGCGTGAAGCCGGACTCGCGGTTTTCCTGGTGCTGACCGTCTATTTTTTCTTTTTTGCCCAGAAGCCAAAGCCCGTGCGGGAAGTGACCAAACTCAAGAGTAAGAAAAGCCGTTTTTTCCTCGGGATGTTACTGTCGGCGTTGAACTTTTTCCCGATTCCGTTTTACGTATTCCTAAGTGTCACGCTGTCGAGCTACCAGTATTTTTCGTTTGAGAAACTGTTCGTCTCGACCTTCTCAATTGGCACCGCAACGGGGTCGTTTTTCGGTTTTTACTGTTATGTGGCGTTTTTCAGTAAACTCGAATCGCGTACGGCCGGACTTATCCGCAACATGAATTATATCATCGGGTCCATTACCTTGTTGATTTCGCTGATTACCATCGTCAACATCATCCGATACTACTACTGATGGCCGATAACGAGAACTTTTTTGAAAAGGTATACGAAGTCGTTCGACGCATCCCGGAGGGAAAAGTCACCTCGTATGGCGCCATTGCCAACCATCTGGGGACCGCCCGTTCCGCCCGTATGGTCGGTTGGGCCATGAATGCCTGTGCCGGACGCGATGACGTGCCCGCCCATCGGGTTGTCAACCGTAACGGCGTGCTGACCGGAAAATTCCATTTTCAGGGTACCAATCTGATGCAACAATTGCTCGAGAACGAAGGCATCCGGGTGGAAGACAACCAGGTTGTCGATTTCGACCAGCATTTCTGGCACCCGCACTGAATTAACGATAGGGCAGCGTCACGACGAACCGCGCACCTTCGCCTTCCGGGGCGTAGTGCAGGTAGCCACCATGCGCTTCGGTGATATTTCGCGACAACGTTAACCCAATGCCCGCGCCTTCCTTTCGGGTGGTGAAAAACGGCTGGAAGATTTTGTCGCGTATTTCTTTTTCAACGCCTTTTCCCGAATCCCAAAGGGTGATATAGAGGCGGTGGTTCTCGACTATAGACGCGATTCGGATGGCTTTAGGGGTCTGTTCTTTCACCGCATGCACGCTATTGGTGAGGAGGTTGATGATGACCTGTTCCATCTGCTGTCGGTCAAGTTCGACTGTTATCGCCTGTATATCGGTTTCGACCGCGATGCCTTCACTGTCGAATACCGGCTGCATCAGGCTCACGCACGAGGCGATAAGTTCGGGCAGGGAAGTGGGCACTTTTGCCGGGGACGGCAGTAGTGTCAGCTTGCGGTAATTTTCTACAAACGATTGCAGGTGCTGGGTGCGGTTGGCAATCGTCGAAAGGCTTTTGCGCACATCGTCGAGGTCGTCGTCGGTGATGGTATCGCCCGAAAACACCTGCTGCAGGCTTTGCGAAAGTGAATGGATCGGCGTCAGCGAATTCATCAGCTCGTGTGAAATCACGTTCATTAGGTTGATCCAGGCCTGTTTTTCTTTTTTCTCAACCACCGATTGGATGCTGTCGAGCAGGATACTATAATAGGTCTGACCAAACGAATCGGTTCTTGACGTGCGTACAGAGAAAGTCTGTGTTTCGCTTTCGTCGATGCGGATGTCGGCGGATGTCTTCATCTCCGCAAACCCACTGTTTTCGATGACGGCACAGAACGACGGCAGCCGGTCTTTCAGCATGGTCCATTGCCGGAAGGCCGGTACACCAAAAACGGACGAGAATTGCCGGTTCATCAGGAAGACGGTCCAGTCATCGTCTTCTTTCCGAAGGATGAGGATGGCGGTATCAATGTCGTGCAGTATCGATCGAAACAATTCTTCCCGCGACACCTGTTCGTGCTGTTTCTGTCGCTGCGTTTCGAAAAGACGGTAGAGCGTGGCATAATTTCCGGTGCGATACGAGGCCGGAAGGCGCGACGAAAAGTCGTGTTGCAGAATGGCTTCTATCGTTTTGTCATACACCAAGGCGCGACTTCTGATGGCCTGGTACAAAGCGGCCAATGCCAGTAATGCAAAGAGGAAAAGTAGCAATCCGGTGTACGGATACCCGTATCCAAACAGTAGCCCCGATCCGCCCAACATCAGCGCTACCAAAAGTACCCTTAAGAATAATTGCGTAGCCGAGGTCATGACAAGTCGGGATTGATACCGTATTTTTCCAGTCGACGATATAGTGCCCCGCGCGAGAGCCCCAGTTCCTCAGCCGTCCGGCTTACGTTGCCGCCGTGTTTGGCGAGGGCGCGTTCGATGGCGTTGCGTTCAAGTCCGGAGAGGCCTGTTTCGGTTTCTTCCGACTGTACGGGAACGAAGTCGAGTATGTCGAGGTCGCGCACGCTGATCGGACTCCCGTCGCTCAGGATTACGGCGCGTTCGATTTTGTTTTCCATTTCCCGGATGTTGCCCGGCCACGGATAGCGTTCGAGCCATTCGAGGTTTTCGTGCGCAAAGGTGAGGGCGGGCATTTCATACTTCATCGCTTTTTCGGCAAGAAGGAATGCCGCCATCGGCACAATATCCCCTTTGCGTTCCCGCAGTGGCGGAAGGGTGATTTCCATGGTATTGATCCGATAAAAGAGATCTTCCCGGAACTGCTTTTCCCGCACCTCTTTTCGTATGTCGCTATTCGTTGCCGAGATGATCCGCACATTCAGCGGTCGTGGTTTGCTTTCTCCCAGGCGTACCACTGATTTCGTCTGTAAAACCGATAACAGTTTGGCCTGTAAGTGCAGGGGCACGTTGCCGATTTCATCGAGGAAGATCGTGCCTCCCTCTGCTGCTTCGAAGCGTCCGGGCGTATCGGTTTTGGCATCGGTAAAGGCGCCTTTTGCGTAGCCGAAGAGTTCGCTTTCAAACAGCGTATCGCTCAATGACCCAAGGTCAACGTGCACGAACGGCGCGTCTTTTCGGGGCGATTGTCGGTGGATGTGTTCGGCGAAGACGTACTTTCCGGTGCCATTTTCCCCCAATAACAAAACATTCGCGTCGGTTTTGGCCACTTTTTCCGCTATGGCGTAGGCCTGTCGGATTTTGTCGGAAGTGCCCGTGAAGTATTGTTTTTCCCCGCTAAAGGTCACCGGTTTTCGTTGTCGCTTCCGGCTTTCAGCCAATGCATTGTTAACCGTTAGCAGCAATTTGTCGTTGTCCCACGGTTTCATGATATAGTCGAACGCACCTTTCCGCATCCCTTCAACAGCCGTCTCTATTTTGCCGAACGCCGTCATAAGGATGACCGCCGTTTCGGGCGATTTTTCCCCGATTTCCTTTAACCAGTGGATGCCCTCGCGCCCGTCTTCAAAACCAATACGGTAGTTCATGTCGATTAGGGCGACATCGACGGCATGCTGCCCCAAAATCGCATACAATTCTCTTGGATTGGCGGTGGTCAGGACGGTCTCAAACTGTTTTTTGAGCGCCATTTTCGCCGCAAAAAGGATCTCTTCCTGGTCGTCTACCACCACTATGCAGGCCTGTTTTTTTCTCATGGTCGTATCCCGCTGTTCGGAAGCGGACGGTTAGTGTCCGGAAATGGACACCCGCCGTTTCGCAATACCGAATTAATGACTTGTAAGACAAATACTTGCATTTTATTTTTTTAGTGGCACGGTTTTGCTAAAAGGACTGTCAAATTTGTAATAATGGACACTGTCATCCCTCGTAAAAGTAAAAAAATTCGCTTCGTAGCCGCAGGTGCTGTCGTGATTTTATTGCTCGGCGCACTCACTTGGATGGCGTTTTCACGGAAGCGGGAACTCGACGTCAAAAAGGGTGAGGTGCTCATCAAAACGGCCTCGGAGGAGCCCTTTGAAGATTTCACCGTGTTTAACGCCCGGGTCGAGCCGTTGCAGACGATGCTCATAAACGTATTGGAAAGCGGATCGGTGCAACAGATTTTTGCCGAGAACGGTTCCGTCGTCGAGAAAGGGCAACCGCTGGTGAAACTGTATAACCCCAATTCCGAACTCAGTTATATGAACCAGGAAACGGCCGTCATCGAGCAGATGAACAACCTTAATAACGGCAAGCTAAACATCCGCAACCAGGAATTGAGCCTCACGAAAGATGTGTCTTCCATTGAACACGACTATAATGAAGCAAAACGGTTATACGACCTCAATTCAGTGCTGTTCGACAAAGGCGTGATTTCCCGTAATGACTGGAATATCACCAAAGAAGCCTACCGCTACCAGTCGGAGCGCCGCAACCAGATTCTCGAGGGCATCAAACGCGAAAAGGCGAGCAACCGCATCCAGATTGCGCAGATCAACCGTTCGCTGGCGACCATGGAGAAAAGCCTCGCGATTATTCGGGCCAACAAGAACAACCTGTTGGTACTGGCGCCGGTATCGGGTACGCTGACGTCGTTTGAGCCCGTACTCGGGAAACAGTATGGAGGCGGCGAAACCCTCGGTAAAATCGACCTGAAAAAAGGCTACAAGCTCACGGCTGAGGTCGACGAATTCTACCTCGACAAAATCGCGGAGGGCCAAAAAGGGCATATCGATGTGGCAGGGAAAGACGTAACTGTGATCGTGACCAAACGGGTGCCCGAAGTAAAAGGCGGACGTTTCACGGTCGAGCTCGCCTTTCTAGGAGCGCAGCCGCAGGTGCAACAGGGCACGAGCTTCGGAGTCAGGCTCACGCTGTCGGCCAGTCGCCGGTCGCTGGTGGTGCCCAAAGGCAGCTTTTATTCTGATACCGCCGGCAAATGGATTTTTGTCGTCAACGGTGCGACCGCCCAACGGCGCAGCATCCGGGTCGGTCGCGAGAACCCCGACTATTACGAAATTACCGAAGGGCTGAAACCGGGCGACCGCGTCATCACCTCGTCGTATCGCGATTTCACCGAGGCCGATATCCTAAACCTTCAATAGGCGTTTCAATCATCAATCAATCATCAATCAATCATCAATCAATCATCAATCATCATCCTAATCATCAATCATCGTTTTCACGTTAATCATCATCAAAAAATGAAACAGTTAATCTTCTTGTTGCCGCATCCATCAGGCCGGTTTTCCGTCCTCTTCCAACCGAAAGGCGCGTATTTTTGTATTCCTTCCCAATCCTTAACTCCTTCAACATGATCCAGATCCAGAACCTCACCCGCGTTTTCCGCACGGAAGAAGTAGAAACCACCGCCCTCAACGGCGTCAGCCTGACCATTGAACAGGGCGATTTTATCTCGATTATGGGTCCGTCGGGCTGTGGGAAGTCGACCCTCCTCAATATCGTCGGCCTGCTCGATGGTCCGACTTCAGGAAGTTATACGCTGCTGGGCAACGAGATGGCCGGACTGAAGGAAGCGGAACGGGCGCTTGTAAGAAAAGAGAACATCGGGTTTATCTTCCAGAATTTCAATCTCATCGATGAATTGTCGGTATACGATAACATCGAATTGCCACTGCTGTACAATAAAGTGGGCGCATCCGAACGGAAAGCAAAAGTGGCGGCGATCGCCGAGAAACTGGGCATTTCGCATCGGCTGAAACACTATCCCCAGCAACTTTCGGGTGGACAACAGCAGCGTGTGGCCGTAGCGCGGGCGTTGGTGAACGATCCGAAGATCATCCTTGCCGACGAGCCCACCGGGAACCTCGACAGCAAAAACGGCTCGGAAGTGATGGAACTCCTTACCGACCTGCACGCGAAAGGCGCGACCATCCTGATGGTGACGCACTCTGACCACGATGCGTCGTTTTCCCAGAAAACCATCCTGATCCGTGATGGTATCATCTTCTCTGAGAAACAGAACCAACGTCATGTTGACGTCATTCTTGACACCAACCGATAAGCCATGGTAGCCGTTATCTTCAAAATCCTGCTGTATCTGTCTACCATGGTGAACGGATTCCTCGCCCATACGCCTGCCATTGCGCCGCCAGGGGCCCCGTGTCTTATTGAGAAAACCGTTGTGATGCCCGAGGCACCGCACGCGCCTGTTCCACCCTGTAAACCCGTCGTATCATGATCCGCAACTGGCTTCGCATTTTTACCTTCCAGCTCCGCCAGAACAAGTTGTTCACGGCGTTGAACATACTCGGACTTTCGATCGGTATCAGCGGCCTTCTCTTCGCCATTCTCTATTGGAACGACGAAACAGCCTACGATGCCTGGAATCCGAAAAAAGACAGCACCTATCTCGTCGTCAACGACCTGGGTGATATGAACAAATGGGCCGTATCGAGCGCGCCTACCGGTCCGACTCTGCTGCAATTCACGAAAGACGTGCAATCGTATGTGTACTTCAGTGGGTATGGTTCCGACAAAGTGACCGTTGGCAAAAAAGCCGAAACGGTGGAAAAGACGCTTTCCGCGCAGGCCAACTTCTTTTCCTTCTTTCCATTCGAATTTGTGGAGGGAAACCCACAGACCGCCCTGCGTGATGAGAGCGCGGTAGCTATTTCGGAAGCGTTGGCCCGCCGTTTTTTTGGAGACGAAAAGGCACTCGGCAAGCGCATGACGTTCGGCAAACAGACCTACACCGTACAAGGCGTCTATCGGGTTCCCGGCAAGTCGTCGGTGGCACCCGACCTGGTAGCCAATACCATCGAGCAACGGCTGAGGGAAGCCAAAGACGACTGGGGTAACTTCAGCTATAACCTGCTGTTGCAGATTGACGACCCGTCGGCCGTTCCGTCGGTGAAAAAGGCGTTCGATACGATGTATTACGAAAATCGCACGAAAAAATACGCGAAAGCAGCGGGACTTACGCCGGAGGAATTCATCAAAAAGGAAGGCCGCGAGAACCCGGTAATCCTTGAGAAATTGGCCGACGCCCGCCTGCATTCGATTGTGCAGGGTTATCCGGAAGGGACAGGTAACTACCGGTTCCTGATGGTTATGATGGCGCTTTCCATCCTCATACTGGTCTTGTCGATTGTGAATTATGTGAACATGACAACAGCTAACGCGCTGTCGCGGGCCCGGGAGGTTGGCGTTCGCAAAGTTCTGGGCAGTACCCGATCCGGCATTGTGTGGCAGTTCCTGATGGAGGCTGCTATCCTGACGGCGTTTGCCATTCTGCTCTCGCTGGCGATCGTCGAACTGGCGCTTCCGTATTACAACGACTTTTTACAAAAACAACTCTCGCTTTCCGGAACCCTTTTTGCGCTGGAACTGGTGGGCATCTTCACCATCGTAGTCGCTATTGCGGGTATTTTCCCGGCTATCTATGTTTCGAAGTTCCAGACGCTGAAAGTCCTCAAAGGAAATTTCGGTCGCAGCCGCAACGGCATGTGGTTGCGCAACGGGATGCTGGTGCTGCAGTTCGCCATCGCCTCCTTTTTTATTGTGGGGTCGAACATCGTGAACGAGCAGATTAATTATATGTCGACGAAGGACTTGGGTTTCCGAGGTGACCAGGTGTTGCAGGTAACGTTCCGGAACGATTACGATTGGCACGATTCCCTCTATATCCAAAAAATCAACACCCGGATGGCGTTCGTAAAAGAACGTATTGCACGCATAGACGGCGTGAAAGGCGTAGCAGCAGGGGCGTTTAATTTTGAAGGAGGTGCGACGTCTTCATCGAGTTTTTCCTATAACAACACCGAAGTCCAGGGGGAAAACATGGCGACCGACTTTGGGATGTTCGACATCCTCTCGGTCGATGTGGTGAAAGGACGCGATCTCTCGCCTAAATTCGCCTCTGATACCGTTGAATCGATATTGGTCAATGAAACGGCGCTGCGGATGATGCGCGAACCAAATCCGATCGGAAAGGTGGTGAAGTGGAATAACTACCAGCTTCGTATCGTAGGGATTGCGAAAGATTTCCATACCAATTCCATGACGGCCCCAATTAAGCCGATGGTATTTATGCATTTCAAAACCGTCGACTGGATGGCCGGAAATGCCAATCGCTTCTACATCCGGATCGATCCGGAAAAAACGGAACTGGTAGTGGCAGGACTTGAGAAGCTTTGGAAAACAATGGTGTCTCCGGGTTATCCTTTTGAATATGATTTTGTGGATAAGGTGTATGCCCGCACCTATCGCTCGTTTGTGTTGCAGCGAAACCTGTTCTTATTGCTCAACATCACCGTCATCGTCATCGCACTCTTTGGCCTGTTTGCACTCGCCTCGTATTCGATGGAGCGCCGGATGAAGGAGATCGCCATCCGGAAGACACTCGGTGCCGACACCAAATCCCTGCTGATGGCCTTGTCGAAGCAGTACCTGGTGTTCTGCGGGATTGGATTTATACTGGCGTTTTTCCCCACGCGCATCGTACTGTCGGAATGGCTGAACGATTTTGCGTATCGCATTGACATCACGTTTGTACCCTTCCTGGCCGGGTTCCTGGTTCTGACGGCCCTTACGTTGCTGATCGTGTTGGTACGGGCCTATCGCGCTACTCGGGTGGATGTGTTGAAATACCTGAAGTATGAGTAGTCGTCGTTGAGGATTAAGAACGAACCATCATTTATTAACAAACTAAGAAAGGCCCAATAATAATGGGCTTTTCCCGTTTGCGAATTATGAACCGATGGATACTTCTGGCGATTTTGTGTGGGTTATTGTCCTGCAAAGAACCCAAACAGCGTGCGGTGTTACAACCCGTTTTGGCGCATAAGGAGCCGGAAGTCGGATTTTACGTCGATTCAGATTCAATGCTCGAGTCACAACCGCGATTCCGGGCGCTGGAACTCGGCCTGTGTGATGGGCCAGTTCCCCTTTTTGTTGAGATGGATGGTTACTATATGAAGAAGTGGTCGCCTAATTATTCCGTATACACTGCATCCTATTCTCCTTTTGAGCTTCGACTGCGGACAAGCCAGGGGTCGGCGACGGGTTTTGTTTTCAAACGACTGTCATGGCCGTTTTTCACCCAGGCAGACGCTGAAAAATACGGCAATGAAGGCGATACATCCGCCATTCAGGCGTTTTTCTCCGGAATCGAAGCGTGTAAGGCGGTTCCTGTCAAGGTCAATGAAGTACGGCTGGTCAACGTGACGCCAGTTTCCCAAAGTCTTCATTTCCATTGGAATTGGCCTTCTCTTCTCCTTCAGGAAGCCCGGGACGAAAACGGTGTTTGGCGCCCGATTGAACACCTGGTTCCACAAATACCAGAATTTTGTGGAACTGCCACAGCGTCCGGCAGGCGTATATTGCAATTGCCTCCGGGGGCTGCTTTGACTGTGGCGGTTCCTGCTTACAAAGGAACGTTTCGAACAAAGATCCGGGTGCGTGCCCAAATCGACGGCTATACCTTTTTCTCCAATGAAATTGATGGAACCATCAACAAAGGACAATTTGACACGGGCTTTCTAAAAGCGTATTTAAAAGACCGTAGCATGATCGACGATAGCGAGCATTTGAGGTGGTATTTTCTTAAAGATTAAAAAACGTCTTAAGTTCGTAGCCCCACATTTCTTTATTGTTGAGGATACTTGGTCTTTATGACTTTCCCCCGTATCTTTGCAATCTGAAATCAGTTTAAATAAGGATAAGGTTTTAGGCTGTAACCGTTTCATCCACAGCCTCCCCACATGAAACTAGACAGAAAAGAGATAATGGCGGCACTCGAAACCATCACGGTGGCGGGTGAAGGGCAGAACATGGTTGAGAGCGGTGCCGTGCGCAACGTGCTCACATTTGGTGATGAAGTAGTCGTGGAAGTGGTGTTGTCGACACCGGCCCTGCACATCCGTAAGCGGGCGGAAGTCGACATCATGAAAGTCATCCACGAGAAAGTATACGAGAAGGCGAAAGTCAAGGTCAACGTAAAAGTGGAAGCGCCGGAGAAGCCGGAAATCAAAGGCAAGTCCATTCCGGGCATTCAGAACATCGTCGCAGTGGCGTCTGGAAAAGGAGGTGTCGGAAAATCAACCGTTACTGCAAACCTAGCCGTTACACTGGCCAAAATGGGCTTCCGCGTAGGCGTACTCGACGCGGATATCTACGGTCCTTCGATGCCGATTATGTTCGACGTTGAAAGCGAAAAGCCGATTTCAGTGACCGTCGACGGGCGCTCGAAGATGAAACCCATCGAAAGCTATGAGGTGAAGATCCTGTCGATTGGCTTTTTCACCGCTCCCGGACAAGCCGTCATCTGGCGGGGTCCGATGGCAGGAAAAGCCCTCAACCAAATGATATTTGACGCTGATTGGGGTGAACTTGATTTCCTCTTGCTTGACCTGCCGCCGGGAACGGGCGACATCCACCTTTCCATCATGCAGTCGCTGCCGATAACGGGTGCCGTTGTGGTAAGTACGCCACAGGCCGTAGCCCTGGCCGATGCGAAGAAAGGGGTAGGAATGTTCCAGTCGGAAAGCATCAACGTTCCGGTACTGGGCATCATCGAAAACATGGCGTATTTTACGCCGGAGGAACTGCCTGAGAACAAATACTATATCTTCGGAAAAGAAGGAGCCAAGAACCTTGCCGCTGATTTGGGCGTGCCGTTCCTTGGTGAAATCCCGATTGTGCAGTCGATTCGCGAGGCGGGTGA
>JAIXYI010000059.1 GCA_027490305.1 Flavobacteriaceae bacterium
CCCATTTCGCCAAAAGCCCAGTCGAGCTCGGCAAGCGATTCGAAGCGTGACGCTTCCGGCAGAAACCCTTCCTGGCAAATCTGGAGTGCCAGTGTGGGATTCTTCCCCTGAAGGAACGAAATGACGGGATCGATGGTTTGCAGGTAGGCCGTTTGCAACGCTAAAATGCGCGCGGCGTTAGGCGACTTTTGAGGCGCTTTTTCCGCTTCCGAAAACACCTCCCGGAGTCCGTTTCTGCTGAAAATAGTCAGAAATACGTCGATACCGAGATCGGCCTGCACCGACGCAATATCCCGCGTGGCAAGGAAACCCTTGAGGTAGGCTGTGGCCGGATAGGGCGTATTCAGTTGGGTGAAAGGGGGTGTAAGGAGCAGCGTCAGCATGTAGGCAAAGATACAAACACTACCGTTCGTACTAATTAAGAAAATCCCTATCTTTCGCCTGTCAATGACCGTTTCATGAAGCCATTTGCCTGTCTATTGTGGTTGGTGTCCGTAGCGGCGGTTGCACAATCGCCTGCCGTCACTTCCCAGCCCCTCTCTGAAAAAGCAGCATACCTGCAACGTATCAGCCAGCGCCAACCATCCAATGCGGCGCGGGTGACACCGCCGCAAAACGCCGTAGGATTGTGCATGAACGGCAATTTTGAAGAATTTGTGCCGGTTGGCTCCACGAACATGCTGTCGCATTACGCTTACGCCACCGGAGACGCGCCGAATCCGTCGGAATGCCAGGCAGGCACGACGGGACCTCTTGAGGGCATCGTACAATACGATCCGTCTCTTATGTATTTGATGGCCCGAACCGTGCCGTCGAATTACATTGACGAGTTCATCGGACCCATCGGCGCTTTCGACCAGTTTGCGTTGATGATCAATTATAAAGAATCCTCCTTTATGCACTCGGTGGTGCGGACGAAGCGCTTCAAGACCAATAACGAAACGGCGATCGTCTTTAACTATAAGGCCGTCCTGCAAAGTATCCTTGACGACGAGGCCCACGTAGACAACCAACCGTTCCTAAAAGCCCGGGTACTTTCGCAAAGTGGAGCGGTGGTAAGCGAATTCTGTTTGGTTGGAGATAAAGACAACTGCATCTTTACGACCGCTCCGTATCTCGAAGGTGGTAGTATCGTATTGTATACCAAAAACTGGCAGGTCGGCACGCTGGATGTTTCTCAGATTCCCGACAACCAGGAATTTACGATTGAATTCATCGCCACGCGTTGCGGTCTTATGGGCCACTTTGGGTATGTTTTCATAGACGACGTGTGCTCTATTCACACGGACGAGACGCTACAGGGAAGTTTGACGCTGGATCCCATGTATGCGGATTGTCCTACCTTTCCGATGCAGATCTGTGGCAGCTACACCATCCCGAATTCAAACGGTATCTCGGCTGTGATGTCTAACGTCGTATTGAAACTGGCGAACGCAACAGGAAGCAACGTCTTTACCTCTACCACACCACCCACCATCGACACTGCCAACAAGCGCTTTTGTTTTACGGTGCCCGCTACGGCCTTTCCTAACACTACATCGGTGTATAACGCGTCGGTATCGGCGGATTTCAATGTTTCGGGTGCGGGATGCACGAGCGAGTTTGACGCGGCCGTTGACGCCGATGCCAATCCGGGTCCGGATATCTCTTTCCTTAACTGTACGAATTGCGCGCTCGAATTGACGGCTGCTTCCCTAAGCGAATGTGATCCTAACCACGACGGGAAAGCGTTCTTTAATCTGGTCGAAGCAAATCCGCTGTTGGTCGCGAACCAAAACGGCCTGTCTTTTTCCTATTTCACTACCTACGATGCCGCGGTTGCCAATACGGGCGGCATCAATAATGCCGGGAACTATGAAAGTACGAGTAAAGCGGTGTATGTGAGGGTGACACAGTCGGCCAATTGCTTTAAAATCATCCCATTGACGCTTCTTGTGCGAAACCCTGTGGCTACCATCTCCGGCGTATTGAATGTGTGCAACGGAGGCACGACACTCACGGCTTCCGATGGCATTTCGTACCAATGGTCAACGGGAGAAACCACCAAGAGCGTCGTTGTGAGTGCTACTGGCAGCTATTCCGTATCGATAACCGATTCTTTTGGTTGCACCAGCAACGCATCTGTGACGATTTCCCCCAACCAGGTCGCGATGCAGCCCGATTTGCAAATCATGCAGCCGGATTGCTTTAGCGCAACGGGAACGATTACGGTTACCTCAACAGCGAGTGAGTATAGTTTTGATAACGGAATCACGTGGGGAACCAATCCGACAGCCTCGGGCCTTGCGGTTGACACTTACAATGTAAAAGTCAAGACCGCCGTAGGTTGTATTTCGTACGCCGTGCCAGTAACCATCAACCCATTTTACCTTCCCTTCCCGGCCTACACCAAAGTTGACCCTACCGAATGCGGCGGAACAGGCAGCATTACCATAACGACCGCCGCCGTTGCTTACAGTTTTGACGATGGCGCGACTTGGGGAACATCAAATACACTGTCGGGCATTCCGTCGGGCACCTACAATATTCGTTTCAAGAACCAGTTCGGATGCGTTTCAAATGCGAACAGTGTTGTACTGACGAGCGACTTCCTTCCGGATGCGACCTACACTACCGTCAACCCAACCTGTGGCACAGGAGGTAGTATCACCATCACCACACCCGGATCGGAGTTCAGTTTTGACGGCGGTACGACCTGGGTGACCGATCCCACGTTGACCAATGCCAGCGACGACGAGACCTATATGATTAAGGTCAAAAATGCGCAGGGGTGTACCTCGCCCTCGGTGTATGTCTACCTCACCGACTTCAGTTCCTCGTATCCAGACGTAACCGAGGTGCAGCCCCAATGCGGTGTAGGCGGCACGATCACCGTTACAACCGTAGCCGATTTCTACAGTTTCGACAATGGTGTGACATGGGGCACCGATCCGGTTGCCATCAATATGCCACCCGGAAACTATGTCGTGAAGCTGAAAACCGCCTCGGGATGCATCTCATGGGGAAACTATACCTATCTGTATGAGTTTCATTTACCGACACCCGCCTATACATCTACACCGCCTTACTGTGGCGACGGGGGCACTATTTCCATTACCGACACTGCATCCGAATACAGCTTCGACAACGGCGTAACCTGGACGACCAATGCCATTGCAACGGGTCTTCCGGAAGGCAATTATAGGGTACTTATTCGCAACGGAACGGGATGTACCTCCTACACGGCCTGGGTATCGTTGTGGGAAACATTTGAGCCGTCTCCTTACTACACCATTATACAACCTACCTGCACCACAAACGGCAGTATCACCATCACCACCAATGCTTCGCAGTATAGCTTTGACGACGGCGTCACGTGGCAGACCTCAAACACACGTCCGAATTTAACGCCGGGCCAATACGTTATCAAGACTAAAACCGCCGGCGGCTGTGAATCCTACCGCAACTACGTATATCTGGAGGAGCCGCATCTGGCCGATCCGATTGTCACCATCACCCATCCGTTCTGCCTTGAAACCACCGGTACGATCAGTATCGAACCCATTCCGGGCTCGGTGTATAGTTTCAATGGAGGCCAGTCGTTTCAAGCCTCAAATGTTAGTGGTCCGCTACTTCCCGGGTATTATGTACTTGTAGTCGAAGATGCCACAACCGGTTGCCAATCGCAACGAAAATACGCGTACATCAATTACCCCTATGGCATTCCGCCGGCTCCTGTAGGCCCGCCGCAACAATTGTTTTGCGTACACAACAGTCCAACCGTTGCGTTCATAAAGGTCGACGGACAGAATATCAAATGGTATGAGGATGCCGATCTCTTGCATCCGATATCGGTCGACACTCCGCTTGAACACGAAAAGACGTATTATGCCACGCAGACAGTGGCCGGTTGTGAAAGCCAAGACGCCTTGCGGGTGGATGTGCTGGTAGTCGAGTATGAAATTCTCGTGCATCCTTACGAAACGCCGGTGTGCGACGACGGGAACGACGGACGCGAAATCATCGACCTGAACGAGTATAACTTTGGATTGATCGAGGGATTTGAAGCGTATCAATTCGAATACTATACCACATATGAATCAGCCGACGCGGCCTTCCCGCCCGGACAGATTCCAAGCGCTACCCATTTCGACCTGCCGCAAAATGGGCCGACCACGGTATACGC
>JAIXYI010000051.1 GCA_027490305.1 Flavobacteriaceae bacterium
ATCGGGTTGGGGAATTCCAATTACTACCGCCCAAACAGCTCGTTGCAGTTGGTGGCGAACTTTTATTATGGAAAAGACAATCGCGACGGCACGGTGCGGTTCCACCACGACAATAGCATCGTGAAGCGTTTCTACAACCGCCCCGAGGCCAACGGGATTTCAAAGGCGGCATTCAGCCTCAATACCCATTACGGTTTCCAGGCGGGCGATAACGTCAGCGCCTCCCGGAACTTCATGACCGGCGCGGCACTAAGCCAGCGCGTGTGGTTCCACCGTGACAAGTTGGCCGTGACCGCCCGCGTCGATTTTGTACGCAACCCCGGCTTGTACCTGGCCTTTACGCCCTCGCCGGTAACGCCGAACGACTTCACCGATGCCGTTTTGCAGGACCCCGACCTGACGATCGGACAAGGCACACTCACCTTCGACGTGATGCCCAACGATTATATGACACTTCGCCTGGAAGCCCGCTACCGCAAAAGCGACAAGCCCTACTTCGCTGGAAGTGGCGGTACGACCTCACCCGACGGCTGGAGCACCACCGAAGTAGGTGCCTGGCGCCCCGATTTGGTGAAAGAGGAGGGAAGCGTGACGGTGGCGGTGAATTTTAGGCTTTGATAATTAGCGGATTAGCGAATGTGCGAATTAGCGAATGTGATAATTCCAAATGCAGCACAAATTCCACAATTCCCCAAACCGGAGTCGACTGTTTGTCGCTAGAAGTACCCCATTCGCTAATTCGCTAATTCACACATTCGCTAATTCCCATCGTCTCATAAATTCCACAATTCCCCAAACCGGAGTCGACTGTTTGTCGCTAGAAGTACCCCATTCGCTAATCCGCTAATTCACACATTCGCTAATTCCCATCTTCTCATAAATTCCGCAATTGCCGCAATCGGAGTCAATCGTTTGTCGCTAGAAGTACCCTATTCGCTAATCCGCTAATTCGCGCATTCGCTAATTCCCATCGTCTCATAAATTCCGCAATTGCCCCAATCGGAGTTAATCGTTTGTTGCCAGAAGCATCCCCATCCGCTAATCCGCTAATTAACCCATTCCCATCGTCTCATAAATTCCACAATTGCCCCAATCGGAGTCAATCGTTTGTCGCTAGAAGTACCCCATTCGCTAATCCGCTAATTCATACATTCGCTAATTAACCAACAGCTTCAACGTATACCCCAACCCATCACCCTCCCACCCAAAATGGCCCGGGATAACGTAGCGGCGGTTGGGGAAAGCTTTCATAGTTTTTCGAACCGACGCGGGCCAGGCTTTGACGTCGGCGTGGGAGAGATTTCCGAGTCCGTCGCTTTCGGTACTTTTCACGAAGCAACCACCGTATAAGATTTGGGCGTCTTCGAACCACACCACCACATTGTCGGGTGCGTGTCCTTTGCCCGGATAGAACACGCGGAAGGAGCGACCACCGACCGTAAAGGTCGTGTCGCGTTGGAAGGTATGGGCCGCCTGCGGTTGCCCTTCTTTTTTACACCACTGCTTTGTTTGGGCCGACGACCAGGTAGCGATGCCTTTAGAGCGGTAGTAGTCGAGTCCGGCGGTGCGGTCGTCATGGAAATGCGTCGCGAGGCAGAACACCACTTTTTTGTTATGTCGCTTTTGGATGGAGTCGAGGAGGGGCTGGAAATCCGACGAATCCCAAGGCGTGTCGATCAACACCACGCCCGCTTTGGTCACGAGATAGAGTCCGTTTGAGGGAAACGGCGCGCCTTCATACGTTTTGTAACCGGTATACACGTAGTAGTCACCGGTGAGGTGGGTGATGGTGAGTTTTTGGGCGGAGGCGGGTAAGGTGGTGAGGAGGAAGAAGAGGAGGAGGGGTTTCATGTAGTAAAGATAGGAAGGCAGTTTAAGTAAGACCGACTACTGAAACCCAACCTCGTTTAAAAGGGCGTAAACGAGGGTGGGTGGTTTGGATGTTTTTGCGGGTTGTCTTTGAAGGAGGGTGGTTGTGGAACTGCTACGGCTGTTGTGCGCGGTTTCTATAATTTAATCGATAGTTCCAAGCGACCGCCTAATCCCAGTTCCACAATTTTTTGAAGTGTAGAAAACCTAACTTCTTTCACATTATTTTCAATCTTGGAAATGTAAGATTTTGTTGTGCCCACTTTTTCGGCAAGTTCTTCCTGAGTCAAGCCTTTTTCAAGCCTTGCATCGTGGATCATTGCACCAATTTTAAAATTCTCGTATGCGGAATCAAGTTCGTCACGCATTGCCGTGCCAACTTTTCCATAATGTTTATCCTTAAACTGGTCAAGAGTCTGTAGGCTACTTTTCGCTTTCATATTCATTTTTTATTTTAATAGCTTTTTCTATTTCGTTTTTTGGTGTCTTCTGCGTTTTCTTTTGGAAACCATTTGCAAGAACCACCAGTTTGCCTTCGTCAAAAAAACAGAATATCCTAAAAATGTCACTTCCTTGTTGAACTCTGATTTCATAAATTCCATCTGTATTTTCAATATGCTTCAGATATGTTTCCGGAATTTTTGGCAACTCTTGAATTAATTCAAATGTCCAGATAATTTTGTCCTGGACTTTTTTCCGCTGTTTTACAAAAAACTCCTCAAAGTAATCTTTATAAAATAAGATTGTTCTTTGCTTCTTCATAAACGCAAAGATAACATAGTTGCACTTAAGTGCAACTACTTCAAATGTCAAATTTGATAAATCGTTGTTTAGGAACGGCGAAATCGCACATAACGTTTCGCGGCTCACTCGCAGTTTGTTGGGTTTTGAAACTGGGTAACCCCCGCGACTGCGAACGAATTTAAGGAAAGATTCGTTCAATTAACCAACAACTCGCCAATTGCGAGTAGCCGCAGTTATGTTTGGTTTTACTTATGTGAACTTTTTCTTCAAATCCATTCTTGCGTGTAAAATCCGAACCACTTCGATTTCCTGATTGTCGACTACAAAATAGAAAATCAAATGTTCGCCAGATTTGTAAGCCAACAGATTATTTGCAATCTGATTATATGATTTCCCAAGATTTGGATTTTCTGCCACTTCCTGGCAGCTATCCATAAGCAATTGATAATAGTTGTCAGCTTGCCTTTCCGACCATTCATCGAAAGTGTAATTCCAAATATTCGCAAGATCTTCAACAGCGCTGTTTAAAAGATGAAATTTAGCCATTTGCTTTCTTTACGGCTTTTAGTTGTTGAAGAAATTTTTCAGCGTCAAAGTCTTCCGCTCTTCCGCTTTTAATTCCTTCCTCGATGGCGTTTCGAAGTCGCACAACACGGTTTTCTTCTTCCTCCAAAAGTCGTAATCCGGCGCGTACAACTTCGCTGGCGTTTTTGAACCTGCCGTGCGCAATTGTATTTTCAACGAAATGTTCGAAATGGTCTCCTAGTGATATTGACGTGTTCTTTCCCATAGCTGATACGTTTTCGTAAAATTACCAAATTTTGGTAATTTTACAAATTTCGAGGAAGGTTTGTCGAAAAACTCGGCTAACGTTTTGTGGCTCACATGAAGTTCGTTGGGTTTTGAAACCGAGTATTCTCCGCTACGGCCAAAGTAGTGAAAAAAGAACTCGAATCTTCCATTAAGGCGATGAAGTGCAAGTAGCCGCTACAATGCGACGTTATTATGTCCAATTAGGAAAATCTAAATCTTCTTTCGAACCGACTTTTATCAGAATATTTTCCGAACGATCAATCGTAACTAAGTCATCAAATTCAAACTTTTCTTCAGTTTCTAATTTTATGACTTTGGTTAAAGTTATCCCCTGCGCAATTTTTCTCAAATTATTGTTTTTATACTTGCCCTTCCCAATGGCAATTTTATCAAGCGCTGCATTCAAATCACCCTTCAAAAAAGTGAGGCAATTTTTTTCTGCGACCCCAAATAGTGTATCATTTTTAAAATCTAATTTTTTGTTTCCATTTCGATCTTTGAATAGCACGATATAGGCTACCGAAAATTCACAATCATACAATTTGACAATTCCGTTCGATGGAGGTGTACCCGAAATTTCAATTTCAAATCTCCCGTCTTTAACTATTCCAATTGCCGGATCTACTGAAAAGCTTTTTCCTTCATCATAATGCCAAATCAAAGCAACATAAACACTATCACTTGCGCTGCTTAGTTTTTCCGTTGTTTCCCCTTTAAAACTAATCGCATAGGATTTGGAAAAGCATAAAATTAAAAATGTCGCAAATATAAATTCAACCAGTCTCATTTAAAGTCGTTTATCATTTAACGTCGCAAAACTACTTTTTGTGCGAAACAAATTTTCACCTATTCATCCCAAAAAGCGGGATAAACGAATGTTTTTTACGTTATTATCTTCGTAAATCGAACCAAAACAAAGAGTACAAATCATCAATTGGGCTTTTAATCTGCACTCAATCGCACCCGATAACAAAGAAAACTCGTATCAAAACCAAGCATCCGCTGCTAACTTCCCGTAACAAGTCGAAAGTACAAATTTATTCGGAAATACAACTCACGTCCTATGATTGGCAGGCGTACTTTACAGGGAGGTTTGCAGCGTGCCGGCTGCTACAATAGAAATTCAAGGTGAAAACAATCGTGAAGCTCAAGAAATCAAGGCCTGCGGTCAGGTTCGGTTAGCAGACGTATGTTTTTTTAGTCACTAGTTTTTTGTAGTATGGGCTTTTTTAAATGCATCAAATTCTTCCTGGGTCATAAAGTTAGTTCCCTGACCCAACACATAATACCATTTTCCGTTGTCTTTAATGTAGGTTTCAGATCGGATCACTTTAAAATGTAAATCTCCATCAGGAGTTGAGAAAACCACGTCTGCCACTTTTGTTTTTATCGCTGTATGGCCATTGAAGATTCTAACGAGTTCAGTACCGGGAACTGAAACCACAGATTTAAAGGTCATACCATTCCTGGCAAATTTTTGAAATTCTTCTTCAAGTCCGTAAGCCATAGAACCATCAGCTCCAATACTGATGGAGTTATCATTCAGTGATAATGAGGGGTCAAAAATATTTGAAATGGAATTAATGAAGGCTCGATCTTCCGGATAGTTCGTAGTGTCATATTTGCCCGGCGGAGGAACTTGTCCAAGTAAGTTTGTAGTTTGAAAAACGATGAATACCAACATCATTAAAATGTTGAAATTTGTTCTGGGAAGTTTCATGATTATTTTGTTACGGTTGTTCTTCTAGGTTTGCTGAGTCCCAAATATACGCAATACGCCTTACTAAAAAATCTTACTTTCTTAAAATCAATCCATTAGATCAATCCAATAGAAAAGTGTATGGCGCAAATTCAATAGTTACAACTTGTCAAAAAAGGGCCATGATACAGTAGCTTTACGGCTAACTCCCCGAAGTCGGTGGAAAGTACAAATTTATTCGGAAATACAACTCACGTCGTATGGTTGGAAGGCGTATTTTGGATGGATGCCTTATCCTGAAATGGCTATACAGGGATAAAGCATAGATAAAGCATCAATGGTGACAAGATCCGGTGAAAAGCACGCTTACGGCGCTGACAGATTACCGCTACCGTTTCGCGGGTCACTCGTCAGTTGGCGACCATTGGAACTGAGTACGCTCCGCTATCAGAAACGAAGTTATGAAAGCCAATCGTTCCTGATGCACGTAACCCGCCAATTGCGCCTTGCGCCGTTAGTGGAAGGCTTAATTATATTTTAAGATTATCTGGATTTCTCCGACTATCAAATATTGCCAGGATTACAATCATCGACCTTCTTATCTCATAAACGATATAGAAATCACGAACAATTTTAATCCTGGCCTTTTTGTCGTCAGTTAATTTACCAACACTAGGATGCTCGGCAATAAATTTTGTAGCGTCTTTGAATAAGTTATTGAGCTTAATGCTGTATGCTTTGG
This sequence comes from Flavobacteriaceae bacterium, assembly GCA_027490305.1. GTDB lineage: Bacteria > Bacteroidota > Bacteroidia > Flavobacteriales > Flavobacteriaceae > Flavobacterium. The sequence goes on from JAIXYI010000051.1 coordinate 5,868, forward strand.
ATTGATTGTGCGCAATCCAGAAATCTAAGATTTTAATACGATCATTCTTGGCGCGTAAAGACCAAATTACTTGTCTTCGAGCCATCTATCGATTTCAGAATTTACCTCAGTATCAGAATAGAATTCTCCATTCTTTACTTGAATTCGAGCTTCTTCTATTGCCGCTTTTTGAGATTGACTGAGTTTATAAAGGCTTCCTACTTCGTTATCCTGATTTAAAAAATGATACATTTCTTCCAGCAAGCCTTTATTGCTTGATTGTTGTATTTCTTCAATTAGTTTTTTACGAAGTTCAACCGTTCTCATATCAATCCCATTTGATGCTAAGATAGAAAATATACGCGTCTATTTACGAACGATTTTCAAGCACTTTCCGATAACGTTTCGCGGTGTCTTGTCCTGAGCTATACAGACCTAAAGCATAGATAAAGGCATTGTCAACTGGGCGGGATTCCTTCGCTGCGCTGGAATGACAATTGGTGCGTGGTAACGTTGCAACGTTCTCGCCTAGAAGTATCACTACCCACTGCGACTGCCTACTCCTGAGACTGAGACTGCGACTGTAAACCGGGCGGGATTCCTTCGCTTCGCTGGGAATGACAATTGGTGCGTGGTAACGTTGCAACGTTCTCGCCCAGAAGTACCACTGCCTACTGCGACTGCCCACTGCCCACTCCTGAGACTGCCCTCTAAACAAAAAGGTCCCTCGCTTCGCTCGGGATGACGCGTACGTTGCGGGGCATCCAGATTTCTCGGCTCTGCTCGAAATCGGAATCGACAAGCGGTATGTATAGAACAGTTGATTCCCGAAGATAGAACGGGTGGGTTGAACTGGTATCTCGAGCGCAGCCGAGAAATCCAAAAGTGGGGGAACAAATGGCGTCATCCCGAGCGCCGCGAGGGACCTAACACGCGTATGTAAAAGGAAACAAAGTAACTGAGTAACAAAGTAACTGAGAAGTTATGTCCATCTACCAACGACTAACCACCAACTACCGCTCACTGCCCACTGCGACTGTCAACTGGGCGGGATTCCTTCGCTGCGCTCGGAATGACAATTGGTACATAGTAATGGTACCAGGTTCTCGCCTAGAAGTAACACTGCCTACTGCGACTGCCAACTGCCAACTCCTTCTACTACTGCTGTTTCTTCAAAATCTTATACTCCTCATAACACGCACTGATCGCGTCGAGGATCTGTAGGTCGTTGGCGTCGCGGATGAACGCTTCGGAGTAGTTGCAACGCTGCAGGATTTCACCCAGGTCTTTCTTATCGACGCCCAGGAGTACCGAAATCATCTCGCGGTCGTATTTCGATTCGAGGAGGTTCCGAACAGTGTCGTCTTTTTTCATTTCGCGCAACCGTCGTAATTCTTTCGGCTTCTTACCGAAGAAATTGTAGAGCATGTCGGCGGGGTTGAAGATCGAACCGAGCACACGACCGAAGGCGTTGGGTGAATAGGCTTCTCCGGCTTCGTAACCGGCGGGAAGTCCGGAAATGCTGTAACGGTAGTTTTCGGGGATGGGAATCAGCTTCGCATCGACCTCAAGGTAACCCGTGAGGTTATAAGGTCGAACTACCACTTCTTCAAGTGCATAGGCTTTCTCGGTCATATGGATGGTAGTCGTGCGGTTCTTCACCCAGTCGTTGGTGACCCGCACGCGGATCGACTTATAGCCAATCATGGTGATATGGAGCGTATCGCTGACGGAGGCGGCAATTTCGAACTTGCCTTTGCTGTCGGAAACGGTTCCTTTTACGGTATTGATGTTGATGACGTTGACGTTGCCCATCGGGGCCATCGATCCGTCGTTGACGATGGTGCCCGCAACGGTAACCTGTTGTCCGAAGGCCGTAGCGGCCAGCAGGAAAAGCAATAAAGACGCGAGCTTCCTCATATCGTGTTTGGTAGGGACTAAAGTAGTAAAAGCCCCGGTTATTTCGGGGCTTTCACATGGTATTATCAGAAAATTAACAAAGACAAGGCCTATTTCGACCGGCGTGGTTTGCGTTCACCCAGACTTTCGCTGCGTTTGCTGCTTTTCTCACCGAAACCGGAAAATTTCTTTTTCGGGAAGCTGCTGCTTTCTTTGTCGCCGAATTTCTTACGGGCGAAGCCGCCTTCTGAACTGAAGGTTTTTTTCTCGAAGCCTTTCTTCTCGAATCCGTCGCGACGTCCGCCGCCAGAGAAGTCTTTCTTGCCGAAGCTGCGTCCTTCTTTTGAGAATTCGCGGCGTCCGCCTTCGTTTTTCGACACCTCTACACTGATACGGCGCCCTTCAAGCGTCATGCTGTTGAGGGTTTCCAATACGCGGTCGGTGTGCTCGGCATCGGTGTTGAAGAACGAGAAGCCTTCTTTGACATCGACTTTGTAGACATCGTCGCGGCCCAAATCAAGGACTTCCTTCAGGAAATCCTTCAATTGCATCCAGTTGAAGTCGTCGCGTGAACCGATGTTCACGAAATACCGCACGGAGGATGTGTCTTCGAAGGTGCGTTTCTCTTTGCCGACCGCCTGGTTCGACAGGTCGCGGGTCTTTTTGTAATAGTTGAGGAAGCGGTTGAATTCGACCGACACCATCTTCTTGATGAGTTCTTCTTTCGACAGGTCTTCCAGCACCGTGGTGATGGCGGGAAGATACGAGTCGATATCGTGGTCTACTTCTACATCCTTGATTTTGTTGGCAAGGTGCAACAACTGGATCTCACAGATTTCGATGCCCGACGGAATGGTCTTCTCTTCGAATTTCTGCTTGATGATCTTTTCGATCGAGTGGATCTTACGCAGTTCCGTCTTGGTGACGATGACGATCGACGTACCCAGTTTCCCCGCGCGTCCGGTACGTCCGGAGCGGTGGTTATAGGTTTCGATTTCGTCAGGCAACTGGTAGTTGATGACGTGCGTGATGTTGTCGACGTCGATACCGCGGGCCGCCACGTCGGTGGCGACGAGCATCTGGATCTGGCGGGAACGAAAGGCCTTCATGACCGAGTCGCGCTGCGCCTGAGACAGGTCGCCATGCAAAGCGGCGGCATTGTAGCCGTCTTCGATCAGTTTCTCCGCCACGGTCTGGGTGTCGCGTTTGGTGCGGCAGAAGACGACGGAGAAGATATCCGGATTCGCGTCGGCGAGGCGTTTGAGCGCTTCATAGCGGTCGCGGGCCTGTACCATATAGAATTCGTGGGAAACAGTAGCCGAACCGGAGTTCTTGGTGCCGACCGTGATCTCGGCCGGTTCGCTCATGAATTTCTTGGCGATGCGGGCCACTTCTGCCGGCATGGTAGCCGAGAACAGCCAGGTTGATTTCTCATCCGGCGTGGTAGAAAGGATCGAGACGATGTCTTCGTAAAAGCCCATGTTGAGCATTTCGTCGGCTTCGTCAAGGATGCAGTAGTTGATTTGCGAGATGTCAACCAATCCACGGTTGATCATATCCTGCATACGGCCCGGTGTGGCGACGATGATCTGTGCGCCTTTGCGTACGTCACGTGCTTGTTCGGTGATACTGGCGCCGCCATAGACGGCCACGGTGTGCAGTCCCTTGATGTATTTGGAGTACTGCTTGATCTCGTTGGTAATCTGAAGGCAAAGTTCCCGGGTAGGGGAAAGGATCAACGCCTGCGTGTTGCGACGGTCAGCGTCGATTTTCTGGATCAAAGGAAAACCGAATGCTGCGGTTTTTCCGGTCCCTGTCTGTGCGAGCGCCACGATGTCTGTGTCGCGCTCCAATAAAAGCGGTATCGCTTTTTCCTGTACTTCTGAAGGATTTTCAAATCCCATATCGCGCACAGCCTGCAGCAGGGACTCATTCAATCCAAGTTCTTGAAATGTAATCATTACGTGTTTTAAAAATAGCCGCAAAGGTAGGGCGAATAATCCGCAATAACTAACGTCTTTTGGGAATAGCGAAAATTATTTCGTATTGAAACAGAATAAGTTACTTTTTCAGGAAGGCGATTAGTTGTGCGAAGGCACGGCCCCTATGGCTGCGTTCGGCTTTTTCTTCCATCGAAAGTTCGGCGAAGGTGCGCTCGTCGCCTTCAGCCTGAAAGAGTGGATCATAGCCAAACCCCTGGCTACCGCGTTTCTCCGTAAGGATGTGGCCTTCGACGGTGCCCGTGAACAGGTGCTGTTCGCCGTTTAGGTTGAGTGCGATGACGGTTTTGAAACGGGCACGGCGGTCGGTGACGCCTTCCAGTTCGGCTAAGAGTTTCGCCATATTGTCTTCCGCGCTGCGCTGTTCGCCGGCATAACGCGCCGAGTGCACGCCGGGTGCGCCGTTGAGGGCGTAGACCTCGAGTCCGGTATCATCGGCGAAGCAGACATGCCCGTATTTCTCCGTCACATAATCCGCTTTCATGATGGCATTGCCTTCGATCGTATCGGCGGTTTCGGGTATGTCTTCGGTGCAACCAATGTCTGCGAGGCCAAGCAGTTCAAAACCTTCGGGTAGCATGGCGCGGATTTCGGCTATTTTATTGGGGTTGGAGGAGGCGAAGATCATGGTAATTAGCGAATGGAATTAGATAATTCGGGAAGATAGGGAATTTGGTGTTGGCGGACGGTTTGAAATAGAAGTGAGTTGAACGCATGCTTATTTTGCTTCCCAATGATGAAGGACGACATCCTTTATCGCAGAGTCTTTGAGTGAGATAACGAGTGTCTTAGTTTCGATAGGATCAATATTCCATCCATAGTCCACGAATACATCATACTTGATTTCGCTACGGGCACTGTCGATTTGGTTGGGTTGTCCAAGGATTTCGCGCACCTGTCTAATGTGCATGCCTTTTTGAAGTTGGTGATGCATAACGTCTTCAATCATCGATTCCCGGTAATCGCAGAAGCCGTCCAAACAGTCGTCCCATTTGGCGCGGTCGAAAGGAATCTGACTGCGCTGGCAGGAGTAAAGAAAGAATGTAAGTGCCACAAAGAGCGGGTGTGGCATCAGGAAGAGTCTGGAGGGGTTACTATATTTAACTCTAAACATAGCTGTTTTTATTCCTGCCAGCAAAAATAACGTTCTTCATCCGAAATCACTTCCCGGATGGCCATATTGTTTTCAATCCGCCAGTGAACCGTATAGGTGCCGGCACCGTCCGAGAAAAAGCCGTATAAACGGATGTAGGCGCCCTCTTTCTGGATTTTGAACTGCGTTGCGTGTAGGGTGCCGTCATATGAGATGTTGAACATATTCCGCACGTCAAGTTCGATGCGGATGTGGCCGATTGCAACTATAAGTTGTGTGAGTTGGTTGCGGGGCAGGTCCATCCCCCGATCGAGGCCATAAAGCACTGCGCCGTCAATGGCACAAACGTACGAACCGCTGGTATCCCGGCAGGTTTCCACTTTATGTTGCGAGGCTATAAACAGTTCGCTTTTCCAGCGGAGGCTTACGTCTTCCGACAGCGATAGTTCACCCTGCCGGGTTTGCGCATGCAGAAGAGTAGGGAATAGGAAGAGAAAGAGAATCCTGTAGCGCATGCGTTTGGTTGCGGAATTTGCGAATGAGAAATCAGATAAGCAGAAATGCAGGGAATCTTTACAGGTCTGAGATCACTACTTCATATTTCTGGCCGATTTCCATGATGCAGTTCAATCGGAGATCATCACCTGCACCGCCGCTTTTGCCTAAATCAAGCTGTAGCGAACTCTGCGTCTCCATCAAATGGAAAAAACCTTGTCGGGTATCGCAAACCATTTTTCCGCTGCCCGAGCCCGAGGCCCTCATTTCGTTTTGTAACGTTGCTGATTCCATCTCATAGGTCTGTGTAATGTCGAAGTAGGCCAGATGGCCGTCTATACGTGTAAGGGTATACACAATCCTGAAATTCATGGCGGCTGAAATTCCAGGGATGGGCAGATTCAGGGGTATTTCTTGTGTAACGGATTCACCCACTTTAAGTGTCTTGTCGTCAGGGTACGTAATCTGGTTTAAGGTTGTCGACATGATGTCCAGCATATTCTCCTTGAATTTTTTATCCATTCCGACCGTAGTAATGGAATCGAAGACAAGGGGTTTTCTTTCGGTTGCATGACCGTGAATGACCGTTCCGGCAGGAATGATTTTCCGTCCTTCCACCATCGGAACATTCTCATACGCTACAGTGACGGGAAAAGATCGGTCGGCCTTCAACTTACCGGTTTTTATTATTACTGAGGTTACGTTGCTGCCTTCCATTCCTTTCGGAGCCTCTGTCCCTTGCTCTTTTAGTTGCTTCAGGCTCTCAGTGGAGCCATCATAGGTGAAATGGACTTTATAAGATTGGCTGATAGTTTGTGTATATTGCTTTTCAGGACGATACCTCAGCGAGAAGTTGATACTTTCTTGTGGGTAAGCAGAAGCAAAGGCTAGTAAAAGGAGAAATCGGGTTAGGGTGGTGCGTAGTGTCATAAGTAGTAATGATAACGGTATGGATTTCGGAGATTGTCTCGGAAGCGGAAAGGGCGGGTCGGTATCACTTCCAGTTTTCAAAGTCGTTCAGGAATTGCTCAATCAAATCCCGGATCGAGGCCGAGGTGATAAGCCGGGAAGCGGTTTTTCGGGTAACGACGGAATCCCAGCCCAATGGTGCGGTTGGATCTCCGTCCTCTAGGTCGACACAGTAAATCTTGGAAACTCCGTGGAACTCGAACTCCATCTCACAAATGCCGTGTACTTCCACTTGTCCAAACCCGAAGAGCCTCGAGTCGAGCACGCGGAGTTTGACCTTAAGTGTGTCGGTTGCGGCATTATCGATCACGATATTCGAAGTCGAAAGAAGGTGATTGAGGTATTGCCACACCTTCAGCGTCCCCTGTTCACCGCGGAATTCAGATTTGTTCTTTAGGTCGAGCTCCGAGCAATTGACGCGTTTCATCTGTAGGCTGTCCCGCATATCCTGTAGCGTAACACTGATTGTCCGCTTCTGGAAGTCAAAAGGATAGCGGGTGTCATAGGTAGGGAACTTCTTCCCAGGCAGGAAACCATACTGGGGCATTGTAGCATCTCCGAGTTTATAGATGATTTTGCCTAATAAACCCGCATCCAGTAAAATCACCTGGTCGCGACGCTGCGCCTGTGTGAAGTGGGCTATCAAAAACAGGGCAAAGAAACATTTACTCGTAGCTTTCATTGTCTGGCGTATTCGAATCGGACGCAATCTAGCATTTTCTTTTCAAAAGCTCGTGAGTAGGCAGTGGACAGTCGCAGTAGGCAGTGATGCTTCTACCCCAGGACTTAGGGGCATTAAACGCGCGTAATGTCATGCCGACGCAGGAGGAATCCCATCCAGTTGGCAGTAGGCGGTAGGCAGTAGGCAGTCGCTAATGGCCTCAGGAACTCAAGGACTCAGGGACTACTCTGTTTTGTACAATCGTGAAAGGTCCCTCGCGGCGCTCGGGATGACGGCGTGTTTCACGAAGAATTTGGATTTCTCGGCTGCGCTCGAAATGCCATTTCAACCCAGCTGTACTATCCCACGAGCGAGACGCTCGCGGCAGCGGGGGCTGCGAAGCACTGATCCGCCACTTATGCCAAACCCGTGTTACCTGCTGGGCTTTCTTTGCGGGTCATATCAGTCGTCTTACTTTTTGCTTGTATGCTTCATAATTTTGTCCGTGTTCTTTGGTTAAAAACTCTTCTTCAAGTCTGATTTGAATTTGAATAAGAATATAACCCAAAACCAGAAACAGCCCTGTCAATGCATTTGGTGTTGTCAAGAATAGCCCGAGCAAACTTAAAATCATACCAAAAAATATTGGGTTTCTTGAAAGTCCAAAAAGTCCTGTCATCACAAGTTCTGTTTTCGTTTCAGTATCAATACCTATTCGCCAAGAATTTTTCATATGTCCTTGTGCTATTATTGTCCAGGCAAGTGCGACTGCCAAAAGTCCAAGTCCGATATATGTAACAGTTAAGTTGTCAAGTGCGATAATTGGCAAAAAGTTGTCGTGCCAAGTCGGGAAAAAAGCATATGCTAAAACATAAATAAACATAGCAATAAGTGTCAGTTTGAAATAAAGTCCGATTAGTCCAAATGCACTGTCGTCTTTTGGTAACACAAGCGGATTTTTCCCAATTCGTCTTGCAACAATTACACTTTTTAAAACGAACGCAAGACCAAAGTAAATTATAAAATAAACGGGTAATGTTAATCTTAGTATTTCGTCCATTTTTTGTCTGTTTGTTTATACGGTTGAGTCGTTATTGTCTTGCAGGTAACGTTTCGCGGCTCACACGCAGTGGGCGGCAACTGGAAACGAGTATTCTCCGATAGGACCAAAGTACTGAAAAAACGCAAACTTGAATCTTCGAAATAACCAGCCAATTGCGATAAGCCGCTGTTGGTGGCAGTAATAATTATTTTACTTTGCTTTTGTTCGGATCTTGTCTGGCATCCCAAAACGAAACAATTTCGATTCTGTTTCGATTAATTTCATAGAAAATAGAGTACTATTTCATCGGTATTACTCGCGTAAATTTATTGCTAGTTAATCGACCAATATTTTCGTCTAGGAGTAGCGTTTTCAGTAAATCTTCAACTTCGTCAAGCAACTTCAAACTATATTTTGCGCTACCGTTCCTTTCAAGGTAAAATTTTAGGACATTACCAAGTTCAGCTTCGGCAAGTTTCGACCAAACTATTTCTTTGACAGCCATTGGCGCATTTCTGACATCACTTGCGTATTGCTTGAGAATTCTCCATTTCGGATTTGCTCTCTACCTAAACTAATTGAATTTTCTTGTTCAGAATTAAGTTGATATAAAGCCTGCTCCGAAGAATCGAAAATTGTTTGAAGTGCTTTCAGAAAATTGATATCCTTAGAATCTTTGATTCTCGAGATCAGATTTTTCTTCAGTTGAGCAGACATATCCATAATTACATACTTAATTCTTCAAAGATAATTTTTTAAGCAATGATTTTCAACGTTAGTACGGAATTATTGCCACCAACGTTTCGCGGCTCACTCGAAGTCGCCAGGTTTTGGAACCGAGTATTCTCCGATAGGAGTGAAGGTAATCAAAAAGATAGAACGTTCAACTTCACCAACACCTGGCGATTGCGCGTAGCCGCTGTTATGTGCCGTTTTAACTGAATGCAGACATCGTTACTTTTTTATCAATTTTCGACAGTCATGAGATTTGCGATAATGTCATAAAACCACTTTTCTGCAAATGGGCTGATTATAATCTCTTCAATAAGATTATCTAAATTGACTTCGAAATATTTTCCATTTTGATTACGTTCTTTATGCCAATTATATTTGAATCCATGCTTGAATTTTACTGCATGGATTAACCGTATCTCATCCTCATAGTGATAAGCCTTATTTTTATGAATTATTGGAAAATTCATATTCCAAGGTTCGATCATGTCGACCTTATGATCTATATATCTGATTTCACTAATTTGAATTTGAGCTTTAGTCTGAGAAAAAGCATTAATCAATCTATCAACGTTTGTTTTAGCACTTAACCCGCCATATTGCCAAACTGCTGTTGTGCGTTCGGTTTTTTATTTATTAATAGTTTTCGTTTCAATTAATTTATTATTTCTGCTCCATTCACTCCACGAACCTATATAAAGTTTTGGGATTTCCAATTCAGCGTATGCGATTGCTAAAAGTGAATGACAAGCTGTAACTCCTGAACCACAATGAACAATTATATTTTCTGGTTTAATGTGCCCAAATACTTTTTCATATTTATTTTTTAGCAAATTCGGAGATAAAAACAATCCATTTTCGTCTAAATTTTCAGTAAAAGGTACATTTATTGCTCCTGGAATATGTCCAGCAACTAGATCAATTGGTTCTGTTTCTCCGTTATATCGTTCTACATCACGAACATCAATAACAATATGATTTTCGGTTCTCGAAAACTTTTCAACTTCTTCAATTTCTGCAATTTTCAATTTCCAATTTTCAACTTTATATAATTCAGTTTTGTTAGTTATTTCCGTATTTGAACTAATTGGAAATTTTATTTTTTCCGCTTCTTGAATTCCGCCATTTAAAACTTGAACTTTTTCGTGACCTACTGATTTCAACATCCACCAAAATCTTGCTCCTGCATTTGAACCATTTTTGTCATCGTAAATTACGACATGACTTTTTGTAGAAATTCCAAGATTTGATAACAATTCCGCGAAATTTTCAATTTTTGGTAATGGATGTCTACCTCCAATTGACAAATCATCTTTAATTTCCGCAAGTTGAGTGTTTAAATCTACAAATATCGCTCCTTCTAAATGTTTTGTTTCATAATTCGATTTTGCATTCTTACCATTACTAACATCAACAATAATTAAATTTTCAGATTTATATAGTTTCAGTAATTCTGATGCTTGGATAATTGGAGAGATATTTACATTCATTTTTTTGATTTCTATTTAGGTTTTCTCTCGCTCGAAACTGACGCACAACGTTTTGCAGATTTGCGATGGGCTGGTCTTTTACCGCAAATGTTGATACGGAGAACTAAACTTTTGGCTACCACAAAACTGTATGCGGAGCACGAAATCCCGCCTATTGCAAATGTGCTGTAGCCAGTTCTCATTGTGTCACCTTTGATTTTTCTTCTTTAATAATGTTATTCATTCTGTCTATCAATAATAGAATTATAAAAATCGAAGCAAGTATCGTGTGTTTTGTCCAGAATTTGTAAAGTACCGCACCAAGAATTAATACAGCTAAGTAGTCGCTAATTTTCCCCATAATTCGCAACTTGAATGTAACGTGGTCGGATAACTTGTTATAAATTCTCTCCCTAATCCTGCCCAGTAACGCTCCAATCAAATGCGCAAGAGTGAAAAGAATTGTCAGTGATAGAATAATTGTAGTTAAAAGTCTTTCTGTTCCGTTTTCATTGAATACAGATATTAAAAATGTAACACTGTAATAAACCACAGTCAAGATAATTACGGGCCTAAACAGTCGTTTCCATAATTGTTTCAAAAAATCTTTTCTATTCATTGTCTTGTCGTAAATTGGCTACAACGGTTCGCATGTAAGCGCAGCCGGCAAAGAAACCGAGTGTCTTCCGCACACAAAAATCGAAGTTAAGAAAACAGATCGTTATTTGAGCAGGGAACTAGGCAATTGCGTTGGCACGCTGTTAGCGGTAATGCAAATGATTCGATATAATTCATAACTTTGCTCTGATGAAATTTTACGAAAAATATCCAAAGTTGAAGCAAAAGGCTTTCTTGTCGAAAATACTTACCGATACCGTATTTTCCACAATGTCTTTGGAAGATCAGCAAGTTGCTAAATCTAAAGTTGAAAAAATCGTAGACGGAATTTTGAAAGAGAAAGAATTAAAAGGAAGTCAATTCTTCACGAATTAGATTTTCAAGTAATTTAAAATTTCCCTTATCTGCAGCTTTCATCGCATTGATATAGATCTTTCTGCTTTCCCCCGGCTGGCGCGAGCGTCACGCTCGTGCCTTTCATACTCTTGAAAGATCACACTATAAGTAATAAACCTAACGTAGCACGAGCGTGACGCTCGCGGCAGCAGGGGGATGTTGTTATTTTAGTTCTTCTATCCATTTCTCTTTTTTATCTGTCCAAAGTTCTCTTGTTTTTTGAGTATTTTGCTTTTCGATTGCTTCTTGTAAAAATTCAAGACAGCATTTATCTTTTTTTAAATAATAAATCTCCGCTTTATCATTGAGGAATGCTGCAATGAAAAAATCTTTTAACCTCGTTCCGTTTACTAAAGCTTTATCAATATATCTAAGTGCTTCATCAAGTTTGTTTTTTCCTCTTAATATTTTACACAAATTTTGCAAATAGTACGAATCTTCTTTGTCCTCAAATTCCTCTGTAAAATCTAATGCTTTGTCATATTGTTCGGAAGCTACGTATAAGTCAAGAAGTTGTTTTCTTTCGAAATCATTTATAAAATCAACTGTCTTAAAATATTTCTCAGAAATACTTAATACGAAATCCATTTTCTCAATCGTTTCACCTTCTGAGTATTTAAACATTTTGTATTGAATCAGCATTATTTTAGCGTATGCGTTTCTTAAAGATCTGTTGTTGTCAATATTTGAAGGAAAAGGTAAAATCTCGCAAATTTCATTGTATGCGTCTTTCTGCATATAGCTTAAATGGCTAGCTAGTTTTTCAACAACTTTATAAGGTTGCTCAAAATTTGAATCTAAAGAGTTAAGGATTACTTTTACAAATAAATCAATTTTTTCATCAACATATTTTTTCCGGATGTTATAAAATTCATTCCGGGCAAGTAATTCATAGAACGAAAGTAATATAGATAACGACTGGGTTTTAAAATCAATTTCTTTGGAAAACACATATTCTATTTCAAGTTCTGCTTTTTTAACATCTTTTTTGTTTACATAAAGTCTAGCTAATTGCAATCTGCTATAATCCGCGTTTGTGTCTATCTCTATTACTTTGTTGAAATATGAAATTGCGTTTTCATCATCTTTAATTTTTAAATAGAATTTCCCAATGTGATGATATAGTACAATTTTAATGTTGTTCTCTTGTGTATTTTCTAAAACACTAATTAAATAATTAATGATTTTTTTTGATTTTTCCTTATATGTTTTGTCTTTTTTATCAATTTGAAATAATTCTATTTCAGATTTTTCAATAAACAATAATAAATCATAATATTTTGAAATATCAAAGTTGATGTTGGTTAATTGTTTTAAAAACCATTCTGGGGAATTGAACGAATCATTTGCTTGAATTAGAGCATATAAAATATTTTTTTTTAAATCGTTTTCAAACGTCAAATTTTCATATACTTCCTTTATGAACTCATTGTGATTTAATAAAAATCGATAATAGTCAATTGATTTAATTTCGTTGTTTTTTAAGAAATATTTCTCTAGACCTTCTATTGTCGTTAAGTTATCAATATTACTTGTTTCAGATATGATAGAATCTAAAATTAACTGATGAGTATCAAAAAAGAAAGAATCTTGAATTCTAATTAATGATCTTTTTTCAAGTTCAACTATACTTTTCTTGCCTAAGATTTCAGTTAAAAAATGCCTACTGATTTTCTTTATTCCAATTCTTTTAATCCATTGAAATTCAGCGCTTAATACACTGCTAAATTTGCCAATTATTCTATGTGAAAGTTTAGTGTTTTTTGAATCTGGGAAATCTTTAAGATTCTTGATTTCATCTGTTATTTCATCCCAACTAAAATCGTCAACTTCAACTGCCGAAACTATCAAATTCAATAATAATGGGTAACCCAAAACTTCTTTAATAATTTGATTTACTTGTTCATCCGTGGGTGGATTTTTTGAATTGTAAAGTATTTTTTTTGCTATTTCATCATCTAAAAATGAAAGACTGTAAGAATCAGAAGATGACACATTCCTTTGGAGTGATGTGATAATACACTTTGAATTATGCTTGTTTGAATCATTAAAAAGTGTCATAAACTCGTTCACATTAGAATTTAAATTGTCAACAATCAACAGAACCTTGAATTCTTGTAGAAAATAGTCGAGGTTTAATGTGTCGTTAAATTTGCTTATATGAACTGATGATAAATTTAAAGTTTCGTTTGCTATAGAATCTCCATCTAACCATATAACGCTTTCAAATTCAGTTTGAATTAAATTAGCAACGCTAATCGAAAATTCTGTTTTTCCAATTCCACTAATACCAAATACTTGAAGGAAATTCTGATTGATGAGTTTTTTTTTTATTTGCTTTTCTTCATTTCTTTCAAAGTATTTCGTTTTAAAAGCAGGGAGTTTATTTGTTTGAGGTAGGATTCGGTAATATTCAAATGTTTTAGGTAGATATTCTAAAATTTCTTCCACCTTCGGTGTATTATGGATGTTTTTTAAAACAACATTTGCAATCCTTTCAGAATCGTGGGTATCAACAATCAAATTTTGCCATCTTGCGTTAATTCCGATTTGGAGCTTTGAAAGTTGTCCGCCAGATGCTCTACGATTAGCAAACAACAATATTTTATCACATTTTTTATGATTTTCTAAGCTTCTTTCTATATCGTGAACTGGTTTGTCGAGATTTGTAAAATAGTCAGGATCTGTTCCACATTGTCCAAATATTTTTAAATCAGACGAAATGAAATCCGCTGTATAACCTACAGGTTTAGTGTCAAGATTATGTCCTTTATGTAGGACCTCTTGACTAGTAATTAATGAAAATATCGGTTTGCACAAATATTCGAAATCTGTCCCATTTAAACTTGAAATTTCAGACGTAAATGAATTGATAAATTGTTCTTTTAGTTTTGACATTTATTTTTGTCTTTTTAGTTTGAAGTTGGTTTGTTACAATATCCGCTAACTCGTTTATACCCCCGAAGAATTCATCCTTTACCTCTAAAATCTAAGCGTATAGTTAGAAATCAATCAGAAAATCAAAAGGTAGTACTTTTTTTCAAATAACCAAACGGCCTCCTGCTATTCTATGTTCTTTGCACTCACCTGCGTGTAAATCTCCTTCGTCCTACTGCTGTTGTGCCCCACGAACCCAGTAGGCAGTGAGCAGTGGGCAGTAGGCAGTGGACGCCGACACGCCAAAATACCGATAACCGCAACCGCCCACCGTGATCCCGATCCTAAGTCCCGCATTCCTCAGTTCCTCAGTTCCCCCATTTTCTCATTTTCTCATTCGCTAATTGCCTCATTCGCTAATTGGCTTATCTTTGCCCCAACACAACAAACATGAACACCATAACTGCTACTGATTTCCAGTTTCCGGGCCAGATTTCCGTTTATAAAGGAAAGGTCCGCGATGTCTATTCCCTTGATAACGATCTGCTCGTAATGGTCGCCACCGACCGGCTCTCGGCCTTTGACGTGGTCATGCCACGCGGCATTCCCTACAAAGGACAAATCCTCAACCAAATCGCCACGCGCTTCATGCAACTCACCTCGGATATCGTGCCGAACTGGCTCGTTGCCACACCCGATCCCAACGTGGCGGTCGGACACCGCTGCACGCCGTTCAAAGTGGAAATGGTGATCCGCGGTTACGTGTCCGGACACGCGGCACGTGAATACGCCGCAGGGAAACGGATGCTATGTGGCGTCGCGCTACCGGAAGGACTAAAAGAAAACGACCGCTTCCCCGAACCGATCATCACGCCCACTACCAAAGCCGATAACGGCGAACACGATATGGACATCTCCCGCGAGGATATACTCGCGAAAGGCATCGTTTCCAAAGAAGATTACGAAGTACTCGAGAAGTACACACGGGCGTTGTTCCAACGAGGTACAGAGATCGCCGCCACACGCGGACTCATACTCGTCGATACCAAATACGAATTCGGGAAAACGAGTGACGGCACAATTGTCCTGATTGACGAAATCCATACGCCTGATTCCTCGCGGTATTTTTATTCAGAAGGATATGCCGAACGGCAGGCGAGGGGTGAGGAACAACGGCAGTTGTCGAAAGAATTCGTACGCCGCTGGCTGATCGAAAACGGCTTCCGGGGAAAAGAAGGACAAACCATCCCCGAAATGACCGACGCCTACATCGAATCGGTGTCTGAGCGCTATATCGAACTCTACGAAAACATCCTAGGGGAGCCGTTCGTTAAAGCCGACATTTCCGACATCAAAGGCCGTATCGATACAAACGTCGGCGGTTTTCTGGCGCAGCGGTAACCCATCCCATACGTATTTCCGCTTCCTGTAAAACGGCCCTCATGATCGACGTCCTCCGCCAACACCTACTTAGCCGACTCGACGGCGATGTCGACCAACTCGACCTGGTGTTGTCGTCCTTTGAACCCATCGAGTTCAAACGAAACGATATGGTGTTGTCGGAAGGAACCGTCTGCCGGAACGTCTATTTCATCGCCAAAGGCTGCCTGCAGGTGTTCGGCTACGATGCAGCAGGCAATGAAACCACACGCGAAATCGCCGTTGAAGACCAATGGTGCAGCGACCTGATCTCGTTTGGTGACGAGAAGCCGGCCACCGAGAACATCCGCGCCATCGAACCAACGGTGTTGCTGGCGATTGACCGCCCCCGTTTTGGTGCGATGATGGCGAAAGTACCGCAGTTCGATAAAGTCTACCGACAGATACTCGAAGCCTCCTACGCCAACTCTGTCTACCGCATCAATTCATTCGTCGCCCTGTCCGCACTCGACCGCATCAAATGGCTGATGGAACACCGTCCGTATCTCATGACACGCGTGTCGGGCCGTCTTGTCGCGTCGTACCTCGGCATCAACAAAGACGTGTTCAGCCGTTTACGCAGCCAGCTTTGAAAATGTAGACTTTTGTCATCGTCCACGGAATTTTAGGGATGGAAATTTGCTCCATCATTCACCTTAAAATTCCACACAATGACAGAGTATCTTTTACTTTTCCGCAACGCCAGTGCCGAGAACGGCTATCTGGCCACCGCACAAGACATGGCCGAGGATATGCCCAAATGGCAATCCTGGATCGGGCAGATCGCCATGCAGGGCAAACTCGTGCACACGGCACCGGTCTTATACGACGCCGCCATCGTCACCGCCGAAGGCGTCACTGCCGGTCCCCACAAAGAGGCCAACAGCCTATTGGTAGCCGGTTTCCTCATCTGCAAATCCGACAACCGTCAGGAAATTGAAGAATGGAGCCGCAGTTGTCCCATCCTCAAATACCCGAATAGTTCCGTCGAGATCCGGCCGCTCGTTCCGTTTCCTACCCACTAAAAACGAAGGTCATGGATAAGATTCTCAATATAGGAAAGTACCTTTTCCCGTTGTCGTTCCTGCTGTACGTCGGCCTGCACCTCGGCAAACCCGACGTAGGCGCGTCGTTCGTTCCCGACTATATCCCGTTCCCGTATTTCTGGAACTACTTTACACTGGTGTGCATCCTGCTCTTCATCGTCAGTGCGGTGGTAGGTAAATACGACAAGCTGGCCTATTGCCTCATGGCGGTATACGTCATCCTGATGGCACTGCTGGTGCACCTGCCCCGCGCCATGGGACACGAACTCGGAACCGGCACGATGATGGCCGATCTCGAAAGGGAAAAAGAACTGGAAATGGTCAACTTTTTCCGGAACATCATGGTCACCGGCGCCTTACTGGCCTTCGCCCGATATGTCGCAACCGACAAAAGGGTAATGGGATAAGTACACAATCCGGAACCCGAACAAGTTGTAAAAGGCGATAGACACCCGTCCGTCGCCTTTTTTAATGGCTATCAACGATACACCTTCCCTGGATATTTCGCCGCATAACTGTGCACCAACTGCATCACATAGGGGTTGCTGTGGTAGGGCGTCACATGGTCACGTACCTCCGACGGTTCCGTAAAACCGATGTCCGACGATACATACCCCATACCATAAAACGTACCGTTCTCGACCCAAATACAGCTTTTCTCATCCGCCGAACGGCCTTTGTCGACAATGGCAAAACTCGGTTGCTCGACCGAAAGTGAGTCCAGCGCTTCGTCTACACTCCGGTTGTGGGTTTCACGGTCTGGCATCGATTCCTTCGGGAAAGTGACGGGCTCCTCCTGTAGTCCAAAAGCGCAAAAACGCAGGTCGATGCCAAAGCGAACCGCCAGTTCCCGAAGCACGTGCACCGCTTCGAATTCATTATAAAAGACCTGCACCGGGCGCTGTTGCCGGCTGACTTTCCCAACACCCAGATACCTATAGCCGTTGCGCGCTTCATACACAAACAGGCCAAACTTCGGCTCGAACCGTTTCAACGCCCGGTTATACGCCGGCCATAACTTCCGGATTTCGGCGCATTCAAGCAGCAACGCCATCAACTCGGTACCGCACACCTCAAACGAAATACCGTGGATATCACGCAGGAAATGCTGCCGTTGCGGCGTCACGCTATGCCCCGTAAAATGCGACGCGACCCGCTTGCGGATGTTGATCGCTTTTCCGACATACACCACCTTCTTCGCTTCATTATGGAAGTAATACACCCCGGACCGCTCAGGCAAACGTTCGAAGTCCTCAGGCGGCAGGTTCGGCGGCAGTCGCTGGTCTTGTGCCGTTTTCTTAATCATCGTTCCGATATGTCCTTCCGCATCCCATTCCAACAGTCGGGTAAAAAGGATGGCGGTCGCATCGGCATCACCGCCCGCCCGGTGCCGGTTCTCAACCGGAATGTCGAGCGACTGGCACAGCGCGCCAAGGGAATAGGAGCGGAGTCCGGGACGGATTTTCCGAGCGGCCCGCACCGTACACAACTTCCGCGCGTTCCATTGATAACCTGCTTCTCCCAATTGGTGCCGCACGAACGAATAGTCGAAGTTGACGTTGTGGGCGACGAAAACGCGTCCGTTAAGCAAGCGCCACACGTCCTCCGCGATATCGGCAAAAATGGGTGCATGCCGTACCAGGGCATTATCAATTCCCGTAAGGGCAAAAATGGGCACAGGAATTTCTTTTTCCGGATTCACCAGGGTTTCCCACCGCTCAATGACCTTTGTGCCGTCATGGATGAGGATAGCGATTTCCGTAATGCGGCTGCCGCCGGCATTTCCTCCGGTGGTTTCGATATCGACAATGGCATATTCGATTTTTTTCATCAGTGAAAACGGGTCGGGTTGTTACTTTTAGGAACAACCGACTGTTTCCAATATATAAATTATTCCGAAATGCGACAGCCGAAGCGGTTAATTTTTCGTTTCGATTATGACAAACACGGATGACCGGGCGGGGAGTACTACCGCCGTTCCATCGGTCGTTTTGGCCGAGAACGGACGAATCGAAGTGTAGTTGGCCGGGCCGCCCGCTTCGAGGGTTGTGCCGTTGCCGTTGACTTGCACTTTCCGCGAGAATTCCCCGTTGTCGGTATCGCCCGTGATCGTGTACCAATACATCCGGTTACCGGGGATAAAGTTCTTAAAGGCAAGTTTTACGGGTAGCGCAGTAGTTCCTTTATTGACGAAGGTTACACCGATCTTCCCATCCGAAAACGAGGAAGCATACACTTCGTAATTGCCGTTTGCATCCTTCACGGCTTCAATCAGGCGATCGCCCATGTTCTTCTGGAAGAAATACATATGGTAGAACGCCGGTCGTGCGGTTCCTTTAGGTATATTCGGTTCGTCACCGTTGCTAAAGATGCCGTGGTCGTTCCCGTTGTCCCAGCCGTTGAAGAAATCCCAACGCGCCGCCAGGCCAATGTTGTTCTTAAGCGCTTCCCCTAAAAGCAATACCGCGTGCAAGCCGTTGACGTGCGACACCTGCTGCTTGCTACCCCGAGCGAAGATGTTCCATTCATCAAGCGCAAACGGTTTGATCTGATGGGTATGATTTGTGAGTTGGCCTTTTAAGAACGCTACCATGGTGCCGACTTTCGCTGTCGGGGTGTCCAGAATTTGGGTCGCGTTAAGGTTCTCGCTCGCGGTGAAGTAGTTATGCACGACATAATAGTCGGCCTCTTCCCCAAGAGCGCCCAATAGTTGATCGTTCCAAAATTTATTGGTGTCGTTCATCCAGCTTTCGGCAGGTGCATCAAACAGCACCGCACCGATTTTGATCGAATGTCCCGAAGCTGCTGCCGCCGCGCGCATCGCCGCCGCAATGACTTTGAAATGTGCGGCATAGAGCGCGCCGTTGTGAAACTCGGGCTGCCCGTCCTGGTTGCGCGACGTATCGATGCGATAGCCGGCCTCCCAGCTTCCGAAGTTCTCGTTGCCGATTTCCCAGTACTGTGTGCGACCGTTGTCATAGGTCACCCAATCGGCGGCCAGTTGCGCAGCGTCTGCTACCGGGTTAGTACCCGTGCCATAACGGGCATAACCGGCATTGACGGTAATAATACCTTTACTGTTGGTCTGGGTCAGCAATTGGTAGTAATTGTCGAGCGACATCGTCCAGTCGGCATTGTTTTGTCCGAACCAAAAACCGGCGGGCTCGTCCTGTCCCTCGGCATTCCGAAGGGTAGGAGGTACGTTCGGCGGGTTGGAAGCCGCATTCCAGAAATACACATCGCTGATGCTGCCGCCCGGAAAGCGGATGATGTTCGGCTTGAGTTTGGTGATGTTGTCAGTCAGAAGGTTGTCGGTGACCATTTTACCCGACCAGAGATTGGCATTGTTGCCGTAGATCGAAGCCGGAATCTTCGTCAACACCTTGGCATAGTCGATGGTAACGGTCGAACTGGTCGTAGTCGGCACGTTGCCTTCCGTAAATGCTACAGGTGACGTATAGGTCTTGGGTGTCCAGGTGTCGAGGAAAAAGCCCGTAGTCGCCGCCACTTCGGGATCGACCTGTGGTTGAAGTTCGACTTCAGTACCGCTGCCGGCTTCCCCTGATTTATCGCAGGATAGGAAAAAAAGGGAAGAAGTGAACAGCGCATGCAACACGATTTTTTTCATAGTAAGTAGGGAGATTAGGCCGGAAGTACCGGTTTTGCCGGATTCATTAAACCCGCTCTCCGCAAATATATCGTTTGCGTTAGCCGTTCGGCGATACTATTTTGTCATTGAAACATCGGAATTTGGCGTTCGGTCTGAGATCTTCGCAGCGCCTAAACCCGCTAGAACCTACATTGGGTTCCGCTCGTGCCCGGTCGATTGTTCGACGATTTCCCGCAACACCATATCGAGCTGTTCAGCCGAGACGCTGATATAATCGAGGTATTCGTCTGCCGATCCGCCGGCCGCCTTTTGGTCGCGGTAAAGGCGGAGGAAGCCCAGCAAATTGGCCAGCGGTGCACGTACCATGTGCGACTGCCGCCAGGCGATTTCGCGTAGGGCGCGGTCCTGCGATTCGATTTTATGCATACGATCGAGCGTTTCCGTCAGATCCGTCATGGCACCAACCGCCCGGGTTGCCCGGCCTTTCTCGTCGCGGATGAAGAAACCGCGGTGTTGCACGAAGGCCGTTTCACCATCGGCTTTAAGGAAACGGAACTCCGCGTTAAACCGTTCGCGTTTCGGATCCCGGATCGCGTCTTTCAGGTCGCGGAGGATGCGTTCACGGTCGTCGGGATGGAGATTTTCTGACCAGAAGTCGCGTTCTTCATCGATGTTGAACCCAAAAATGGTCTGGAATCCTTCGCCCCACAACACCTTCCGCGTAGTGACATCCCAGTCGATGATCGCCTCTACGGTGGCGCGTGCCAACAGTTTGAAGCGTTCGTTGCTTTCCCACACCTGTTGTTCCTGTAGTTTTCGCCGGGTGCTGTCAAGGGCGATGCCTTCGAGCCGTATCGGTGTGCCGTTGTCGTCGCGGGTAAGGTATAGCCGTTCGAGCACCCATTTTGTCTCACCTTCGCTGGTAATAATCCGCCGTTCGTATTCGCGGAAACCGTCTTCTGAAAAATGGCGGAGCTCAAGATCGAAAACCTCGTCAGGATAGAAAATAGAACGGAGGCTGTCAGGTGTGGGACGAAAAACCGCTGGGTCGCGACCGAGTATGCGATACATCTCATCCGACCATTCAATTTTGTTGTGCACGAGGTCGTTCGTCCAATAACCGAGTCCGGCAATGGCGCCTGCACGCTGTAACCGTTCGTTTGAATCGGCCAGGCGCTGTTGCTGGGCGATTTCGGCGGTCACATCAACAGCCGACGCGAGTTGCACACGGCGTCCGTTCCACAGCACGCCCGAGGTTTTGACTTTTACATAGATAATCTCGCCGTTCTTCTTCAAATGCCTTATGGGCAAGGGGAGGATCTTCCCGTGTTCGTCCTCGGGTTCTGCCAGATAGTCCATCAATATCGGAATGTCTTCGGGCATGGGGATGTCGCGTAGCGTCATTGACAAATAGTCTGCTTCTGAATAGCCATAAAGGTGACAGGCCGCATCGTTGACCAACAGAATCTGGAGCGTATCGGAATCGAACAGCCACTCGGGCAGCGGACTGTGGTTGAACAGCGACATATACTCCTGCTTCGAGCGCCTGAGTCGTTCTTCCGCTTCCCGCTCGGTATCGAGTATTTGCTGGTAGTAAGTCGAAACCATCCGGGTGTGACGCCGCACCAGTACGTAAAGCAGCAAGGCAGTTATCAGGATAAAGACCAGTCCTTTCGCGGTCTGAAGCTGCGAGAGTTCCTTAATATCCGGCACAAATAATGCCAGCACCACGTCAGAGGTGAAGATGTAGAGGCCGCTTACAACCGCATACACCACCCCAATACGAAGCGCCGGACGCGCACCCGTGGAAAGAGACTGGATATTCATAACCTGCAAATGAGTAACCGTATGTACATACTAAATTACGAATTTTTTAACTAATAATAAGAATTTTGACGTCCGAATAGAGAAATTAAACGAGCGAATGTGTCAATTAGATAACTAGTTAATTAGCAATTTAGCGAATGTGTCGATTAGCTAATAGGAGGATAGCAAGCTGGAAATCGCACCTGTTATTTGCATGATGGTTGGAAAAGGCAATTAGCAAATTGGATGACGAGATAAAGAGTAGCATAAAATCGAACGCCATGTTCGAAAGAATGCGATACCCTTAAATGGCGTAGTACCTGCCGAAAGCGCAAGTGTGATTAGAAGAAAGTTGAATTATAGACTGACCAACGCGCCGGAGACGGGAGTGTTCAATGTCTTTCCTCTTTCTTCTTTCCTCTCGCTCCTTGCTCCTTGCTCCTTGCTTCCGCACGTAATTACATGATTGTAAGACAATAGGTCTTATGGTTCATGTGCCTCATGTTCAGAATTAACTTCCCGTTTGAATTCCCCATTATCTCATTTTCTAATTATCCCATTATCTAATTCGCTAATTGCTTCGCCAGTCGGCTATCGCCTCGTGTCGCTAATTAACACATTCGCTAATTAACTCATTTTCTAATCCGCCTCGTATTCAGAATCAACTCCCCGTTCGAATTCCCCCATTATCTCATTTTCTAATTATCCCATTATCTAATTCGCTAATTGCTTCGCCAGTCGCCTATCGCCTCGTGTCGCTAATTAACACCTTCGCTAATTAACTCATTTTCTAATCCGCCTCGTGTTCAGAATCAACTCCCCGTTCGAATTCCCCCATTATCTAATTATCTCATTATCTCATTATCTAATTCGCTAATTGCTTCGCCAGTCGCCTATCGCCTCGTGTCGTTAATTAACACATTCGCTAATTAACTCATTTTCTAATCCGCCTAGTGTTCAGAATCAACTCCCCGTTCGAATTCCCCCATTATCTCATTTTCTAATTATCCCATTATCTAATTCGCTAATCCGCTAATTAACTCATTCGCTAATTAATTACCTTTACCCCATGAAGAAGAAGCTACTACTCCTCGCCCTTTTCCAGGTATGGCTGACCTTCGCGCAGGAAGATGCCTGGGTATATTTCACCGATAAACCCGACGCCGCGTCTTATCTTGCGAATCCGTTGTCGATGTTGTCACAGCGCGCACTTGACCGTCGGGCGGCGCAGGGAATTTCGGTTGATATCGCCGACGTTCCGCTTCACCAGCCGTATCTTCAGGCCCTGGCAGCGGTGCCCGGTATCGAAGTGAAGTCGGTTTCGAAGTGGTTCAATTGCCTGCACGTACGCGGAAGCGAAGCCAGTATCAATTCCCTCACGTCACTTTCGTTCGTTGATCATATCGTGTTTGCGAATTCAAATTTGAACCCAGCGCCGCGCCGTCCGCAAGGCAGGCTCTCACGAACGGCGAAATGGGCGGATATACAGGTCAATTATCCCTATGGAAGTTCGGAAAACCAGGTGCAGCAGTTGAACGGACACCAGTTGCACCAAATGGATTTCACCGGTTCTGGGAAGTATATCGCCGTACTCGACGCGGGTTTCCCCGGAGTTGATACGGCCTCACCGTTTCAGCGCCTTCGGGATAACAACGGTATTCTCGGCGGCTATGATTTCATAAACGACGACACCAATTTCTACTCCGGCGGCAACCATGGCACGACGGTCTTGTCTACCATGGCGGGCTACGTGCCCAATGCTTTGGTCGGTACAGCCCCAGATGCCTCGTATTACCTATTCATCACCGAAGACGTGGCATCCGAGAACCCGGTAGAAGAATCCTATTGGGTGGAGGCAGCCGAACGGGCCGACAGCCTTGGTGTCGACGTTATCAATACGTCGTTGGGCTATTTCGGCTACGACAATCCCGATTACAGCCATACCTATGCCGATATGAACGGCGCGACCACCTTCATTTCAAAAGGAGTGAATATGGCGTTCAGTCGCGGCATGATCATCGTGGTGTCGGCCGGAAACAGTGGTAATAGCGACGAACCGCACATTGGGGCACCGGCTGATGCTATATCGGCCTTGACGATAGGTGCAGTAGACGCTTCCGGCCAGTATGCCAGTTTTAGTTCGATCGGTCCTTCCTATGACGGACGTGTGAAACCGGATGTCGTGGCACAGGGTGCGTCAGTCTTCGTAGCCCAGCCCACCGGTGCCGTGACGATCTCCAACGGCACGTCGTTTTCGGGTCCGATTACCGCCGGACTCGTCGCCTGTTTGTGGCAGGCTTTGCCCGAGATGAGTAACCAGGAAATCATCGACCTGGTGCGCCAATCGGCCAGTTTGTATGACAATCCGACCACGCAGTTGGGCTATGGCATTCCGGACTTCAATTTGGCGCTTGCCATGTCAGTAGACGGATTCGAACCTACGCCGTATGCCGTTTTCCCCAACCCTTTCGACCAATCCCTTACCGTAACCCTTCCAAAAGTCGCAACCGGCGCCACGCTTGAGGTGATGGACACCACCGGAAAACGGGTACTCGAAGCCCCGCTCAACGCCCTGAGCCAAACGTTTGAACTTTCGGGCCTCGCATCGGGCTTCTACTTTTATAAAGTACAATCGGGCGCGATGGCACGAACCGGTAAACTCGTAAAACGTTGATATGAATAGCATTACCCAACTATTTGGCATACAATATCCCATTATACAGGGCGGCATGATCTGGAACAGCGGCTGGCGGCTTGCGAGTGCGGTGAGCAACGCGGGCGGACTCGGACTCATCGGGGCCGGGTCGATGTATCCCGACGTGTTGCGGGAACATATCCAAAAATGCAAAGCCGCGACCGACAAACCGTTTGGGGTCAACGTGCCCATGTTGTATCCGAATCTGGAGGAGATCATACAGATTATTGTCGAGGAAGGTGTTAGAATCGTTTTTACCTCGGCCGGAAACCCGAAGACGTATACGGCTTTCCTGAAGGAAAAAGGCATTACCGTGGTGCACGTCGTAAGCAGCAGCAAATTTGCATTAAAGGCACAGGAAGCCGGCGTTGATGCTATCGTAGCGGAAGGTTTCGAGGCGGGCGGACACAACGGGCGGGAGGAAAGCACTACGCTCACCCTGATCCCGCAGGTACGACGCAACGTTTCCATTCCGCTGATCGCCGCAGGCGGTATCGCAACCGGACGTGCGATGTTGGCCGCGATGGTCCTGGGTTCGGATGGCGTGCAGATGGGCTCGCGTTTCGCCGCCTCCGAAGAAAGTTCCGCCCATGATAACTTCAAGCAATTGGTCGCCGGACTGGAAGAAGGCGGTACCCAACTTACCCTAAAGGAACTCGCGCCGGTGCGGTTAATTAAAAATAAGTTTTACGACGACCTACAGGCGCTGTATGCAACCGGTCCGACCGTAGAAGAACTGAAAAACCTATTGGGCCGTGCGCGCGCCAAACGCGGCATGTTCGAAGGGGATTTGGTAGAAGGGGAGCTTGAGATCGGGCAGGTTTCTGGACTTATAGACAAGGTATTACCTGTTGAAGCAATTTTTGAGGAAGTCCTCGCGGAGTTCGAGCAGGCCCGACGGGAAGTGGCCGGACGCGATTTAATGTTCCCATAACGTTTTGCTGCGCACGAAAGCATACCTTTCGGGAAAACCACGCGATGAACCTACCTATCATTATCGTCGTCGGGTTGGCGGCCATTGGGTTGGTGGTATGGATGATACGGCGAAATGCCGCTGATCGCAAAGCGTATGAGCGCTCAGAAAACGCCGTACCCACCCTGTCCGAGACCGAACCTGACGAGGATTCCGAAAGCTGATTTTTACAATTCTACAAGTACTTGATGACGCAGCAGGTCGTCTAAGTTTTCGCGTTCGCGGATGAGCGCCGCCTGGCCGTTTCGCCACAATACTTCGGCCGGCCGGTAGCGGGAGTTGTAATTGGATGACATCGAGAAGCAATAGGCGCCGGCATTGCGGAAACACAGGATATCGCCTTCTTTGATTTCCTGGATGCGACGGTTGTTCGCGAAGGTGTCCGTCTCGCAGATATAGCCCACAACGGTATAGAAACGTTCTTTTCCCTTGGGATTGGATACGTTCTCGATTTGGTGTTTCGAACCGTAGAACATCGGACGGATCAGGTGGTTGAACCCGGTATCGACGCCCGCAAACACCGTCGACGTCGTTTGTTTGACGACATTGACTTTGGTAAGGAAGAAACCGGCTTCACTCACCAGGAATTTTCCCGGTTCGAAGCATAGCGTCAGGTCGCGGCCATATTCTTTTTCAAAGGCGAGGAAACGTTTGGTCAGTTTTTTGCCGAGTTCTTCGATGTTGGTGGAAATGTCATCTTTTGCATAAGGCACTTTGAAACCGCTGCCAAAATCGATGAAATCCAGTTCGGGGAAATGACGGGCCGCGTCAAACAGGATTTCGGAGGCGTAAAGAAATACTTCGATGTCAAGAATATCGGATCCGGTGTGCATGTGGATGCCATTGATGTGCATGCCCGTGTTTTCCACAATCCGCAGCACGTGTGGCATTTGGTGGATGGAAATCCCGAATTTGCTGTCGATATGACCAACGGAAATGTTGGAGTTACCGCCCGCCATCACGTGAGGGTTGATCCGGATGCAGACCGGGATGGTGGGGTGTTTGGCGCCAAAATGCTCGAGAATGGACAGGTTGTCGATGTTCACCTGTACGCCGAGCATGGCAACCTCTTCAATCTCTTCAAACGACACGCCGTTGGGCGTATACATAATGGCTTCGGGGGGAAATCCGGCGTAGAGCCCGAGCTGCACTTCCTGTAATGAAACCGTGTCGAGTCCGCCGCCGAGTTTTTTAAACAACGCCAATACACTGATATTCGACAACGCCTTTACCGCGTAATGGATGCGTAGCCGCGGTACTTTCGCAAAGGCGTTCGCCAGGCGGTGGTACTGCGATTCGATTTTGTCGGCGTCGTATACATAGAGGGGACTGCCGTAGGTTTCAGTAAGCTGTAGTAAAAGGTTTGGCTGCATTGTTCCGTTTCGTTAGGATCGCAAAGGTAACGCAGTGGGAACGAGGCAGCCAAAAGCTGGGTAAAAAATCACAAAATATAACAAATTGTTATATTTCGATCATTGTGCGGGTTGGGCCATCCGTTGGAAGGAGAATGTATAACCGTCTACGTACGTATTGCTGACGGTGAGCCCATTTGTGGTAATCATATAGCAGCCATAGTCGACGCCGTCGATTTTCAGGACGGTGTCGCACAGGTCAGGCACTTCCGATGCTTCGACGCTGTAGGTGTAGATACCGGTGTCGGGTCCGTCGTAGGCCATTGGGTCGACGTTATTGTTGACAATGGTGACGGTATTGTTAGACGGGTTGAACGACCAGGTGATGAGTCCGGGATCGTATTCATACGAGCCACCCGCAATGGAACCCGATGCCTGGGTGAGTTGGTAAATACCTGTGAATTCGGCCTCAGGACTCGCGCTGTCGTCATCGGAACACGAGAAGAGCAACGCGCCGCAGGCTAGTGGCAGGAGAAACAGAAACTTTTTCATAGCGTTTTATTGGTTAGTCCGGTGTTCCGGAAGTGGTTCCAACCAAAAGATGCAAACGATGAAAAAGGTTGCGTCGAAGAACAAAGCCTAGCCCCGATGGGAGCGGATAGCCCACAGCCGGGGCGACCTGCTTTTTTCGGACGGCCCGCAGCGACCAACGGAAGCTCGCGGGACGCCGGTAAAAAAGCCGGCGCGGCGGCGCGGACTAGCAGCGTACAGCGGGAATTGCTGCCGAATTAAAAAAATCGTGAAAAAGGCACGGGAAAACTGCGGAAAATATGCGGCCCATTCCGTATTTTTGTGCCACTTTACACAAAATCCTAACAGATGAACATACACGAATACCAAGGTAAGGAGATCCTCGCGGGCTACGGCGTGCGCGTGCAGCGCGGGATCGTGGCGAACAATCCTGCGGAAGCCGTTGCGGCCGCGAAGCAACTCACGGCAGAGACCGGCACCGGCTGGCATGTGGTGAAGGCGCAGATCCATGCCGGAGGGCGTGGCAAAGGCGGTGGCGTGAAGCTGGCCAAAAACCTTCAGCAAGTGGAGGAACTGGCCGAGCAGATCATCGGCATGAACCTGGTGACGCCGCAAACACCGCCGGAAGGTAAGAAAGTGCATAAAGTACTGATTGCCGAGGATGTGTATTACCCTGGTGAAAGTGAGACATCGGAATTCTATATGTCGGTATTGCTCAACCGCGCGAAAGGGCGTAACATGATTATGTATTCGACCGAAGGTGGTATGGATATCGAGGAAGTGGCCGAGCACCATCCAGACAAGATCTTCACCGTGGAAATTGACCCGTCGGTAGGCTTGCAGGCGTTCCAGGCGCGTAAGATCGCGTTTGACCTCGGACTTTCGGGCAATGCCTTCAAGGAAATGGTGAAGTTCGTAGAGGCGCTGTACAATGCCTATATCGGCAGCGATGCGTCGATGTTCGAAATTAACCCGGTGTTGAAGACATCCGACAATAAAATCCTTGCTGTCGATGCGAAAGTAAACATCGACGATAACGCGTTGTACCGTCAGGCGAAAATTGCCGAAATGCGCGACGTGCGTGAGGAGAACCCGATTGAGGTAGAGGCGAAGGAAGTCGGCCTGAACTATGTTGATCTCGACGGTACGGTAGGTTGTATGGTAAACGGTGCCGGACTTGCGATGGCGACGATGGACCTTATCAAATATGCGGGCTTTGAGCCGGCGAACTTTCTTGACGTGGGCGGAACCGCGGATGCGAAACGCGTGGAAACGGCGTTCCGTATCATTTTGCGTGATCCGAACGTAAAGGCCATCCTTATTAACATCTTTGGTGGTATCGTTCGTTGTGATCGTGTGGCCCAGGGTGTGATCGATGCGTATAAAAATATGGGCGACACCATTAAAGTGCCGATCATTGTGCGTCTTCAGGGAACGAATGCGGAACTTGCCAAAGAAATGATCGACAACTCGGGTATGCCGATTTTGTCGGCTGTTCAGTTCCAGGAAGCGGCTGACCAGGTAAAAGCGGCGTTGAGTTAATCGACGACGTTACATATAAAGAAGAATCCCGGTGAAAACCGGGATTTTTTTATTCTGCCTGTACGATGTGACCGTGGACGATGCGCCAGGCACGACCATCGAAACGCCAGACACGGGTGGTGCGCATGCGCGACCCAAATTCAATGTCGCGATAGATGCCTTTTCGTTCTTCGAGTGTATTGACGATTACCACCGACGTATAATCGGCTATGTGTTGCTGGAGCACCGTAATAGTATGGACGCGCATGATGCCAACATGGGACATCGGAATATTGTCGACACCGAGGAAAAACTCGCCGTATGCACTAACTGCGGTAATGTTGGGGGAAACGAGACTCCGAATCGCGTCGGCATCACCTGCTATGAAAGCACATAGCAGCCGTTGTTCGGCTTCCTTCACCAAGTGGACGTGTGTTTTTGGCATGCATGCTTTGGCTCCGCTCTGTAAGCCAGGTTTCATTATAATTATCTGCCTGCCAAAGCGACCAGGCAGTCCTTCCCGCCCTATACGGGAGGCCGGAAACGAGGGGAAGTTACCTGTATAACAGTCGAAAAGCGACATACCCTACCTCTTCAATCAAAAAAAAGTTACGTAATACGAATTATTCACGATTGAAGAGGCAATTAGCGGGCATTTTACGTGTTCTTTGGATTTTTCTTTCCGTTTTTGAAACGTACATTTTCCACTACCGGTGTCTTTTTAGCATTCCGGGGTTTGGACGCCGGTTTTTTAGCTGCGGGTGCTTTTGGTGCAGGGGTAGCGGGCTTTTTAGGCTTCGGTGCCGTTGCGGCCAGCACGGTTTTGGGATCTTTCGGTGCTTCGCGAGGACCCCGTAAATGGAGGACGAGTCCGTTGAGGAAATTACGCAGCACCTGGTCGCCGCAGGAAATGTATTTAGGGTGATCGGCGTTGCGGAAGAAATTCCCGACTTCTCCTTTTGAAATTCGGAAGTCTACCAGTTCGAGTATCTCGACGATCTGGTCGTCGCGCAGTTGCAGGGCTACCCGCAGTTTTTTCAGTATATCGTTGTTATCCATAGTTGTATTAATAAAGCCAGAGAATCGCGTCGCGAAATCCCTCGCGCCAGAGTTTTTCGTTGTGTTTGCCGTCTTTTACGACGATCTTCTTTGTGAGGTTTTCGCAGTAACACCTTTTCGTATCGAGTAGGCGCACCATGCGGTCGACGTCGGGTACCATTTCCTCGCTTTCGCTGTCGCCGCAAAGGAAGTAGACCTTCATTCGAATCTTTTCCTGTTTTTCGGCCAGGTCGTAAATCGCATCACTGAACCAAAAGGACGGGGAAAAAGCCAGTACTTTCCCAAATACCTCCGGATGTCGAAGCGCGGCATAGAATGAGACGAGTCCGCCTAGCGAACTGCCTCCGATGGCGGTATTTTTTCGGGTCGTTTTCGTGCGGTACACCCGGTCGATATGCGGCTTCAGGGTTTGCACGATAAAATCCACGTAAGCATCCGCGCCACCGCCGCCGTATTTTTCGTGTGGATAGGGCGTGAGTTCCGACAGTCGCTTCTCGCCGCCGTTTTCGATTCCGACCACGATGATGTTGGCGTTCAGGCTGTCCAGTGTCTCGTCGACTTCCCATTCGCCGGCAAAGGAGGTTTTGGCATCAAACAGATTTTGGGCGTCCTGCAGGTATAACACAGGATAGCGCTTCTTTTTATTGGAAGCGTATGATTTCGGAAGGTATATCCATATTTTCCGTGGGCCGCCGAGTTGTGGCGCGTCAATCGTAAAAGTCGAGACCTGCGCCGAGGCCGTGCTTCCCTGTGCGTGTAAGCGAACCATCACAAACACCAAAAGCGCGGTGAAAAGCAGAATGCGGATCATGGAAGGTGATTTGTGTATTTTTGCTAAAAGTACGTAAATCGATGGAGAACTACGAAGAAAGAATCAGCCTGTTGCACGATATGATTGCCTTTTCGGTCGTCGACGGCATGTTGCATAAAAAGGAGTACGAGTTCCTTTGGATGATCGCAAGCGACCTGAAAATCGACAAGACCACCTTTGATGGGATGTTCCACAGGGAAGACTATCCGACCGTTGTTCGCTCGGAGTTCGAGCGCATCAAACAGTTTTACCGGCTGGCATTGCTGATGCATATCGACGGCATACTGCACGAGAAGGAGGAGACGACTATTGCGCAGGCCTGTATCAATATGGGACTCAATCCGGCAGCTACGCGCCGCATCCTGCAACTCATGAAGCAATCACCGGATCGGGTGGTGGATGCGGATACCCTTTTTGCTGCTTTTCGCGCGCAACAAAACTAAAAATATGTCATTTTGACACAAATCCATTATTAAACTCATATAAATCGGACTTTATGTCTGGTTTTATTGGGGTGGAATATCGTTTGTAAGGAGGGCGACAACAATGTCAAACTTAAATTACAGCGATATGAATATGGTTAAACGTACAAACGGTACTTGGTTTCCTTCCTTTTTAGATGATGTATTGCGCCCGGATTTTCTTGGGGGCGTGCAGAGTTTCCATCCCTTGACGCCAGCGGTCAACATCCGCGAAAGCGACACGGCCTTCTTCATTGAGGTGGCCGTTCCGGGTAAAAAGAAAGAGGATATCAAACTGGAAGTCGAAAAGAACATCCTCACGATTTCCTCGGAAGAGCAAACCCAGCAGGAAGAGATCAACGAACGCTATACGCGCCGTGAGTTTGCGTATGGCAGTTTCCGCCGCTCGTTCGCCCTGCCCAAGACGGTAAGCGACGATCAGATTGAGGCATCGTATGAAGCGGGTGTACTGAAACTGAGCCTGCCGAAACGCCTCGAAACATTGCCAAAGCCGAAGCGTACGATTGAAATCGGCTAATACAAAAGGGTTTAGTAATTGGTGAAAAAGCTCCCGATTTGGGAGCTTTTTTGCTATTCTTCCAGTTGCCCCTGTAGCTTCTTGATCTCGTCACGAAGTCGGGCTGCCTGCATAAAATCGAGGTCTTTCGCCGCTTTTTCCATCGCTTTGCGCTTGTCGCGGATCAACTTTTCGACGTCGCCTTTCGAACGGTAGATGTCCACCGGCTCGGCGGCCGCTTTTTCCGGAGACAGTTCGGCGTCTACTAGGCTGTAGCGTGTGAAGACGTTGTCGAGTTTTTTATTGAGCGCGGTCGGCGTAATGTTGTGCTCGACGTTGTAATTCAACTGCTTCGTCCGGCGGTAGTTGGTTTCGTCGATCGTTCGTTGCATGCTGTCGGTGATTTTGTCGGCATACATGATGGCCTTTCCGTTTAGGTTACGGGCAGCGCGTCCGATGGTCTGGGTAAGCGAGCGGTTGTTGCGTAGGAATCCTTCTTTGTCGGCATCGAGAATCGCTACCAATGAAACCTCCGGAAGGTCGAGTCCCTCCCGCAAGAGGTTCACGCCGATTAACACATCGAATAGTCCCTTTCGCAGATCCTGCATGATTTCGATACGTTCGAGTGTGTCCACTTCCGAGTGGATGTAGCGGCAACGGATGCCTACTTTCGTCAGGTATTTGGCAAGCTCTTCGGCCATCCGTTTGGTAAGCGTCGTTACGAGGGTACGTTCGTCGATCTCGGCCCGCTGTTGGATTTCATCGATCAGGTCGTCGATTTGGTTGAGACTCGGACGCACTTCAATGACCGGGTCGAGGAGTCCGGTCGGGCGGATGATCTGTTCCACATAAATCCCTTCCGACTTCTGCAATTCGTACTCCGCCGGGGTGGCCGAGACATAAATCACCTGGTTCTGTAGCGCTTCGAATTCCTCGAACTTCAACGGACGGTTGTCCATCGCCGCCGGCAAGCGGAAGCCGTATTCCACCAAATTTTCCTTCCGGCTGCGATCGCCGCCGAACATTGCGTGCACCTGTGACACCGTGACGTGGCTTTCGTCGACGACCATCAGGAAGTCTTTCGGGAAATAGTCGAGGAGGCAGAACGGCCGTGTTCCCGGAAGGCGCCCGTCGAGGTAACGCGAGTAATTTTCGATACCGGAGCAATAGCCCAGTTCCCGGATCATTTCAAGGTCAAATGTCGTCCGTTCTTCCAGTCGTTTGGCTTCGAGGTGTTTGCCGATGGATTTGAAGTAATCGACCTGTTTTACCATATCCTGTTGGATGTCCCATATCGCCCGCTGCAATACATCCGGCGACGTCACAAACATATTGGCCGGGTAGATGTTCAGTTTGTCGAACTTCTCGATGACGAGGGAAGTCTTCGGATCAAAAGCCTCGATTTCCTCAATCTCATCCCCGAAAAAGTGGATGCGATAGGGTTCGTCGGCATAGCCCGGAAAGATTTCGACCGTATCGCCTTTGATGCGGAAACGACCGGGGGTGAAATCCGCGTCCGTTCGGGAATATAGCGCCTGGACGAGTCGGTGGAGTAAATTGGTCCGCGACACCATCTGGCCACTATGTACCGAGATGACATTTTTCTGGAACTCCACGGGGTTGCCGATACCGTACAGGCACGATACCGATGCGACGACCAACACATCCCGTCGACCGGATAGGAGGGAAGAGGTCGTGCTGAGGCGCATCTTCTCTAACTCCTGGTTGATGGAGAGGTCTTTCTCGATGTAAACCCCCGTAACCGGCATATAGGCTTCCGGTTGGTAGTAGTCGTAGTACGAAACGAAATACTCGATGGCGTTGTTAGGGAAAAACTGCTTGAACTCCGAATACAACTGCGCGGCCAGTGTTTTGTTGTGGGCCAGCACAAGCGTCGGGCGCTGGACCTCCTCTACGACGTTGGCGACCGTAAAAGTTTTTCCGGAACCCGTTACGCCCAATAACGTCTGGTATTTTTCGCCTTCGCGGATACCACGCGCCAATGAGGCAATCGCCTGCGGTTGGTCGCCCATGGGCTGGAAATCGGAAACCACTTGAAATCGCATAGAAGGAGTTTTGAAGGTGAGGGTTGAGTTTTGAGTTTTGAGTGTTGAGTTGAGGATTTCTATGTTTTACTATTGATCAAATAGTTTCTTCATTTCGGCGTATTGAAGCAGTAAGATGGTTTTGGCGTCGCGGATGTCGCCATTTTCCACCATTTCCATGACGTGTTGAAAGGGCAGTTCGAGTACTTCGATATTCTCGTGCTCGGATTCGAGTCCACCACCGTCCCCTTTTTTCATTTCAGGCAGGTATTCACCGATGAATAGGTGGAGGATTTCGGTTACAGACCCTGGTGACATATAGGTTTCATAGACCTTTCGCACTTCACGGACGTCATAGCCGGTTTCTTCGATTGCTTCCCGTCGGATGCATTCCGCCGGATCGTCTTCTTCCAACAGACCGGCGCAGGCTTCGATCATCATACCCGTTGGGTTGCCGTTCAGATAGGTCGGCATCCGGAATTGGCGGGTGAGGATGATGGTGCGGTTCGCAATATTATACAGAAGGATGGCGGCTCCGTTGCCGCGGTCATACGCCTCTCGGTACTGTCGTTCGATCGTCCCGTCGGGCTTTTCATAATCGAACGTGATGCGTTCAAGGCGGTAATGGTTGTCGGACAGAAGCTTTTTTTCGACGATGTCGATCCTGGGCGTGTGCATGTGGGATATTTGTAGTTTAAAGATAGGTTTTTATGCGGTTGGCAAATCCTGTAGGCGAAAAATAACGTAATTTTAGATCAATTCGTACCCAATGGAAAAGAAACGCAGGTTCCGGAAACGCTATGTGGCGGCCGTCGTGTTTTTAGTGTATGTCGTCATGTGCCAGTCGTGTATGACGATGAAATATTCCCACAAAGAAACCGTGGCCTATTTTGCTAAGAGCCACGTCGCATATCACGATAGCACGCTGGTGTTCGGGGATCGCAATATCCACTACATCGAGACAGGCGACAAGACAAAACCTACGTTGTATTTCATCCATGGTTCACCGGGCAGTTGGACGGCCTTCGAAACTTACCTGACCGATTCGCTGTTGCTTTCGAAATACCGTATGGTCGCCTTTGACCGGCCGGGTTTTGGGAATAGTAACTATGGTGACGCCGAAAACCTGCCGACCCAGGCCGCGCGTCTGTCAAACGCTATCGCCGTACTCGACAACGGCCAACCCTGTGTGTTGATTGGCCATTCGATGGGCGGACCGATGGTGTTGAAGATCGCTTCGTTGCATCCGGATCGGTATGAAGAGGTCGTGGTGCTGTCGGGTTCGGTGGATCCACATGCCGAGAATCCCGAAAAATGGCGTCCGGTTATCGCCACGGTCCCTTTGCGGTATTTGATTCCCGGGGCGATGCGAATGTCAAACGATGAACTTTGGCTGTTAAAGACGGATCTGTATGGACTGCAAGCCAACCTGAAAAAGATCACCTCGCGTGTATTGATCATCCACGGCACGAAAGATCCGCTGGTGCCGTATGAAAACGTGGCGTTTATGCGAAGGGAACTGGAGAATGCGAAAACGCTCACCGTTATTACCATCCCGAATGCCAACCACTTCATTCCGTGGGAACACTTCGATGAAATCCGGGACGCCCTGTTTAAAATTCCTCTCTAACTAATCCCATACATATTTCCACTTCCCGTCGGACATCCGCCGCCAGACGGTGTGGAAGACACCGGTATACGACTGCGGTTTTCCCTCCTTGTCGTTGTAGCGCCAAATGAATTTTCCATAAGTATAGGCCATCGTGCCATCCGCTGACACCTCGACAAAATCGGGTTTCCAGTCGACATTGACTTTTCGGAAGGCCGGTCGGGCGTAATAGTTGCGGATGTTATGCCGTCCTTTGATAAGGGGGTCGTTGTCGCGTTTTATGACCGCGTCGGGTGCGGCATACGTCCAAAAAGCAACAGCCGGTCCTTTCGCCTTCAACAGGTCGCGAAACGCAGCTTCGGTTTTCACGATCTCCTTTTTGAGGGCTTCGGTTCGGTCGGTATCGGCTTTTTAGCTATAGGCGGTGAAGGCACCAAGACTTACCAGTAAAAGGGCAAAAATCTTCATACAACGTTTTGCCTGAAGATATGAAATCAGTCGTAACATTCCATGAGCAATAAGTCGCCTTCCACGTGGTCGATCGCCACAATGCCATCCTGTGCCACACGGTTACTACTGCCGGTACGATAGCCAATCGACAGGCTTTCGTTCTGTAGCGACCATACAAGGTTGTCGGTAGTAATCCCTGTTACCGTCCCAATCGGAATCAACGACAGGTTGGTGCCTTCCGGATACCATTTCCGGTAGCTTCTCGGAAGCATAAACACTTTCGAATGGTCGTCCAATATGGTAATATGCAGCCGATTTCGGTATTGGATGATGCTTGTAAGATTGGTGATGGTATGGTCCGCTCGCTTCCCGGTAGCCCAAACGACATTCGCCGCGGGAATCCCCCGGTCGATCAAATAGTCGAACGCTTTTTCAAGGTCGGTTTTGTCCTGGTTGGGTGCGTAGACGATGTCCAACGGATACTGTTGCTCCCGATAGGTTTCCGGATCAAACCCGCGGTCAAAATCACCTAGCAATACATCGATTTTGATACCCAGGGGTAGCACCCGTTCGATAGCTGAGTCCAATACGATGACCAGCGGTTGCCATTCGAGCAACTGGCCGACTAGTTCGTCGCTACACGGTGCGCCGTTGGCGATGATAAGTGCCGGTTCCTGGTCGTCTCGTACGATGTGGTGGGAAGACATACGGCAAAGTTACGCGATCCGGACCGGTTTCCGTTACTGGACGGTATAACTTGCTGAGTCGACTTCCGACACCCTGAAATAACCCAGCGCATACTTTTCGGGTTCAGTAGTGTTGACCAAATTCCCGCGTACCGTAGCCGGCGGCGTTCCAAAAGGCCCTTGGTTGTTACCGGCAACGGTAACCAGTTTTTGAATGTACTCCTGGCAACGACGCGATACACCGGCCAGTCGGAAGTGCACCACATCGCCGGCCTTGAGGTCTTCGTCACTGAAGAATTCGAACGTGCGATTACCCTGGAAGAACTCATCCGAATACGAATAAAAATCCGGGTAGGGAATGACTTCCGTATCAAAACGGGCAACGTAGTAATTCAGCGTGTTGGGATCGTCCTGGTAGAAAAACCGAACTTCAATTTCGTCGCCCAGAAATCCCCCGTCGTTTTCCTGTTCGACCTCGCCGATGTCAGGTACAGGGAAGAGGGTTTCGGTAGCGGTGTAGGTATCGCCGCCGCTTGTTACCGATAGGGTATACGTTTCATTCAATACCGGAACGAAGTTGCGGCATACGTAGTCGCCCGGGTTCTCTTCGGTAAAACTGAATGTCGCGCCACTGCCGGCGGTCACTTCTACGATGGCATCCGAAACGGTCGGGATGGTTTCATCGTAATAACCGGCTGTAGTGGTAAGGCGGATATGTTGTTCGCTGCCGTCGGTTCCTTTCTGCCACTCGAGTGCGGCGTCGATGACAAGACGTGGTGCGGCGGTATCGAGATCAACATCAATTACTTTCTCACAGGATGAAAACGTCAGTGCGGCCAGTGCCAGGCAAAAGAAAAGTCGTTTCATACGCATTAGAATTTGAAATTATAGGTAACACTTGGGACAATCCCGAATATCGACAGACGTACGGCTTCGTTTCGTCCTGTGTCTTCATTTTGCCGGAACGAGATCGAGGCGGCATTCATGCGGTTGTAGAGGTTGTAAATACCAAACACCCACTCGCGCTCATAGCGTTGTCCGGGACGTTTTTTGGGGACATAGGTAGCGGCTACGTCAAGGTGGTGGTAGGCGGGAAGGCGGTTTTCGTTCCGGAGTCCATAGCTGGGCACGATGATGCCTTGGTACTCGTACTGCCCGTTCGGATAGGTGACAGGTTGCCCCGACTGCAAGGTAAAGTTGGCGGAAAACTGCCAGCGTTCGTTCCATTTGTAAGAGCTGGTGACGGCCAAATTGTGTAATTTGTCATACGGCGTCTTATACCATTCGCCATTGTTGATGCCGGGTTCGTTGCTGTCACGACCGGGCGTGCGTTGTTCTGAGCGGGAAAGTGTATAGGCGATCCATCCGTTCAGGCGTCCGCTGTTCTTGCGCAGCATGACTTCCCAGCCGTAGGCCCGCGCGCGACCCGGTAATATGACCTGTTCAATGGCTTCGTTGGCGATCAGGTCGGCACCGTCGATATAGTCGACACGGTTTTGGAGTGTTTTATAGAAAAGTTCGGTTTCAAGCGAATAATCACTTTCGACAAAGTTTCGGAAGTAGCCCACCGACCACTGATCCTGCAATTGCGGTTTCAGGTATTGGTCGCTCGGTGCCCAAACGTCAAGTGGCGTAGGCGACTGGCTGTTTGAAATCAGGTGCAGGTATTGGGCCATACGGATGTATCCTGCCTTGATCGACGTATTGTCGTTAAGTTGGTAAGACAAGGCAAAACGCGGCTCGGCGTTCGAAAACGAGCTGATGCGGTCTCCGGTTCCGTAATACCGCACGCCAATCGGGTCGGCTTTCTCATAGATGCCCAGCTCCGGGTTGTAGACGACGGCGCGGTTATCGGCATATTGGTTCAGGTTTTGGGCACCCATCCGGTAGAAAAAACTCCACCGAAGGCCGTAGTCCACCGATAGACGTTCGGTCAACTGCTGTTCGGCTTCCAGATACAACGCCGGCTCCACGGCGTATTTGTGTTCGAGTGCCCGCGCATTGATGCCAGAGTCGGTGCCCGAAGGCGAAATTTCACCGGGGTTGAAATCGTGGTAGATGGCGTTCAGTCCGTATGACAACTTCGTTTTTTCGTTTAGATAATACTTAAAGTCATACTTCACGTTGTAGTTGCGAATCCCTGAATCCCATTGAAATCCGATAAAATTCAATGTCAGACCGTAGTAATAGTCGCTGTAAATAAGGGATAGGTTCGAGAACAGCCGATCTGAGAAGAGGTGGTTCCAACGGAGGTTCAATACCGCATTACCGTAGAGGTTGTTGAAGTTGTCACTGATGTCGAAGGCGTCCCTACCAAAATAGCCCGAAAGAAACAGGTTGTTCCGGTTGTTGAGACGGTAGCTGAGTTTGGTATTAAGGTCATAGAAATAGGCCGAATTGGCATTTCCGGTTGCCTTCAGGAAGAGGTGGGCATAGGATGCACGGCCGGCTGCCAGAAAGGAACCCCGTCCTTTTTCAATGGGTCCTTCCGCCAGTAGACGGCTTGAAATCAGGCCGATACCGCCATTGGCATGGAATTCATTCTGGTTCCCTTCTTTTTGGTAAATATCAAGCACCGACGAAACCCGCCCGCCATAACGTGCCGGAATGCCGCCCTTATACAGTTTCAGGTCTTTGATGGCATCGGTATTGAAAACCGAGAAAAAGCCAAAGAGGTGCGAGGTGTTGTAAATCGTCGCTTCATCCAGCAACACCAGGTTTTGGTCGGCAGCGCCTCCGCGTACGTTGAATCCCGATGCGCCTTCACCGGCATTCGTGACCCCAGGCAATTGAAGGATGGATTTCAGGATATCGGTTTCGCCCAATACCACTGGCATCCGTTTGATTTGCTGCACGCTGAGTTTATTGACGCCAATTTCCGGCCGTCGCACATCCGTTCTTGTGCTGTTGGAATTCACGGTAACTTCCTGCAGTTCCTGCTGTTCGGACGTGACTTGGATATCGAGTTTCACATCAGCGGTGAGTTCGACGGTCTTTTCCAAACTCGGATAGCCAAGATAACTTACCACCAGGTGGTACGTGCCCGCCGGTAGGGTAAGGGAGTAAAAACCATACTCATTGGTGGTTATGCCCGACTTCGTCTCGGAGACGTAGAGACTGGCACCGATGAGCGTTTCTTTTGAGGCGGCATCCGTTACGGTGCCGGAGAGGGTATACTTTTGCTGTGCGAAAGTGGAGAGCGATACCAGTAGGAACAGCCATCCGCAGCTACGTTTGAATAAGCGCATGAGTTAGGATAGTAAATCGATGCGCAAAGGTAGTTCGTCACCTCAATGCTTTTTTCGGCGCGATGTTAATTTTATGTTATACCAACTGCGTCAAAATGGTATTGAACGTGGCACTCGGTCGCATCGCAGCGTTGGTAAGACGCTCATCAGGACGATAATAGCCACCAATTTCCTGATGCGAACCTTGGGCACCAATCAGTTCGGTATCAATCTTCGCTTCGTTTTCGGTAAGCGCCACGGCAATCGGGGTAAAGATCGCTTGCAATTCCGCATCCTTTTCCTGAGAGGCCAATGCCTGCGCCCAGTAAAGGGCAAGGTAAAAGTGTGAGCCGCGGTTATCGATCTGGCCTACTTTTCGGGCGGGTGATCTGTCGTTTTCAAGGAATTTCTCTGTAGCCGCGTCAAGGGTTTCCGAGAGTACCATCGCTTTGGGGTTCTGCTGTGTTTGGCCTAAATGTTCGAGAGACACGCCCAGCGCCAGGAACTCACCCAGCGAATCCCAGCGGAGATACCCTTCATCGACAAATTGTTCTACGTGTTTAGGTGCCGATCCTCCAGCACCCGTTTCGAAAAGGCCACCCCCGTTCATCAACGGCACGATCGACAACATCTTGGCGGATGTACCCAATTCGAGGATAGGGAAGAGGTCGGTCAGGTAGTCACGCAATACATTTCCGGTCACCGAAATCGTATCGTCGCCTTTACGGATGCGCTCAAGCGACACTTTTGTCGCCGCAATCGGATCGAGGATGCGGATATCAAGTCCGTTTGTATCGTATTCTTTTAAGTACGTCTGGACTTTCGTAATCAATTCCCGGTCATGGGCGCGTTGCTCGTCGAGCCAAAAAATGGCGGGCGTACCCGACAAACGCGCGCGGTTTACTGCCAGTTTTACCCAGTCGCGAATCGGCGCGTCTTTGGTTTGGCACATGCGGAAGATATCGCCTTTTGAAACGGACTGTTCCATAAAAACGCTCCCCGTCCCGGATACTACCCGAATCACGCCGTCGTCTTCTGCCTGGAAGGTCTTGTCGTGTGAGCCGTATTCTTCTGCTTTTTGTGCCATAAGGCCTACATTCGGCACGCTTCCCATGGTGCGGGGGTCGAAGGCGCCGTTTTTCTTGCAATCGTCAATGGTGGCAACATAAACGCCCGCGTAACATCGGTCAGGAATGATGGCTTTGGTGTCTTGTGGCTTGCCGTCTTTGTTCCACATTTGTCCGGATGTACGGATCATCGCCGGCATCGAAGCATCAACAATTACGTCGGAAGGCACATGAAGGTTGGTAATGCCTTTATCGGAATTGACCATGGCCAGGGCGGGTCCGTTTGCAATCGCGGCTGCCAACGCATCTTCCACTTCCTGTTGTTGTGGATGGCCTGCGATTTTGGCGTATACATCACCCAAACCATTGCGTGTGTCAACACCGAGTTCTTTAAACAGCGAAGCAAAACGCTCGAACACGTCGGCAAAGAACACATCCACGAACGCACCGAAAATAATAGGATCGGAGACCTTCATCATCGTTGCTTTCAGGTGTACGGAAAACAGAATGTTCTTCGCTTTTGCGTCGGCAATCTGTTCTTCCACGAACCGTGTCAGCGACGAAAGCCGCATCACAGCGCTGTCAATAATCTCACCTGCCAGAAGCGGGCTGTCGGCTTTCAATACTTTTACGTGTCCATTGCTGCCATGAAATTCGATGTGGAACGTATCGTCCGATGCCACCGTAACCGACTGTTCGCTTCCGTAAAAGTCACCTTCGGTCATGCTCGCCACCTCTGTCTTCGAATCTGGCGACCAGGCACCCATACTATGCGGGTTCTTCCTCGCATAATTCTTAACGGCTTTCGGGGCGCGACGGTCGGAGTTACCTTCCCGCAACACGGGGTTCACGGCCGATCCCAGTACTTTGGCATACTTCAGTTTGATTACTTTGTCGGCATCGGTCTTCGGGTCTTCCGGATAGTCCGGCAAGGCATATCCTTTCGCTTGCAACTCGGCAATAGCGGACTTCAACTGCGGCACAGAAGCCGAAATATTCGGCAATTTGATGATGTTCGCTTCGGGCAGCAACGCAAGGGCACCCAGTTCGGCCAAGTCGTCGTTCTGCCGTTGGCCTTCGTTCAGGTACTCGGGGAAGTTGGCCAGGATACGTCCCGACAAAGAGATATCCCGGGTCGCGACGGTAATCCCTGCCGGTGCGGCGAAGGCCTGTACGATGGGAAGAAACGAATGGGTAGCGAGCATCGGTGCCTCGTCGGTAATAGTGTAAAGGATGGTAGCTTTATCGGACATATTTGCGTGTATTAAGGTCGTTTCGCTTTTTTCAAAACGCGGTTACAAATATAAGGGAAAGCGCTGTCGGACGGCTATCGCGTGAGGCGAAAACGATATAATTGACAATATGGCAAAAAGAACGGTGGAATTTTAGTGAAATGGGAAATCCAGGCGGTAGCCGGTATCCGGAATCTTTGAAATTAACGTACTTTTGCGCCAAATTCTCCCGATGGAAGAAAATTTCACGATGATTGCCAAAACCTTCTTCGGCTTCGAAGAAATACTGGCAAAGGAACTGCGCAACCTCGGCGCCCAAGAGGTCGAGATCGGCACCCGAATGGTTCGGTTTGTGGGCGATAAAGGCTTTATGTACAAGGCGAACCTCTCGTTGCGTTCGGCCTTGAAGATATTGAAACCCATTGCCGGTTTCCGTGCTTTCAATGACCTACAATTATATAAAGGAATACAGGCGATTGATTGGAGCGAGCTACTTGGTGCGGATGAAACCTTCGTCATTGACGCTACCGTGCACTCCGACCGCTTCCGGCATTCGCAGTTCGTAGCGCAGAAATGCAAGGATGCTATCGTCGACCAGTTTCGCGAAAAGACCGGACAACGGCCCTCTATCGATAAGGAATTCCCACACCTGCGGATCAATGTGCACATCGACCGCGAACAGTGTTCGGTAGCACTCGACACCTCCGGCGCATCACTCCACCATCGGGGTTACCGAACGGCTACGAATATCGCACCTATCAATGAAGTTTTGGCCGCCGGTATGCTGTTGCTGGCAGGTTGGGATGGACAGGGCGATTTCCTTGATCCGATGTGCGGAAGTGGAACCATCCTGGCGGAAGCCGCGATGATCGCCTGCAACATTCCCGCCAACATCAACCGCAAGGAATTTGCATTTGAGAAATGGAAGGACTGGGACAGCGTTCTCTTCGAAACCGTTGTATCGTCTTTGTTGAAAAAGACACGGGAATTCCATTATACAATTAACGGTTACGACAAGGCACCCAGCGCCGTCCTGAAAGCCAAGGATAATTTGAAGAATGCTAACCTCGACGACTATGTAACGGTAACCGAGCGGAATTTCTTCGACAGCGAAAAAGAGGTGCGAGGTCCGCTTTTGATGGTATTCAATCCGCCGTATGGCGAACGACTCGATATTGATATTGAGCGCTTTTACAGAGAGTTAGGCGACACACTGAAACAAAGCTACCCGAATACCCACGCCTGGTTTATAACGGCAAATGCGGAGGCGTTGCGTTTCATTGGACTCAAGCCGTCCCGTAAAATCAAACTGTTTAATGGTGGCCTCGAATCGCGTTTCGTCAAATTCGAAATGTACGAGGGCAGTAAAAAAGGAAAATATCTTACACCACGCGATGATGAATAAGAGAACCAAAGCACTGATTTACAATTTCGTCGGATACGCCGCTTTTTTCATTCCCGTCTACTTTCTCACACAGGCTTTCACCAACCTGACAGGCTGGTGGATCCCGATGACGGCTTTTATGGTGGCTACGCTACTTGCCCCTAAATTCCAGGCGGTGCGAACGGCCGAGGGAGAAAAGCTCTTCATGAAATGGCTTTTTGTGAAAGGCGTGAAAAATATTGGATAAATGCACGACTCCGCCGCGAGTCCTTCCGCATCCCGTTTTGAATCCCTATTTTTGTCAAAATACTTGATATGTCTACAGTAACATTAGGCGGCAATGCCGTCATGACCAGCGGGCAATTGCCACAAACCGGCGCTGCAGCCCCTGATTTTAAATTGGTAAAGAACGATCTTTCTGTCGCCACATTGGCCGATTTTAAAGGCAGTAAGCTCGTATTGAATATCTTCCCAAGCATCGATACCGGCACGTGCGCCGCTTCAGTTCGCAAGTTCAACGAAAAAGCGTCGTCTCTCGAAAATACGAAGGTACTGTGCATTTCCCGCGATCTTCCGTTTGCGCAGAAACGCTTTTGCGCGGCAGAAGGACTTGACAACGTTATCAATCTGTCGGACTTCCGCGACGGTAATTTCGGAAAGACCTATGGTGTCGAT
Source organism: Flavobacteriaceae bacterium (assembly GCA_027490305.1). Classification (GTDB taxonomy): domain Bacteria; phylum Bacteroidota; class Bacteroidia; order Flavobacteriales; family Flavobacteriaceae; genus Flavobacterium. The sequence goes on from JAIXYI010000051.1 coordinate 50,274, forward strand.
TTTACCTCTGGTCCGCTGGAAGGATTATTGTCACGCTGCGTGGTTGTTATCGATGAAAACGGAATCGTACAATACTCCGAGCAGGTAGCCGAAACGGCGGATGAGCCGAACTATGAGGCAGCGCTCGCGGCACTGTAACACGATGAAGCAGGATCATTCTTTCGTCACCGGACGGGTCAAAAGTGTCAGGTATGCAGTCGCCGGGGCCTGGAAACTCCTTACCACGGAACACAGTATCATGGTACAGGCGTGCCTCGGTGTTATTCTGACGATCGCGGGTTTTTTCTTCCACATTACCAAAGAGGAATGGTTGGCGCAGACCTTTGCGATAGGGTTGGTATTGGCGGTAGAGGGAGTGAACACGGCGGTTGAGAAGATCGCCGATTTCATCCACCCTGATTATCACGCAAGGATTGGGTTTATAAAGGATATTGGGGCCGGTGCCGTATTTTTTGCCGCTTTGGCCGCCCTCGCGGTTTGCGGCATTATTTACGTTCCGTACCTGATGGCGTCCTGACGGATGGAATTTTAGTATTTTTACGCTCCAGATACATCCCCATGGCAAAACAGCAAAAGGAAAAAGCCCGTAACGACGCTGCCGAAACCGCACCCAAAACGTGGTTTCCCAGGCAGTATCAGGTCGTGTTGGGCGTGTTGCTCGTGTTGTTTTCGCTGGCTCTGCTGCTGGCGTTCGTGTCGTTTTTTATTTACGGACAGGAAGACCAGAGCGCGGTTTCCCAACTGACAGATCGAACTGCGGCAACCGGAAATTGGCTCGGAAAATTCGGGGCCTATCTGGCGGATATCTTCGTATACAAAGGTTTCGGCATCGGTTCGTTCCTGTTTGTACGTCTTTTTTTCCTGACAGGTGCCTATCTCGTACTCGACCTGAAGGTGTCCAAATTACGCAACACCTGGTTCTGGGATTTGTATGCCGTGGCCGTCATCGCCGTGATGATGGGATTTTTTGCGGCGTTCCTGCCCGAACTCGGCGGTGTGGTGGGATATGAAATGAACCTGTTCCTGCAGGATTATATCGGCAAAACCGGAACGGCGTTCGTGCTGATTTTTGCGTTTGTCATTTACCTGATCTTTAAAATCCGCATATCGCCCGATTCCATTAAGGCGTTGTTCGAGCGCACGCGTTCTGAGATCAAAGAGGATATCGCCTCGGTGCAATCTCCGGTCACCGACGGGGCAACGGCGTACAACCTTGAGGAATTTGCCGTTGATGAACAGGAGGAAAACGACGGGCCGGAACGCGCTACTGCCTTTCCGATAGAGGAGGAGGAAGAGATTCCCGAGCCGGAATTAATCACGAAACCCACATCCCAATTCGAAATCGACCGCGAAGCATTAAAGCCAACCATCGGTTCGGCTTCCGAGTTGTCGATCGACCTCACGCCGAAAATCGTGCCGCCGCCTGTTAAGCCGGTCGTAGACGTTCCGGCTGCCGAGGAAGAATTCGTAATCGAAAAAATAGAGGAGGAGGACATCATCGAAGAAAACCTGGCCTCTAAGCTTGTCGAGGATTTTGGTTTGTTCGATCCGACGCTTGAATTGTCGAATTACAAATTCCCGACCATCGATCTGTTAAAAGAGTATTCGACCAGCGGGATTACCATCAACCAGGAAGAACTCGAAGACAACAAAAACCGAATTGTCGAAACGCTCGGTCACTATAAAATCGACATCGCACAGATCAAGGCGACGGTCGGACCGTCCGTGACATTATACGAAATCATACCCGAAGCGGGCATCCGGATTTCGAAAATCAAAAGTCTGGAAGACGACATCGCCCTGTCGCTTTCGGCATTGGGCATACGTATCATCGCCCCGATTCCGGGCAAAGGAACGATTGGTATAGAGGTGCCGAACCAAAAACCGACGATGGTATCGATGCGGAGCGTCATCAGTTCCGCTAAATTCCAGGAAGCCGAAATGGAACTCCCGATTGCGCTGGGCAAGACCATTTCAAACGAAACCTTCGTGGTAGACCTGGCCAAGATGCCGCACTTGCTGATGGCAGGGGCCACCGGGCAGGGAAAATCGGTGGGATTGAACGCCGTATTGACGTCACTCTTATATAAGAAGCATCCGGCGGAAGTGAAATTCGTCTTAGTCGATCCGAAGAAAGTCGAATTGACGCTTTTCAATAAAATCGAACGCCATTATCTCGCGAAGTTACCGGATACGGAAGATGCCATCATCACCGACAATAATAAGGTCATCAACACCCTGAATTCGTTGTGTGTAGAGATGGACGACCGCTACTCGCTACTAAAGGATGCGATGGTGCGGAATATCAAGGAGTACAACGAAAAGTTCAAGTCGCGTCGCCTGAATCCGGAAAACGGGCATCGCTTCCTACCGTATATCGTGCTGGTTGTCGACGAGTTCGCCGACCTCATCATGACGGCGGGCAAAGAAGTCGAGACACCCATCGCGCGATTGGCCCAGTTGGCGCGTGCCATCGGTATTCACCTGATTATTGCCACACAACGTCCGTCGGTGAATGTCATCACGGGTATTATCAAGGCGAACTTCCCGGCACGTATCGCGTTTCGGGTGACGTCGAAGATCGATTCGCGTACGATTCTCGACAGCCAGGGTGCTGACCAACTCATTGGTCGCGGTGACCTCTTGTATTCCAATGGAAATGACGTAATACGGGTGCAGTGTGCGTTCGTTGATACGCCGGAAGTAGAGAAGATTACCGAATTCATCGGATCGCAGAAAGCCTATCCAAATGCGTATTTATTACCGGAATTTACGGGAGATGACGATACTGGCATTAAAATTGATATGGACATCTCTGAGCGTGATCCGTTGTTCCGGGAAGCTGCCGAAGTCATTGTGGCGGCGCAACAGGGTTCTGCCTCACTTCTGCAACGGAAACTCAAATTGGGGTACAACCGCGCGGGTCGTCTCATTGATCAGATGGAAGCCGCCGGAATTGTCGGACCGTTCGAAGGAAGTAAGGCCAGGAATGTGACAATCCCGGATTTGCAGGCGCTCGAGCAGTTTTTTAACAATGAGCAAAATGATTTTTAAAATGAAAAAATTCCTTCCGTTCTTCGTCTTATTGGTTGCTGTCTTTTCCGCCTCGGCGCAAGACAAAAAAGCAAAAGACCTGCTGGATGAAGTGACGGCCAAAGTAAAATCGTATGATAATATCGTCATCGATTTCAAGTATTCGCTTTCCAATAACCGTGAGAACATCAACCAGGAAAGCAAAGGGAATGTCATCCTGAAAGGAAATCTCTACGTACTCAACCTGATGGGTACGACCAAACTTTTCGACGGAAAGAAAATCTACACCATCAATCCGGAAGACGAAGAAATCACCATATCAAAATTTGACGAAAAGGATGCCAACGCCATCACACCGTCAAAAATGCTTACTTTTTTCAATAGTGGTTATAAGTACTATTGGGATATCGAGCAAAACATAAAGGGGCGTAAAATACAGTATATCAAGTTGGTTCCGATTGGAAAAGACCAACGCAAGGAAATCCTTCTCGGGATTGACGTCCAGACCAAAAACATCTACAACCTGATCGAAACCGGAAAAAACGGCACCCGCACGACACTTACCGTTAATTCTTTTAAAACCAATCAGCCATTGTCGAAAAATCAGTTTACCTTTGTCGAGAGTAAATATCCCAATTACTACATCAACAAGCTAGACTGACGCTAGGTGAAAATTCTCGACCAGTACATCCTGAAGCAGTTCGTAAAAACGTTTCTGTCTGTATTCGTCATCCTCTTTTTCATTTTTATTCTCCAGACCGTTTGGCTGTTCATAGCCGAACTTGCCGGTAAGGATCTCGATTTCTCCACGATTGCCAAATTCCTGCTGTTCGCGATGCCCAACATCGTGCCGTTGGTATTGCCGTTATCGGTGCTGCTTGCGTCAATCATGACGTTCGGTGACCTCTCAGAGAACTACGAGTTTGCAGCCATGAAATCGTCGGGTGTGTCGTTGCAACGCGCCATGCGCAGCCTCACCCTGTTCATCCTGGCGCTGGCCGTGTGTGCGTTCATCTTCGCCAATAACATCATTCCGTATTCCCAATACCGCTTCCAGAACATCAAAGCCAATATCGGACGCGAGAAGCCGGCCATGGCGATTGCAGAAGGGCAGTTTAACGATGTGGGAAGTTTCAACATCAAGGTGGACAAGAAAACGGGCCCCAACGGAAACAAGCTCGAAGGTGTCACCATCCATAAGAAAAGCATCGGGAGAGGCGCCACGGCGGTCATCAAAGCCAAGACAGGCGATCTTCGAAGCAGTGCCGATTCGAATATCCTCCAACTCGTCCTACACGATGGGTACCAATATGAGGATGTGTATCCCAACAAAATCAACGAGCAGCGGAAAATGCCGTTCGCTAAAACCGCTTTCCGACAGTACATCATCAATATGGACCTGTCGAAACTCAACGAAAACGACGTCGACAAAGAACACATTTCCAATGCCAGTGTCATGCTCGACCTTGGGGAACTGCACTACACGCTCGATTCACTGGATACGGCCTATGACAAAGAGCGACGTTCGTATGCCGATAACGTCATCGTACGGACGGGCTACAATACGGTTTCGTCTTTCCCTACGACATCCGATACCATAAAAGTGACGCCTGCCAAAGGATCGGTTACGAAACATGACTTGCTGACGCCGTATACCAAAGAAGAGCGCGCCCGCATTTTGGATATCGCGAGGGGAAATATCGAGAACACGAGCTTCATCATCGATCGCGCCAAAACCGAGTTTGAGGAGCGAGACAAGAACATCAACACGTATTGGCTTTCGGTGTACGATAAATTCGTGATCGCCTACAGTTGCCTTCTCATGTTTTTCATCGGTGCACCGTTGGGCGCCATTATCCGAAAAGGTGGACTCGGATTGCCCATCGTTTTCGCGATTCTTATTTTTATTACGTTCCACTTTATCAATACGTTTGGCAAGAAAATCGCGCAGGAGAATGGCATTCCCGCTTTTGCCGGCGCCTGGATGTCGTCGTTTGTATTGACACCACTTGCCCTTTTCCTTACCAAACGGGCGACGGATGACCGGGGTGTGGAGTTCGACTTCGATTTCATTACCATCCCGTTCCGGAAGTTGTTTGCTCATAATGCCATACGTCCGAGTTTTTTGGTATCGGATCGTGTTATCAACCTCGATGCCATTGAAACGGTGGAAGATGGTGAATGGGAGGCGTTGCAACAATTGGATGATGAGGCGCTTATCCAACAGGTATACGACGCAAAACGGAATAATCTTGCGGAGACAACACGTATCAATATCCTTAAAATACTGGCGGCACGGGGCATTACGCAGGCGAGTCTTTACCGCAGCAAACGTCTTTTCGACGAACGGTATGAGTTATTGCAGGATGATGTCGCTACCTATCGCTTCCGTGCGAAAGTGACGCTCATGATCTACCTGATGGCGGTGACGCTGGCCCTCGTTTTCAACAACAACCGCTCTAAGGCCGGACTAGCCATAGCCGCTTTCGTGATGCTGATTTTCTTTTTCGTCACGCTCTATAAAGCCCTCAACGACCTGAAAGACGTTGCCAAAGCGCTGAAAACGAAAATCGGCGTGCCGTTTATTATTTGCCTGGTATTGGGATTCCCGTTTTACCCGGTATTTCACCTCCTGAATAGTCGGGCTCTTCGCCTGAAACTGTCTGAACACAACCTGTAGCCATGTCAACACCCATCCGACTTAATACGATTGAAGAAGCCATAGAAGACATCCGTCAGGGCAAAGTTATCATCGTGGTCGACGACGAAGACCGTGAAAACGAAGGCGATTTTCTAGCAGCAGCGGAAAAAGCCACTCCAGAAATGATCAATTTTATGGCGATGCACGGCCGTGGGCTCATCTGTGCCCCGCTTACCGAAAAACGTTGTGCGGAGTTGGAACTCCATTCGATGGTGGCCAATAACACCGACCACATGGAGACGGCATTCACCGTGTCGGTTGACCTGAAAGGCCATGGCGTCACGACCGGAATTTCTGCCTCGGATCGCGCTAAGACTGTCCTCGCCTTAATTGATGAGGAAACCAAACCGTATCATCTGGCACGACCCGGTCATATTTTCCCGCTGATTGCCAAGCAGGGCGGGGTGTTACGCCGTACCGGACATACGGAAGCGGCCATCGATTTTGCCCGTTTGGCCGGATTCAAACCGGCGGGCGTGATCTGCGAAATTATGAACGAAGACGGCACGATGTCGCGTTTGCCCCAATTGATGGAAGTCGCCCGTAAACACAACCTAAAGATTGTGTCGATCGAAGATTTGGTCGCGTATCGCATGCAACACGACAGCTTGATTGTCAAGAAAGAAGATTTCGATGTGGAAACCCGCTTCGGCACCTTCCGTCTTCGCGCCTACGTACAGACGACCAATAAGATGGTTCATATCGCCCTGACGAAAGGCTCGTGGAATCAGGGAGATTCGGTATTGACACGTATTAATTCCACCCAGGTAAACGGCGACGTCTTGGGCACACTGACGCACAACCCTGATCGCAAACTCGAAAGTATGTTTGAGCGGATCAACGAAGAGGGAAGGGGTGCCATCCTGTTTATCAACCAGGAAGTGCAGCCGGTAGAATTGCTGAATCGAATTGTCGAACTGAAATCACTACAGGAACAAGGAAACCTCCGGGCGCCCGAAATCAAAATGGACGTCAAGGATTTTGGTATTGGCGCCCAGATACTGCACGACATTGACATCTGCAAAATCCGTCTCGTATCCAATTCCGAGCAAACGAAACGCGTCGGTATGATTGGCTACGGCCTGGAAATCGTGGAATACGTTTCGTATTAACTCCTCAGTATGAGTGCGGGTTTTTCCTGCGCCAGTTTCCACAACAATTCCCCGAATAACGTATTGGCCCACGCGAACCAAGGTCGTGAGAACTGCTTTGGATTATCCTTGTGAAAGGATTCATGCATAAAGCCCGTATCGGCGTGTGTGGTTTTGAGGGTTTGGAGGCACATCCGGATCTCGGCTTCATCCGATGATGTGAGCGCCTGCATGGTAAGGCTTATGGGCCAGATTTGGTTTTCCGGTGTGTGTGGCGCCCCGATACCCTTGCCGTATTTTCCCTCATAATAATACGGATTGGCGTCACTCAACACCATCCGGCGCGTGTTTTGGTATATCGGATCGGTGGCCGGGCAACTTCCAAAATAAGGCATAGACAGCAAACTTGGCGCATTCGCATCGTCCATAAACAAATGGTTTCCGAAGCCATCGACTTCATACGCATACACCTTCCCGAATCGTGGATGGTTGACAATTGCGTATTCTTTGAGTGCTCTTTCCACTTCATCTGCCAATTTCCGGGCGTCAGCGGCCAGCGTCACATCCGCGAAAGCGTCGGCCAACTCCGCCATTTGCCGCAAGGATACTACTGCAAAAAAGTTGGACGGAACCAAAAACGGAAACACCGTGGCATCGTCAGACGGACGGAACATGGATGCGATGAGTCCGACCGGCTTTATCGGAAAACCATAGCCATCCAACGGCGGCGTGTCGATACTTCGCGACGTTACCCGCATAAACTGGTATGGTCCTTTGTTTTCTTTCCGTTGCTGCTCGCGAAACGTCTGGATCACAAGCCGCATCGCCTTTTTCCATGACGCATCAAAGGGTGCCGTGTCACCGGTATCCTTCCAATAATGATACGCGAGGCGAATGGGGTAGCACAGCGAATCGATCTCCCATTTACGTTCGTGCAGTTCGGGTTTCATGGCCGTGATGTCGTTCGCCCAGTCGCTTCCGGTGGCGCCTTTGTTGAAGGCATTGGCGTAGGGATCGATGAGGATACAGTCGGTCTGGCGATTGATGACGCCGGCCAACAAGCGTTTCAGTTTCGGGTCTTTCTTCGCCAATGGAAGATAGGGAAGGATCTGTGCCGTGCTGTCGCGGAGCCACATCGCGGGGATGTCGCCGGTGATTACAAACGTATCCGGCCGGGTGCCATCGGTAAAATCGACCGTGGTGTCGAGCGTGTTAGGGAAACAATTGTAGAAGAGCCATCCCATTTCGGCATCGGCAAAACGGGGACGGAGTGATTGCAGCAGCTTTTCGACGGCGTCGCTCCGGAATTTGCGTTGGGCAACGGGTGTCCGCACTTCCGGAAGGGCAGAGAGGAAGGACGGCAGGTTACGCGCCATGAGAGGTGTCAGCGATGCGAGGGCGGTGGTTTTGAGGAAATCTTTACGGTTCATATGGGTAGTGGTCGGTATGTCACCAAGATACGAATTACCGACTAAAAATGCGGCATCCTGATTGCCAGGCACTACGGATTTTTCCAAAAAAAATGTTTGGAAAACCGAAATGCGTTGCTATATTTGCAACCGCATTACGGGAAGCCGTATTGCATGGAGGAATGGCAGAGTGGTCGATCGCGGCGGTCTTGAAAACCGTTGACTGTAACAGGTCCGGGGGTTCGAATCCCTCTTCCTCCGCAGGCTTAAGATAAGCAAACTTACACCCCTTAAATCGTGGATTTGAGGGGTTTTTTGTTTCCAGCAAATTAAAATCCGACAAATAATCTTCACACCAAAAGGGCTCCAACGCGGGCATAAGATATGCGGAGACAATTGTGCCCATTCACCTTTTTATCAAAGAAATACAGAGAATATGGCTCAGTAACTACAGACCGCTACGGCTGCGGCAACAGCGATGCTAAAAAGGCAGCGAAAGGCCTGATGTCCCCTTCGGTGCTGATGGTTTCCAACGCGGCCATATATTCGGCACGTCTTTTCAGCGGTACTACCGTCCACGGATAACCTCCCGAAGCCATCATTGCATTCATCAAAAAGCGTCCCATACGGCCATTTCCGTCGGTATAAGGATGGATGTATACAAAGACATAATGTCCTAATACCACACGAACCGCTGCGTTATCTTCGTGCGTGAGGAGGTCGAAGAACGTAGGCATTAGATCCCTCACGGCCTCCATGCTCGGCGGTACGTGCTTGGAACGACGGATAAAAACGGGGCGGTTGCGGTATCCTGCAAGATCCGAAGCTTTCAATATACCTGCCATGACGCTGGGCGCGAACATTTCCCGGTACCACGTACCATGATCGCGATCGGTTACCTCACCGGCATTTTTACCGTCCAATATGGTGTCAAGGCTTATCTGGACGGCTTGGTAGGCCTGCCAATACCCGCGCGCGGCCATGGCATCTTGCTGCTCGCGGTCCTGATCGTTGAGATCGGGTTGCCAGTCGCCGCGGCGTACGCGCTCGATGAGTTCCGGGCTTACCCGGTAACCTTCTATAGACAAGGAATTGTAGGCATCGGTAACATAGTTTTCTTCCACGTCCTTCATGTAAGCCGCTTTGTCATTGGGTATTCCCGGAGCGGGAGGGAAAAGCCCAATGATCGGTTCGCGCATTTCTTCCCACATCAGGCGAAGACGGTTTACATACGGCGATACCTCACGCGGATTGATGGATACCGGGCTTTTGTATGCGAATGGATCCTGTTCACGCACCGTATATCCTGCAGCACGCATACCTTCCAATATGTCATCCGCGATCCTTGGCCGGCCCACGTTGCGGAATGCCCCCGCCATCCTGCCGGCCACCACGCTGCGTCCGCCTTCGAGAAGGTGCGCCAGAATCTCGGAGGCGTCCCTGAAAGTGAATAACGCGGCGCGCGCATCCGTGGGATTGCGCTGATAGAAGTCCTCAGAACAGTATACCAATGCCGACGATAAGGAAAACAGGCGCAATCCATAACCATCCGTCACGGCCTCGTTGCCATTGGGCAGGGCAGCGCGTATTTCGAGTATGGAGGTGTTGAATATCAAGTTGGTCACTTGGTTCCTGGCTTGCGGAGCTCGTACCAAAAGCTGCGTGGGAACCGTAACATTGGAGGCATGGAGCAGTACCGACTGTTCCGGAGACAAACTCCAGTCTTCCCCAAACCGCTCTCTCAGGTAGGCTGCGCAAAAATGCCAGTAAGAAGCATACCAAGCGGTGCTTTCTCCGGCTGTCTCATCAGGACGCGACGGAATATACCAGCCTCGCATGACCTCTTGCAGGAAGCCTTTCTGCACAAGTCGCTCTCTATGTGTCCTGCTTAAAGCACCCGATGGCACGGCGATCATGCCTTGCTGTTGCAGCAGATGTAACGCTTCGAGCGATGTAGCAAGATTTTCAGATGGTGTCGCCATCAGGGTATTTTATTGCAAATATAAGAATTAGCTTTTAATGCTGTATCATAATTAGCTTTTAATGCTGTATTATATTTAGCTTTTAGTGTTGTATTATAATTAGCTTTTAATGCTTCTGACAATCCTTTTGTTTTTACAACATATTGTTATGTAAACGATTAAAATGATTTTTCGACGTGTTTTTAATTGTTGTAGATGCCGTAATTTAATGTCATTTTGGTGTTGTGAAAGTCCGATGATATAAGCCTTTTTGCTGTTGTGAATATCATAATATCAGAAGTACATTACGTAGAGGTTAGCACTTTTCCGGCAAAATCAAGTCTTTCAGCATCTTACAAGGTGGGTGTTATTAAAATCTTTTGAACACTTCCTATTGCCGGTTTTGATGATTAAAAAGATAGCGAATTCCTTGCCTTTCTTTCGAGAGTTCTCCCATAGCGATTTATCGACTGATAACATCAAAAACTACACGGTCTTTCGATTTCCGGTACAGGCTTATCAAAAACAAAACCCTTTGAATTTTAGTTCAGAGGGTTTTTCGTTTTGTTCAGCATCCAGATGATTTAACGCGCCTCTTTCTGCTTTATCATTTCAATTCCCACCAGAACAAGCCATAAAATCCAAAGCGTACTTCCTATAAAACCGGCGAGCGGAACCTCACGCAATCCTGGTATAACCGTAGCGAAGAGCTCAGTCTGCGCCAACAGGTAGATACAGGATGAAACGTAACCCAGTGCAATCGTGCCTTTCGAAACGCGTTTCAGTCGTGCGAAGGCGTACGTTATCATAACGGTCCACGTGATCGTGAAAAGTTGCCCGATGTGTTCACCGAGAATCACGCCGCCGTACTGGTGTACGACCTGGAAGGCGACGATACTGGCTTCTTTTGTCGCGGCATTTCCGGTGACGAAGTTCCGGGCTAACAGCGGCACCACAAACGTCCAACGCAACAGGCCTATCATCTGAACCAGAAGTCCGACCACACCTAGTGTTGTTGCCCAACGTATAAAGCGGAACGTCCCTTCCAATTTTTGTCCCAGCGCTATGCAGGCGATCACAAGGGGGATCCCCAACATGGCGAAAGCCCACCATGTCAGGATCAACTTGTTTCCGCCCTGGTAAAAGGAGGTCAGGATGATACCCGGATCCTGTCGTAAAATGGCGGGATAGTCAAAGATCAGTGTCAAAATAGTATACGGAACCATTACACCGATTGCTCCTGCGATCAACAAATAGCCGATTTTCCGTTCTGTTTTCATCATATCAGAATGAGAAAGAATAGCCGATACTCGGTGTCGGATTCACTTTAACGTCATGTCCTTCCGACGCGAGGGCGATGACGCCGAGTCGTAGGTGCATGCCCTTAAAGGCGTACCATCGGAAGCCGGCCTCAAATCCTACGGCATTTTCGTTTTCATAGTCGCGGGTCAGGCCGCGCAGATAGGAGGCACCCGCATAAAATGACGACGGGATTTTCTGTTTGTCTACCGGCAGAAACCAATACGTCACCCCGGCCTTCAGGAACTCGGTCGTGACGCCACTTTCAAAATTGGTAGGATAGTATCCTGCGTGAACCGACACGTTTCGGTGTTGGTATTCCAGACCGATCGACGGATTTCGGAACGCATTAATACTTAAGGTGTGTTTAGGAAACGCATCCTGTGAAAAGGCGAAACCAGCTTGTAAAAGCAGGAAAGCCAACATACTCTTTGTTTGCATGAGATTGATTTTTATAACGATACAAAGGTCAATCGATGCAAAGAGGATCTACTGGACAAATGTCCTAAAGTGCTTTTGCCCTAACTTTTTCTTCGAAGCCGGCTGAGATGCCGCGGGGTGATGCCCAACATAGAGGCAATGTACTGTAAAGGAACCTGCTGCAATAATTCCGGTTCGTCTTTCAACAGTTTCTCGTAGCGCTCGTCGGCAGATAAGGTGATAAGGTCGAATTTGGCTTTGTCGATGCAACAGATCTGCCATTCAAGGAGTTTCACGTAAAAATCTTTGAACCCACTCATTTGATTTTGTAGTGCCTCAACTTCCTTTTTCTCTATGACCCAGAGCGTGGAGGGTGTGAGCGCCCGGATGTTCTCGCGCGCCGGGGTGCCGGTCAGGTAAGGTAGAAGTGACGCCACGAATGTAGCCGGCAGCGAAATATACGTAGTGCGTTCTTCCCCTTTTTCGGAGATGGAATAGTACTGGAATTGCCCGGTTTCGACAAACCCCAACTGCGAGGAAATTTTGCCTTCCTCTACAAAACACTGCCCTTTATCAAAAGATCGTTTGGTGAAGCGCCGTGCAATCTGTTCGCTGTCGGTTTGGTCGAATCCGACTTGGGAAAAGTAGGCTTTTAGTGTTTCTTGGCCCAAATCAGCGTATTGCTGCAGCGTTTCCGATGTCGTATTCATATTGTCTGAACGGGTTTTTGTTCTTGCTTCTGATAAATGTAGGGAAAACGATCCGGACTTTAGAGGATACAGGAGTAACCCTTCCTACCGTCCGTAGCACTATTTCTTCCCATTCCGATTCCTCATAATTTCCTCACCGTGCAACAGCGCCCAATCAACCAACGGCACCATATGCTGCATCAGGCTTCGTCCGAGTTCGGTAAGATTGTACTCGACTCGCGGTGGTACTTCGGCGTAAACGTGTCGTGACACGAGTCCGCATTCCTCGAGGTTACGAAGCGTCACGGTCAGCATGCGTTGCGATACATCCCCAATCCGATGTTTCAACTCATTGAACCGCATGGTGCCATAGCCGCCGAGGGCGTAAATCGTCAACAGCGACCATTTATCGCTGACGCGGGCAAGGATATCGCGCACCGGACAGGCCATATCCCGCGTGGCATTCGCCTCTGCAAAAAAAGATTGAAATTTTTTTTCGCTCGTCAGCGCCGGGTTTTCCTGAATAGTTACTTCCATGTGCGTTGGTGCTTTAGCTGTGCCTTCTTGTGAAGGCAATAGTTACTATTTAACTTTGAGTTCTCAAAAGTAACTATTGACCTTTAAAAAACGTAAAAATGGGTAAAATTCTTGTGACCGGGGCAACCGGAACGAATGGAAAAGCACTGGTGGCGCAACTTCAGTCACGTAACGCCGATTTTGTAGTAGGAAGCCGAAATGTAACCCAGGCCCGTGAACTGTTTGGGGACGGAGTGGAGGTGCGTGCCTTCGATTTTGCAGATGCCACCACCTATGAAGGGGCACTGGAAGGAGTCGGAAAGGTGTTTGTGTTGGGGCCTCCGCTCGATTTGCGGTTATATGAATTGGTAAGCCCATTTCTCGACCATCTTAAAAAACGGGGTATCGCGCGGGTGGTGTATTTTTCGGCCTTGCAGGCAGACAAAATGGGCAGCCAACTCGATTTCCACACCAAAATCGAACAGCAACTTAAGGAGGGGTTCTTCGACTATACCATCCTCCAGCCGTCGTTTTTCAGCCAGAATTTCCGGAACTATGAGGGAGAGAATATCCTCGAGCGGAACATCGTCTTCATGCCCGCCGGCACCGGGAAAGTAGGTTTTGTGGATGTAGCGGATATAGCCAATGTGGCGGCCGAGGTGCTGCTGTCGGACGGGCATTCGCACGCTACCTATCGCCTGACAGGCCCAGAGCTTTTGTCGTATGAGGATGCGGCCCGTTTGCTGTCGGAGCAGTTAGGAACGACCATATCCTATCCGAATCCGACGCCGGAAACCTTCAAAGAGGTACTGACGGCGTCTGGTGCGCCGGCTTTTATCGGACAGTATCTTTCGGATGTTTACCAAATCATCGGGCAGCATCATGTGGACTTCCTGACGGACGATGTCTTCCGCGTGACTGGAAAACAGCCCACGTCGTTGCGTGAGGTGATTGCGCGGGATTTTGCGTAAAAGTTCCTGAATAGGAGGAGAGGGGCAGCGAGTAGCGGGGTTACCCACCCAATCCCGCTTTCAACTCCTGCAACTCTCCTTTCATTTCCTGCATCATCCGTACTACCACATCCAAATCCGCCGTGCCGTTCGGCAGGTCTTTGCTGTGGAAGCTGTGGAACTTCCAGATTTCCACTACCTCCTCCGCCTTCACTTCATACGGTGCATACAACGGGTTCAATGATTCCAGCAGGAAGGTACGCCCGGTAAGGGTCACTTGCTTGAATACCATATCCTGTTCCCCTTTCAGGATCACGACACAAAGGGTTTTGGGCTTCAGGTCATACCAATTGTCGACAAACCGCCCGATCACATCGCTGCCTTCCGGAATCGGCAACATGCTGTCGCCCGTCGTCGGAAACATCCGGAACGTGCCGCCTTTCGGCAGGTTCGGCAATGCAAATTTCGGTAACGAGGCAATGAACTCCGGATCGTGGTAACCCGCCGCATACCCCGCTTTCGCCTTCACGGGAACATATTCCATGTTCTCGCGGTTCTGCCGATCGACCGTAATGGCCAGCACCCGTATTTGTCCCCCTGCTATATATACGTCATTACCCGCTTCCAGTTCCCGCAGTTTCAGTTCACCGATCCGCGAGAGGTCGACCCGCAGCAAGGTATCGATGCTCATCCGGAAAAAACCGGAGAACCGATAGAGATCTTCCACCGGAGGATTTGCCGTCTTCCCACTTTCATGTGCCGCCAGTTTCGAGCGGGAAATAGAAACCCTCGCCGCAAAATCTTCCTGGCTCATCTTCATTCGGTTACGCAGGAAACGGATGTTACTTCCCCAAAAAAAATTTTGTTCCACCATTTCTTTTTGTTATTATTGATAACAGCGATTTGTTTCTAATAAGAACAAAAATACAAAATCAATCGAAAGTATGGACGCGGGAGCGGAAAAAACAGCGATCATCCGCAAGTGGCAACGGCAAGTAGACGCCTGGCAAGGGTTAGGGAAGTCCGCCCTACGCGATTGGGTACCTACTGTTGGGCCGTTCGAGCGGGCGTTCCCCGACCAGGTCTTTCCGGTGGCGGCCCTGCATGAGTTCCAGAGCTTCAGTCTGTCTGATGCGGCTTCCACCCAGGGATTTCTTTCGGCGCTTTGCGGGAAATTCCTGGCGTCGGGCGGCACCTGTCTCTGGATGGGAGCAGGAGGGAAGGTATTTCCACCCGCGCTCACACATTTCGGACTCGATCCTTCCCGTATCGTCTTCATCGACGCGCCACGTACCCGTGATGTGTTGTGGGCTATAGAAGAAGCCCTTAAATGTGACATCCTTACCGCCGTCATCGGGGAAGTATCGGACGTAGGCTTTACAGAATCGCGCCGCCTCCAACTCGCCGTCGAAAAGAGCGGGGTTTGTTGCCTGTTACACCGCCATCGCCCGCGAAATACGAACAACCTGGCCTGTACCTCCCGGTGGCATATCCGGCCGTTGCCCAGTCTTTCAGAGGAAGGTCTGCCCGGAGTCGGACTGCCTTTTTGGGACGTGCAATTGCTGAAAGTGCGCAACGGACGCCCCGGATCCTGGCAGTTAGGCTGGGTAAACGGACAGTTCACGGAGAAGGAACGCCCGCAGGAACACCTCGTTTTTACCCAAAGTTTTACCGGATAATGCCTCGCTATACCGCTATATGGTTCCCTTTTTTGCTTACCGATTACACCGCGCGTAAAAAACCGGAGTACCGGCGACAGGCGTTTGTTATAGCGGCTCCCGAACGCGGCCGGATGGTGGTAAAAGCGGCGAGTCAGGAAGCGGTTCGGCTTGGTATCGTTCCGGGAAAAGTGGTGGCCGATTGCCGCGCCCTCTACCCGGAATTGGACGTATTGGAGGCAGAGGCGGGAAAGGAAGTCGTTCTATTGAAGGCATTGGGGGAGTGGTGTATCGGATATACGCCTTCCGTCGCACTTGACCCGCCGGATGGTTTACTGCTCGATAGCACCGGATGCGCGCATTTATGGGGTGGGGAAGAGGCCTATACCCGTGTCATACAGCAACGCCTGGCGGGCTATGGCTATCAGGTGCATATCGCGATGGCCGATACCCTCGGGGCGGCCTGGGCCCTGGCGCGTTTCGGTAAGGGAAGGGATATCATAGCAACGGGGCACCAACGTGAGGCGATCCATAACCTGTCACCCGCCGCACTCCGATTGGAGCCAGAAGTGACAGAACGGTTGAAGAAGTTGGGACTCGATCGCATCCACCGCTTTATCGACATGCCGCGGTCGGTACTTCGAAGGCGTTTCGGGGCATCGTTGCCGTTGCGATTGGGCCAGGCGCTCGGACAGGAACCGGAATTCCTGCTGCCCCTGCAACCCGTTGAACCCTATCAGGAACGGTTGCCCTGCCTGGAACCGATTTGTACCGCCACCGGCATCGGCATGGCGTTAGAACGTTTGCTGGAGATGTTGTGCCAGCGTTTTGAGAGAGAAGGTGTCGGACTCCGATCCGGTATTTTCAAAGCGTATCGCATCGATGGGGATATACAGCAATTCAGCATAGGTACGGGACACCCGTCGCGGAATCCAGTCCATTTATACCGACTGTTTGCACCCGGTATCGAGAAGCTGGAGCCGGCGCTGGGTTTTGAATTATTTGTATTGGAAGCGCCCCATACCGAAGAGGTAACGGCCTCCCAGGAAGCGCTTTGGGAAACGGCGTTCCGCAACGATACCCGGGTGTCGGAATTGGTAGACCGGATTACGGCCCGCATCGGAAACAAAGGCGTCCGGCGCTACCTTCCTGTCGAACGCCATTGGCCGGAAGCCTCCATACGCCCGACGGCCTCGCTGCAAGAGAAGTCGGCGCTTCCATGGCGCAACGACCTCCCGCGGCCTGTATACCTGCTGCCGCAACCCGAAACCATCGAAGCAACGGTTCGATTACCCGATTATCCGCCCTTGCTTTTCCGGTATAAAGGTGAAATCCATACGGTGGACAAAGCCGACGGACCTGAACGCATCGAACAGGAATGGTGGCTGCAATCGGGCCAATATCGTGATTATTACGTAGTGGAAGATGAAAAGGGAGCACGTTTCTGGGTATTCCGGTCGGGGCCGTATGATCCGGAAAACCGCCCCAAATGGTACTTACACGGTTTTTTTGCCTGATGGAACGCTACACAGAATTACAGGTCACCACGAACTTCAGCTTTTTGCGCGGATGTTCCCATCCCGAGGAAATGGTAGAGGAAGCCATTCGCCTGGGCTATAGTGCTATGGCCATTACCGACCGGAACACGCTGGCCGGCATCGTACGGGCGCATGTGGCGGCGCGCAAGAGCGATACCGATTTCCGGTTGTTGATTGGTTGCCGTCTCGACCTTGTCGACGGACCGTCGTTGTTGGCCTATCCTACCAATAAAGAGGCGTATGGTCGGTTATCCGGACTCTTGTCAGAAGGCAACATCCGGGCCGAGAAGGGGCAATGCCTTTTGTATAAAAAGGATGTATACGACTATGCGGAAGGCCTACTCTTCATCGTATTGCCACCTCTTGCACTCGATCCACAGTTCCGGTTGCCCGACGATTTCATTTCGTCACTTTCCGAATACCGCGAACGACTGGGGAAAGCGCTGTTTCTGGGAGTGTGTCGTTCGTATGCGGCCCACGACGGGAAACGGCTCTTTCGGTTATCGCAGTTGTCCGAGCGATTGGGGGTACGGATGGTAGCCCTGAACGATGTCCATTACCACCATCCGGAACGCAGGGCGTTGCAGGATGTACTGACGTGTGTGCGGGAAAAATGTACCATCTACACAGCCGGATTCCGCTTGCACCAGAACGCGGAGCGCCACCTCAAGAGCGAAGAGGAAATGATCCGCTTGTTTCGTTCGTATCCGGATGCCATCGCGGCTACGCAAGACATCGCGCAGGCCTGCCGGTTTTCCCTGTCGGAATTACAATATGTCTATCCCGAGGAAATCACGTCCGGCGGTCGCACGCCACAGGAAGAACTGGAACGGCTTACCTGGCAGGGCGCGAATGCACGGTTTCCGGATGGCATCCCCAAGAAAATCCGCAAAACACTCCGGTACGAACTTGATTTTATGGAGAGGAAGAACTACGCTGCCTATTTCCTGACGGTCTACGATTTCGTCCGCTTTGCACGTGATCGCGGTATTTTGTGCCAGGGAAGAGGGTCGGCTGCGAATTCTGTCGTATGTTATTGCCTGGGAATCACATCGGTTGACCCCTCGCAGTTCAAGGTATTGTTTGCCCGTTTTATGTCGGATGCCCGCGACGAACCACCGGATATCGATGTGGATTTCGAACACGAACGACGGGAAGAGGTCATCCAGTATATTTATGAGAAGTATGGACGGGATCGTGCCGCCATCGTGGCCACGGTTACACAGGTACATTATAAAGGTGCGATCCGGGATGTCGCCAAGGCCATGGGAATGTCGACGGATGCCATTAACCGCCTGTCGGCCTCGGTTTGGGAATTCCGCGATGAACTCGACGGCGAACGGGTCACCTCTGAAGGCTTCCACCTGGATGATCCGCACCTGGCGAAAGTGCTCGAATTGACCCGGCAATATGTGGGATTCCCGCGGCAACTCGGCCAACATACCGGCGGTTTTATCATCACCCGGGGCAAGCTGTCGGATTTGTGTCCGGTGCTCAACGCCCGCATGGAAGGCCGCACCAATATCGAATGGAACAAAGACGACATTGAAGCACTCGGCTTCCTGAAAGTAGATGTGTTGGCGTTGGGGATGTTGACCTGTATCCGTAAGGCGTTTGACCTCGCGAAACAGCACTATGGTCTTGACCTCACGCTGGCCAACATCCCGCAGGACGATCCGGAAGTGTATGAAATGGTCAGCCAGGCCGATACGCTCGGCGTCTTCCAGATCGAAAGCCGGGCCCAAATGTCGATGTTGCCCCGATTGCGGCCGCAGTGTTTTTATGATTTGGTAATAGAAGTAGCGATTGTGCGCCCCGGGCCGATACAGGGCGACATGGTGCATCCGTACCTGCGGCGACGCGATGGTATCGACCCTATTGAGTATCCGTCAAAGGAGTTGGAGAGTATACTCGGGCGTACGTTGGGTGTGCCGTTGTTCCAGGAGCAGGCGATGGAAATTGCGATCGTGGCCGCCGGATTCACTCCCGCCGAAGCCGACGGATTACGCCGTAGCATGGCCACTTTCAAAGCCAAAGGGAAAGTGGCGGATTGGGAGAAGAAGCTCGTAACGGGGATGATCAGGAATGGTTATGAGGAAGGATTCGCCCGGCGCGTGTTTCGTCAATTGGAAGGTTTTGGGTCGTATGGTTTCCCGGAAAGCCACGCCGCCAGTTTTGCGTTGCTGGTGTATGTATCCTCCTGGATCAAATGCCATTATCCGGATGTGTTTGCTACCGCGCTGCTCAACAGTATGCCGATGGGTTTCTACCAACCGGCCCAGATCATCATCGATGCCCGTAAACATGGGGTAGTGGTGCGGCCCGTGGATATCAACCACTCCTATTGGGATTATACCCTGGAGGAACCCTCCGGGCGCTACCACACCCTCCGGTTGGGATTTCGGCAGGTGAAGGGTTTGTCGGGCGACGATATGGACACGTTGGTGCAGGCCCGTCATCGGCCTTTTCGCTCGATTCCGGAATTGCTTGACATTGGAGTATCAATGGCCGCGTTGGAAAAATTGGCCGATGCGGATGCGTTCCGTTCAATCGGATTCGACCGTCGACAGGCGTTATGGGAAGTATCGGCCTTGTCGGATACCCCCATCGGACTCTTTGAAGGACAGCCTTCCGCCAGCACGTTCGAGCCCCAACTGACGCTGCCTTTATTGACAGATGCCGCCCATGTGGTGGAAGACTACGCGACGATGGGCTTGTCGCTGAAAGCCCATCCGGTGCATTTTGTGCGTCCGGAACTGGACCGGCTTCGCGTGACACCGGCAGGTTCCCTTTCAAACTATAAGAACGGAGACCATATAAAGGTGTGCGGACTCATCACGGTTCGGCAACGGCCCGGAACCGCAAAAGGGGTATTGTTCGTGACGATAGAAGATGAAACCGGATTTGCGAACATTGTCGTCTGGGCTACGGTGTTTGAGAAATACCGGAAATCCATCCTGCAATCACGGTTGTTGTTGGTAGAAGGGAAGTTACAGGTCGAACGTTCGGTGATCCATGTGGTGGCGGATGCCTGTCATAACCTGTCCGGCCTCTTACGCAATATGACCGAAGGCGAAAGCGATGAAAGGTGTTTCCCGATTGCGCGTCCGGATGAGAAAAGCGACCTGGAGACTATTTTCCACAAAGGGCGCAACTTTCATTGAATCAGCGCCGGCTTCGTATCTTGCTCAGGAATTCAGGGGAAATTCCCAGATAAGACGCAATATAATGCTGGGGTACCCGCTGTGGGATGCTCGGATAATTCTCAAGGAAATCGCGGTATTTTTCCTCACCGTTTTTCGCTATAGTGTTGAACAGTCGCTGCTGCGTCACCGCCAGATTTCGCTGCATCAGGATGCGAAACGCGCGTTCAAAACGGGGCGCCAGCTCAAATAGGGTTTCCTTTTTTTCGGGCGCCAGCTCCAGCAACTCGCATTCTTCCAGCGTTTCGATGAAGACCTGGCTGGGCTTCGGGTCCTCGCTGGTAAACGAAATATCGCCTACCCATGATTCCTCTACCGCAAACTGCAACGTCACTTCGGTGCCGTGTCCATCGATACAGTATTTGCGAACACATCCACGGATGACAAAGGCTTCGAACGGACATTCGTCGCCGGCCCGCAGCAATACCGTCTTCTTCGGTACTTTTCGGTACAAAAGCACCGAGTGGAAGACATCCAGTTCTTCCGTACTAAAGGAAACATAGCGAGATATGGCTTTGTCTAGTTCCGCAAACATCCTTATGGCTGGCTAATACGATCACTGATAGGACGTCCCACGGCGGCATTCGGCCAGGAGATCCGGAGCAAATCGGCTACCGTGACGGCAATATCGGAAATACTGACCGGTTCCGCAGAACTGCCCGGCTTGATTTTCCATCCCATCCACAACAACGGAACATGGGTGTCATAGGTCCAGCCACTGCCATGGGTAGTGCCTCCGTGTGCGGCGTGTTCCCCGTCAAACCAAGAGGGTTGGAGAAGTAATGCGACATCACCCGAACGCAGCGGTGAAAGTCCGTTCGCGATACGGGCATGCTGTGGATTACCGTCCTGTAACGCCGACGGATTGCCGATATCGAATACTTCCTGCACGCCGGGTTGCTTCCGGAGATAGTCTATAACAACGGCCACAATCTGAGAGCGTTCGGCTTTTTTCGATTCGAGTGTCGCGTAATTCAGATACACCTGCTGGTTTCCATAATATTCAATCCAGTCACCTTCACCGTATTTTGCGATAATGGCCCGGTTGAGATCGGCCACCATCGTATCCGTCGGAAGGAAACCAGCCGGAATGTGAAGTGACGTCAGGTAATCGGGCGTTTGGGCTGCCCCGTGATCGGCGGTAAGGAAAATCAGGACATTCTCCATCCCGATATTCTTGTCCACATAATCAAACAACCGTTCGAGGTCGCGGTCGAGGCGGGCATAGGTATCCTGTGTCTCGATGGCATTGATGCCAAATTGATGCCCCACATAATCCGTACACGAGAAACTGACGGCAAGGAAGTCGGTAAAACGACCCTTTCCCATTTTCTCTTTTTCCAACACTTCAAGGGCGAAATCTACCGTATAGGAATCACCAAAAGGCGTTGAACGCATGAGCTCATAACCCGATTGCCCTTTCAACGAAGGCAGGTCGTGCGGAAAACGATTGTCTTTTTCACCCCGATACGGATTCCGGAAACCCGAACCATTTTCGAGTCCGACAGTATATTGGTCGAGCGGCAACAGCGTTTCCCATGGTTTCGACAGATAGGTATCGCATAATTTGCGGGCGTTGAAATCAACTACCCATTGCGGGAGCGCGTCGGTATAATACGTACTGGTAATCCAGTTTCCTGTTTTATTATCAAACCAATAGGCCGCGCTTGGGATATGTCCGGCCGGCATAATCGAACCGCGGTCTTTCAGGCACACGCCGATGACTTTCGACTGACGGTTATTGGATAGACGTAATTCGTCGGTTACGGTGGTGGAAAGCAAACGCGAAGGCGACATCTTTCCCGCTGATGACTCCGTTCCGACCGATTTGACGCTGTCGTCGCCTGCTACGTACACCGATTTTTTCGTGTTGCGGTCGTACCAGTCGTTTGAGATGATACCATTATAAGCGGGCACGCTACCGGTATAAACGGCGGCATGGCCCGGCCCGGTATAGGTAGGTACATAATTATAATGTGTGTTCCGGCAATCGAATCCGTTGGAAAGGAAGCGACGGAAACCGCCTTTCCCGAATTTGTCGGCAAAACGGTATACGTAATCGACCCGCATCTGGTCGACGACGATGCCGATAACGAGTTTCGGGCGTTCCGGTGCGACCGCTTTCTTTTGGGCGGATACGGTCAGGCTGACCAACAGTAAAGCCGAGAGGATTTTTTTCATGGATGGGGAAGGTGCGTTGTGGCCTTTGGATCCGACGTGCGCCCGGCAAATACCAACCGATACGATACCCAAAAAGCCAGTGCAAAGGCAATGAGAAACGTGATAATCAGGTACCAGCGCGAGGCTTTCGGACGCTTTTTCGCGTACTGTTTTTCGTAGGAGACACGTGGATCGTTCATCCCGTAAAGGTACAAAAGCGATTCAAAAAACCGAATCGGCTATGGCGTGCCAAAAATGATGGTCGCAGCCAGTGACGGCGTTGGCATGTCGGTTTCGTCAGCCTCCTCCGGGCATTCCTTTTCGTCATACCGGTAAAGTGACCAGGCCCCATTATCGTATTCCAGTGCCGTAAGGTTTTCGATCCAGTCGCCTGAGTTCAGGTAGAGCGTACTACCATGTTTGCTTGTCCGTTCGATGATCTTTGGTTCATGAATATGTCCGCAGATAACATAATCATAGCGCTTTTCAATTGCCAGTTCCGCAGCCGTAGTTTCGAAGTCGGAAATAAACCGCACCGCTTTCTTGACGCTCGCCTTTATTTTTTTGGAAAACGAATACGGCTCGCGTCCCATTTGTTTAAGACACCAGTTGATGAAGCGGTTCAACAAGATCAGGTAGTCGTAGCCGTACCCCCCGAGTTTGGCGATCCACTTCGAATGATTGACGGAAGCGTCGAAGACATCCCCATGGAAAATCCACGCTTTTCGACCGTCTAATTCCATTACCAGTTTGTCGGCGATGGTGAAGTTACCGATAACCGAGTCGCTGAACTTTCGCAGCATCTCATCGTGGTTGCCCGTGAGGTAATACACATTGACGCCTTTGGAGGCAAAGTCGATAATCCGTCGGATTACCTTCAAATGGGATTTAGGGAAGTACGATTTCCGAAACTGCCAGATATCCACGATGTCGCCGTTCAAAACAAGGGTCTTGGGTTTTATGCTGCTGAGATAGCGATGCAATTCGCGGGCGTGACATCCATAAGTCCCCAGATGCACATCCGACAGTACCACCAGTTCAACCCGCCGCTTCTTTGCTTTCATACGGTCGTTTCTGGCAAAATACGGGTTTGGATATTACCGGAGCGTAGGCGATATGTTATGAAATCCTGTATTCCACGGTCGTAATGTGATGTTTTCGTAAACGGGGGCATTGGGAAGAGTCGGATGGAAACCTTACATTTGTGACAAACCACACCTATGGCGGGAAATTCATTCGGGACGCTTTTCAGGCTGACGACGTTTGGTGAGTCACACGGACCTGCCATCGGTGGCGTCGTCGACGGTTGCCCGCCCGGTGTTTTGTTGGATATAGAAGCGATTCGGGTAGAAATGGACCGTCGACGTCCTGGCCAGTCGGCTATCGTCACGCAGCGTAAGGAAGCGGACGAGGTGGAGTTCCTCTCCGGACTTTTCGAAGGACGAACGACCGGAGCCCCAATTGGGTTCCTCATCCGAAATCAAGACGCAAAGTCGGTCGATTACGATCACCTCGCCGAAGTATACCGGCCCAGCCATGCCGACTATGTGTACGACCAAAAATACGGATTCCGAGACCATCGCGGCGGTGGGCGGAGTTCGGCCCGTGAAACGGCCTGCAGGGTCGTGGCGGGCGCGATTGCGAAACAGGTTATTGGAAATATCTCCATTGCAGCCTACGTGTCATCAGTAGGCGATATTTTTCTCGAGAAACCCTATCAGGACCTTGACCTCGCAACCGTAGAACAAAACCCTGTCCGTTGTCCGGATCCGGAAACGGCTGAACGAATGGAAGCCCTCATCCGCGAGGTGCGAAAAGACGGTGATACCATTGGCGGTACTATTACCTGCGTCATACGAAATGTGCCCGTGGGGCTGGGTGAGCCTGTATTTGATAAACTGCACGCCGAACTCGGGAAAGCCATGCTCTCTATCAACGCAGTAAAAGGGTTTGAGTATGGAAGTGGCTTTTGCGGTGCCCGGATGCGGGGTAGCGAACACAACGATATAATCCTCCCCGGCGGTAGCACCCGCACCAATTTATCCGGCGGAATACAGGGCGGTATTTCAAATGGTATGGACATCTACTTCCGGGTGGCGTTCAAACCGGTTGCGACCCTCTTACAGGATCAGGTTACCATTGATACCCACGACCAGCCGTCAGTTGTAAAGGGTAAAGGGCGTCACGACCCATGCGTCGTGCCCCGGGCTGTCCCCATTGTGGAAGCCATGGCCGCCCTGGTGATGGCCGATTTTCTTTTGTTACATAATGCCTACCACTAAACCAAAACCAATGTCAGGAACCACTACCCGAAAAGGATTATTGTCGAATCTCACATTTCAGATTTTCATTGCCATGGTGGCCGGCGCCGCGGTGGGGATTTATCTTTTCGCCCATTTTTCGGAGGAGACCTGTAAAGACGCGAGTACGTATCTGAAACTACTCGCTACTATTTTCATTCGATTGGTGCAGATGATTATCGCGCCATTGGTGTTCTCAACCTTGGTGGTGGGTATTGCAAAACTCGGCGACATCCGCTCTGTCGGACGGATCGGTGGTCGCGCATTAGCGTGGTTTTTTACCGCTTCTTTTCTGTCGTTGTTGATCGGGATGTTCTGGGTGAACACACTACAACCCGGTGCCGGATTGCAGATCGAAGGGGCAGGGAAGGAGGCAGTGGAGGAAATCGCCGGAACAACCGAATCGTTTTCCGCACAGACCTTCATCGAGCATATTTTTCCAAAAAGCGTCGTGCAGGCGATGGCAACAAATGAAATCCTGCAGATTGTCATATTCGCGATTTTCTTCGGACTGGCTGCGGCCTCTTTGGGAAGTTATGCGAAACCCGTCATTGGCGTGCTCGAACGCCTGTCGCACATCATTTTGAAGATGGTAGGGTATGTGATGAAGTTCGCACCGTTGGGCGTGTTTGGTGCGATCGCCGGCGTATTTGCTGTTTTGGATGCGGGCACGCTTGTTAAGACGTATCTAACCTATCTCGGCTCTTTTCTCGTGGGCATTGCAACCCTGTGGGTACTGCTACTGGCCGTAGGAGCGCTGTTTCTCGGACGGCGTATGGGCGATTTGCTCAAGCGAATTACATCGCCCATCGCAATCGCGTTTGGCACTACCAGCAGTGAGGCCGTGTTTCCAAAGTTAACAGAGGAATTGGAGCGATTTGGGGTGAAAGAGCGAATCGTATCGTTCATGTTGCCCCTTGGCTATTCCTTTAACCTGGATGGCAGTATGATGTATATGACGTTCGCCAGTATCTTCATCGCACAGGTCTACCATATTCATTTGGACCTTACAACGCAGTTGACCATGTTGTTTGTTTTGATGCTGACCAGTAAGGGAATAGCAGGCGTACCGCGTGCTAGCTTGGTCGTGGTGGCGGCTACTTGCGGCATGTTCGACATACCCGTGGAAGGTATTGCGCTGATTTTGCCTATTGACCATTTTTGCGATATGTTCCGCAGTGGAACAAACGTGCTGGGGAATGCATTGGCCACGTCTGTTATCGGAAAGTGGGAAGGAGAAGACAATCCAAATTGATGATAGTAGACAGAAAATAGCTGTAACCCCCATCATCACTACGCCAATTAACACAAATTAGCATAACGCGCTTGCGCGATGTAAGATATTTTTTTATAGTTTTACGCAATAATTAAAAAAACTATCTTTTCATGAAAAAATTATTACTCAGCCTTTCTCTGCTAGGAGGTGTTTTCGCTGCATCTGCGCAGGTGGCATTTTCAGAGAATTTTGACGGAGCATTTCCTCCGACAGGTTGGACTGTCGTTACAACGAATGTTGACGCTACCTGGGAGCAGGTGCTGGCAGCCGACGGTGCTCTCAACGGAGACGGATCTGCTTTCGTAAACTGGAGTGCTGACGGTGGTACGACTGCCGCAGGTCCTCAGGACGAAGCACTTGTCTCACCATCTTTTAGCCTTGTAGGTTACACTTCGGCGTTCCTGAAGTTTAACTTCTACACAAGCTACACGTACATGGTGTTGAACCCAAATGGTGATTTCACGGTTGAAGTTTCTACCAATGGCGGTACATCGTGGACACAGGTTTTCCTTGAAGATGATTATTTGACCAGTACAGCCGACAACTATGTTGTAATCCCTGTAGAACTCAATATGTCTGCGTACCTCGGACAGGCAAACGTAAAACTTCGCTTCAAGTATGTTGCAGAAGATGCCGATGTCGTAATCTTTGACGACGTGATCGTCACTTCTTGTGCAGGCGTTTATGACCTTGCTCTTACTTCGTTGACAGATACAGGTTACGGCCTGTCTTGGACAACGGCTGCTGCTGGTGTTGACATCGAATACGGTACGCTTGGATTTACACAAGGAACAGGAACCTTGTCTTCTAACATCACTACCGGTACGTTCACAAGCCCAACACTGACACAAGCATCAGGTTATTCATTCTACATCAAAGCAAGCTGCGATACCGTATGGGATGGACCTTACAATATTTACACACCGATGTCAGCTAACAACTACGCTACTCCTGATTACGGCTTCTCTTTCGAAGATCCGACACTTGCGTATGCCGGTTGGTCAGCACTTCGTGTAACAGCGAATACCGGTGCTATTTGGGGTATCATTGAAGGTGCCGATGCAGCTAACAACCCACTTGCACAGGATGGCGATGTGTACGCTCGCGCTGGTGCGTTCGGTACCGCTTCTAACTCGTATCTGTTTTCACGCGGACTTAACCTGACCGCAGCTACACCTTACACCATCACATACTACCGTCGTGAAGTAATCGGTGCCGGTAACGGTGGTGCGAACGCATTGGCACTTAAAGTAGGTACGGATAAAACCGATGCGGCTATGACTACGACACTTGCGGCTTCAACCCAAGTGAATGAAACAGCTTGGACATTGAAAACAGCTAGCTTTACGCCGACTACAACCGGTGTTTACTACTTCGGTCTTCAGTACACGTGTACAGCTCAGGCTCAGGCAAACTTCGGTTGGGCAGCAGTAGACAACTTCTTCGTTGACAACACACTTTCAGTAGAGGATGATCTTATGGCTTCGTTCGCTGTAATGCCAAACCCTGCATCTGACGTTGTATCGATCCTGAACTCTAAGAATATTCCATTGAAAGCGATCACCGTGACCGACCTTAACGGACGTGTGGTGAAGAGAAACCAATATTCTGACGTATTCACTGTTGATATGAATGTATCGGATCTTGCGACTGGTACCTACATCATGAACATCGAAACAGACCGTGGTGCTGTTACGAAGAAAATCGTGAAGAAATAATCGTTTATACGATATAATAAGAAGGCTCCCAATCGGGAGCCTTTTTTTATATCAGGAATTTGGAAGCTGTCTCCGGAGTGGGGATCATGCAGGCGTCTTTCTTACCGTACCACCGATACCGGTTTCGCGCCACCCAGTCGTAGAGGCTGTCACGAATACCCGTTGGCAGCAACTTGAAAACGGTCGCTAACGTATATACGCCACCCAGACTTTTTGCCATCTCCAACGCCGCAGACGAACGCAGGTAAAACGCTTTTCCGGGCTCATACAACACGATGCTGTCTACACGTGTCGGATCGATACTAATGCGGGATAGAATAGCTTCACCGACTTCTGATTGGAGTGAGGCAAAGCGGAAAACGTCTTTTTTGTCATGTCGAATCAGGAACTGTACCGTGCCGTCGCAGAGGTTGCAGACACCGTCAAAGAGCACGATCTTTTTGTTTTGGGGCAGTTCCATAGTAATGATGCAGTCGGGACGATTTATCCGACGAATTCCAGTGTGTCAAGACTCACGGTCGAGGTGAAAATGCCGTAGTTGACCACCGCCTTGTTCTTTTCGATTTTGTCAATGGTGCCGATCGAACGACCATCCTGCATGCGCACGCGGTCGCCCACTTTCAAAACGGGCTTCGGCTTTGCAGCCGGTTGCGCTTTCTGTTTCTTCTCCTTCTTTTCCTTGCGGATTTCTTCGACCTTGACCTCGACTTCTTTTATGATCTGTTTCTGTACGGCTTCTTTCTCTTTCTTCTCCTTCGGCGCCACTTTCTTCCGTTTTGAACTCTCGATTTCCAGCAATTTCAGGAATTCACCAATGGCTTCCTTGCGGTTTTTGTTGTCGGTATAACGATCGGTAATCTCATCGATTTTTTGTCCGAGGTAAATGCGCTTTTGGTTGGCATCGTAGAGTTCCTGGTAGTTCTCGAGTTTCTGCTTGATGCGCTCGTTGATGTCTTGCATGCGGCGACTTTCCTCGCGCGCCTTTATCTCTTCTTCCTTTAGTGTTTGTGAGGTTTTCTCGAGTTTGGAACGTTCTTTCTGGAGCGTGGCAATGGTTTTGTCGAAACGAACCTTACCGGTTTCGATCTTCTTTTTTGCCCGATTGATGAGTCCGAACGGGATGCCGTTTTTCTGCGCGACTTCAAACGTAAACGAACTACCCGCCTGACCGAGCACGAGCTTGAACATCGGCTCTAACGACTTTTCATCGAAAAGCATGTTGGCGTTGACGGCATTGGGTAGCTCGTTCGCCAGCATCTTAAGATTGGAGTAGTGGGTCGTAATGATACCGAAAGCACCACGGTGGTAGAACTCTTCAAGAAAAATCTCCGCCAAGGCACCGCCCAATTCCGGATCGGAACCCGTTCCGAATTCGTCAATCAGGAACAAAGTATTAGCGTTGCACTTCTTGAGGAAGTAGTTCATGTTCTTAAGTCGGTAACTATACGTACTTAGATGATTTTCAATTGATTGATTGTCGCCAATATCAGTCAGGATGCGATCGAAAAGGAAGGTGGAACTCCGTTCGTGTACGGGAATCAGCATCCCGGATTGCAGCATGAGTTGCAGCAACCCCACCGTTTTTAAGGCGATGGTCTTTCCGCCGGCATTCGGCCCGGAAATAACGATGATACGTCGGTCGTCGGTGAGTTCGAGTGTTTGCGGATAGGTAGGTTGGTTCTTGGCCGCGTTGGTTTGGTAGAGGATGGGATGGAACGCCTCTCGCAAGAACACGCGACGCTCGTTGTTCAACTCGGGAAGCAAACCGTTGATGCGACGGGCGTACTTAGCCTTGGCCGCTACGACGTCAATATCGGAAAGGAATTGTTGGTAATCCGATAGCAGCGGCGCAAACGGACGGATACGGTTGGCCAACGCCTTCAAAATCCGCGTCACTTCTTCCTGCTCTTCGAACTCGAGGTTGGCCAGTTCACGTGAAAAACGAAGCGTGGCTTCCGGCTCGATAAACGCAATGCTACCGGTTTTGGAGGTGCCCATTACCGAGCCTTTTACTTTGCGTCGGTACATCGATAAAACAGCCAAAACCCGTCGGTTCTGCACGAAACTCTCTTTGATTTCATCGAGATAGCCGAGGCCATTGTATTGCGCAAGGGCCACCGCAAAACTTTGGTTGACTTTGCTGCGTACCTGGTTCATTTGGCGGCGCAGGTCGATCAGGACGGGCGAGGCATCGTCGCGCACTTCTCCGTATTTGTCGAGTACGGCTTCGATGAACTTCGAAATGTCTTTATTGAATTCGACCTGTTCGCCCCGTTTCGACAGTTCCGGATAGTAATCGCTGAACTTCTTTAGGTATTGCAACATTTGCAGCGTCGTTTCCGACAACGCCAGTATCTTCCGGAAGCTGCCCGTTTCAAGGAAACTGTTTTCAATCGCCAGTAATTTCAGTTCGTGGTCGATTGATTCGAAGCCGTGGTTAGGGAGCGCGTTGTTGTTTTGGAACGACGACACATACTCCGACGTTTGGCGGAGCGCGGCCATCAGTACCTCCCGATTCGCGATAGGTGCAATGGCCAGCGCCTTTTCGCGTCCGAGGTCGGTGTTGCAATGGTTCGCGACGGTTTCCAAAACGGTCGGGAATTGCAAGTCTTGTAGGGTTTTTTCGGTGATTCCGAGCATTCTTTCTCTATAGCATGGTAGCTTACAAATTTACGCAAAAACCCCGGATGCCCGTTGCATCGCCCTCGTGGCAGACGTATCTTTGGGCAAAAAAGAACGATGGGCGCACCGCTGCACAAATCATGGACGGAAGTTGTGGGAAATGAGTTCTCTAAACCCTACTTCCAGGAGTTGATGGCCTTTGTTAAAGAGGAGTATGAGACGCAGGTGGTGTATCCGCCCAAACCCTTGATTTTTGCCGCGTTCAACCGCACACCGTTTGAGAACGTAAAGGTGGTGGTAATTGGGCAGGATCCGTATCATGGGCGCGGACAGGCGCACGGTTTGTCTTTTTCGGTTTGTGAGGGCGTGCCGTTTCCGCCGTCGTTGCGGAACATTTTGGCGGAGATCCAGCAGGATGTGGGGAAACCGTTGCCGGCGAACGGCGACCTGACCCGTTGGGCCGATCAGGGTGTATTGATGCTCAATGCGGTGCTGACCGTGCGGGAAGGACTGCCGGCGAGTCACCAGAAAAAAGGATGGGAACAGTTTACCGACGCCGTCATCCAGGCGATTTCCGACCGGAAGGAGCATGTGGTCTTTTTGCTGTGGGGTTCGTATGCACAGCAGAAGGGGAAGAATATTGATGTGACGAAGCATCTCGTACTCAAGTGCGGGCACCCGTCGCCGATGAGCGCCAACCAGGGATTATGGTTTGGCAACCGGCATTTCAGCAAAACCAATGTGTATTTAGAATCAAAGGGAAAAACCGCTATCGACTGGTAGCGTTCCCAACAGCCGTCGCCAATAGTTGGTAGCGGGAACAAACGCGCCCGGCGTGCGCGAGGGATAGAAGCGGCAGCCTTTTTGCCTTATAAGGGGAAGGAAGATACAGCGCCCGTTATAGCCTGAAGGTTGTGGGGATGTACCCGGCAAAAAGCTAGAGCGTATAGCCCGGCCCCGCGCGCTGGCCGATGCGGTGGCAGGGGAGGCGCCCCCAATTAATACAATGTCAACGCCCCGAGGATTTCTTCTGACATGAACGGGCCGCCCGGATAGCGCGCGGTATAGTCGAGGTTGAGCCACACCTGGCCGCGTTCGTCGATGTGGTAATGCAGTTTGTCTTTTCCGATCTCTTTTTTGAACAGCACTTCTTTGATGAGGAAGTTGGCGTTGTCGAGGTTGTGCAGGTTGCCGATCAGCATTTCGGGGTAGATGTGGTCGCTAGTGCTGATAAGGCGTGGCGTGCCTCCGATGGCGGCGATGCAGGCGGCCATGAAGATGGCGTGGTCGTCGCAGTCACCTGAAAAATGCTCGACCGTTTCGCTGGCGTCTGCGATGTATTCGTGTGAGCGCGGGTCGTTGACATAGTGCCAGCGGTCGCGGACTTCCTTGAAAATGGAGAAACACTGGATCATGCGGCGGTAGTCGCCATAGCCTTTCATTTCAGAGAAGTTCTTGGTGGCGGCGGTCACGGCGAAGTTCCGCACTTTGGGATCGTTGTAGTCGATGGCGGCAATGATCTTCGACTTGTTGGGAAAGGGGAGGAGCTTGGCCAGCACAACATCCTGTGGGTAGGGATCGTCCGCCATGGTATAGATCATCGAACGGTAGTCTTCGGCCACGCTGGAAAAGCCGTAGTCACTGAAGAGCGTGCCGTAAAGCAACGCGATGGCATAGAGGATGAGGCAGATGATGATGATGCGCCGGAGCAACCGCAGTAGGAAGATGATGGCGGCGGCGATGCCGAGGAAGAGGAAAATTCGGTCGATGTGGTAGTCCCAACCCGGATTAATAAACGCCTGGTCCGCGATCAGGAACACCGGGATGGCGATCAGGATGCCCATGAGGGCAATGATGATCATGTCCCAGGGCGATTTGATCCTGAGGCGTTCACGCCATTTCCGTGACGTGGCCGGAAGGGTTTTTATTCGCTGCCAAAATGGGGACATTCAGGGCCAGGCTATTTTCGTAAAGGTACCCAATTCAGGGACGACCGAAAGTTTCCACAATTTAATTTGGACATTGTTTAACATTTCCTCGGTAAAGGGCTTCTGCGACCATTGGGTGAGGGAGAGCCATTCGCGGATATCCTCGATTTTCTGGTGGAAGCGCTCGGCGAGAAGTTCGTCGATGCCGGGGATTTCCTTAAAGGTTTTGGTAACGTCGTTGATGGTGGCGAGCAACGTGCAGATGGCGTCCGGATCGTTTTCAAGCCACTCCTCGCGCACGGCGATGACAAAGCAGGGCCAGGGTGTCGGGCAATCGCCGAGGCGACGGAAGGTGCCGTTGTCGACCAGCGGTTTGGTCATGAAGCGTTCCCACATGAAGTAGTCGGCGCGGCCGTCTTTGAGGGCTTCTACGGCACCGTAGATGGTGTGTACGGTTTCAAAGGTCAGCGATTCGGGGTCCCAGCCGCGTTGGTCGGCGTTGACATAGGCCATGAGTTGCGAACCCGATCCGGGGCGGCTGATGGCGGCTTTCTTACCTTCGAGTTGGGTGATGCACTGGAAATCGGACCCGTAGGCGACGTGTATGCCCCAAATGAGAGGCGACTGCACATAAATCTGCACAATGCGGGACGGATTGCCGGCGATGATGTCTTTGATGATGCCTTCGGTGAGGATGACGGCCACGTCGGTATCACCATCACGCAGCATCTGGCACATTTTTCCGGTTCCTTCCGGCACGTCGGTCCATTGCAGGTCAAGGCCTTTGGCGGAAAAAAGCCCTTCTGAAATGGCTTTGTACCAGGGGAGGTTGAAGTGCTCGGGCACACCGGCAATCTTGATCGTTTTCATAGGTAAGGGTTGGTTAGACGGTACCAGTTGCAGGGAAGTCCGTCGTGTTCATATTGCCCGTCCCGCACCATCCCGATTTTCTGTAGAATAGTGTTCGAGCCGGTGTTGTCGACATGAGCGGAGGCGTACAATGCAGGGACTTTCATCACCGAAAAGGCATGATCCCGCCAGGCGAGGGCCGCTTCGGAGGCATAACCTTTTCTCCAGTGTGCTTCCTGCAAACGGTAGCCGATATCGTAGTAGTCTACGTGGTGGTTTTCAGGCTCGGTAACGAATTTGAGTCCGGCCCAGCCGATGAAGGTATTGGTATCTTTCAACAAGACGGCAAACCGCCCGATGCCGTGGGCAGCGTATTGGCGTTGGATCGAGGCAATGATTTCCTCGCACTGCGCCAGCGATGTAACCGGTTGGTTTCCTAAGTAGCGGTGCACATTCGGGTTGCGGTCCAGTTCGAACAAGCCTTCGGCATCTGCTGCCTCGAACGGACGCATATACAGTCGGTCGGTTTCGAGCAGGCGGGTCATTAGCGTTCGGCCAGTTTGTCTAAGGTATATGCGATCAACTCTGCCACCGCTTTCTCCGGGTTCTCGCTAAACGTTCCCAACGCCCGGTTGGCGATGATGGCGTTCAATGACAGGGCATTGTGACCCAGGAGCGCGGAAAGTCCGTAAATGGCGGCGGTTTCCATCTCAAGGTTGGTGATTTTCACACCTTCGAATTCGAAGTTGTCCATTTTGCCATTGAGTTCCGGATCCTGGACGGCGAGACGCAATACGCGGCCCTGCGGACCGTAGAAACCACCGGCCGTGGCGGTGATGCCTTCGTGCATGCGTGGACCTTTGATGCGGTCGGCGAGGGCGTCGCTGCAACGGGTCACATACGGTCGTCCTTTGTCGGCCGACCATTGGGTGTGTTGGATGAAAGCGTCTTCGATTTCGCGAATGGATACCGACGTCGCGTCGTAGGAGCGGAGCATGTTGTCGGTTCCCAATCCGAAGCGCGACATCACGAAGCTTTCGGTGGGGATGTCGGCCTGTAAAGATCCCGACGTTCCGATGCGGATGATGTTAAGCGACGTCAGGTTCTCTTTTGGCTGGCGCGTTTCGAGGTCGATATTGACCAGCGCATCGAGTTCGTTTAGGACGATGTCGATGTTGTCGGGCCCGATGCCGGTTGAGAGTACCGACATCCGCTTGCCTTTATACGTGCCGGTCTGCGTCTTGAATTCGCGCTTCTGGGTCGAGTATTCGATGGTATCGAAATACTGGGTGATTTTTTCCACCCGTGCCTGGTCGCCAACGAAGATGATGTCGTGGGCAATGTGCTCGGGTCGAAGGTTCAGGTGGTAGACAGAACCATCGGGGTTGAGTATGAGTTCGGAGTTTTGAATCATTGAAGGAGTTTTGAGTTTTGAGGGTTGAGTTTTGAGTGGGGACTCAGGGTAGTCTGGACGTTTTTTTTATTGTTGGGGGTTGATAGTTGAGGGTTGGGTGTTGAGTTTTGAGGGTTGAGTTTTGAGTTTTGAGTGGGGACTCAGGGTAGTCCGGACGTGTTTTTTATTGTTGGGGGTTGACAGTTCAGGGCTTATGGTTAAGGGTTGATAGTTCAGGGTTTAAGGACCGAAGTGAAGTTAGTAATTGTTCTTGGGAGTGTTCAACGAACTGTGTCAGTTTTCCAATCTGTGACCAAAATATATATTTATTTCGTTTCTGATGCTGTTCCATGAGAAGATAGTTCCGTCCCATTTTGTTTGTGCATTTACG
>JAIXYI010000074.1 GCA_027490305.1 Flavobacteriaceae bacterium
CGTATACTGCTGGTGTTTTGTGGCCTTTTCGCGCAGGCACAAGACATAAAAGTGATGACCTATAACCTCCGTCTTGACATTGCCTCAGACGGCGAAAACCGATGGGACCTTCGAAAGGAGTTCCTGGCACGACAGGTGAAGTTTTACCATCCGGATTTTATGGGTACGCAGGAGGGCAAGATCCGGCAGTTGATGTACCTTGACAGTACGTTGGTGGAGTATAACTACATTGGAAGAGGGCGCGACAATACGCCTACACAGGGCGAATTCAGTGCGATTTTCTACGATGCCTCAAAATACCGGGTGCTGCGCGAGTCGACCTTCTGGTTGTCCGATACGCCGGAGGTGGCATCGAAAGGCTGGGACGCCGCTTTGGAGCGGATTTGTACGTACGGGCTCTTCGAAAACCTGAAGACCAAGAAGAAAGTCTATGTGTTCAACACCCACCTCGACCATATCGGGGAAGTGGCCCGTGACAACAGTGTGAAACTGATCTGGAAAACCATCCGTGAAGTCAATGTCGAGAATTATCCGGTGATCCTGACGGGGGATTTCAATTCCGAAACCAAGTCGAAGGCGTATCGTTATATCTCCTCCAAAATGAATGATTCGAAAGCGGTGTCGGAAACCCTTCCTTTTGGACCCGACGGCACGTTTAACAACTTTGAATTCAACAAACCCGTTACCCTGCTGATTGACTACATCTTTACCAGTATGGACGAGATCGCGGTGAAGAAATATGCGGTATTGAGCGATTCGAAGAACTGCCACTACCCTTCTGACCACCTGCCTGTTTACGTCGAACTATTCCTCCGAAAATGACGCGTTTCGTGGCCTTGTTGCGCGCGGTGAATGTGGGCGGCACCGTGTTGAAGATGGACGCACTTCGTTCGGCTATGCAAACCCTTGCGGTTTCAGAGGTGACAACGTATATCCAAAGCGGCAATGTACTGTTTTCGGCGGAAGGCCGAGCGACCGACTGGCAAGATCAGATCGGGCAATTGATTCGCGCGCATTTTGGTTTGGATGTGACGGTGATGGTCGTAACGGCAGCCGAAGTGGCCGATGCGCTCGCGGCCAATCCTTATCGCACCGAACCCGACGACGTCAACCCGTATTTTGGTTTCCTGCTGACGGCACCTGAGGAATCGGGTATAGAAGCCTTAGCGGAAATCGACTTTGGCCGGGATGAGTATGCCCTTCGCGGACGCGTGATCTATGTGTGCTATGCCGAAGGTGCGGGCAGTACGAAACTGACCAATGCCGTCATCGAACGCAAGTTAGGTGTCAGGGGTACGATGCGCAACCAGAAAACCGTACGGCGCCTGCTGGAATTACTGGAAGCATAAAAAAACACCGCGTTGTGCGGCGTTTTCTCTATGAACTTTCTACCTTATTTAGAACAGGCTTATCAAACCATAGACGAGTGCGGCCAATAATGCCGACACCGGAATTGTCAGTACCCAAGCGACCAAGAGATTACGTGTGACGCCCCAGCGTACGGCGGATACCCGTTTGGTGATCCCGACCCCGATGATGGAGCCCGTGATCGTATGGGTGGTCGATACCGGAATACCGAAATGCTCAGTGATGTATAGTGTGGCAGCACCGGCTGTTTCTGCGGCGACGCCTTCCAGTGGCGTTACTTTGGTGATCTTGGATCCCATGGTTTTTACGATCTTCCAGCCACCGCTCAGGGTTCCGAGTCCGATGACCAAAAAGCTCGCGAGTGGCACCCACCACCAGAAGCCATCGGCTACGAACATCTTGAAACGAGCATCCGACTCCGCCGCGAGGAACGCCGCGTCGTTCTCTATCTGTACTTTATAGCAGATGACGGCTGCGCCGATGATACCCATTACTTTCTGGGCATCGTTGCCGCCGTGCCCGAGGCTGAACAGGGCCGACGAAACCAATTGCAGGCGTTTGAACCATTGTTCGGCCTTTCCGAAGTTTGCCTTTCGGCAGATGTGCATGATGAGGACGGTGACAAAATAGGCAATCACGAGTCCGAGCAACGGCGCACAGAAGATGAACAAGAACGTCGGCACGACCTTCGCATAGTTCACGACATCTACTCCTCCTACCGACAAGGCGCCGGCGTGGGCCAGGGCGGCTCCCATGAAGCCTCCGAGCAGGGTGTGTGAGGAAGAGGATGGAATACCAAGTTTCCAGGTGGCGAGGTTCCAGATGATAGCGGCGATGAGTCCGGCCAGGATGACCTCAAGTGTAATGAACTGTTCGTCGACCGATTTGGCGATGGTGTTTCCGATCCGGAATTCGCCGATCCAGTATTTGGAGATGAAATAGGCGGCGAAGTTGAAGGCAGCGGCCCACAATACGGCCTGGAACGGCGTCAGTACTTTGGTTGCCACAATCGTTGCGATCGAGTTGGCCGCATCGTGGAACCCGTTGATGTAATCAAAAACGAGCGCCAGTATGATGATGATGATGAGAATCGTCATGCGCGGGGGATTAAGAGTGCTTCACTGCGATGGACTCCATCACGTTGGCGACGCTTTTGCACTTATCGGCGGCCGTTTCGAGCACCGACAACACCTCTTTGTACTTGATGATGTTCTTCACATCTGTTTCGTTTTCGAACAGGTCGGCTACGGCCTTGTCGTATACGGTATCGGATTTGTTTTCGAGTTTATAGATACGGTTGCACGCCTCTTTGATTCGTTTCACCTTCTTCAGGTTTTCGAGTTCTTTGACGGCGCCGTCGATTTGCTGGCAGGCCTCGAGTACGATTTCGGTGAGCTTGCGGATCGACTTGGTGATCTTGTCAACATGGTAGAGACGCATCCGGCTTGATGCACCATAAATATTCCCTGCGATGTTGTCGATAGCTGAAATCAGCGCGTGGATGTCTTCCCGGTCGAACGGGGTGATGAAATTCGTGCTGAGTTGGAGGTTGACTTCCTTGGCGATGTCCTCGCCTATGGCTTCATACTCTTCGATTTTCTGGAACAAGGCGTTCCGTTCATTCGCCGGCAGGTTGACCACCTCGTGAAGGGCGTTGGCCATCAGTATGAGGTTTGCGGTCGCTTTTTCAAACAGGGGAAAAAAGGTCTTGTCTTTCGGGACGAAGAACTGGAGAATGTTGTTGAGGGATGCCATATGAGGTTTTTTGACGGGGCAAAGGTATCTAGGCAATGTTAAGTCAATGTTAAGTTAATATGAAGGAGTGAGAAGTCGTTAGTCGTCAGTAGTTAGTGGTTGGTGCTAGTCGCAGTTGCAGTCGCAGTCTCAGTCGCAGAAGTTGGCAGTGGGCAGTCGCAGTAGGCAGTGTTTACTTCAATATGAGAATGCGTCAGCACCGCCTATACGGTATATTATTCCGATTTCGAGCGTAGCCGAGAAATCCGGGGTGCCTGCCAATGTCCGCGTCATTCCGAGCGAAGCGAGGGACCTTTCGATCAAATACAAGACAAGTAACAGTTTCTATTATTGCTTACCGCCATGCTCAGTAGCTGAGAAGGAACGTCCAACCACCAACCACCAACCACCAACCACCAACCACCAACTACTGACCACTGACCACTGACTACTTACCTACTGCCCGCGACTGAGACTGAGACTCGAAAAGGTCCCTCGCTACGCTCAGGATGACGGCGTGTTTCACGAAGAATTTGGATTTCTCGGCTGCGCTCGAAATACCAGTGGGGTATAGATAAACGCGTTAGCACCTCCTACACGGTTTATAATTCCGATTTCGAGCGCAGCCGAGAAATCCGGGGTGCTTGCCAATGCGCCGCGTCATTCCGAGCGCAGCGAGGGACCTTTCGATCAAATACAAGACAAGTAACAGTTTCTATCATTGCTTACCGCCATACTCAGTAGCTGAGAAGGAACATCCAACCACCAACCACCAACCACCAACTACTGACCACTGACCACTGACTACTTACCTACTGCCCGCGACTTAGACTGAGACTCGAAAAGGTCCCTCGCTACGCTCAGGATGACGGCGTGTTTCACGAAGAA
>JAIXYI010000047.1 GCA_027490305.1 Flavobacteriaceae bacterium
GAAAAGTAGCCGAAAATTACTCCGCTAACAAGCATTTTGCAAATCTTGAGTAAGACAGGTGTTGTTTTTGAGTTAGTTACAACGCGTCTGACAAAATGCTTATATCGAACTCACGTTAAATAAAGAAGGAGGCCCAGTGCCTCCTTTTTTTATTCCAATACATGAAGGGCCGCCCGCCGAAGTCGGTCATTCAGCGCTTCGCCGAGTCCGGTGTTCGGCACATACTCGGCAATGATGGCGTCGAGTCCGGCTTCATCCAGCGTATGCAGCGCTTCATAGAGTCGTTGTGCGGCTTCTTCGAGGTTCCCTGACGGGGATAACACAATCTGTTCCTGCCATCCGCTGATGTCGTATCGCTTCCGAAACGATAACAGTCCGTAGTTGCCATCGGGCATCGAAAGGCGTAAAGTAGCGGCTCCGTGGGTAAGATATAAAGGGGTTCGGGGCGCGTAATGTGAG
The DNA here is from genome assembly GCA_027490305.1 of Flavobacteriaceae bacterium. Classification (GTDB taxonomy): domain Bacteria; phylum Bacteroidota; class Bacteroidia; order Flavobacteriales; family Flavobacteriaceae; genus Flavobacterium. Next base: position 460 of record JAIXYI010000047.1, read on the forward strand.
GTTGACATGCCTGCGGTAACCACGGCTTTTTGCCCGGCTTTCGGGTGTTCAACCCGACCCACAACCGCTTCGATGGCGGCTATCGGCAGACTTCCGGCGCGGTAGACCACAGGGGTTTCACCCTTAAAACCGATGATGGTTGATTCAATACCTTTTTTACAGGGGCCGCCGTCAAGAATATAAGGGACTTTGTCGCCCAATTGGCGTTCGACGTGCTGGGCGCTGGTCGGACTGATGTAGCCGTACGGATTCGCGCTCGGCGCCACCAAAGGGAAGGGAAGGGCTTGCAATAGCGCTAACGTCAGCGGATGATCGGGTACCCGAACGGCCACCGTGTTTTGTCCGGCCGTGACCGACAGGGAGATCCGGTCGGATTTCGGGAGCACCATCGTCAGCGGTCCGGGCCAAAAGTGGGCCGCGAGCTTTCGGGCGTTTTCCGGCACGTGCGTTACGAACTCGTCGAGACGATCGGCACCAGCCAGGTGCACGATCAAGGGGTTTTGGCGCGGCCGTTTCTTTACCTCAAAAACGCGGTCAATGGCTGCTTCGTCAAGTGCATTTCCGGCCAGGCCATAGACCGTTTCTGTGGGAATGGCCACGACGTCTCCGCGTGTCAGCCAACCTATAGCCGGTTCTATTTGCGAACTGATTTCTGCCATGTCAGAAGTTTTGGACTGCGAAGATACGCATCCGGCGTGGGTTATCGCACATCGAGGAAGCGGTGGGTGGTTCCGCAGGCCAGGATGCCCCGCACCTGTATCGCGCCCGAGGCCACCGATGTAGCTGCACGGAGTGCTTCCCGAAGTGTAGTGGCCTGGTGGCGGATGAGCTTCCGCGAAAGCGTATACCCGCGGTCGGACGGCACCCGGAACTTACGGATGACGGCGTCATACGCTACGTCGGGCACAAATGTGGGTTTCAGCGCCCGTTTGACGAAACTACAGTCCGGACTCCCGATGATACAAATCTCACGGATACCGGCAGTTACCACGAGTTCCATGAGCTCGGTACTCCGCGCGGTATCAATCGGCTCGACTACCGCTGCCGGTGTGGCAAAATGGTAGATCTCGCCGAATTCCCTTTGGATAAGCGGTTCGAGGTGGCAGCACGGACAACTGAACACCAATCGCGGACACGAGACGGTATGTGGCATCAGTCGAGGCTTCGTATCTGGATGTCGCAGTGAATGGCTACCGCGCTGCTGTCGAGCGAGTCGAGCCAAGCCACTAGTTCGTCACGCGACTGGGCGAGTTCGTGCATACGCTTTTCGGAGTGGTCGATGTCGGTTCCGAACCGCTCGTCGTCGCTGAATTTCTTTAGTTGGTGGTAGCGTATTTTATACGAGAGCAGTTCCACCAGAAGCGTTTTCGCGCTTTCTTTTGTGAAGGCACCCTCCATCAGTTTTGTTTGGTGTGTTTTCATAAGGAGTGTCAAGGGTTACAATAGTTACAATACATTGGGTCTTCCTGGGTTTTGCCATGCGGATGTCGTCGTTCCGCTTCATGGCCGCATTTCGCACATTGGCATACATAGGCCAGTGTGGATTGCGTGGGTTGGTGGCAGAGTGAGCACGGTAATCCTTTTACCGCTCGGACAATGCCGAAGCCTGGAGCCTCACACGACGGGCAGCGGGTGTGTACTTTTTCTAGCAATTTTTCCGTCGCTCGTTCGATCACCTTCATGCGCGTGGGGTTATGATGCGCGCGCATATCGGTCTCTACATAAGCGCATCCGTGTTGTTCCATCGTTTGGCGCCAGGCGTTCAGCAGTGTGTCCCAATCCCCGATTCCCTTTACCAATCCGGTTGTGGAGGTGGCGTCTCGCCGTAAGATAAGGCGATGGGAAGGGAATAAGGCTTTGTCGGCAAAGGTTCGAAGGGCATTTTCCGATGTGATCGTCTCGCCGGCGAGATTCGTCTGCAGGCTTAATTCGCGTTCGATTATTTCTAATCCCTGTTGTCGGTCAATCAAGATAATAAGTTCGTCGTCAGCCCCGGCAAACCACGCGGATGGATGCGGTCCGAACGAACCTTCATTCGCAATCGCGAGGTCGTATCCGTATCGGTCCAATGCCATCTGGCACTTCTTTCGCAACGTGGCAAGTGGGTCATCGCCCCGTTCAACCTCACCGGTGAACGTCCCTAAAAGATCGGTATCGAAATCGTCGGGTGTCAGTGCCGTGACACCGAGACTCTTCTCTACCAATGGCGCGATGACCTGCTCTTTGCCATGTTGGGTGGCGATTAGCAACTGTCGCCCTTCAAAAAAATGCCGTGCGTCCATTTACCGTATGGTCGACTTGATACGCAACGGGTCGCCGTTTCGCAATGCCGCCAGGAAGATCGGGATGGAGAGGGCCTTGGCGCCGGCCCCCAGGAAGAGATCGTCAGTGGCCCAACCCGTCGAGAACACCCCAATGGCGAGCAGTGTCAGGCAAATGGGAAGGAAGTTGCGTTTCATGGTACGGGTTTTTATTGACCTTGTCCGAGTGAATAAGCGGCGCGTCCGTCGAAGGCGTAGAGGTTTTCGGTCTTGATGACGTCAACACCCAGGTTCTCGGCCGTTTGCATCAGTTGGATGATATGGTGCTTGGTGATCTCGGCTCCGTCTACCGGCTTGAAACGACACCTCCAGTGGTCGGTGCAGTAGGTTTCAGGGAATCCGTCAGGGTATACCTTGATGCCGCGGTTGGTGATTATGCTCAGTTTCACATCGGCACCGTCAAGCGGTTGTATCTTAGCAGCCAGTTCGGTTGCATCGGTTCCGGCCCAGTGCACGAAGATGTCGACACCTACCAGGTCTTTTTTCGCGGCTGGCTTCCGACGGTATTCCGGAAGGTGCATCACCACGTCGGTTGCATAGCGCACCGGCTTCAGTTTCACCGGCGTCTGCCCAAGGCGGGCAATCACCGCTTCGGCGAATTCGCGGGTGCCGACTTTTTCCGTGCTCACACCGTCTACGAACACGTCGTAGGTGTGGATACCGTCTTCGATGGTTTTCAGCCAGGCGTTCTGTACTTTCTCTGCGATGTCCTGTTGGCCGATATGTGTCAGCATCAGGATAGCACCCTGGAGGAGTCCGGATGGGTTGGCCAGGTTTTGTCCGGCGCGGCGCGGTGCCGATCCGTGGATGGCTTCAAACATGGCGCACTCGGCCCCGATGTTCGACGAACCGGCGAGTCCGACAGAACCCGCAATCTGGGCCGCAACGTCGCTCAGGATGTCGCCGTAAAGGTTTGGCATGACGATGACGTCAAAGATCTCTGGGGTGTCGGCGAGTTTCGCAGCACCGATATCGACGATCCAGTGTTCGTTTTCGAGGTCTGGATACTCAGCGGCGATTTCGTCGAATACCTGGTGGAAGAGTCCGTCGGTCTGCTTCATGATATTGTCTTTCGAGAAGCAGGTCACCTTTTTGCGGCCGTATTGACGGGCATATTCGAAGGCGTAGCGGACGATTTTTTCACAACCCGGACGGCTGATGAGTTTGAGGCACTGCACGACTTCGTCGGTTTGCTGGTGCTCGATACCGGCGTATAGGTCTTCTTCATTTTCACGGATGATGACGACGTCCATTTTCGGATGTTTCGTTTGCACGAACGGGTGCAGCGTGAAGCACGGACGTACGTTGGCGTAGAGTCCGAGCGATTTGCGTGTAGTAACATTCAGGCTTTTGTAGCCGCCGCCCTGTGGTGTGGTGATAGGTGCTTTGAGGAACACTTTGTTCCGGCGGATGATGTCCCATGATTCCCTTGCAATACCTGAGGTGTTACCTGACAGGTATACTTTCTCACCCACCTCGATTTCGTCGATTTCGATGCGGGCACCTGCCGCCTGGATAATGGCCAGTGTGGCATCCATAATTTCGGGTCCGATTCCGTCGCCTTTGGCTACTGTAATTCGCGTCATTGAAAATTGCTTTTTGGTTACAGGGCAAAGTTGGGGCGTGTTTTCGATAAATTTTTATTTAACTTTGATATACCTTACATAAAATATTTTTATGAACTACACACTGAACCAGTTGCGCATTTTCGCCATGGTCGTGCAAACGAAGAGCATTACCAAGGCGGCCGAGGAACTGCACCTGACGCAGCCGGCGGTTTCGATACAGTTGCGGAATTTCCAGGACCAGTTTGAGCTTCCGTTGATTGAAATCGTGAACCGGAAGCTGTTTGTGACTGACTTCGGACTCGAGATTGCTGCGGCGGCGGAAACCATCCTCAACGAGGTGCACGCCATTGATTTTCGGATGCATGCCCACAAGGGACAACTCACCGGTAGGCTGAAGATGTCGGTGGTGTCGACCGGGAAGTACATTGCACCTTACTTTATTGCGGATTTCATGAAAGTGAACGAAGGGGTCGAATTGTACCTGGATGTGACCAACAAGGCACAAGTGATTGCCACCCTCGAACGCAATGAGGTCGATTTCGCGCTGGTGAGCGTGTTGCCAGAGAAGCTACAGATCGAAAAGGTCGAGTTGATGCAGAATAAGTTGTTTGTCGTAGGGAATTACGACCGCACCTTTCCGGAAACGGAACAGGGCAAGGCGATTTTCGAGGAAATCCCGCTTATCTACCGCGAACAGGGGTCGGGTACGCGCCACGTCATGGAACGGTATATCAGCCGCAACCGATTACCCGTCCGAAAGAAGATGGAATTAACCAGTAACGAGGCAGTCAAACAGGCGGTGATTGCCGGACTCGGGTACTCGATCATGCCACTGATCGGCATCAAGAACGAACTGCTGAACCGTCAATTGCAGATCATTCCCGTCAAGGGTTTTCCGATACGTTCAACGTGGTATTTGATTTGGTTGAAGGAAAAGCGATTGGGACCCGTGGCAACGGCCTATCTCGACTTCCTTAAGGCGGAGAAGGAAGCGATTATCCGGCAGCGGTTTGATTGGTTCGAGCAATGGTAGAAGCGTCGTATTTCCTGAAAAAAACAACCCCAGACGCTTCGGTGTCTGGGGTTGCAGCCTAACCAATAACAAAAACAAACCTACTTTATATACGTAGACCGATGGCGGAAGGTTTGTTAACTGATTGCTAAAGTTATACGAAGGAATCAGCGATGCAGTAAACGGAGGGCGATACCGCGTCCCATCCCCTGCATGATTGCCAGATTGATCCAACTGAGGGCGAATTTTTCCAACAACTCTACCTTATCGGCTTTTCCAAAATCGATGCAGGTGCCAAAACCACAATCGAGTGCCAACTGTCGGGCCACCTGTTTGGCTTCGACGTTGTCGCCGGCCATGAACATGTCGAGGGCCTGGTCGCCATACACCGGATCTGCCATATTTTCAAATCCGGTAGAATTGAAACATTTCACAAGGCGGGCATTGGTGTGTTCGGATAGAAAATGGAAAGCTGTTGCGTAGCCGTTCGGTAGTGGCATGATCGCGTTGGTGGCGTCGATGATAACAGCGTGGCTCAGGTCGCCGCCCAGGGCATCCGCTAATTCGACTACGGCAGCGGCGGGTGTAGCCAGTAAGATCACCTGGCTTTGGGCAATGGCTTCCGGGACCGTGAGGAAACGGCTTTCGCCAAATTCATCGACCAGTCGTCGGCTTTTGTCTGAAAGCGGAAATTGCGCACCGAATACGACCGTGTGTCCGGCCTTTTTCCAGTTGCGGGCGAGCGCGGCCCCGACGTTTCCGAGGCCGATTACGGCAATGCGATAGGGTATCATAATGTTTGGAACGATTGTAAGATGGAAAGGAATTCAGGCCCTTGCACCACAAAAGGCAAATGGCTGGTTTTCATCGAGGCTGTTTTGCGAACCGTGCCGTCGGCTTTCACCATTTTCTGTTGCAGCGCAAGCGGGATGGCGTGGTCGTTTTCAGTGAAGATATAGTATTTCGGGATACGCGCAAAGCCGGCCGACAGCATAGTCGGTTCGGTAAATCCTTTGGTGGGTTCGGCCCGGTGGTATTTTATGAGCATTTCTTTAATGGACGGCGGACAATCGGCGCATACGACATCTGGCAGGAATTCTTTGCGGATGCTTACGAGTGCTCCGTTTGCCGAATAGTCAAAAATCGGAGTCGGCTTTTTTCCGAAGAAATCCTCATTGATGCCCTCGATACTCTGACCGCTTTTCGGAAGGTAGGCCGCCACGTATACCACTTTGGCGACTTTGCCTGCCTGTTGGTCGGCTGCCGCGGATACGATCACACCTGCCATCGAATGTCCGACCAATATCACCTTACCCGGTGCGGCGTCAATGGCATTGGTGACGCTTTTGACGTAGTCATTCAGGTTGACATCGGTGCCAGCCGTTGGGTCTATACCGTGTGCCGGAAGGTTGACGGTGACCACATTGGCGTGCTCGGCCAAGGTCGTCCGTATGCCGCCCCACGCGCTTTCATCGGCCCAGGCACCGTGCACGAAAATATAGGTGGGATAGCGCTTCGCATCTTCCTCTAATGCCTGCACGACCAACTCGGCTGCTTTGGCACCGCTGTTCTGTTGCTGCCCGGTGATGAGGTTGCCGCTTCGGATGGCAAAAGCATCGAAGGCGTGTGCGGTTTCGAAATGGGTATCCGGGAGCTTACGTGCTTCGTCTTCGATACGGAACGGCTGGATTTTCATCCCTACATAGGCATCCGCATAATTTTCTTCACTGTTCGCGAAACCCGTCCAGTGCTTGCCTTTTACGATGAGGTTGCCGTCGGGAAGGCGGGCATCGAGTAAGAGACAGGTGCCGTGGCAGATCGCCGCCGTAGGCTTTCCGGTTTGGTAGAAGTTGCTGAAGAAGGTAAGCAGTTCCGGGTTTTTATAAAAGGTATACATCGGCCCTTGTCCGCCACAAACGAAAATCGCTTTGTAATCATTTGGGTTGATGTCGGCCAGTTTCTTTGAGTTGGCCGCCCAGTCGCGTTTGGCCGGGTCTTTTTTAAAGCCTAACGACAGTACGTCGAAGGCAGCATAACCGCTTGCGTCTTCCGGATCACTGAAGCTGTCGAAGAAGAGCGCGCCACCATTCAGGGATGCGACGTCGACTTTATAGCCCGCTTCGGTGAATGTCCAATACGGGTGGGTGAGTTCGGAATACCAGACGCCGATGGGCCATCCGGTTTGTTTGCTGGTGGCCTGGTTCGAGGCGATCATCAGGATTTTGCCTTTGTAGCCCGCGTTGTGTTGGGCATGTGCGATGCACGTCAGGACGAGCATTGCCAGTAGTAGCCGTTTTTTCATAAGGAGTTTCGTTTAACCCTCCAAAGCTACACCCGGAAACGTCGTGCTTCAAGAGCGTTACCAATGCGTGCGGAACACACTTTTTGGTAAGTAAGGGCTATTATTTTTTGGTATCTTCGTCTAAAACCCTCCCTATGCCTGATTTCATTCTCAACGGACGCGTCTATTATAACCCGGTGCAACTGGTGATGGAGCAGATTGGAGGTGCCTGGAAAGCCCCGATCCTGTGGCGGCTTCGCGACCAGGTGCGGCGCTATGGGGAATTACGAAAGGACATTCCGCATATTTCCGACAAAATGCTGACCGCGCAATTGAAAGAACTCGAACGGGATGGGTATATCGTGCGGAAAGTATTTGCGGAAGTGCCGCCGCGCACCGAATACTCGTTGACGCCGCGGGGGCAGGAGGTGCTGGAGATTATCACCCAAATCCGGAATTTCGGACTGAAACTGATGAAAGAAGAAGGAGTGGGGGAAGGATGAGCGTCGATGTTATCCTATTGCATAAAAAAAGACAGCCATTTCGGGCTGTCTTCTTCATTAAATGTAGGTTGTAATTAGTTCTTCGCTGCTTCTTTCGCGGCGTCGGCCTTCATTTTGTCGTTGGCCGTGATGGCGAATTCTACCCGACGGTTTTGCGCCTGTCCGTCTTTCGTGTCGTTGGTCGCAATCGGATCGGCCTCTCCCATACCCGTTGTCTGGATACGTGCTGCGTTGATGCCTTTAGAAGACAAATACGCCTTCACGGAGGCAGCACGTTGCTGTGAAAGGGTGAGGTTATAGTCATCCGGACCGGTGCTGTCAGTATAACCATAAATGACGATATCGGTGTCAGGATAGCTATTGAAGACGGTCACCAGTTTGTCGAGATTCGCTTTCGCGGTAGGCGTCAGGGTTGATTTGTTGACATCGAAACGGACGGCGTTTTCTTTCAGCGTCAGTTTGATGCCTTCTCCCACGCGTTCTACTTCCGCACCGGGAACGGCGTTGTCGATTTCACGCGCTTGTTTGTCCATTTTGTTACCGATGATACCACCGGCCACGCCACCTACAACACCGCCAATCACGGCGCCAAGGGCTCCTTTTCCGCCTTTTCCGACGTTGTTGCCCAGCACGCCTCCGAGTACAGCCCCGCCCACGGCACCAATGGCGGCACCACGCTGGGTATTATTGGTATTCTTGACGGCTTCACAACCGGTCAAAAGGCCACTTCCGACAAACACGAGCGAAAGGGCTATCGTTGTTATTTTTTTCATAGTAATGGGATAAGGTTAGCGTTTTTGGAATTGGTATACGACGTCGGTCATTTTGCCGGCTACATCAACGCGGTCGACCAACTGGAAGGAGGTGGGAGTTTGGTTGGTCATCGACAGCACGTAACCGTCGCGTACTTTACGGGCTTTCTCACCTGCGTTCAGTACTTTCAGTACGAACTGTCCTTCTTTATTAACGAACCAGGTGATGGGCGAGTCGAATGCCGCGCAATTGGCACCGCTGGTCAGGGCCATGGTTCCTTTGTTGTTGTTGGATACGAAATGCCACGAACTTCCTTCGAAGCACTTCGAGTCGGCGAGTCCGAACGAGAAAACACGGATGTACTCGGAACCCGGATAGGAGACTGACGTCAGTGTCCAGTCGCCGCTCAGTCCGCGCTCGGATTTGTTGTCAAGTTTGGTGCTGGTAGCCGAAGTGGATTTGCAGCTAACGGCCGCAGCCGCCAGAAGCAGGAATACTACTGCTTTTTTCATATGTGCGAATAATGGGTTTATCCTGCAAAAATACTTCGCTTTTAGAAAATCAGCTTGTAGAATTACCGATTTTTCTTGCGAGTGGCATTAAACCGACAATTTGTCATTTTCGGCGGGTGTGGTACTCCTTTTGCAGGCCGCCGACAAATCCAATAAAAGAACGACTCATGACAACAGGAAAAATCAACGTTTCGGTAGAGAACATCTTTCCCCTAATCAAGAAATTCCTATACAGCGACCACGAGATATTTTTGCGGGAGCTGGTCTCAAATGCCACCGACGCTACCCTAAAACTCCGTCATCTCACGCGCATCGGTGAGGCAAAGGTCGATTATGGCCATCCGATCATCGAAGTGAAAATCGACAAAGACGCGAAAAAGCTACATATCATCGACCAGGGTCTTGGTATGACGGCCGATGAGGTAGAGAAATACATTAACCAAGTAGCCTTCTCCGGAGCAGAAGAATTCCTTGACAAATACAAAGAAGCAGGCAAAGATTCGGGTATCATCGGTCATTTCGGCCTCGGCTTCTACTCTGCCTTTATGGTAGCCGAGAAGGTCGAGATTATCACCAAGTCGTTTAAAGACGAACCGGCAGCACACTGGACGTGTGATGGCAGTCCGGAATTCACCCTCGTACCGTCTGACAAAGCCGATCGCGGAACGGAGATCATCCTGCACATCGCTGACGATTCGACCGAGTTTCTGGAAGAGTCGCGCATTTCGGAACTCCTTCAAAAATACAATAAGTTCATGCCGGTGCCGATCAAATTCGGAACCCGCACGGAAACCCTTCCGAAGCCTGAGGATGCCGGAGACGATTATGTAGCCGAAACCGTCGAGAC
>JAIXYI010000058.1 GCA_027490305.1 Flavobacteriaceae bacterium
AAAATCCGGATGAGCGCTTCGATAATGGACGGGCGCACCCAAAAGTTTTCCGGTGTGATCAATATCGAAGAGGTAAAGAATCCGGTAGCGGTCGCTTTGAAGCTGATGGACGTTGACGACCGCGTACTCGGAGGAGAAGGGGCTACGGCTTTTGCCCGAAGCCGGGGCTTTGAACCGTTTTCTACGGAAATCCCGCAGCGTCGTGCCGAATACGAAGCCAAGCTCGCAGCCACCGGAGCGGGCACGGTGGGCTGTGTCGCACTCGATAAAAACGGTCATCTGGCAGCGGCCACGTCTACCGGCGGTAAAGGCTTTGAAATTCCCGGGCGTATCTCCGATTCGGCGACCGTGGCCGGTAATTACGCGAATACGCATTGTGCCATCAGCCTGACGGGCGTTGGCGAAGACATTGTCAGCGGAGCCGTTGCGGCGAAGATCGTCACCCGCGTTACCGATGGGTTTTCCCTACAGGATGCCTGCAATAAAACCTTTGCCGAACTCAAACCTTTCGACGGCTTCGCCGGTGCCATCGCCCTTGATGCACAGGGCGCGATGTTTCACCTCGATTCACATCCGACTATGGTGTTTGCCAGTTATGACGGAGTAGTGGAGGAGGTGTTTGGGTAGAGGGAAGTTGATGGTTGATGGTTCATGGATTGATCCTAACTCCCAATCACTAACTCCTCCTAACCCCTAATTCCTAACTTCTTACTCCTTCCCTTGAAACGCAAACTTCCTTCAGAAGAATTTCTACGTAAAGACCAACTGATCCGCAAGACCCAGTTTGACACCGTTTGGTATTTTGAACTGTCTGACATTGCCGCGTGGCTAGGGGAAGATCTTGACGGCGTTGAAACCGTAGTGCTTCCTATTATGGACGAGGGCGAAACCGTGCTCAAGAAGTGTACGTCTTTGACAGATGTCCGCCGGTTTTTGCGCGACAAAGGAGTGATCGACTAATCGATTTTCGCTTTAGAGCATTTGTCCGCCTGATACCTCGATGCGTTGGGCATGGACCCAGCGTCCGGCTTCCGAACACAGGAACGCCACCACGCCACCGATGTCATCCGGAAGGCCACACGTCCCAAAGCGGTTTGTGAGGCGATCATCGTTTATCTGTAGGATGCTGCGTGCTTATCGGTTTACTCTGTCACAACCAATACCACTTTATTGAAGTCGGCGGCTGCATTGATGACTTTCCGATAGGCTTCGAACGAGGCAAGTGGGTATTTTACAGCGTGGTAATACTCGACATTCTCGATGGTCACCACATCACCTTCCTGTTTCCATTTGCTGGTAAAGGCGCACTGTGTTTTCCCGTCGAATTCGCATGTATAGTCCATATCGAACTTCTCGAGGTTTTTCACTTTTGCCCCTTTCGGCAGCAGCACGCGGATGGTGCGGGTATAGTAATGCGGATAATCGATCTCAACCGGCAGTACGCGCGTGGTTTCCTGGTATAACTCCATTTGCCGTCCGATCACGAGTCCGGCCGACAAAAGATGGTTGCCTCCGGCTTTCTGCATCAGGTCTTTCCCGTCGAACGTCAGGTTCATGATAAACGGTTTTCGTCCGACGTTGTCAAGGCCGTCGTTTTCGGTTGTCAGCGATTCGCACTCGGCTTGGGCGGTATAGTTTTCGGCTATTTGTTTGAGGAACTTCTTATAGTTATCCGCGTCTACAAAATCCTTTACGGGTTGGAAGCTGATAGCGGAATTCCCACCATAGGTCATTTTGGCGGTGACGTGTGGACTTTCGAGATCTTTCGTGAGATCGATGGTGATGTCTTGGTAATCATGGGTGATATCCGACCCCGGAAGTTCGATGAACCCAATTTCACCGATACCCATCGTCACACCGGCAAACGTTTTGCCTTTGACAAAAAGACCGTTGTTGTGCCCAAGCCCGGTAGGGAATAATGGGATGCGGCATTCTACTGATAGCGGCGCCAAATAATGCTTGACCGCCGGGAAATAGAAAAGGAAATCATCCAGGTTTTCATAGCTTTCAAAATCACGGTCGAACGGCACCGATTCACGATCCGAGGTGAATACCACCTGGTTTTCAATGCCCATTTTCTTAAACAGCGCCAAGTAGAGCATCAAAAGCTCGGTTTGGTTGGCCTGTTTCGACGTGAGGATGTCGGCAACTTTCTCGCGCGACTCGAGGAAGCGGTTATAATTGATCGACTTCTTTACCTTATTCTCGACCTGCCAGATCTGTTCTTCCGGATCGGACGACTTCGGAATCTGCGCCACGAAATCGTCAATCGCTTTTTGGTCTTTCTTTGAAAACTCGGGGTTCATCCGCTCGTAGAGATTGGTAGCGAACTCCTTGAAACTATTGATATTGTTGGCGCCGTTGGCATAATTGGCCTGTAGCTTGTAGCGCCACATCCGGACGTTTGCGCTGCGGTTCGAATACGCTTCGTCTTCCGACAATCCGTCAATGTCGGTGTCTTTGATTCCCAACACAATTTTTTCGTTTACGCTGGCGGTATCTTCTACCGGTTCTGCCACGCCATTGTACGATTTCGTTTTGAACTTCAGGTGTTTGGGATAGATGAATTGGAAGTCAAGGGCCGCGATAGGGTATTCAGCCTGCAGCCGGACGGTTTTTCCCTTCAATTCGGGGCCTTCCTCCAATACGAACAATCGTTCGATAATGGCGCCTTGTTCGAGGCCGTTTATAGCGAAATAATGCAGCTTCACTCCGCGTTCTTCGTCGACTTCTTCCTTAATATCGTCCGATTTGAGCACAATGACTTTTCCGTTCGGTAAGATCACACGGGCCTTGTTCGCCAGTACACTTTCATCCATGTTGAAAGGGATGTATATGCGGTTGTTCCGTTCGACGGCATCCGGCGAGTTCACGAAACGCTGTTCATGGAAGAGGTAGTATTGTTTCGCCACATTTCCGGCGACCGACAGCTCAATTTTGACATGGCGGTCAAGGATGGCTTCTTTTTCCGTCTTATACTTTTCGGGGATAGAGATGACGCCGGGTTTCGCCACCCAGTCGTAGGTCGTAAAGGAATAATCCTGGGCCATAACAGGCAAACAGGATGCCGCTATCAGCACGGCCGCGAGCAAAAGTCGTTTCATTTTTTCTGGGTGAGGATGATCGATTCGGTATAGTTTTTTCGAAGGGTTTTGACGATGTCGTTCCATTTCGAGAAATCGTCTTTGGTGAACAACATCTTTTTCTGCTGGAGGTTGAGGTCAAGCGTCACTTTTCCGGGCATCGTTCCGTATTTGAGCGAGGCCACTAACAGGTCGTTGTCGAGCAGCAAGTCGTTTGGAACGTATTGTACGGAATAGCCGGCAGGTAATGTCAGTTCATACCGCGATTGGGTCGACGTAAGGAAGTCGAATTCATACGGACTTACGCGGTCTTTTTCAATATCGGCCCGCTCGTAGTATTTGTCGAGGCAGAGGTTGACGTAGATGTCGTTATCGGCCTTCACCAGGTAGTTGTCGAGGTCAAATGTATAGTCGATGACATACGGTTTCTCGCGATCGGCAAGGTTCTCTTCCTTGAATTCCTTCAATTGGAATTTGTTATTGCCCTTCAACACCAGTCCTTTGATCATGTCAAACCGCGTCTTTTTAGAAGCATCGCCGATTTGCGCCAGCAGGTGGCTGCGGCTGTAGCCTTCATACGACACCTTCCCGGAGCCGGAGAGTTTATCTTTGTCAAGGGTAAGCGTTACGGTTTCCGAAATACCGTTTTGGGCAGCGGGAACGACGGGCACAGGTACGATTTCATAGCTGTCACCTTTGTTTACCAACGCTTCCTTCCCCTGGATAAAGGCTGTAGGGATGCCGTAGCGTGTATCTTTATCCGTAGCATCCAGGAAAAGGTAGGTACCGTCTTTTCGGTAGGCGGCGATCATGTGGTCATCTACGGCGGGTGTGGCGAGTTCGGAATAGGTATACGGAATCGAGCGCGTACCGATCCAGGCAATCGACACATCGGGTACACCGGCATAATGGCTCATCGAGGTAATGATGCTGGCCATGTCTTTGCAATCGCCAAACCGGCGTTCGAAGACGGTGCCGGCTTCCCGGGGGATAAACCCTTCGTAGCCGTTTTCGAAAGCGATGTATTTGATGTTGTCTTTTACCCAGTAAAAAATCGCTTTCACTTTCTCCTCATCCGACGTGCAGTCTTTCGTAATATCAAGCGCGAGTGTTTTCAGCGCAGGCACTTCTGTTTTGTTGAGGTCTTTCACAAATCCCTGGTAATAGGCAAAAAGACGATCCGTGTCGTTCAGGACGTCGATACGTTTGTTGTCGACCTTATATTCCTTCACGAAGACATTGATGTGTGGCATGACGTATAGGAAGCCGGGTGTATTGGCTTCATACTTCATCGGCTTGACATCGCGCAAGGTCCACCGGTAAATCTTGTTTCCCTTCTTCTCGGTCGTCGTAAACTCGATGCGGTTATCGGGGTCATTGAATACTTTATACCCGATTTCGATGTCTTTTTCCGCCCTGATTTCGAGTGTGGATTGTCGTACGGGTAGTCCGCCACCAAAAACGAATTTGTGTAAAAGGTGGGGGTCGGTGAACTCGGTTTGGTATTCGTACACTTTTTTGGCTCCGGCTTCAAGGTTCGGGAAAACCAGCCGTCGTTCGCGCACGTCGTCATAGAACACCGAACTTTGCCGAGCGCCTTTTTCGGTCACTTGCGTTACCTTGATTTTCTTCTCTTTGCCATTGTTCGGAATGACCGACCAGGCCTCATAGCGCTTGAGTTTTACCAGGTCGGAATACGAAAACGACTCTTCGTTGTTGCCGATGCCCGTTTCCGACAAGATCATCGACTCGTAGCGATTGTCGAGCAGGATCTTCAGTTTGCGGTCTTC
>JAIXYI010000066.1 GCA_027490305.1 Flavobacteriaceae bacterium
ATGCTATTGTCGTGGTGGAACCGCACCGTGCCGTCGCGATTGTCTTTTCCATAATAAAAGTTCGCCACCAACTGCAACGAGCTGTTTGGGCGGTAGTAATTGGAATTCCCCAACCCGATCTGGCGCGTCCAACTGTTATACGACTGCCAGCCGTTCAGCAACCAAAGTTCGGTCTTGAAATGCTTCGTAGGATAGGCCTGCAAACGCGCACCCGAAAAGTAAAACGGCGTAAAATCACACACCATTGACCGTTGGTAGCACCAGTTTTCCTGGGTCACATAGCTCTCGAGTCCGATATAGCTCATGAAGATACCCATCTCAGCGTTGATCCCGTACCAGGTATTGAAATGGTAACCCGCCGCCGCTTCCCGCACATTGCGCAGGTTGGATATCGACGTATTGCGTCCGTGCGCCACCGTAGCATCCGCATCCTGGATGATAGACGCCATCTGGCCGTATTGCAACCACAGTCGTCCGATGATGTTTTTGTAGCCGGTCTCGATTCCGATTGTTGCAAAGTTTAGGGTAAACTCATTGCTACGCCCGATGGTCGACGATATGGTGTGGGTATTGTCAATCGGGTTATTCAGGTCATAATTGAAATAGCCATCGGCCATGACCACGCCGGTCAGCAGCACTTCGCCTTTCGGGTCTTTCAATACCAACAGCGATTCTTTCTGTCGGTTTTGGCCGTTGATCCAGGTCAGGTCGCAATCAGAAAAAGGCGTTCGGTCTTGGGTTTCCTGAGCATTGCCCCAAGCGGCACATCCGGCGAGGATAGAGGTTATAATCGTGCGTTTCATTGTTCAAAAGGTTTGGTTATACGTTGCAGGGGTGTTTCGGTGATGGGTTGGTAGACGAACGGCATCCGCTCGACGACCACATCACTCCGGTCGAGTCCGAAGGCCTTGGCTTCCGACACCGACAGTTTTTTCAGGATGTAATAGCCGTTCATCAACAGGCGGTCGCTGAGGCTGAGGTCGTTGGCATTCGACAGGTATTTTTCGATGATGACAAAGCGGTAATCGGGCTCGTTGCAATAGGGCGTTGAACCGTTGGCCCGCAGGTGCAGGTCGAACTCCTTCCGCAACGCCATGTCGCGCATCACCTGCCGGAAATACAGTTCTACCCGTGGCTGTATCCGGAAGCCTACATTGATAACGATCTTGACCACCATAGTGCCGGTGACGGGCACGATTTCATAGTCGAGCGCATACGGTTCGTTCACCCGGTTGATATGCAAAAACCAGTACATATCGGCCCGCTTGGGTCGCTTCGACAGAATAGACCGGATGATCTTTTCCTCGATTTCGTAATTGCGGTCGGCCTTCGAGAGGTAGACCAAATGCGTCGCGTACTTCGGCACCGATTCGTCTTGGGACAGCCGTTCCAACATCGGGGCCTGTTCGCGCAGGTTCACAAACCGCAGGAAACGGTTGTTGGTCTTCCGCGCGAAGTACCAGACATACATCACGGTAAAAATGAAGAGCTCGAAGAAAAGGAACATCCACCGTTCTTTGATTTTGACGACGTTGGCAGTAAAGAACGCAATCTCGATTACGACAAACACCAATAGGATACCGACAATCGCGGCGGTGTTCATCTTCCGGATATACAACAGGTAGTACCCGAGCAAAAACGTGGTCATGAGCATCGCAACCGTAATCGAAAAACCATAAGCGGCTTCCATGTGGGCTGATGTCTTGAAGTACAACACCATGAGGATACATCCAATCCAAAGGATGACATTGATCGACGGAATGTAGATCTGTCCCTTAAAATCCGTCGGGTTCCGAACGGTCACCCGCGGCCAGAAATTCAGGGAAATCGCTTCGTTGATGAGCGTATAAGAACCGCTAATCAAGGCCTGCGACGCAATAACGGCAGCGGCGGTGGCGAGCAATATTCCGGGTAGTAACAGCCAATCGGGCATGATCGAAAAGAACGGGTTACGACCGTCGAGTTGCCGTCCGGCGCCTTCCATCAGCCAGGCCGCCTGCCCGAGGTAGTTCACAACGAGGGCAATCTTTACGAAGATCCAACTGACGCGAATGTTCTGACGACCGCAGTGCCCCAAATCGGAATACAGCGCTTCGGCGCCGGTCGTACAAAGGAATACCGCGCCCAGCAACCAGAAGCCACTCGGATAGGCCGTAAGCAATTCATACGCATAGACCGGGTTCAATGCCGTCAGGATTTGCGGGTGTGTGACGACCTGCACGATACCCAATGCCAGCAACATCCCGAACCACAGCGCCATAATCGGGCCGAAGAAGGTCCCGACTTTCTGGGTACCGTAGCGCTGGAAGAAGAACAGGCCGGTCAGGATCGCCAATACGATGGGTATTGTGGGAAGATCGGCCACAACGATATCAAGTCCTTCTACCGCCGACGCTACCGAAATCGGCGGTGTAATGATCCCATCTGCGAGCAAAGTCGTAGCGCCCAGGATGGTTGGAATGACCAGACGGCCTTTTCCGAACCGCCGGACGAGGGCATACAGCGAGAAGACGCCGCCTTCGCCGTGGTTATCCGCCGAAAGGGTCAGTAAGATGTACTTAAACGTCGTCTGGAACGTCAGGGTCCAGAAGACACACGAGATACTGCCATACACCAGCAACTGGCTGATGGGTCGGTCGCCGACGATGGCTTTCATGACATAAAGCGGACTCGTGCCGATATCGCCATAGATGATACCCAGGGCGACAATGAGTCCGGCTGCCGATAATTTGTGCGTTGTTTTCATGTTTGGAAGGGATATAAGAAGTCTGGACCGCCCGGTTGTAGCAGGCAGCGTGAAGGAAAATGCGATAAAAAAGAGGGGTTATCCGGACTGGAACCGATACCCGATTCCGGACTCCGTCAACAGATACCGCGGTCGGTTCGGATCGTCTTCGAGTTTCTTCCGCAACTGCCCGATAAACACCCGGAGGTATTGGGTTTCGTCCACATAGGTCGGTCCCCACACGGCCCGAAGCAGGAACTGATGGGTCAACACGCGCCCTTCATTGCCGGCCAGCAGCGCTAGCAAGGCGTACTCGGTAGTGGTCAGTTTGACCAATTCGCCCGAACGGATGACGGTGCGGGCGGCAAAATCAAGCGTTACAGACCCAAACGTCATCACCGGATTTGCCTTTGTCGTATCGGCATCGCGCATGGCCGAACGAATGCGGGCCAAGAGTTCGAGTTGCCGAAACGGTTTGGTGAGGTAGTCGTTCGCCCCATGATCGAGTGCCTTGACAATTTCCGTTTCCGCATCTTTGGCCGACAGGATGATGATCGGCCGGAAGTACCATTCGCGAAGGCGGGCCAATACCTCCTGCCCGTCCATATCCGGCAGTCCGAGATCGAGGAGAATCAGGTCCGGCGGACGATTCGCGGCCAGTGCAATCCCATCCGAACCGTTGGCCGCTGTGGCGACTTTATAACCGGACGGTTCAAGCGTCAGTTCGAGCAAGCGGCGGATCGCCTGTTCATCGTCTATGACCAATATCGAAAGCTCAGGCATCGGCTATGGTTTTAGTATGCAGGACAGGCGCTGGAAACGACAAGGTGAATTCGGCCCCGCCTTTCTCGCGGTTCCGTAGTGCAATCGTGCCCTGTTGCGCTTCCACAAATCCCTTGACGATGGAAAGTCCGAGTCCGACACCACCTGTCTGTGTGCCAATACGGTAGAACTTCCGGAACACGTGGGCGATTTCATTCTCGGGAAACCCGTGCCCGTCATCTGACACCCGCACCACACAGGTGATGGGTTCATCCGTCTCCGAGTCATCGAAATGAACGGTAGGACGGTATTCGATTTCCACGTCAACTGTCGCACCTTTGGGCGTGTAGGTAAGCGCGTTTGAAATGAGGTTTTGGAGGATGTGCTCCATCAAGCCGTAATCGAGTTTGAATAGCGGAAGGTAATCGGGCTGAAGGATGCGCACGGTGCGATCGGCGTCGGGCGCCAGGCCGTCTACCACTTTATACGCGATCTCCGCAAGGTCGCACCAGTCGGGACGCGTTTCGAGATAACCTGATTCCAGTCGTGATACATTCAACAGGTTCGCCACCTGCCGTTCGAGGCGCAGCGCGGCCGATTCGATTTCGGTTACCAATTCCTGCTGCCGCTCCTGCCCTTCCCCGCTGACATTGTCTTTCAATAATTCGACACTGCCGATTACAGAGGCAAGTGGCGTGCGGAGTTCGTGCGAAAGCGAATCGAGAATAGTGTTGTAGAGCCGCATGTTCGCCGCCCGGGTGTCGCGAATCTGTGCGAGGTGTTCGACCCGTCGTATCCGGTTTGTCAAAACACCGTTCACCAGTGCCACAACGAAAAACAGGGCAAAGAGCAATGCGTCTTCCGTGCCGTTTATATGAAAGGTGTAATAGGGCTTGATAAAGAAGAAGTCGAGTATGAGCGCACTGACGACCGCTGCGAGCAATATCGGCAGCAGGCTGAGGAAAATCGCGAGGATGGAAACCGTCGCCAATAACACGTAGGCGGTCACTTTATAGTCAAGTGCATCGCGGGTGAAGAAACAAACGCCCGACACCAGACTGATGGTCAGCAGTGCCGCGAGGTATTGGTTCCGTATGCCTAAAAAATGAAATGTTTTCATGGCTGATTGACGGTACAAAGGTACGGCAACCGTCCGGCGAGACACATAAAGAAAAGACGTCGGTACATAAAGATTTTATAAAGATTGCCAGAAACGGAGACATAAAAAACGGCTATTTTTTTATTGAATCTTCAAACATCCGATTGATTGACTGTTTTTACTATAATATTATACGACAATACGACACGAATCATACATTATTTTCAACCCACTGATACACGGAACCTTACTTTTAATTATTTTTGTTTCCATAGAAAACCAACCGACCATGACCGAAGCCACCGCCTCTGCCACCTTATCTTTCGAGGATTTCAAACTGGAAGTGCTTTCCGATTACCGTATCGCCGTCACCAGCCGCGAGTGTAGTTTGCTGGGCCGACGGGAAGTGCTGACGGGAAAAGCCAAGTTCGGCATCTTCGGGGATGGTAAGGAGGTACCGCAACTCGCCATGGCAAAAGCGTTTCAGAATGGGGATTTTCGCTCTGGCTACTACCGCGACCAGACGTTTATGATGGCCATTGGCGCACTTAGCATCCAGCAGTTTTTTGCCGGACTCTACGGCCACTCGGACCTCGACCACGACCCGATGTCGGCCGGTCGCCAGATGGGTGGGCACTTCGCGACCCACAGCCTTGACGAAAACGGGCAGTGGAAAAACCTGGTACAACAAAAGAATTCAAGTGCCGATATTTCGCCTACCGCCGGACAAATGCCGCGGTTGTTGGGATTGGCACAGGCGTCGAAGATATACCGTTCGGTTTCCGGACTCGAGCAACACACTTCTTTTTCGAATAACGGAAATGAGGTCGCCTGGGGCACGATTGGAAACGCCAGTACCTCGGAAGGGCTATTTTTCGAAACCATCAACGCAGCCGGCGTCTTGCAGGTGCCGATGGTGATGAGCGTTTGGGACGATGATTACGGCATCTCCGTACATGCCCGCCACCAAACCACAAAAGAGAGTATCTCTGAAATTCTCAAAGGATTCCAGCGTGATGAGAAAGGCAGCGGATACGAGATCATGACGGTAAAAGGTTGGGATTATGCGTCGTTGGTCGACACGTATCAAAAAGCCTCGCAAATCGCACGCGAAGAACACGTTCCGGTGCTGATCCACGTAACCCAACTAACACAGCCACAGGGACATTCTACCTCCGGTTCGCACGAACGCTATAAGTCGAAAGACCGTTTGTCGTGGGAATCCGACTTCGATTGTATCCGCCAGATGCGCCTGTGGATGATCGCCACCAACATCGCCTCGCCCGAAGAACTGGACGCGATGGAAGAAACGGTTCGAAAAGAAGTGCTGGAGGGCAAGAAAGCCGCCTGGAGTGCCTATCTCGATCCGATTAAAGCCGACGTGGCGTCGTTGCGTGCCGTCCTTGAAAATTATAAACAACCCGAGGTGCAGGCCGCACTGAAGGAACTTGCGTCTATAAAGGAACCCCTGCGGCGCGA
>JAIXYI010000061.1 GCA_027490305.1 Flavobacteriaceae bacterium
ATGTTGTTTAATTGCAGTGCAAATATAAGAAAGTCCGAATGTCCGGTTGTGTAAAAAACAGTAGAAAACGTCCGTAGTCTGAAATCCGAAAGCATTGCCGCCAGTTACGGGTTCGTCGGCTTTCAGGGGTCCCGACTTTTCCCTAAGTTTGGAGCAACCGAATCTTCTTCTACATGAATTCCTTCTGGATTTTCTTCGAAACCGGCTTGCGCCACGTTCTGGATATAGCCGCCTACGACCATGTTTTATTCCTTATGGCCCTTACGGTTCCGTATGCTTTCCGCGACTGGAAACGGGTATTGCTGCTCGTGAGCCTCTTCACCCTGGGGCACACGGCTTCGCTCTTATTGGCAGTGTTCGGCTGGCTGTCGGTGCGCAACGATCTGGTCGAGTTCCTCATCCCGGTTACGATAGCACTAACGGCCCTTTTCCATCTTTTTACTGCCGGAAAAGCATCACGTAAGGAGGGTATTTCAATACTAGCCGGTGTGACGCTGTTTTTTGGGATTGTGCACGGACTCGGGTTCTCGAATTACTTCAACTCATTGCTCCCCGGGACGGCGACCGAGAAGTTGCTGCCCACGTTAGAGTTTGCGCTGGGTATCGAGGCCGCGCAGGTAGTTGTGGTGCTATCGGTATTGATTTTGTCGTATGCCGCACAGACGTTCTTTCGCTTTTCCCGCCGCGACTGGACACTGGTACTATCGGCCTTCATAATTGGCGTAGTGGTGCCACTGTTACTAAACTGCCCACTTTGGCAAAGAAAATAGCATCGGCCCTTTCCCAATGCCGAAAATCCTGTTTACTTTAGCAAACGAGATGGATACCGTAAAACGACATAAATACGACACAGCGTATCTTCGCATCGCACGGGAATGGGCCCAGTTGTCGTATTGCGAGCGTCGGAAGGTCGGCGCGATCATCGTAAAAGACCGCATGATCATATCCGATGGCTACAACGGCACGCCAAGCGGATTCGAGAATTGCTGCGAAGACAATGACGGGATGACCCATTGGTATGTGCTGCATGCTGAGGCCAATGCCATCTTGAAGGTGGCGGGTTCCACCCAATCCTGCGAAGGTGCGACCCTCTATATTACCATGTCGCCGTGCCGTGAATGCAGCAAATTGATCCATCAGTCGGGGATAACGCGGGTGGTGTATCACGAACATTATAAAGATGATTCGGGATTGCAGTTTCTGGCCAAGGCGGGTGTCGAGGTTGAACACATTGCCCTACCTGACGAAAAACCATGAAGAAAAACACCAACTATCTTCCGCTTCTCCTGTTTACCACCCTTGCCCTGGGGGTGTTGCTGGGTTCGCTGTTGAACTTTCCGATACGCGACCAGTTGTTGTCAGGAAACAGTAAGAAGGAAAAACTCAATAAACTGATTGATTTCATCGATACGGAATATGTCGATGAGGTCAATACTGATTCCATCGTCGATATTACGGTCAACAGCATACTCGAAAAACTGGATCCCCATTCGGTGTATATCGCGGAAAACGAGATGCAGGAAGTAGCCGAGAATATGAAGGGCGATTTCGTGGGTATCGGTGTGAATTTCCTGATGCTTCGCGACACGCTGACAGTTGTTAAGCCCGTAGAAGGTGGTCCGTCGGAGCGGGCAGGCATCAAGGCAGGAGACCGTCTGTTGTATGCCGATCGCGATCGTTTGTTTGGAAAGAAAATACAAGGTGATTCCCTTTTCTCTAAGTTAAAAGGGCAGGAAGGATCCGAAGTGACGCTTACCGTCTACCG
Organism: Flavobacteriaceae bacterium; assembly: GCA_027490305.1. Lineage (GTDB taxonomy): Bacteria > Bacteroidota > Bacteroidia > Flavobacteriales > Flavobacteriaceae > Flavobacterium. Next base: position 1,766 of record JAIXYI010000061.1, read on the forward strand.
TAAAACCGAAAACCGGAAGTTCAAGGTGAAGCTGCGGCGCGGTGTCGTTCCTATTAAAAGTGTCGATGTGGCGCTGATGATTGATCGGACTACTGGCTATATCAAAGTCAACCGGTTTGCGGAAACGACATTCCGGGAGTTCCATGAAGGCTTGCTGAAACTAAAGAAGAAAGGTATGCGCAGTCTGGTACTTGATCTTCGTGATAACGGCGGCGGCTACCTGGAACGTGCGGTCGAGATCGCGGATGAGTTCCTGAAAGACAAGCAGCCCATCGTTTTCACGAAAGACCGACACGGCAAGGTCGACAAAACCCTGGCGACGGATGCCGGCAGCTTTGAGGCAGGGAAAATCTATGTATTGTTGAATGAAAACTCTGCGTCCGCCAGTGAAATCCTGGCCGGAGCGATACAAGACAACGACCGCGGATACATCGTCGGCCGACGTTCGTTCGGCAAAGGATTGGTGCAGCGCGAAATGGATTTCGGAGATGGCTCGGCCGTGCGCCTGACCGTGGCACGTTATTATACACCGACGGGAAGGTCGATCCAGAAGTCATATAAATCCGGGACAGAAGCGTACTACAAAGACTTCGACCACCGTTTTGAAAACGGGGAGCTCTACGAAAAAGACAGTATTAAAATTGCCGACACCCTCAAGTTCAAGACACCGAAAGGACGCGTTGTATATGGCGGCGGCGGTATTGTACCCGATGTTTTCGTGCCGCTTGAGGCCGGTCATGGCGACGAAGAAACCTTATATCTGATGCAGTCGGGAAGTCCGTCCAACTATGTCTTCGAAGAATTGGAGAAAGACCGTCTCACTTTTGAATCACTCTCATTCGATGCGTTGGTGGCCCGTATGAAAAGCACGGATCGCTACATAGAAGGTTTCCGGAAATACATCGCCCAGGCGGGGTATGACCTCAAGATACACGACACCGAACTCGTCAGGCGTTACCTAACTGCCGAGTTTGCCCGTCAGTTGTTTTCGGACGAAAAGTACTATCAGGTAGTGCTACAAGGAGATCCGATGATCAAAGCCGTAAAAGAAGCGTCAGAAAAGAAATCTTAATGAGGACGGGTGCTGTCGTGCACCTGCGATGGCTTGCCGTCGTTCCAATTCGTGAGAATATCGGTGGCTACAGCAGCGCCACTCCCGGCCGCGATGGCCAACTGGCTTCTCCATCCTGCAAGAGTGCCGGCTACGTAGAGACCCGGGGCTACCAAATGGTCTGTATTCTGTAACTGGATGCGGTTTTTTTCAGGTGCTGCTTTTTGGTGCGGCATGACGAATGCTGTTACTCCTTCAATGAAAAAAGCGGAGGAAGAACCGACAGCGATTACCACTTCCCGTGTGCGATACGAGCCTTTATTGGTCACGACCTCAAAGTCCGGATAGTGGCCGTTTACCGCTGTCACCTTTTCATTTTCGATTTGCACCACATGCGGATATTGCGAGGCCAAGTGCGAGCGGCTGTTTACCAGAAGGTCAGCCCCCAGCGTTCCCGGCGCGATTCCGTAGGCATTGTTGTAAAGTCCATCTTGCAAGGCCGACGCCTTTTGGTGGACGAAAACACCGATTTTTCGTTCGGCAGCATACGGTTTGGCGTGGGCTGAACCTAATACCAGGGCGCACGACATGCCAGCGGCTCCACCGCCTACAATCAGGACGTCAAACATCAATGCTTCATTTTTTGTTCAATCGCTTTCGACAAGCGGAAGATGACCAACACACACACGGCACAGAAAGCCGCGACGATACCGATTAGGGCTGCCATGCTATCGCCTTGGAAGAGGTTTCGGAAATCGAGCTTGGTACAGTTGAATACAATCAGTCCAAACGCGATAACGATCAATATATTGGTGAAGATTTTCATAGATACGAAAATTGTAGGGTGAAAGTAGGAAAAAAGCCGTTATACGAACAACGCTTTAACATTCGCTGCAAATAATTTAACGGCAATGGCAAGCAATACAACGCCGAAAGTCTTCCGAACGACCCCGAGTCCGCTTTTGCCCAGCGCGCGCTCAATCTTGCCCGATGATTTCAGGACCGCATAAACGAGTATGATATTCAGCACGATCGCCACCAGTATGTTCGGGGCGGCATATTGGGCGCGAAGCGACAGCAGTGTCGTCATGGTACCCGCACCCGCGATAAGAGGAAAGGCGATGGGTACGATAGATGCCGAGCCCGGATCTTCGTCACGATAAATCCGGATGCCTAAAATCATCTCGAGGGCCAGGAAGAACAACACGAACGAACCGGCCACGGCAAACGAATTGACATCGACCCCCATGAGGTTCAGCAATTCTTCGCCGATGAACAGGAAGACAATCATAATGGCGCCGGCCGTTAATGACGCCTTCTCCGATTCGATGTGGCCGAACTTCGAGCGCAGGTCGACCAGCACGGGAATGGTGCCCACGACGTCTATCACGGCGAACAAAACCATGCTGATGGTTACTATTTCTTTGAAATCGAACGACATATACGTTTAATTTGGCGTGCAAAAGTACGATGGCGGTTTGCGTTACGGAGCCAAAATTGCGTTAATTTTGGACTTCATCTTCTTTCGTATGAAAACCAAGGTACTTTTTTATCTGCTCGGCCTTTGGTCGCTCACAACCTATTCGCAGCTCGTTTTGGAACACACCTATAACGAGCATATCGCCGCGCGTGTCCAACTTGAAAATTCCGGCGAGAAATATTATATGTACAATCCCGGGACCTCAGCAGTGGATTTTTTCAATGCGGATCATTCGTTTTGGAAGTCTGTTCCTATTATCACCACTCCCAACATATTTTCCTTTCGGATTTGTCACGTTTCGGAGAATACGCTGGATGATGATCCGGATATTGACATTGCCTATGCATTTTATACCATGGGCGATCCCGGTGCGCGTTCCTATATCGTCAACGAGGATGGCAGCGTAGCACTCGATTTACCCGGCTGCGTATACTATCGCGTCAATACCCTTTCAGATAACTCCATTAAGATTGTGGCCGAAATGGCAAATGGCGCTCGGGTCTACAGCGCGGAAACATTTACGTTGGAGCAAGTTTTCGCCGGTTCGACAGAATATCATCTGTTGGCTATTGGGGGAGATATATATTCGGTTTTCGACGCAGCCCAGGGGAAAATCGATTTTTATACATCCGACTACACTTTGTGGAAGTCGATGTTGTTGCCAAAACCTGCCGATGCCGCTTATACCAGAATCTGGGTGTTTTCGGAACATGACATTAATGAAGATGACCTTATCGAAGTAAGCTATGGTTATGTAGGAGGAGGGGAATACCACGCCCTAATTCTTAATGAGAACAATACAGCCTTGCTCGAAGTGCCGGATGCCTTCAGGATATTCTATGATGCGCCGGCGGACTGTACGCCTAAAGTGAAAGTGGAACTTGCAGGCACTGGCCCCAACCAGGGGCAGGTGCTTACCCAGTTTTATAGCGTTCCGGCGTTACAGTTGGAGCACACCTATGAAGGTTATGCCGGGCATTTGGCCTTGGAAATGTCGGGAGAAGTCTTCTATGACGTGCACTGGGAGCAGATGGGTACACATCTTTTGAATGTTTACGATGCAGGCCACGCTTTATGGAAAGCACTCTCTTTGCCCGTTCCAGACGATATGTTTGACTACTCGTACCAGTTCGCTGGTGTGACTCACCTGTCCGAAACAGTATTCGACGACGAGCCAGATCTTGAGGTAATTTATAGTTTTTATGAGGATGTGCTGTTAGAGCAGAAGAATTACACGACAAATGTAATCGACGAAACGGGCGCTATTTTGAACACCATTCCACTGGCTTCGGGAATGTATCTCAGTACGGGTAATGGTTGGGATCCGAAATTCATTGCTTCGATGACCTATGGAATGATACAGAACCCCATGGGGCAGGTAGACTATTTTACTTCTGTATGGGATATAGGCGGGATGGCTGGCTTAGCCGACCATTATGGTCCCGTGTCGTTGTATCCCAACCCGGTAGCCGATAGGTTGACGATAGCAACTTCCGGAAGGCGTTTTGTGCAGGCGGAAATTTTTGATTTGGCCGGGCGAAGGCTCACTGATATTTATGAAAACGATATCCGACAGGTTGATTTTTCCCGGTTACCCAACGGTTCCGCACTATTGAAGTTGACCGATGCCAGCGGCACTTCCATTACACGAAAAATCCTCAAGCGTTAGAATTCGGCGGAACGTGGCCATGCACCGCGCGGAATTCCTACCTTTGCCGCCATGTTCCAACTCGGTAAAACGATAGTATCTGAAGACATCCTGGAAAAGGAGTTTGTCTGTAACCTTTCGGCCTGCCACGGTGCCTGTTGTGTAGATGGCGATGCCGGTGCGCCCCTGCTTGAAAGTGAGACACGCGTGCTTGAAGAGATCTATGATAAAGTGAAACCCTTCCTGCGCCCAGAGGGTATTGCGGCTGTCGAAGCACAAGGCACATGGGTGACGGGCACCGACGGCACGCTCGAAACGCCACTGATCGACAATAAAGATTGTGCGTACGTCATCTTTGACGGAAAAACAGCGCTTTGCGGTATCGAACAGGCCTATAACCAAGGGTTGATCAATTGGAAGAAGCCCGTTTCATGTCACCTGTATCCGGTTCGCGTGAAGGATTTCTCGGAATTCGCCGCGGTAAACTACGACCGATGGGACATCTGCGATCCGGCCTGTGCGTTGGGCGCCGAACTCGAAGTACCCGTTTATAAATTCGTTAAGGAAGCACTGATCCGGCGTTTTGGCGAAGACTGGTATTTAGAGTTGGAAAAAGTTGCTGAGGAGTTGAAAGGGGGGTGATGGCGGTTGAAAACAGGCTTCTTTCGTCCTCTTTTTTTGCCAAAAGAGCGGTGGCTTAGACCTCAAAGGTTTTCAAAACCTTTGAGGTCTAAAGGTACGCACCGCAGCCCTTTCTGCGGTACGGGAAAACCGCATGAAATGTTAAAAATTAGCAACCCTACCCGTCGGTATTTTACGAAACTTTCTTGTGGAAGGGGGCGTGCAAAACCGCTCAAAAGCCCTGTATTTTTAGGGCTTCCAACGCCTAAAGACCGGGAAATAACAGTTTCGTAAATATTTGCAAACAATTCATTTACAATCATTTGTAATTTAAATTAATTTCCGGGTCGAAAGGTTGCCGTTGTTAAAAACTACGTCCGATTGTGGAAAAGTTTGGCTTTCATTCGGGAGCAAAATTGCCAATCTTTGTAAAGGTCGAAACGAAGGGAAGAAACCCTTCGCGACAACCCCAAAAGACACACGAAAAATGGCAGCGATCGAACCGATATTGACGGAAAACAAAAACCGTTTTGTAATATTCCCTATCAAACACCACGATATCTGGGAATGGTACAAGAAAATGGAGGCCAGTTTCTGGACTGCCGAAGAAATCGACCTGCACCAGGATCTCAACGACTGGAACAACAAGCTGACCGCGGATGAAAAATATTTCGTCAAGCACATCCTCGCGTTTTTCGCGGCATCGGATGGTATCGTGAACGAAAACCTCGCCGAGAATTTCGTGAATGAGGTGCAGTATCCGGAGGCGAAGTTCTTCTATGGTTTCCAGATCATGATGGAGAACATTCATAGTGAAACCTACTCGCTGCTCATCGACACGTATGTAAAAGATGAAGTAGAGAAAGATAAATTGTTCCATGCCATCGAAGTGTTTCCGGCCATCAAGAAGAAAGCCGATTGGGCTCTTCGCTGGATACAATCGGATTCGTTTGCCGAGCGCCTGATCGCGTTCGCCGCCGTAGAAGGGATCTTTTTCTCAGGAGCCTTTTGTTCGATCTTTTGGTTGAAGAAACGCGGACTTATGCCCGGACTCACCTTCTCAAACGAGCTGATTTCGCGCGACGAGGGTGTTCACTGTGATTTCGCTGTGCACCTCCACAACCATCACCTGGTGAACAAAGTGCCGAAGGCGCGCATCAAGGAGATCATTGTGGATGCATTGAACATTGAGCGGGAATTCGTTACCGAGTCGTTGCCGGTCAGCCTCATCGGAATGAACGCGGGACTGATGACACAGTATCTCGAGTTCGTAGCCGACCGTCTGTTGGTGGAACTGGGTTGCGACCGCGTATACAACGGATCCAATCCGTTTGATTTCATGGACATGATCTCGCTGCAGGGGAAAACCAATTTCTTCGAGAAGCGGGTATCGGAATACCAGAAAGCCGGCGTGTTGTCAAAAGATGCCGACTCACAAAAAATCACGTTCGACGCCGATTTCTAGCGTATCAGCCGATTGCCGGACACGTTTCCGGTCTCCGATTATTTGATTGAAGAATATTTCCGCCCCGGATGGAAGCGGTAGCCTTTCGCAGCAAAAGCCTTGTTTTTGCACGGCGGAGACTGCGACCGGAGGAAGCTGGCGAAGCCGTTGCCAAAAACAGGCTGGGGCAAGAAAGCTAAAGCGGACAGCCGGAAAAGGCGCCAAAACAAAGACAACTAACCACCTAAATAAATTACCAATCTTTAAAGGGAAAAGCGTATGTATGTAGTAAAAAGAGACGGCAAGCGGGAGCCGGTGATGTTCGATAAAATCACGGAACGGGTTAAAGTGTTGTGCTACGGGCTCAACGAATTGGTCGATCCGGTAAAGGTGGCCATGCGTGTAATCGAAGGATTGTATGACGGCGTAACCACATCGGAACTCGATAACCTGGCGGCTGAAACCGCGGCTGCCATGACGGTGACGCACCCTGATTATGCCCAGTTGGCGGCACGTATCGCCGTGTCGAACCTGCATAAAAACACCAAGAAGTCGTTCTCTGAGACGATGTCGGATATGTACCACTACGTGAACCCACGCACGGGAAAGGCATCGCCGCTCGTGTCGGATGAGGCCTACGAAGTGATTACAGCAAACGCCGAACGTCTTGACTCGGCTATCATCTATACGCGTGATTTCGGTTACGATTACTTCGGCTTCAAAACGCTTGAGCGCTCGTACCTGCTGAAAATCAACGGCAAGATCGTAGAACGTCCGCAGCACATGCTGATGCGGGTGTCGGTGGGAATTCACCTCGACGATATCGATTCGGCAATCGAAACGTATGAGCTGATGTCGAAGAAGTTCTTCACCCACGCCACGCCTACGCTTTTCAACGCCGGTACGCCGAAACCACAGATGTCGTCATGCTTCCTTCTGGCAATGCAGGACGATTCGATTGACGGCATCTATGATACGTTAAAGCAAACGGCGAAAATTTCGCAGTCGGCAGGGGGTATCGGGCTTTCGATCCATAACATCCGCGCTACCGGATCGTATATCCGTGGCACCAACGGTACGTCAAACGGCATCGTGCCGATGCTGCGCGTGTTCAATGACACCGCGCGTTATGTTGACCAGGGAGGCGGTAAGCGTAAAGGGTCGTTTGCGATTTATGTGGAACCATGGCATGCCGACATCTTTGACTTCCTTGATCTTCGCAAAAACCACGGAAAGGAAGAGATGCGTACACGCGACCTTTTCCTCGGAATGTGGATTCCGGATTTGTTCATGAAACGCGTACAGGAAGACGGCCTTTGGACGTTGATGTGCCCGAACGAGTGTCCGGGTCTCTACGACGTACACAGCGAGGACTTCGATGCGCTCTATACAAAATACGAAGCGGAGAACCGCGGACGTAAGACGGTAAAGGCTCGAGAGATTTGGGAGAAGATCCTGGAATCGCAGATCGAAACCGGACTTCCGTATATGTTGTATAAGGATGCGGCCAACCGCAAGTCGAACCAGAAGAACCTGGGTACGATTCGTTCGTCGAACCTGTGTACGGAAATCATCGAGTATACCTCGAAGGATGAGATTGCCGTGTGTAACCTCGCGTCGATTTCGTTGCCGATGTTCATCGAAAACGGCAAGTTTGACCACCAGAAACTCTATGACGTCACCAAGCGTGTGACGCGTAACCTTAATAAGGTCATCGACCGCAATTATTATCCGTTGATCGAGGCGGAAAACTCGAACATGCGCCACCGCCCGGTCGGATTGGGCGTGCAGGGTCTTGCCGATGCCTTTATCATGCTCCGTATGCCGTTCACCAGCGACGAGGCGAAGCAGTTGAACCAGGAAGTATTCGAAACGCTCTACTTCGCAGCCGTTACCGCGTCTATGGAAATGGCGAAGGAGGAAGGACCGTATTCCACATTCGAAGGATCGCCGATTTCAAACGGGGAGTTCCAGTTCAACCTGTGGGGATTGAAAGATTCGGATTTGTCAGGTCGTTGGGACTGGGCCTCGCTTCGTAAGGAAGTGATGGAGCATGGGGTTCGCAATTCGTTGCTCGTGGCGCCGATGCCGACTGCGTCTACCTCACAGATTTTGGGGAACAACGAAGCGTTTGAACCGTATACGTCGAACATCTATACCCGTCGTACGCTGTCGGGTGAGTTCATCGTCGTCAACAAACACCTGCTCGAAGACCTGGTGGATGCGGGCATCTGGAACGAGACACTGAAACAGGAAATCATGCGGAACAACGGGTCGATCCAAAGCATTGACGAAATTCCACAGGATATCAAAGACCTCTATAAGACTGTGTGGGAGATGTCGATGAAAGACATACTCGATATGTCGCGTCAGCGTGGGTACTTCATTGACCAGTCGCAGTCGCTCAACCTGTTCATGGAAGGTGCGAACTATGCGAAACTCACGTCGATGCACTTCTACGCCTGGCAGTCAGGCCTGAAGACGGGTATGTACTACCTGCGTACGAAATCGGCGGTGGATGCCATCAAGTTTACCCTCAACAACGACAAAAAAGAACAACCCGTGGCTGAACCGGCTGCCGTGGCGGTTACCGTTGAGGAGAACGAGGCGATGTCGGCCGAGGAATTCCGCGCCATGCTGGAGCGTTCGAAAAACGCCGGCCCGGAAGATTGTGAGATGTGTGGGTCGTAA
>JAIXYI010000056.1 GCA_027490305.1 Flavobacteriaceae bacterium
GTCTCTCTTCTTTTCCCCCACTTCATGTTGTTTTTGTTTATCGTGTGCGAACCAATGCAGGCTCTACCCATTTGAATACGTGCGATTCAGCCGGAATGACCAATCGTTCCGACACGCGGGCCATACGATCTGGAAGTTTCATCAGGAAATCACGGGCTTTTTCAGCCTCTTCCGACAGGTTCAGCATGTTGCCAATCTCCCAGCGCTCAATCAGTTTCCGCATGATGTCAACATAATCCTGGGCGGTGTAGACGCCAATACGCTGGGCCGAGTCAGAGAAGTGCTCGAACGCCTCGCTTATTTTTTGTCCGGATTCGCGAAGGAAACCGGCCGGCATAACGATTTTTTTCTTCATCATCTCCTGGAACGCCAGCATCATACCGTTGGGGTCAACGGTGAAAATCTGCTTGACGAACTCGCTATAGGCGTTGTGGTGGCGCATTTCGTCGCCGGCAATCATGTTGCACATACGCGACAATTTCTTGTCTCCGTAAGTCTTTGCCAACTTGGCAACACGGTTGTGCGATACATACGTCGCCAACTCCTGGAAGCTGGTGTAGACGAAGTTTTTGTAGGGATCCCGATCGGTTCCGATATCAAAACCGTCGTTGATAAGGTGATGGGTCGTGATTTCGACTTCTTTCATGTTAACCCGCCCCGACAGGTAGAGGTACTTGTTCAGAAGGTCGCCGTGGCGGTTCTCCTCACCGGTCCAGTGACGTACCCACTTTGACCAACCGTTGCGCTCGACGTTGTCAACGCCTTCCACGTCCATCAGCCACGATTCATAGGTGGGTAGGGCCTCTTCCGTAACGGTATCACCGATCAAAACGATCCAGAAATCATAGGGAAGGTCTTTCGCGATCTCGCGCAGTTCAGTGACTTCGTCGAAAAAGTGCTCGCTACTCGTGTCAGGAAGGAAGTCAGACGGCTGCCACAGTGTTTCAACAGGGATAAGGTATTCGTTCACGAAGCCGTCCACTTTGTTTTCAAGAAAGCGCATGACTTCAAGGCGCATGTTGTGTAATGACATGTAATTCAGTATTTTATTCCGTCAACAACCGTTTTTTCGGTTAGGGTAAAAAGTGCGTCGAACGGATAGTCCTTGACGGACAGTGGTTTATGAACTGTAAAGGTAACGCGATTTCCCAAACCAAGCGGAAAAAAGCCGTATTTAACTAATTTAAAGGAGTTATTGATGCTAATCGGGACGATGACCGCCGAGGGGGCAAACTTGCACAGGATCTTGATCCCGTTTTGCGAAAAAGGCTTCGGTTGTCCGGTTTTGCTTCGGGTGCCTTCAGGGAAGATGACCGCCGAGCGGTTGTTCTTCTCAATATATTCGGCCATCTTTTTGATTTCCGGCAGGGCTTGTTTTGGATCCTTGCGGTCGATCAGCACCGATCCACCAACACGGAGATTATAGGATACGCTCGGGATGCCTTTTCCGAGTTCGACCTTGGCTACAAATTTCGGGTGGAATTTCCGCAAGTGCACAATCAACGCTATGATTTCCCACATACTTTGATGGTTGGTGACGACAATCAGCGGCGTGTCGGACGGGATATTTGAAACGCCCGAAAACACCATTCGGTTGCCGGTCAGAAGCAATAATCCGGCTTCCGACAGAAAATTCAGCACGTCAACCGAGAGTTTGTGCGCCTTGTAACCGAACACATTGTGTGCCACCCATTGGATGGGATGGAAAACCACCAGCACCAATCCAAACCAAAGGTAGAAAAGTGCAGACAACGGATACGATAGGATTCTTTCCATGTGACGATTCTTCGCGGCGAAAATACGCATTTTGGCGGGAACTTCCGTAATTCCAAATTGTTCATATTTCTGCGGAAAAACCGTAATCCACGGAGGAGAAAATGCCGTACTTTTACGAAAAATAAATCAGGAAAGAAACAATGAGTTCAGAGAGAGAAGCCAAACTAAAAGCCTTACAGTTAACGCTTGACAAACTCGATAAGACCTACGGAAAAGGCACCGTCATGAAGATGGGCGACCAGGCCGTAGAGGAAGTCGAAACCATATCGTCCGGATCGCTCGGCCTCGACCTGGCTTTAGGTGTTAATGGATACCCTAGAGGCCGTGTCATCGAAATCTTCGGTCCCGAATCATCCGGTAAGACCACACTGACCCTGCACGCCATCGCCGAGGCCCAAAAAGCCGGAGGTATCGCGGCGTTCATTGACGCGGAACACGCCTTTGACCGGAATTATGCCGAGAAATTACAGGTCGATATCGAAAACCTGATTATATCGCAGCCCGATAACGGCGAACAGGCGCTTGAAATTGCCGAGAACCTGATTCGTTCCGGTGCGATTGACATCGTCGTGATCGACTCGGTGGCAGCACTGACCCCGAAAAGTGAGATCGAAGGTGAAATGGGCGATTCCAAAGTGGGTCTGCACGCACGTTTGATGTCGCAGGCGCTTCGGAAACTTACCGCTACCATCAGTAAGACAAACTGTACGGTGTTTTTCATCAACCAGTTACGCGAGAAAATCGGCGTCATGTTTGGAAATCCTGAGACCACAACAGGTGGTAATGCCTTGAAATTCTACGCGTCAGTACGTCTTGACATCCGCCGTTCGTCGCAGATTAAAGACGGCGAGAATGTCATCGGAAACCGCACCAAAGTGAAAGTGGTTAAAAATAAAGTCGCGCCTCCGTTCCGTACCGCTGAATTCGACATCATGTATGGTGAAGGCGTTTCGAAAGCAGGCGAGATACTAGACCTGGCAACCGAGTTTGAAATCGTCAAGAAATCGGGTTCGTGGTTTGCGTATGGCGAAACCCGGCTCGGACAAGGGCGAGACGCGGTGAAAGCCCTCATCAAAGACAACCCGGAGTTGGCTGACGAACTTGAGGAAAAGATTAAAGCACTTATCAAATCGCAGAATTAAATAGAAAACCCGATTTTTTCGGGTTTTTTTGCGTGTATACGCAACCTACGCAGTGAAAAGTCATCTGTAATCGCAAATGATGCAGATTTTATAATACCCAAACGATGAAAAAGATTGCCCTGCTCTTTATCGCCGTGTTCGCCATTAGTGCCTGTTCGCTTGGCGACGACAGTCCCAACTATACACTTGAAGTCCTCCCAGTAGAGAGCTACGTGCTTCCGGAGAGCTTCGGACTTGGCCATACCTACCCCGTGACGATTCGCTACAAAAAGCCTTCTGCCTGCTATGCTTTCGAGGGCTTTTATTATGAGAAAAACGGAAATGACCGTATTGTCGGTGTAACGGCCCGAAACGACGACCGTGCTGATTGTGCCGCCGATGACACAATTTACGAAGCGACCTTTAACTTTACCTGTACGGTAAACGACACCTATCGTTTCCGCTTCTACAAAGGCGACAACCCCAACGGGACGCCCATATTTGAAGATGTGGAAGTTCATGTAACCTATTAAACCACCTGCCTGCCCTTGACGTTAGAAGAACTCATTGTTGGATGCCAGAAGAACGACCCCAAGGCCCAGGAACAGCTTTATCGGCTGTTTTCTGCAAAGTTTTTTGGTGTCTGCCTGAAGTATTCCGGAAGTTATGAAGAAGCCCAGGACAATCTCCAGGACGGCTTCCTCATTATCTTCAACAAAATAGGGCAATATAACTTCAAAGGTTCGTTTGAAGGATGGGGGAAACGGGTCATGATCAACAATGCCCTACAGAAATACCGCGGGATGCGTTTTCTTGAAATCGTAAGCGAGAACATCCCGGAAGAGGAAACCGTAGAGATCGACGACGAGAACATCTCAATGGATTTCCTGACCACGATCATACAGGAGTTGCCGGAACGCTACCGGTTGGTGTTTAGCCTGTATGTGCTTGACGGCTATTCCCACAAGGAAATCGCCGACATGCTTGACATTACCACCGGCACGACCAAGTCGAACCTGGCCCGCGCCCGGATGATCCTAAAAGACAAAATTGACCGGCATTCCGGCAAGCAACATACATCTGTACAATGAAGGAGAGAAAGAGTTTAGATCGCCTCTTCCAGGAAAAGTTCAAGGACTTCGAAGTAAGTCCGGACGAACAAGTCTGGAAAAACATAGAGGCCGCGCTGCACAAGAAGAAGCGGCGTGTCGTGCCCATCTGGTGGTACCAGGTGGCAGGGGTCGCCGCATTACTGCTGATCGGGCTTTTCGCCTGGAACAGCTACACGCATTTTGGTGTCGATGACGTAGCCGCGCCGACTGGTCCGTCAGTGGTCAACACCCAGGATAAGGGAGGCAAAGGGGGGGTGCAAACGCCATCGCCATCCGAAGTCACACCATCCGGTCAGGAAAACACCCGTACGGGCACATCGCCTGCAGCAGTTGATGCAGTGGCGACCTCAGAGGACGGATCGCGCTCTGCGGCGGGAAAAGGAACGTCGCCAAAAGGCGGAAGTTCGAAAGCGAAGTCGGGTGAGCGAAACAGCAACACGACCGAAGTTGCTTCTTCAGAGGAGAAACCACAATCCGGAAATGGGAAAACGACGCCTAAACTGCGAGGCCGGAAATCGGCTTCCCCGCTATTGAATAATGGCTCTTCGGTGGCCACGGCTCCGTCTCGTAACCGACGGCTCCAGGAGAAGCGAAATGAGGCCGTAGCGGCACATGATCGCTCACACAAGCCCGCCGGGAAAACCGTTTCCTCCCAACGAGGAGCATCCGGAACGAACAGGAGTGAAGGAATGGTGACTACTGCAGATCGCACCAAGGGTGGAAACGCAACGGATGCGATTGCCAATGCTCCCTCAAAGGAGACACCACGTACATCGGTGGGTTCAACCGTAAAAGACGGAACCACACCCGATAGAATAGCGCCTAAAACAGATGCGGCGATCGCATCCGTACCGACCGATTCAGCCAAGATTGCTGAAGACACCAAGAAGCTGGAAGAATTGCTGCAACCGAAAAATGAAAAAGAAGAAGCGATTGCTGAAACCAAGGTAGACCGCTGGCAGGTAACGACCAACGTTGCGCCTGTCTACCTTGGGTCGGCATCCAAGGCGGGTTCGGCCATCGATCCGCAGTTCGCTTCGAATGGCAAGAGCTACAACAGCAGCACCAGTTATGGAGTAGGCGTGAATTATGCCGTGAGCAAGCGGCTTACGGTTCGCGCGGGACTCAACAAACTGAACCTTTCCTACAACACCAACGATGTAATGTTCTTCGCCGCCATATCACCGCCGGCGATTGCGGCCATTAACCCGAATCCGACCGGTGCGTTTATACAGGTGATGAACCCAGCCGAAGCGCATGTGGGAATGGAGAACTTCGAACTTTCCATCCGCGATGAAAACATGGGAACGCTCCGACAGGAGATGGGGTATTATGAAGTGCCGCTCGAGTTGTCGTATAAACTACTCGACCGTCGTTTTTCCGTTTCCGTCATTGGAGGTGTGAGTACGTTATTCCTTGACCAAAACCGTCTTTCGGTATTGTCTCCGGGAATGTCTGCCAACATAGGCGAGGCCAACAACCTGAACAGCGTCCACTATAGCTCGAATTTTGGCATCGGTCTCCGCTACCGCTTCCTGAAATCACTCGAGTTGCATTGTGAGCCAACACTCAAGTACCAGATCAATACGTTTTCCAGCAACGACGGCAACTTCCGACCGTATGTGGTCGGTGTATATTCCGGACTGAGCTTTAGTTTTTAGATCTAAATATTGTTGTTTTTTGTTTGTTACTTCGGGGTAATGAATGAAGAAAAAGCCCGCTTCGGTGGGCTTTTTACATTTTACGTAGGGAAGTAGAAGAGGCGCTCGATTAACGGGCACCCATCCGGACCAGTTCGGCCAGGATGCGCTCGCGGGTCGCTTCACGAAGCGTCTTTTTATCGTCCTGTGTGTATCCGGATGTTTCGATGGGGGCAAGTATTTTTGCCCGCATGCCTCCGGGACTGCCGGCGAAGAAAGAGAAAGGAAACCGCCGTTTATTGTCAGGAAACACGATGGGTACAATCGGGATTTGATGGTCGATGGCCAGGCGAAACGCGCCGTCTTTGAAATCGTCGAGCAAAACCGATTCGTGCGGAACGCCTCCCTCCGGGAAGATGCAGATGCTGAGTCCCTGGTTCAGGCGTTTCTGCGCCCGTTCAAACACTTCCATCCGGCTTTTGGTGCTGCTTCGGTCGACCATGATGCAGGTGCGTTTGTAGAAGAATCCAAAAAGCGGAATTTTCACCAATTCCTTTTTCCCTACAAACACAAACGGATGCCGAATGATGGCCAGCATCAGCATAATATCCGTCATCGAGGTGTGATTGGCTACGAACATATAGCTTTTGCCGTCGACAAGTGGTTGTTCAATCTCGGTCCGGTACCAAAACCCAGAGCCATATAAGATGAAATTCCCCCAGATGCGGGCCATGACGAAGAAGTAGGGATACCATCGCTCGCGGGAAATCGAAATCAGTAAAAACGGAAAGAAGGCCACTATGGGAAGCAATACCAGTATATAAAACCAGACGCGCCATAACACCCAGAAAACAACCTTGACTATACGCATACCGCCAAAAGTACGCAATCATTCCAAATGTTTCGGGAAAGCGGTAACTTTGGCATCTCCCGCGCAAACGTGTGTGTGGACGACGAAAATTACAAGACCATGTCTAAAATCCTGACCGGCATCCAAAGTACCGGAACACCGCATCTCGGCAACCTGCTCGGCGCTATATTGCCGGCCATCGACCTTTCCAAAAATCCGGAGAACGAATCCTTCCTGTTTATCGCCGACCTCCATTCTGCGACGCAGATCAAGGACGCCGACACCCTCCGCACCAATACCTACAGCACGGCGGCCGTTTGGCTGGCCTGTGGACTCGATCCTGAAAAGGTCACCTTTTACCGCCAGTCGGATGTGCCACAGACGGCGGAACTGTCATGGTATTTGAGCTGCTTCTTTCCGTATCAACGGCTCACGCTGGCGCATTCCTTCAAAGACAAAGCAGACCGTTTGAGTGATGTGAACGCCGGACTTTTCACCTACCCGATGCTCATGGCGGCGGATATCCTTTTGTATGATGCCGAATTCGTCCCCGTAGGGAAAGACCAGTTGCAACACATCGAAATCACCCGTGATGTGGCGTCGCGTTTCAACCATCAGATGGGGGAAACCTTCGTGTTGCCCGAGCCTTCCCTTCGTGAGGCCACACAGTATGTACCAGGTACCGATGGCGGAAAGATGAGTAAGTCGGCGAACAACATCATCAACATCTTCCTCGACGACAAGGCCTTGAAAAAGCAGGTGATGGGCATCGTAACCGACAGTACGCCCCTGGAAGCGCCCAAAAATCCAGATACCTGTAAGGTATTTGCGATCTATTCACTGCTCGCCTCTGAAGCGGAAGTGGCTGCCATGCGCATACGCTACGCCAACGAAACCCAGGATTTCGGATGGGGACACGCCAAGACGGCTTTATACGACTTGATCCTGACCAAATTTTCGGCCGAGCGTGAGCGCTACCGCTATTTTATGGAGAACCTGCCGGAATTGGATGGTATTCTTGCTGCCGGTGCCCAAAAGGCGGGAGCCATCGCCAACGGAGTTTTGACCCGCGTACGCCATAAACTCGGCTACCTCTAAACCGCTTCGAAGAGCTTACCGGGCAGCGGACGCACCACGCCTTTCAATTCCATTCCCAATAAAAGGGAGGAGGTTTTGTGTATGGGAAATCCGCACTCGAGCGCAATGATATCCAGCAACTCCTTTCCGTTGCCAGCCAGGAAGTCGTAGACCGTTTTTTCGTCGCCTTCCAGCGTCACAAAAAGCTGTTTCTGTACCGGTTTTGGTGCCGCCGCGACATCCCATCCCAACAGATAGATGAGGTCGGCTGCCGACGTAAGAGCGTGTGCCCGTTGGGTTTTAATCAGCAGGTTACACCCCTGGCTGTATTTGTCGGTAATACGTCCCGGAACGGCGAATACGTCGCGGTTGTAATCGTTGGCAAGGTTGGCTGTGATGAGCGAGCCTCCCTTTTCGGCACTTTCAATGACGATGGTCGCTTCGGAAATACCCGCCACTATGCGATTGCGCTTGACGAAGTTCTCCCTTTCGGGATCATTGCCGCTCCGGAATTCGGTAAGGAAACCACCCGATGCTTTCATTTTCTCCCAATACTTTCGGTGCGCCGCGGGATAAATCCGGTCGAAACCGTGCGCCAACACTCCAATCGTCTGTAACCCATGCTCTAGGGCCGCCTGGTGTGCCACGATGTCGACGCCATAGGCAAAACCACTCACGATAACCGGATCCAATGGCGCCAGGTCGGCAATAAGCCGTTTGCAGCAGTCAACCCCATAGGCTGTAATTTGCCGGGTGCCGACGATACTAACCACGTGGCGGTTCCGGAGGGTGGTTACGCCCGATCCGAAAAGCAGGAGCGGACCGTCGAGACAGTGCTTCAATCGGTCGGGGTAGTGTTCGGCATAATACGGAAGGACGGAAATCGCATTTTTTTCGATAAAAGCCGCTTCTCTTTCCGCCTGGTCGAGTGGGGGTTTATTCCTGATTTTCGCAGCGAGGGAAGTTCCAACCCCATCGATTCGGGAAAGAGCGGACGATTTGGCACGGAAGACCTCTTCGGCGCTTCCACAATGCGAAATAAGCTTTTTGGCGATGACATCGCCCACGCCCTCTACGTTCTGCAACGTAAGCAGGGCAAGTAATTCTGAATGGCGCATATAGAAATAAAGAAGCCGAAAAGTAGGGAAAAATGCCGGTTGTTGATAAAATCTGTTGATAAAATTTCCACAGCCTGCGTGAATCTTTACCTTTGTTTTCATGAATACCGCACGCCACATCGAACAGTTACTCTACCGTCACCAATGTGTCGGAATCCCCGGTTTCGGGGCTTTCCTGACAGAGACGAAGCCCGCCCGGCTGGACGAAGCGGCCCATACGTTTTTTCCGCCGGCGAAAGTACTCTCATTCAATCCGTTGTTGAAGAATAACGATGGGTTGTTGGCGAGTCATGTGGCCCGGGCAGAACGGCTGTCGTATGACGATGCGCTGGACCGTATCGCCCAGGATGTGGCCCTTTGGAGGGATGCGTTGATTGCCGAGCGTCGGCTTACCCTGCCCCATATCGGTGTTCTTTCGGTGAATGCAGAAGGGAATTTGGTGTTTGAGGAAGCCGGACAGGTAAATTACTTCACTGGTGCCTTCGGTTTGTCTTCTTTTGTGTCGCCCGCCATTCGTCGTGAGGTACTCGCGGTCGTAGGCGAAGACGCTGCGGAAGAGGAGCCCCTTGTATTGGTGCCACAGCGCACGGAAAGCCGTCAATGGCTTAAATACGCAGCTATTTTCGCCATTGGACTCGGAACCTCCGGATTCTTTGGTAACCGCTATTACCAGGATCGTATTGCAGAGCAGACGGAGATCGTACAGGCGGAAGTCCAAAAGGAAGTGGGCAACCGTATCCAACAAGCGACCTTTTTCCTCGAGGCACCGCTCGAAAACGTGGTGCTTCCGGTTGAAAAAACCTGGAAACCCTATCATATCGTGGCAGGCGCTTTCCGTGAAGAAGGCAACGCCCAACGGGTATTTGAGAAACTGACTGCCCAAGGGTTTGCCGCAGAACGGTTAGAGCCAACGCGAAAAGGCTTGTATCCGGTGAGTTATGGCAGTTATGCTACCTTGTCGGAAGCGCAGGCAGCACTCGACACCATCCGGAAACAACACGGAGGCGAGGCCTGGCTGCTGGTCACGAAACGACACTGATATCCCGCTTGACGGGATTTTTTTATGCCGTATCTTTGCCGCGTCTTTCTACGGAAAGGCCTAATGAAAAAGATACCATGAGCCCAAAGTACGCCTCCGAATCCCTTACCGTCATCACTGACCTGGTTCTGCCGAGTGAGACGAATCCGTTGAACAACCTTTTTGGCGGGGAACTGCTGTCCCGCATGGACCGCGCCGCCAGTATCGCCGCACGTCGTCACTCCCGCCGCATTACCGTTACGGCATCGGTTAACCACGTCGCCTTTAACCGCACCATTCCACTGGGAAGTGTCGTAACGATTGAAGCGAAAGTATCGCGCAGTTTCAGCAGTTCGATGGAAATCTACCTCGACGTCTGGATCGAAGACCGCGAGTCGGGCAGCCGCACCAAGGCGAATGAAGCCATCTACACCTTTGTGGCCGTCGATGACACGGGTCGCCCTGTTGAAGTACCGCCGATCATCCCTGAGACCGACCTGGAGAAGCAGCGTTTTGACGGCGCGCTACGTCGTAAGCAACTCAGTTTGGTGCTCGCCGGCAAAATGAAAGCGTCGGATGCGACGGAGTTGAAGGCGTTGTTTATGGAATAGAAAAACCGGGACTTGATGTTCCGGTTTTTTAGTGCCTATATTGGCCTTTTTCGTGTTGGAAGCAGGCTTAATTTCCCTTAAACTCAGGCTTCCTCTTTTCCAAAAATGCCATAGTTCCTTCCTTAAAATCGCCGGTTCCGAAGCATTTCCCGAAAAGTTCGATTTCAGTCTGGAAACCATTGACGCCGTCCGTAAAATTGGCATTTACCGCTTTGATGGCCTGCGTAATGGCCGACGGTGAGTTCTTCTGTATTTTCTGCGCGATCGAGGCGGTAAACGACAACAATTCGGCTTGCGGTACGACGTGATTGACGAGTCCGTATTCTTTGGCCTCGGCCGCCTGAATCATACCCGCGGTCATAATCAGTTCCATCGCGCGTCCTTTGCCGACCAATTGCGGAAGACGCTGCGTGCCGCCATATCCCGGGATGACGCCCAACGATACTTCGGGAAGGCCCATACGTGCATTGTCAGACGCAACACGGAAGTGGCAGGCCATGGCCAGTTCGAGTCCACCGCCTAATGCAAATCCGTTGACGGCTGCAATGACAGGTTTAGACAGGTTCTCGACAAAATCAAACAACTGTTGCTGGCCTTTTGCCGCCAGTTCGGCGCCTTGTGAGACGGAGAAATCGGCGAATTCCGAGATGTCAGCGCCGGCTACGAAGGCTTTTTCGCCGCTTCCCGTAAGGATAATGACCTTGACGGAGGCGTCGTTTGCTGCTGCTTCAAGGGCGTCGTGGAGTTCCGCAATCGTCGCTTTGTTCAGCGCGTTAAGTTTTTCCGGACGGTTGATGGTAAGGGTTGCAATGCCGTCGGCGGATGCGACGAGAAGGTTCTGGTAGCTCATGTTACAAGGTTTTGGCAAGCGGGAGCGAGACCGTGAAAACGGTGCCTTTCCCCACTTCGGTGTCAAAAGTAATGGTTCCTTTATAATTTTCAATGATGTTGTGGATGATCCCTAATCCGAGGCCCATGCCACTGCTCTTGGTCGTAAATTTCGGCTCGAAGATGCGCTCGCGGTGTTCTTCGGCGATGCCTCTTCCGTTGTCGGCTACGCAAATCAGGACGTAGTCGCCGTCTCGTTTCACCGTTACGACAACCGACTTGTGTTCCTGTTCATCCGGAATGGCCTGGATGGCGTTTTTCACCAGGTTGGTAATGACGCGTATCAACTGCGTGCGGTCCATCCGGATGATGATGCGGGCTTCTTCCGCCTGGAAATGCACGTATTCTTCATTGAAGATATCAAGCGCCAGGTCAACGTTTTTGACCACATTCAGTGTTTCGTTCTGCTGGGCCGGCATCGAGGCAAAATTCGAGAAGGCCGAGGCCACTGCGCTCATGGTGTCGATCTGGTTGATGAGCGTTCGGGAGTAATCGTCTATTTTCTGGCGGATATCAGGATCGTTCGGGTCGAATTTCCGCTGGAAACTCTGCACGGTCAGTCGCATCGGTGTCAACGGATTCTTGATCTCATGCGCTACCTGCCGTGCCATTTCGCGCCACGCCTGCTCGCGTTCGCCCTGCGCCAGTTTCGTGGCACTTTCCTCCAGCTTGTCGACCATATCGTTGTAGGCATTCACCAGCAGGCTGATTTCCCGCGTGCTGTCGCCGGCATCGAGTTTTTCGTTCTTCTGGTTTAGTCCGGTGATCATGATTTTCGCCGAAATCGACTTCAGGGATTTCGTAATGAAACTCGACAGTATATACGCCAGGATAAACGCCACAACCAGCATCACACTGTAGACCTGGCCCAGCGTAACGAGGAAGTTCTTCAATTCCTGGTCGTAATAGCCGTCGTCTTCGATATACGGAAGGTTGAGAATGCCCAGGGGCTTGAACTTCAGGTCTTTGATCTGGCTATACGACGAGCGGTATTTTTTGCCCTCGGCCGAAACGGCATCGGGCGCCGCATAGCGTTTATCCGGAGAGGCGGAAATAGCGCGCAGCACTTCTTCGGAAATAGGCGGCTCTATCGAGTCGATTGAAAACGACCCTTTTGAGGTACTCACCAACCGTCCTTTCAGGCTATAAATGCGAATTTGCGTGCTGTGGATGTCGGCCAGTTCGTGCACCCGGTCTTTGAAAATCAGCGACAGGTTGGCCTCGTTCAGCGGATAAGTGGTCGTGGAAAGGATGTAGTTGATGTGGGCCTTGATGGCGTTTTCCTTTCGTTCAAGGCGTTCCTGGTGGTATTCCCGCGCCTCTTTCCGGAATTGGATGATGGATATCGACGCCATCAGGATCGACGCCAATAGCGTGAGCAGGATCATAGAAAGAAAGATCCGGATGCGAAGGGAGACGCGCCTGATCCTCACCTTCCTCATGGGCGGGCGTTTCGTTCGCGGATGCGTTTGTAAAAACGAAATCCGAGCATGATGAGTACGGAGAAAAAGATAATTCCAACCACGCCGAATACCCAATCGAGGGCGTTTTTCATCACAGCCAGGAAGACGACAGCAAACAGGATGATGGTAGCGCCTTCATTCCACAGCCGCATAAAATTCGAGGTGTGCCGTACCTCATCCCGCTGCAATTGCTTGAAAATACGGTGGCATTGGAAATGGTAAAGAAACAACAGCAGCACGAAGCCTAATTTTACGTGCATCCACCCCTGCTGCAACCAGGCCGGCATCATCCAAAGCAGCGTAACGGCGAAAATCGTAGCCAGCACTGCCGACGGCCAGGTGATGATATACCACAGCCGATAGGCCATGATTTTGTATTGCTTCCGAAGGATCTCCCGCTCGGGCTCCGGCATCGAAGCCGCCTCAACCTGGTAGACGAAAAGCCGCACGATATAGAAAAGTCCGGCGAACCAGGTGATCACGAAGATGAGGTGAAGGGATTTGATGTAATTATAGTCCATAATCGGAAGCGGCGCTGGGTCGTACGTTCAAAAATACCAAATAATCCGCTACGTCAGGCAACGCCCGATGCCGCCCAGTCGTTGCACCATTTTGCCACGGTCGCACACCAGTCGTCGCGGTCGTTCAGGCACGGGATGGCCTTGAATTCAGACCCGCCGTTCTCTTCGTATTCCTCTTTGGCGCGCATGGCGATTTCCTCAAGGGTTTCCAGGCAATCTGAGACGAATGCAGGCGTTACTACCGCCAGTTTACGGATGCCTTTTGCTGGCATTTTGTTGATTTCGACATCGGTATAAGGGTCTAACCACTTATCTCCCGCCAATCGTGACTGGAAGGTCTGGCTGTAGGATCCTTCCGAAAGCCCCAGTTTCTCCGCTACCAAGCGCGTCGTTTCATAACATTGGTGGCGGTAGCAGAATTGATGGGCCGGCGACGGCGTAACACAACATTTCCCGTCGATGCGGCAGTGCGATTTGGTGATATCGGTTTTCCGGATGTGGCGCTCGGGGATGCCGTGGTAGGAAAACAGCAAGTGGTCGTATTCAAAGCCCTGAAGTCCTTCGGCAATCGAGTCGGCCAGGTTTTGGATATAATCCGGACGGTTGAAAAACGCCGGAAAGTTGGTGATTTTCATGTTCGGGAAATGCTTCTGTTGCAGTTCCGACGCCAATACCTCGATGGTTTTAGTCGAGGCCATGGCATATTGCGGATACAGCGGAAACAGCAATACATCGTCAACACCCTGGTCGGCCAGTTGTTGCAGGCCGGTCAACAACGACGGCTTCCCGTAGCGCATGGCAAGTCCTACGGGCACCGACACCTGTTTTGCGACTTTTTTGTGCATGCGATTGGAGAGGACAATCAGCGGAGATCCTTCATCCCACCAAATCTTCTCATAGGCCTCAGCCGAGTTCTCAGGACGTTTGCGCAGGATGATGCCCCTAACGAGGAAGGCACGCAGCAGATAGGGCACGTCGATGACGTATTTATCCATCAGGAATTCATCGAGATACGGTTTGACATCTTTCGGATGCGGGGAATCGGGAGAACCGAGGTTGACGAGTAAGACGCCTTTCATAAAATGAGCTATTTTCGGTGGTTAGAGTCAGTGTAAAAATCAACATAGGTACTGGATCAGGGAAGGCGGTGCCGGCTTCATGTGTTTCACTATCAACCCTCAACTGTGAACCATGAACCCTCAACTCTTAACTTCCCACCGACATCAAATACTTCTTCGGTGTTGTGCCGAATTTCTTCTTAAAGGCCGAAATGAAGTGGCTTGCGGTGCTATAGCCGATGCGCAGGCCGGCTTCGTTGACGTTGTGAGTGCCGTCTTCGAGTAATTTTCGGGCGTATTCCATTTTGTAATCGAACAGGAAGCTGTAGACGCTGTCGCCATATACCTGCTTAAAACCCATTTTCAGTTTTTTCAGTGTAAGGCCTACCTGGTCGGCGAGTTCCTGCAATCCGGGTGGTTCTGCCATATGGGCAATTACGATGTCTTTGGCTTTTCGGATTTTCAATACGTTCTCTTCGTCGATAAGAAACGGACACTGTTCGGCATCCGGATCTTCGGTACGGTTGAAATAAAGGCTGAGTAATTCGTATCCTTTCCCTTTGTAATACAGGTTTTTGATCGAAGGATGTAGGTTGTAATGGAACAACTGGCTCAACACGATTGACATCGACGGCGTGATGTCGCTTTCGTCATAATACTTCCGGTCGCGGTTTTCAGCGGAAAGGAAGGGAATCACGTCGGCTTCGGCGGAGAAAAGCGAGTGAAATTTCTTGATCGATACTACAACGGAAATGACCCAGGAATTAGGGGCCAACTCGAGGTTCATCGGTAATTCTTTCTGCGGATTGTATAGAAGAAAGGCTTTTTCTTCGCGTAAATCCAACGCGTACGAGCCTTCATTGAACACCAATTTCGCCTTTCCTTTCAGACAAAAATGGAACTGTATCAGGCCGGTAGCAATTTCCTTCAGGACGCGAAAAGGCTGGGCTCCGTCATTCTGGAAACGGAACAGCGTAAAATCATTTTCAATTTTTATGGTCTCTTCTGAACCCATAGCGACATTTTTATCGTATGTATTGACAAGCATCAGGAAAATGTTATTTAGATTTATTCTATATAACATCGACTAAAGGCCGCGTCGTTACTGCAAAAATACGAATAATTAGCCTTTTAGGTGCTAAACAAATCAAAAAGTCCGGAAACGATATTAATAGAACCTACAGCGTTATTTTTATCTTATAGACCCCTTTACTTTTGTATCGATCGAATATGGAACATCTCAGCGCCACAAAATCCACTTCGTTTTACGCCGTCGGCCTCAGTTTTAAAAAAGCGGATGCCGAAACGCGCGGTCTCTTCAGTCTCGACGCTGCCGGGAAACAGCGTGTGCTTGAGCAGGCGCAGCAACAGGGTATTGGCGCGTTGCTGGTGACCTCTACCTGCAACCGCACCGAAATCTACGGTTTTGCCGAACACCCCTTCCAGTTGATTGGGCTGTTGTGCGGCAATACGAACGGAACGGTCGAACTTTTCCAACAAGTCGGATACGTATTCAAGAACCACGAAGCCATCGGCCATATGTTTCGCGTGGGCACCGGGTTGGACAGCCAGATCCTCGGCGATTTCGAGATCATCAGCCAATTGAAATCGGGCTTCAATGAGGCCCGCGCGATGGGACTCGTCAATACCTTTCTCGACCGTCTGGTGATGTCGGTTATCCAGGCCAGCAAGAAAATCAAGAACGAAACCCAGATTAGCAGCGGGGCCACCTCCGTGTCTTTTGCTTCCGTGCAGTACATATTGAAGAACGTCGAGAACATCGGTGAGAAGAACATCCTGTTGTTCGGCACGGGCAAGATCGGGCGCAATACCTGCGAAAACTTGGTCAAGCACACGAAGAACTCCCATATCACACTGATCAACCGCACCCGCGACAAAGCGGAACGTCTGGCGGGTAAACTGAACCTCGTCGTGCGGGATTATGCCGAGTTACAGACCGAATTGCAAAAAGCGGACGTTTTGGTCGTCGCAACCGGCGCTACCAATCCGACGGTCGATAAGGCCATCCTCAACCTGCGCAAGCCGCTTCTGATCCTGGATTTGTCGATTCCGAAAAACGTACACGAAAACGTGATGTCGGTCGAAGGCGTGACGCTCGTACACCTCGACCACCTTTCCCAAATCACCGACGAGACGCTTGAGAACCGTAAGAAGCACATTCCGGCAGCCGAGGCCATCATCGAAGAAATCAAGAGCGAGTTCATCGCCTGGACGAAAGCCAGAAAATTTGCCCCGACCATACATGCGTTGAAGGAAAAACTCAACGCAATCAAAGAATCGGAGCTCGACTTCCAAAGCAAAAAAATCTCCAACTTCAACGAAGAACAGGCCAAGATCATCAGCGATCGCATCATCCATAAGATTACGACCCATTTCGCCAACCACCTCAAAGACGAAGCGACCATGGTCGACGAAAGCATCGAGTGGATTGAAAAGGTCTTCCGCATCGAAACCCATCGCGCATGAGTACATGCATACGCATCGGAACGCGCGACAGCGAATTGGCGTTGTGGCAAGCCCATACGGTGGAAGCCCACCTGAACGCCCTCGGATACGAAACCGAAATCGTCGCCGTCAAGTCGACGGGTGATCTCATCCTCGACAAGCCCCTTTACGAACTCGGCATCACCGGCATCTTTACCAAAACCCTTGACATTGCGATGATCAACGGCCAGGTTGATATCGCCGTGCATTCGATGAAAGACGTGCCTACGGCCTTGCCGCGCGGTATTGTGCAGGCGGCGGCACTCGAACGCGCGGATGTATCGGATATCCTTGTATATAAAACGAATCTTGATTTCCTCGGATCGGAAGGAACCATCGCAACCGGAAGCCTGCGTCGTCGGGCCCAATGGTTGCACCGCTACCCGCATCACGGGGTAGAAGACCTGAGAGGAAACGTCAATACCCGCCTTGCAAAACTGGCCGACAATGACTGGAACGGCGCGATTTTCGCCGCGGCCGGACTCGAACGTATCGACAAAACACCACCGAAGCATATCGTGCTCGACTGGATGCTTCCTGCTCCGGCACAGGGTGCGATGGTTGTCGTTGCTATGGCGGAAGACCTATTTTGCCGCGAGGCCGTGGGTAAACTCAACGATTTCGATACAGAGATCGCCACCCGGGTAGAGCGTGATTTTCTTCGCAAACTCGAAGGGGGCTGCACGGCTCCAATTGGGGCGTTGGCCACCATCGAACGAAACGAAATCCGGTTTCGCGGGGCGCTGTTCTCCCTCGATGGCACGCAGAAAGTAGAGATCGAACGAACGGCTCCCACTACACATTACGCGGCCTTCGGAACCGAATGCGCCGAGGTTATCCTGGCCAATGGAGGCGTGTCTGTAATGGAACAAATACGGCGTGAACTCAAAGAAAAGGAGTCATGACGCGCATCCTTTCCACCAAAAGACTGCAGTCGAACCAAAAGCAATTCCTTCTGAACGCCGGATTATCGGTGATCGAAGCCGACTTTATTTCGGTGAAAACGCGTCCCTTCACGCTCTCGAACGTCGGTGAATACCTAATTTTTACCAGTGCGAATGCGGTCAAAGCGGTTGACGCACATCCCGACGTGCAGGACGTTCGCCGCCGACCCGTTTTCTGTGTCGGTACCAAAACGGCCGACCTGCTCGATCAAAGAGGGTTCACGGTACTGGCTTCGGAAGACAATGCCGCACACTTGTCGGACCACATCATAGGCACATACCGCGACGCGTCATTCACTTTTTTTTCCGGAACGATGCGTCTTGACACACTGCCCACGCGATTGTCATCGGCCGGTGTGCAATGCAATGAAATAGAAGTCTACGAAACCGACCTGACACCAGTAAAATTGGATACGCCCGTTGACGGTATCCTGTTTTTCAGTCCGTCGGCCGTAACAAGTTTCGTGCGCGCCAACACCTTATCGACCCAAACCTGCTTTTGCATTGGCGCGACAACAGCTTCGGCTGTCGCACAGTATAGTACTGATTCGAATCCAGTCATCCCGACGAATACCGTCATCTCTCATAAACCGACGATTGAGAATACGATTGTGCAGTGTATCAACTACTACAAAACCTTAGCGTCTTAGCGCCTTCGTGGTCCTGTCATTCCCAACAAAAAAACAAGAAAGCCCTCGTGGCCCATCACTATGATAAAAAACGATCTCTTCCTCAAAGCCCTCAACAACGAAACCGTCGAACGTCCACCCGTTTGGATGATGCGCCAGGCCGGTCGCTACCTGCCTGAGTTCCGTGCACTTCGCGATAAATACGACTTTTTCACGCGCTGCCGCACCCCCGAGCTCGCCGCCGAAATCACCGTGCAGCCCATCCGCATCATACAACCCGATGCCGCTATCCTGTTCTCTGACATCCTTGTCGTGCCACAGGCCATGAACATCGAGGTTGAGATGAAAGAGAGCGTAGGCCCCTTCCTGCCGAACCCCATCCGCTCGGCGAAGGACGTAGAAAACGTCATCGTGCCCGACATCCATGAAACGCTCGGCTACGTCATGGATGCCATCAAGCTCACCAAAGAGATGCTCGCCGATGAAGTGCCACTAATCGGCTTTGCCGGCTCGCCCTGGACGATCTTCTGCTATGCCGTGGAAGGTCGCGGTTCGAAGAGCTTCGATACCGCCAAAGGCTTCTGCTTCACGCATCCGGAAGCCGCACATACGCTGTTGCAGAAAATCACTGACACCACCATCGCCTACCTGAAAGAGAAAGTCAAAGCCGGTGTCAATGCCGTTCAGGTCTTCGATTCGTGGGGCGGAATGCTGTCACCGGTCGACTATCAGGAATTCTCCTGGCAGTACATCAACCAGATCGTCGAGGCATTGGCGCCCGAGACCAAGGTCATCGTCTTCGGAAAAGGCTGCTGGTTTGCCCTGGGCGAAATGGAAAAATCAAAAGCATCGGCATTGGGCGTCGACTGGACGTGCTCACCGCGGAACGCGCGCTACCTTTCGGGCGGACGGATTACGCTGCAAGGCAACTTCGACCCGTCAAGACTGCTGTCGCCCATCCCCACCATCAAAAAAATGGTGCACCAGATGATCGACGAGTTCGGAAAAGACAATTATATCGTTAACCTGGGCCATGGCATCCTCCCGAACATTCCGGTGGATCATGCAAGGGCATTTGTAGATGCTGTAAAAGAATACCGATTATGAGAAAAATGCTGCTTTTGCTTGTTGTACTTTGCGCGGCCTGCAAAACGTATACAGTTGACCCGGAGTCATTTAGGCAACAAATGAAAAGCGCTAATATGAAGGAAGTGCGTGTCAACGATCCTATGTTCATTGGCGGCACCATTACGTATTATGCCAATTCGCTGAAAGGCATTTCGGTAGTGGATAAGAAAGGAAATCCCTTTTATCTCGGAAATTCGCCTTCCATAGAGATGCGTATAACACAAAGGAACGGTAAACGGCGGATTGTTTATTTCGACACAGTGGAACTACGGAATGATACGCTGTACGGTAGGGGCTCGAAACTCCTCAACATAGCGTACCGGAAAATACTCTTCGACAGCATCGTAAAAATTGAGTTGCAGGACGGCGGGAAAAATTTCCACTACCAATGAAAGAACGTTTCTTCGATTATATCCACCAGCTCCAGGATACCATCACCAACGGCATTGAAGCCATTGACGGCCAAGCCCATTTCCGCGAAGACCGTTGGGACCGTCCGGAAGGCGGTGGCGGCCGCACCCGTGTTATCGAGAACGGGGCGGTCTTCGAAAAAGGCGGGGTGAACATTTCCGGTGTACACGGCAAACTACCCGAGCCGATGCAAAAAATGTTCGGTGTGGGGGATGTTGATTTTTTCGCGTGTGGACTCTCACTCGTGCTGCATCCGAAAAACCCGATGGTGCCCACCGTGCATGCCAATTGGCGGTATTTTGAGATGTATGACGAGAACGGCGCCGTGGTCGACAGTTGGTTCGGCGGAGGTCAGGATCTAACGCCGTATTACCTTTTCGACGAAGACGCCGTGCATTTCCATACCGTTTGTAAAGACGCCTGCGACCGCCATGATGCTGCGTTCTATCCGAAATACAAAAAACAGTGCGACACATATTTCTGGAACGCCCACAGACACGAAGCGCGCGGTGTTGGCGGCCTGTTTTTTGACTATTGCCGAGCCGATGAAAATCGCACAATGGACGACTGGCATGCCTTCGTCACCGATGTGGGCGATAGTTTCCTGTCCGCCTATGGTCCGATTGCCGAGAAGCGTAAAAACATGCCGTATACGGGCGAGCAACGTACCTGGCAGGAAATCCGCCGTGGGCGCTATGTCGAGTTCAACCTCGTACACGATAAGGGAACGCTTTTTGGCTTGCGTACCAATGGGCGCATCGAGAGTATCCTGATGAGCCTTCCGCCGCATGTGCAGTGGGTATATGACCACCATCCCGAGCCGGGATCGGAAGAAGCCCGATTAGTCGCGGTATTGCAGCGGCCGGTGGATTGGTTAGGAGTTGACAGGTGAAGCACGCCACATCCCTGGTGACAATTAACAAAAAGTGCGGTTTTCCCGCACGGATATGTCGCCGGAAAAAGGTAGTTTGCCTTTGGGGAGGGGCCATCGGCGTCCCTACGAAAAATGACACGAAATTGGATACGGGAAAACCGCATCATTTGTTAAAATTTGATTCAGAAGGTTTTTAAGCCCAGATAACACAAAACAAAAAACAACACTATGTTCCCTCTCCAACGAGGCCGCCGCCTCCGCACCAACGACGCCATCCGTTCCATCGTCAGGGAAACGCACCTGACGCCGAACGATTTTATGTTCCCGATGTTTATTGCAGAGGGAAAAGGGTACCAATCTGAGATACCGTCCATGCCGGGAATTTACAGGCGCTCGCTTGACCTCACCGTAAAAGAGGTCAAAGAACTCTGGAACCTGGGCATCAAAGCCGTCAATATCTACGTCAAGGTAGACGACAACCTGAAAGACAACACCGGTAAGGAAGCCTGGAACCCAGATGGACTCATGCAACGCGCCATTCGTGCCATCAAAGACGCCGTGCCCGGCATGATTGTCATGCCTGATGTGGCGCTCGATCCGTATTCTATCTACGGTCATGACGGCATTATCGCCAACGGTGATATCGCGAACGATGCGACCAACGATGCCTTGGTGCGCATGGCGCTCTCACACGCTGCGGCGGGCGCTGATTTCGTGGCACCCAGCGATATGATGGACGGTCGTGTGTTGGCCCTGCGGACGGCGCTTGAAGAAAATGGCTACCACAACGTAGGTATCATGAGCTACAGCGCGAAGTATGCCTCGTCGTTCTACGGTCCGTTTCGCGATGCGCTCGATTCGGCGCCGGTCGACTCACAGGACATTCCGAAAGACAAGAAAACCTACCAGATGGATTATGCGAACCGCATCGAAGCCATCAAAGAAGCGCTGATGGACGTAGAAGAAGGCGCCGATATCGTCATGGTGAAGCCCGGAATCGCCTATCTCGACATTGTGCGCGAGGTGAAGAATGCGGTGAACGTGCCCGTATCGGTTTTTCACGTGTCGGGCGAATACGCCATGATCAAAGCCGCCGCCGAACGGGGCTGGCTCGACCACGACAAAATCATGATTGAGCAGTTGTATTGCATCAAACGCGCCGGTGCCGACCTGATTTCGACCTATTTCGCGAAGGAGGCCGCTATATTGCTGAACCGATGAGAAAGTGCTTGTTAACCTTATTGACGCTGGCCCTGGTCGCGTGCGGAAAAGAACCGAAGACCGGTAGCAGTGACACTCAAGCCAAGGCAGCCACTCCGGAAGCCCTTGGCAAGGAGATTTTTGAAGGGAAAGGAAACTGCGTCGCCTGCCACTTGCCGGATAAGACGTCAGTCGGCCCTTCAATTATAGCCATTGCTAATGCCTATAAGGGCAAAAAAGGCGCGATGGCGGCGTTTTTGAACGAGGAGGGAGATCCAATTGTGGATCCGGAGAAATACGCGGTGATGAAGACAAATTTCGCCATCACGAAGGCGATGACGGCCGAAGAGCGCGAGGCTTTGGAATCGTACGTTTCTACCTACGCCCAACCGTAGTGGATGGGACGTAAATTACTCCTACATTTCAAGCGAGAAACTATCGCAGCCCGGATGGAAGCGGCAGCCTTTTGAAGGGACGGCCGTGCTGTTGCCGGCAACGGCAGCGACCGCAGGAAGCTCGACGGGGCCGTTGCAATCGCCGGACGGACCGAAAAAGCTAGAGCGGACAGCCGGATTAGCTGCCCAAAAACACTACAAATCGAACCCGAGATTCACTCCCAATTTCGTAGCGATCAACTTCGTGATACGTTGCTTAAGGGCCGGAATCCGGATGCTTTCGATGGCTTCGTTTGAGAACGCGAACAACAGCAACGCTTTGGCTTCTTTTTCAGGGATGCCGCGCTGGCGCATATAGAACATCGCGCTTTCGTCGAGTTGGCCGATGGTGCAGCCGTGGGAACATTTGACGTCGTCGGCGAAGATTTCGAGTTGCGGTTTGGCGTTGATGGTGGCTTTATCGCTCAGCAGGATGTTGTTGTTCTGCTGGAAGGCGTCGGTTTTCTGCGCTTCTTTCTCAACGTATATCTTGCCGTTGAAGACACCGGTGGCGCTGTCTGACACGATACACTTATAGTTTTGGTGGCTTTCACAGTTCGGCGCGCCGTGGTGCACCAGGGTGTAATGGTCGACGTGCTGTTTCTCGCCGATGATGGTGATGCCTTTCAACGTGCTGTCAATGCGTTCGCCGAAATGATAGAAGTTGAGGTTGTTGCGGGTGAGATTGCCTCCGAACGAGAACGTATGCACCGACACGACACTGTGGTCGTGCTGCGAGATATAGGTGTTATCAACGAGGTTCGCGCTCAGTAGGTCGTTCTGGATTTTATAGTAGTCGACGTTGGCGTATTTGTGCGCAAAGATCTCGGTCACGGCGTTCGTGAGAACCGGATGGCCGTTGAGGCTTTGGTGGCGCTCAATGATCTGCACCTGTGCGTTTTCACCTACGATCACCAGGTTACGCGGCTGCAGCAACAGCGCATGCTCTTTACCGGTCGAGAAATTGATGATTTCGATCGGCTTTTCAACGACGGTGTTCTTTGGGATATTGATATAAGCACCTTCGATAGAAAAGGCGGTATTAAGCGACGTGAGGGTCTCGTCCTGGCTCGCGATCTTATTGAAATAATGGTCGATGACCAGCTTGTATTTCGGTTTCGTCAGCGCGGATGACATGAGGCAGACGTCGAGTCCGTCGTGCGTAGTCGACGACAGGAACGACGCAAATACGCCGTCGACGAAAATGGCTTTGTAGGTGTCGATCTCATGCAGGAAGTACTTCCGCACATCGTTGAGTTCAACCGCATTTTCGTTCTTCGGGAAAATCGAATAATCGGTCTTCAGGACGCTGTTGAGCGACGTATATTTCCAGGCTTCCTCTTTTTTGGAGGGAAATCCTTTTTCTTCGAAGTTCTTCAGTGCCGCCATGCGCACCTCGTGCAAAGACGCATCGGTATCGACGTGTTCTTCGAATGCGATGAAAGAGGATAGGAGTTTTTCTTTTAGGTTCATGTTTTGAAGTAACAAGTAGCGAGTAGCAAGAGATTGGGGCTTAGGTTCTTAACGGCGCTAGCCGCTCACCTCTTTCTTCTTACCTCTCTCCGTTCAATTCTCGGCCTTAATCCAGTCGTATCCTTTTTCTTCCAGTTCATACGCCAGTTCCTTACCGCCGGATTTTACGATTTTTCCGTTGTAAAGTACGTGTACGAAATCGGGCACGATATAATCGAGGAGGCGTTGGTAATGGGTGATGACCACGATGGCATTATCGTCGCTTTTCAGTTTGTTGACGCCGTTGGCCACGATGCGCAGCGCGTCGATGTCGAGTCCGGAATCGGTTTCGTCAAGGATCGCCAACTTCGGTTCCAGCATCGCCATCTGGAAGATTTCGTTCCGTTTTTTCTCACCGCCGGAAAACCCTTCGTTGAGCGAACGCGACAGGAACTTGCGGTCGATTTCAAGCAATTCCGATTTTTCGCGGATGAGCTTCAGCATTTCGTTGGCGGGCATCTCCTCTTTCCCGTTGGCTTTACGGGTTTCATTGATGGCCGTTTTCATGAAGTTCGTGACCGATACACCCGGTATCTCGACCGGATATTGAAACGAAAGGAAAACACCTTTGTGGGCGCGTTCTTCCGGCGCCATTTCTGAGATGTCTTCTCCGTCAAGGAAGACTTCCCCTTCGGTCACTTCGTATTTCTCATTCCCGGCAATCACGGCGGAAAGAGTCGATTTCCCCGATCCGTTTGGCCCCATAATGGCGTGTACCTCACCGGCTTTCACGGTTAGGTTGATGCCTTTGAGGATGTCTTTATCTTCTACTTTGGCGTGTAGGTTTTTTATTTCTAGCATTCGTTCAATTTGAAAATTTGAAGATTTGGAAATTTGAAAATGGCGGTTCACGTTTCAAACCCGTACCTTCGATGATATGATGATTTTGTTTACGATTCGTGATATGGTTTGCAGGTTGGAGGACAGCACGTCGCAAGGGGGAAATCCTTCTGACAAGGCACACAGTTCCAACCAGTATAATGTCTCTTCAATTTCTTTGGCGGCAATCTTGAATTTGTGGATGAAGTCGGCTTTGCTCTCCGCATTCTGTGCCTCGCGGATGTTCGCGCCGATGCTCGTGCCCGATTTTAGGAGCTGGTTTGCGATTACAAAATGCCGGCTATCCTGTAACACACCGCAATAGCGGATGATTTCGAGCGCGAACTCGAAGGATAGTTTGACAATGATGTTCTCGCGGTCTTCCATTTTCAAATTTTCAAATCTCCAAATTTTCAAATCATCCAACGGATCCTTCCAACGAAATCTCCAACAACTTCTGCGCTTCCACAGCGAACTCCATCGGCAATTTGTTCAACACCTCGCGGCTGAAGCCGTTGACGATGAGTGCAATGGCCTTCTCGGTATCGATGCCGCGTTGGTTGCAATAGAAAATCTGGTCTTCGCCGATTTTTGAGGTGGTCGCTTCGTGTTCGATCTTCGCCGTCGTGTTACGGCTTTCAATGTAAGGGAAGGTATGCGCGCCGCAGTTATTGCCCATCAACAGGGAATCACACTGCGAAAAGTTGCGGGCATTTTCGGCCCGCGGACCAATCTGCACCAGTCCACGATAGCTGTTTTGGGATTTTCCGGCCGAGATGCCTTTTGAGATGATCGTCGACTTGGTATTACGCCCCAGGTGCACCATCTTGGTGCCCGTATCGGCCTGTTGGTGGTTGTTGGTAACGGCAATCGAATAGAATTCTCCGACCGAGTTATCGCCTTTCAGTATACAGGAAGGGTATTTCCAAGTAACGGCAGAACCCGTTTCGACCTGTGTCCACGATATTTTGGCATTGGTTTCACACAAGCCACGTTTGGTAACGAAATTATACACACCGCCTTTGCCTTCTTTGTTCCCCGGATACCAGTTCTGCACCGTTGAATATTTGATTTCGGCATTGTCGAGCGCGATGAGTTCCACCACTGCTGCGTGCAATTGGTTCTCGTCGCGGCTCGGGGCGGTGCAGCCTTCGAGGTAGGAGACATAGCTTCCTTCGTCGGCAATCACCAAAGTGCGTTCAAATTGGCCCGTGCCCGCCTGGTTGATGCGGAAATAGGTCGACAATTCCATCGGGCAGCGCACCCCTTTCGGGATGTAGCAGAACGAACCGTCGGAAAAGACGGCAGAATTGAGCGCCGCGTAAAAGTTATCGCGTTGCGGCACCACCGAACCAATGTATTTCTGCACGAGTTCAGGGTGTTCTTTGATGGCTTCCGAAATGGAGCAGAAAATGATGCCTTTCTCAGCCAGTGTCTTCTTGAAGGTCGTTGCCACGGAAACGGAGTCCATAACGATGTCTACGGCCACTCCTGCGAGTTTCTTTTGTTCGTCAATCGAGATGCCGAGCTTTTTGAAGGTGTCAAGCAATTCCGGATCGACCTCGTCAAGGCTTTCGTATTTCGGTTTCTTCATCGGCGCCGAATAGTAGGAAATGGCCTGGAAATCGGGTTTTTCATAATGGACGTTGGCCCATTCCGGCTCGGTCATTTCCGACCACGCACGAAATGCCTCCAATCGCCATTCGGTCATCCACTCCGGCTCTTCCTTTTTTCGGGAGATCGCACGCACGATGTCTTCGTTTAGGCCTATGGGAAGCGTATCGGACTCTATATCCGTATAGAAGCCGTATTCGTATTCTTTGTTCTCAAGTTCGACCTTGAGATCGTCTTCGGTATATTTGCTCATCTTTATTAAAGGATTAAAGATTCAAAGATTTAAAGATTAGATGCCTTTAAACCGGAATCATTCCTTTCGTATGGTACTTAAGTACTTTATAAAATTTGAAAGCGCTTTCGCGATTTCTATTGTTAGGTCGTAAGAAGACCGAATACGTTCGCGTTCACACAACTTCAGCTCCGTCGCCAAGACTAACATGCTTCGAACTTCGGCACAACTTCCTTTCGCTATCTTCAAAAACCGCACGAACTGTCGGTTGTTATTATATTCGGATCCTTCTGCTATATTGTTGGTAATCGAAATAACCGCTCGTTTCAGTTGGTCCTTTAGGGCGTATTCGCGATCAAAATCCGGGGTGTTCAATAATTCGAACACATTTTTAGCAAGCACAATTCCCTTTTTATAAACATCAAAGGATTCAAAGGAAGTCGTCGCCAATCTTTAAATCTTTAAATCCTTTAATTTTTTAATCTTACAACGAAAAACTCTCCCCACACCCGCACGTCCGCGAGGCGTTCGGATTGTTGAAGACGAAGCCTTTGCCATTCAGTCCGCCGGAGAATTCAAGAACCGTCCCTGCGAGGTACAAAAATGACTTTTTCTCGACGGCTACTCGTACTTCATTGTCTTCGAATACTTTATCGCTTTCGCCGAGTTCGCTGTCGAATTTCAGGACATATTCCAAACCCGAACAACCGCCGCTTTTCACGCCGACACGAACGTAATCCTTCGATGCGTCGTACCCCTCTTCTCCCATCAGTTGCACCAGCTTCCGCCGGGCATCATCCGATACTCGTATCATCCTTATTCTTATTTAGTCAAAATTATGCGCAAAGATACTACAATTCACCCGCTTTAGGAACCGCCTTGCATATTTGTCGTGAATGGTAAAATAGAAATTCTTTATCCCAAAAGGCGAACTGCTGCCGATTCCGTAACTTGCCGCCGCATTTTCCCCTAAACCGTATCGCGTATGAAATTGTATCCCATCGAAGCCGGCAACTTCAAACTGGATGGCGGCGCTATGTTCGGCGTGGTTCCCAAGACCATCTGGAACAAGACCAACCCGGCCGACGCCCACAACCTCATTGACCTGGCGGCTCGTTGCCTGCTTATAGAAGACGGCAACCGCCTGATCCTGATTGATACCGGTATGGGCGACAAACAGTCGGAGAAATTCTTTGGCTACTACTCTCTTTGGGGTGATCATTCGCTCGACCGTTCACTTGCGGCCCATGGCTTCAGTCGGAACGACATCACCGACGTGTTCATGACGCACCTGCATTTTGACCATTGCGGCGGCAGCGTGCGCTGGAACCATGACCGCACCGGATACGAGCCGGCCTTTTCCAACGCCCGTTTCTGGACAAATGCCGAGCACTGGGAATGGGCCGTGAAGCCCAACGCACGCGAAAAAGCATCCTTTCTTCCCGAAAACATCTTGCCGATGCAGGAAGCCGGACAATTGGAATTCATCCGTCGGGGTGAAGGCGATACGCTGGCCACTTCGGAACTCGGATTTGGGATTTTCTTTGCCGATGGACATACCGACAAGATGATGATTCCTAAAATCACGTATGGCGACAAAACCGTCTGCTTTATGGCCGACTTGCTGCCTACCGCAGGCCACCTGCCGCTGCCGTATGTGATGGGCTATGATACGCGGCCGCTGTTAACGCTTCCGGAGAAAGCCAAATTCCTGACGGAAGCCGCTGATAATGGGTATTATCTTTTCCTCGAACACGATGCTTACAACGAGATCATCACGGTAGAGCACACCGAAAAAGGCGTGCGACTGAAAGACGTGGTCCGCGCCGCCGATATTTTCTGAAAAATCTAAATT
Source organism: Flavobacteriaceae bacterium (assembly GCA_027490305.1). Taxonomy (GTDB): domain Bacteria; phylum Bacteroidota; class Bacteroidia; order Flavobacteriales; family Flavobacteriaceae; genus Flavobacterium. Next base: position 28,411 of record JAIXYI010000056.1, read on the forward strand.
AATCGTTAAACGGGTGGCGATGTAACGAAGTACCGCTACTTTTGACAAATCGTTTCCTATAAATTCCTAAATATCATGAAGAAGCTAAAATTCCTGTCGTGGTTGTTCCTGTTGGCGCTGGCCTTTTCCGCCTCGGCCCAGGTCGAAAACACAGGTAAAAAAGGCGAACTTGACGAAGCACAACTCAAAAGATGGAGCCACCTTGACCTAGTGGCCGATACAGTGCCGGGCATGAGCGTCGACAAAGCCTACCGCGAACTCCTGAAGGGCAAGAAATCGACTACGGTGGTAGTGGGCGTCATTGATTCGGGTGTCGATATCGAGCATGAAGACCTGAAGAGTGTCGTATGGACCAACCCGCGCGAGATCGCAGGTAACGGCATCGACGACGACAAGAATGGGTATGTAGATGATGTCAACGGGTGGAACTTCCTCGGCGACATTACCAAAGAAAACTACGAACTCGATCGTATCGCACATAATCCATCACTCGCGGATCCTGCGGTATACGCAAAAGCGAAAGAGCAGAAGGATAAGAAGACGAAAGAGGCTGCCCCCGCCAAAAAGCACTACGAAGGCATGCTCAACCAACTCGATCGCTCGCAAGACATCATTGCTAAAAAATTGGGCAAGACGGACTATACACAGGAAGAAATAGCCGCCATCGAATCAACCGATCCGGAAATCGAGCGCAGCAAGGCGTTCCTGCTCCAAATGTTTGGTTACGGCATGTCGATGGACGAGCTTCGCAAGGAAATCCTGAAAGAATATGAGAAGAATGCCACGCTGGTGGCTGATCCAACGGCGTTCAAAGATTACCGCGCCGAAAAACTGGGCGACGACCCAGAGAACCTGAACGCCCGTAACTACGGCAATGGCAACGTAATGGGTCCGGATAAAGAGGAAATCCTACACGGCACCCACGTGGCGGGTATCATCGCGCAAACCCGCGGCAACAACATCGGGGGTGACGGTATAGCCGATAATGTAAAAATCATGACAATCCGCGCCGTTCCGGATGGAGACGAATACGACAAAGACATCGCACTCGCCATCCGCTATGCGGTCGACAACGGCGCCAAAGTCATCAATGGCAGCTTTGGCAAGTCGTTTTCCCCACACAAACAGTGGGTATATGATGCCATCAAATATGCCGAAAGCAAAGACGTGCTGATCGTGCACGCAGCGGGCAACGACGCAAAAGACATCGATGTGGAAGACAACTTTCCGAATGATTCGGATGATAAAGTAAACGAGTTCGCCGGTAACGTCTTGACCATCGGAGCCCTTAATCCGGAGTATGGCACGATGATGGTGGCCGACTTCTCGAACTACGGCAAGAACAACGTTGACATTTTCTCACCGGGTGTGAAAATCTATGCGACGACGCCGAACAATACGTATCAATACCTCCAGGGAACGTCAATGGCGTCTCCGAACGTAGCGGGTGTAGCGGCATTGATTCGCGAATACTACCCGAAACTCACGGCGAAACAGGTCAAAGAAATCATCATGGCTTCCGGCACGGAGATTACATTTGATGTAGCGGTAGGTGGCGACCCAGAAAAGAAAAAGAAACTGTCGGATCTGTCGCGCACGGGCCGTATCGTCAACGCTTACAACGCCCTCGTGTTGGCCGACAAGGTGTCGAAAGGCAAAGTAAAAACCATCAAGGGATAAGAAACTTCCCGATCCTACTTTTCGAAACCTGCCGGATTGCGTAACTTCGGCAGGTTTCCTTTTTTAAAACACATGAAAAAATACCTTTTCCTTTTGTTATGCGGCCTTCCGCTGGCGGTATCCGCCCAAAAACGACCGGGCTACTGGCAGCAACGCGCCGATTACCGTATGGACGTGCGTATGGACGTGTCTACCTATCGTTACACCGGCACCCAGCGATTGACGTATACGAACAATTCGCCCGACACGTTGCGGCGGGTGTTCTACCATCTTTACCCCAATGCTTTCCAACCCGGAAGCGAAATGGATGCGCGTTTGCAGGCCATTCCGGATCCGGACGGGCGTATGGTAAACACCATCAAGGAAGGCGAGACCACGCGAAAGGAAAGTCGTATCAAAAACCTGAAGCCCGATGAAATCGGTTCGTTGACCGTTTCGAATTTCCAACAGGACGGCAAAGCGGCTACCGCCAAAATGGTCGGAACGGTGCTGGAAGTAACCCTCGCCAAGCCGTTGCTTCCGGGTAAGAAAACCCGTTTCACGCTCGATTTCGAAGGACAGGTGCCCGTGCAAATCCGGCGGTCAGGACGAAACAATGCGGAAGGAGTGGAACTGTCGATGACGCAGTGGTACCCCAAGATCGCGGAATTTGATGTAGAAGGATGGCACGCCGACCCGTATATCGCGCGTGAGTTCCACGGCGTGTGGGGCAATTACGACGTGAAAATCACCATCGACAAACGCTATATACTGGGAGGTACGGGCTACCTCCAAAACGGCAATGAAATTGGCTATGGCTATGAGGATGCCGGCAAGAAAGTAAAACCGAACGAAGGCACCACGAATACCTGGCATTTCAAAGCGCCGATGGTGCATGACTTTGCCTGGGCGGCCGACAAGAACTACTTGCATGATACGATGCAGGTGCCGGGCGGTGCGACGTTGCATTTTCTCTATAAAAACAATCCGGCGATTATCGAAAACTGGAAGCAATTGCAGCCAAAAACGGTTGAACTGATGCAGTTTTACAATAGCTATGTCGGTACGTATCCCTACAAACAATACTCCGTTATCCAAGGCGGCGATGGTGGAATGGAGTATGCGATGTGTACGCTGATCCGGGGCGAAGGCAAGTTCGATGGCTTATTGGGCGTCACGGCGCACGAAATGGCGCATTCCTGGTTCCAGCACATATTGGCGTCAAACGAAAGCAAGCACGGCTGGATGGACGAAGGATTCACCTCTTTTCTAGAAGACACCGGACTCAACCACATCGCCACTGAAAAAGTCGCCAATCCGTATACCGCTGCCTATCGCGGCTACATAAGTATGGCCACATCCGGAAAGGAACAGCCGCAGTCGACCCATGCCGACCGTTTCGACGAAAACCGGGTCTACAGTATCACTTCCTACAGCAAAGGCGAGGTTTTCCTGGCGCAACTCATCTACCTGATTGGGCAGCAAAACCTCGACAAAACCCTCAAGAGATACTATTCCGAATTTAAGTTCACACACCCGACACCCAATGATATCAAACGCACGGCAGAACGGGTGTCAGGCGCGAACCTCGACTGGTACCTGACCGACTGGACCGAGACGACCAACACCATCGACTACGGAATTGCGGAGGTAAAGCCCAACGGCGCTTCCACCGATGTGACACTGCAAAGAATTGGCCGCATGCCCATGCCGATTGATCTGTTGGTCGAATACAACGACGGCACCAAAGAGAGTTTTTACATCCCGCTTCGTATGATGAGTTTCATCAAGGAAAACCCCGATCCGGCGGTGAACCGTACTGTTTTAGGGGATTGGGCGTGGGCGTATCCTACGTATACATTTTCCATCCCGAAAGACCGGGCGGCCATCCGGAAAATCACCCTGGACCCATCTGGGCTGATGGCGGATATCAAGCGCGAAAACAACGTAGTAGAGTAAGATCAGAGTCCGGACGGCTCGACGTGTATCAACACATCGGCCACTTCCGGTAGCGCATCCCGTATGGCATCTTTTACGGCGTGCGCGATGTCGTGTCCGCGGCTGACTGAAATCGCGCCGTCTACCGTAAGATGGAGGTCGACAAGGAAGGTCATGCCGGTTTTACGAACAAAGCACTTTTCTGTATCAATTACGCCTTCCACGCGTTCGGAAACCGTGCGGATTTCCGCCACCATATCGTCGTATAAGTGCTCATCAAGTATTTCTCCAAGCGCGGGGCGGAAGATCAAAAAGGCGTTATACGCGATGACGCCTGACGAGCACAACGCTGCCCAGTCGTCGGCGGATTCGTAGCCAGGTCCCATCAGGATGGCAATCAATATCCCCACAAACGCCAGCGCCGAGGTAATGGCATCACTACGGTGGTGCCAGGCATCCGCTTTGAGCGAAGTGCTTTTCGTCTCTTCGCTTTTTCGCGCAATGATTCGATAAAAGACTTCTTTTACCAATACGATGCCGCCCAATACATACAAGGTGAACACGCGCGGCATTTCATGTGGGGTCCGGATGTTGTGGATGCTTTCATAGGCGATGATCGTAGCGGATACCAACAGGAACCCTACGACGATGAAGGTGACCAGGGTTTCCGCCCGTCCGTGCCCGTAGGGGTGGTTGTCGTCAGCGGGCTTACTGGCATACCGGATGCCGAGAAGCACCAGCACGGATGCAAACACATCGGTCGTTGATTCGATGGCGTCGGCAATAAGGGCATAGGAATGGCCGAAAATACCGGTAACTCCTTTCAAGACGGCCATGCCCGCATTTCCGAGAATACTCGTCCACGCGGCGTTTACAGCCGTACTACGTCGATTAGATTCCATCCTGCAAAGGTAAAAGGAAAGGGCTGTCCCGATTTGAGACAGCCCTGATTTTATTAGCCTGGGAAGTCGCCCCCGTTTTCATCGCCTCCGTTCCGCGGACGTTTATCGTCGCGTTCGTTTTTCTGCTTGTTGAAGCGATAGGTGAACGAGAGGTTGACCGACCGCACCCGCCATTGCATTTCGCTATACGAGCGAAGGGTGCCGGGGATATAGGTTTCGGCAATCATCTTCCGTGAATTGAAAACGTCTTGTATGTTCAGGGCGATGGTTGCTTTGTCTTTCAACACGTCTTTGCTGAAGCCGAGGTTCATCGAAAAGTTGCCCAAACGGCTTCCTTGTGCATTGGTCTGCGGACCATTGTAGTTAAAGTTTGTTTGCCAGTCGACCTTCCCCGGAAGGGTAATTTTCGATGTTAGGCGGGTGAACCAGGAGTAGGCCGTGTTGTCAAAATCCTGCGTGATCGGGTTGCCCTGGAAGTCGATGTAGGTATAATCGCCATCGGTTTCATTGCGGAAGAAATTGAAGTTCGAATTCAGTTTCCACCACTTATAGGGCGTATAATTCAACGTAAATTCAAAGCCCATACGGTATTCTGTGGCAAGGTTGATGGGTGTTGTCAGGATGACCGGCGTAAGGTATTCGACGCCATTGACGACAACCGGCACGAAGTCACCGCTCTCTTGTCGGACGAACTGGAACGAGTCGGTCGTTTTATTGACATAAGCCGATGTCGACAGCGTCAGTTTTTTCCACCGCTTCAGGAAGCCCAGATCAAGCGCATCGGTGAACGCCGGGTCGAGATCCGGATTTCCGCGGAAGATATTGATGTTACTCGAGTAGTTCGAAAACGGGTTGATCTGCCGTCCGCGCGGACGGGAAATCCGGCGGCTGTAGCTCAGCGAGATATTGGTTTCGTCATTGAACGAATACGTCAGGAACGCGCTCGGAAAGAAGTTGTTGTAGGCTTTGGTGTTGTAATCGCGGGTAGTGCGTTGGTTGATCTCGATATGCGAGTCTTCCCACCGCATGCCCACCAAAAACGAGAACTTCTGGACCTTCGTGCCGAATTGGGTGTATAACGCATTGATTTTCTCTTTGTATTCCAGCACATTTGAAAATTCCGGATACAGTTCAAGTGAGCCGTCGCTCTGGAGCGCGCCCACCTGATAATCGGTCACCAGCGTATTGAAGTCACCTTTGTAGCCCGCCTCGAACTGGGTGTCTTTCTGTATCGGCAACACATAATCGGCCTGGATGGTATTCCGGCTTTGGCGGGCTTTACTGTCGGTCGCCTCGCGCGTCACCGTACCGCCGTTATTTTCGATGATTGACGTATCGTCGTCTTTGTTGGTCGAAAAGGCACCGTCGACGCTTAGTTTGTGTCCGTCTTTCTTGAATCGGTGGATGAAGTTCGTGGTGTACTCTATATCGCGGTCATCGCTCTGCTGGAAGTTGTTCCGGAATGTCCGGATTTCGTTATCGAAGTTGGCGTCATAGTTGAAATAGGTCACACGCTCTGGGTTGTCGCTCTGGTTCGTCCGGAAATTTACCGAGTTGGTCCAGGTGGTGGCATCGTCTATAAGCCAATCCATGCCAAAATTGACGTTCGCGTTTTCGCCCACCTGTTCGTTGTCGCGGCGCTCGTTCACGTAGTTACGGGTGGTGTTATCAGCGTTGAGGTAGCGGGTGTCGGTGAGCCCATTTCCTTGGTTGGTGCGGTGCGAAAAGCCACTATTAGTAAAGAAATTGAATTCTTTTGCCTTGAAATTCAGGGTGCCGGAAATACCATAGGTTTCCGGAGTACCGCCTGACGCGACGATGGTGCCATTGATGCCGAGGTTTTTGCCTTTTTTGAGGATGATGTTCAGGAGTCCGCCGCCACCTTCCGAATCATACCGGGCGGATGGGTTTGTCACCACCTCCACTTTGTCGATGGCATCGGCCGGGATCTGGCGCAGGGCTTCGGTGATGTTGATCGCATTCGAAGGACGTCCGTCGATGAGGATGCGCACATTGGAATTCCCGCGTAGGCTGATGGTGCCGTCCGAATCTACGGATACGGAGGGAACGTTGTCAAGTACATCGCTTACCGTGCCGCCTTTGACCATTAGGTCATTACCGACATTATACACTTTCTTGTCGAGCTTTATTTCGACCGTCGTGCGCTCTGAACGGATTTCTACCTGTTGCAGTTGCGCAACATCAGGTTCGAGTGCGATGACACCCAGGTTCGTGTCGCGATCGATTTTTTTGTTGGGGATTTCAAACCGTTTGAACGACATGAATTCGACCCGGATGGTATACGTACCCGGCGGCACGTCGAAGCTAAAGGCGCCATTGGCGTCGGTGATGCCGCCGTTCACCGCGTTCGGGCGTTCGGGGTTGAGAAGCGTAACGGTGGTGTAATCAAGGGGTTGGTTGTTGCTAGCTTCTACTACCTTACCCGAAACCTTGACACGGGCACCGCCTCGGTCTTGGGCTGAAACGGACAGGGAGAGCACAAAAAGGAAGAGGGCAAATGCGGATTTGGAGAATGTAGTCAAAATGAGAAAAGGTAATTTTGGTGCGTCGGACCACAAAAGTAGCGGTTGGTTTACCCGTCAGTTCACAAAGGTTTGTTAAATCAATCGCGTTGAACGACAGGGAATTTCGCGAAATGCACGAATTTTTTGACTACTTTCGGGCGTAAAATCCGTCTTATGTTCCTACGAAACGGCTTCGGTCCCAACAGCGAGATATGGCGCTATATACTGGGCTCTGCTTTCATCATTATCATGGCGTTGGTGGGTGTCCTGCCTTTCGAAATGGCGCTTGCCATGCGCTTTCACGAGACGGGCATTGCCGTTACCCAGACCAACATGATGTCGTATCTCGACCCTAACGCGACGCTCTTCTATAACCTAGTCCCAAACGTATTTGCATTGGCAGGGATCTGGGTGGTGGCCCGGTATTTTCACGGCCAACCGTTCCGTGACCTTGTAACGGCCCGTCCGTCAGTAGACTGGAAACGGATTTTTCTTTCTTTCGGTTTATGGGCATGTATTTCCGGCGGGTGCATCGTAGTAGCCTATTTCGTAACCCCGGAAGACTTCGCGTGGAATTTCCGCCCGGTGCCGTTCGTGATCATGGCCCTGATCTCGATTGCGCTGTTGCCGATACAAACCTCGGTAGAGGAACTGATTTTCAGGGGATACCTCATGCAGGGATTTGCGGTGTTGGCCCGAAATCGCTGGTTTCCGCTGGCCCTCACCTCGCTGATTTTTGGTTTGTTGCACGGATTTAATCCTGAAGTTGCCAAGCTCGGCCCTGCCATTTTGATTTATTATGTTGGAACCGGACTCTTCCTGGGCGTCCTTACGTTAATGGACGACGGCACCGAACTGGCACTCGGGTTTCACGCGGCGAATAACCTCGTAACGGCCTTGCTCGTAACGGCCGACTGGACGGCGCTCCAAACCAATAGTATTTGGAAAGACGTGTCGGAGCCCTCGCTGTCATTTGAAGTATTTTTCCCGGTGGTCGTCCTATTCCCCTTGCTTTTGCTTATCTTTAGTAAACTCTATAAATGGTCAGACTGGAAGGAAAAGCTGACCGGAAAACTACCATGAACACAACCCTCACTGAAGCCCCGGCTTATTATGAAGTCCACAGCCAATTCCGGCTCAACGGCTTTCATCTTGACCGCGACGATCTCTGTCGCGTAGCGTATAGTTTTATTAAGGAAGGCGATGACTTCGAGCGTCCGGTAGGCGAGTTCCTCCTGGATTGGTTCGACGGCAACGACTTTATCGAAATGCAGACCTCCGGAAGCACCGGTTTGCCAAAGACCATGTATGTCAACAAGCAGGCCATGGTAAATTCGGCAATCGCGACCGGCGATTTCTTCGACCTGATGCCCGGCAATAGGGTGCTGCATTGTCTTCCGGCTAAGTATGTGGCCGGGAAAATGATGTTCGTCCGCGGGTTTGTGTTAGGACTTGATATGGATTTTGTGGCACCTAGCTCGAATCCGTTAAAGAACAACGATCTCCCATACGACTTTTCGGCTATGGTGCCGTTGCAGGCCCAGAATGCGCTGCCCCGCCTGAAGCAGATTAAAAAGCTCATCGTGGGCGGAGCGAAAATTGCGGCGCCCCTCGAAAAGCAATTGATGAAGGTGCCGACGGCCGTATACGAAACCTACGGGATGACCGAAACCGTATCGCACATTGCCGCCAAGAGGGTGGGAAAAAAGCACTTTCATGTTTTGCCAAACGTACGGCTTGAAACCGATGACCGTCATTGCCTGGTCATCCATGCGCCGGCCATTTCGGAGGAACCGATCGTGACCAACGATTTGGTAGAACTCCTCTCTGACACAGAGTTCGATTGGAAAGGACGCGTTGACAATGTCATTAACAGTGGTGGTATCAAGCTCATTCCCGAGCAGATTGAAGCGAAGCTGGCCCCCCATTTCGAGCAGCGGTTTTTTGTGGGATCGCTACCCGATGCCGTATTGGGCGAAAAGTTGGTATTGGCCCTGGAAGGAGCTCCCGTTGAGGTTCCACCACACGCTTTTGATAAACTCGACAAGTACGAACGCCCGAAAGAAGTGGTGTTTATTCCACGCTTTAAAGAAACTGGAAACGGGAAGATCATACGCCGCGATTCGCTAGACCAACTGTCCTGATCAGAAGAACTATAAAAAAGAAAACGCCCCGAATCTCGGGGCGTTTTTTTATGAGTAGGTGTGGTGATTAGTTCACGCGGAACGTTACACGACGAACCAGTCTGCGGGCACCATCTGAAGAAGGCTCAACTGAACGATCTTCACCTGCAGGAACTACTTTCAGGCGTGATGCATCGATTTTCGCTTTCACGAGAATCGCTTTCACAGCCTCAGCACGTTTCACAGACAGTTGGTCGTTGTATGATGTGCGACCTACTTCGTCGGCATGTCCGATGATTTCTACGTTGGCTTTCGGGTTGTTTCTTAGGTAGGTAAGGATAAAATCGATGCCTTCTGTTGAAACGTTGGTTGGTTTTGACTCGTTAAAGTTGAAGTACGTGCAAACATATCCTTCGTTGATAAGGTTGCGGATCAACTCGTTATTGGAAGTATACGCGCTTGAAGACGACGTAGCCGATTTTGTTGGGTCGCCGTATGTTTTGGCCATATAGCTCTCCAACTCATCCGGAACACCGTTTCCGTTGTTGTCGATGGCCTGGCCTTTTGAATTAACCGCTACACCTGTAGTAGTGTTTGGCTCAGCATCGAGGTAATCCGGCACACCGTCTTTGTCGGTGTCGTTCAGCATGGTTTCGAGGTCACCTACACGCTTCTCAAGCGCGTCAAGTTGCTCTTTTGTTTTGTCAGTTTCGATATACCAGTCAGCATGGACATCTTTGCTTCCGAGGTAGAACGTGAAACCACCTGTAGCAGTCAGCATCCACGCGTCGAATACTTGGGCGTCAACCGTTCCGTAACCGTCGAAGTTCTTCTGTTGCAAGGAATTTCCGTAAATCGTTGCATCTAGGTTGAACACGATACGCTTTGATAGCTTGATTTGCCCTGTAAGACCTGCCATGAAGTTGATACCGTTGTCTTTTGCGTCTGACGCGTTATCTCCATCAAAGGAAAGTTGATACCATCCCGCACCGGCGTGGCCCAAAAGTCCGAATGACTTTGTGAATTGTTCAAAGTTCATGATGCGGCCAAGATTGAACACTCCCTGTAGGTTTGCCATCACATAGTTCGTCTTGAATTCAAGGCTTTTGTCGAACTCGTTGAAATTGCCATAACTACCGCTAAGTTTCAAACCGAATTTTGTGTTGAACATGTACCTTGCGCCGAGTTCAACCGTAAGTGGTTCTACTCCCGTGTAATAGTCAGCAGTAAAGGCCTTGAATGGCTTATTTACACCTGCTCCTACCTCAATTGACCACTTGTTGTAGTCGCCGCCAGTATACGTAGAGTCAGACTGGCCAAACGTATTAGCTACAGCGAAAGACACGAACGCCAGCGTTAGTAATACTTTTTTCATAATTGTGTTTTTAAATTCTTCAACACAAAGATAGAATTATTTTGGCATGACCCGACTATTTGTAACAAGAGCCCGACTGCGAACCGTGTTTTTTGCGTATTTTTCAACAATTAACCAAAGAAAATACACTATTTTCACATTTCCTGTGCTTTTCACAGTGTTTTCGCCACAAAAAAACCCCATATACAGGGCGTTTTTTTTAAGAATTTTTAGGCAATATCGTGAAAATGCAACGAAAAAGCCAAATCATGCAACTCATTGAGGGATAGCTGAAAGGAAAATTGACGGCTATTCGCCCCGTTCGGCCAGTTTCCGTTCGAGTTCGGCCTGGAATTCCTCCATAACCGGTTTCATGGTGCTTTCAGGGATATCCGCAATCCGGATATACATCAAACCGTCAACGGAATTATTGAACAACGGATCAACGTTAAACGCCACTACCCGCGCATTCTGCTTGATGTATTTCTTTATCAGCACCGGTAAGCGCAAACTCCCCGGTTCGAGTTCATCAATGATGCGGTCGAATTTGTTAAGGTCTGATTCGGCCTCATCGAAAATGAAATCCTTATCGGCATCTTTCAGCTTGACTTTATATTCCTTCTTTGCATGCACGTATTGCGCGATGAACGGATCATAGTAGTTCGATTTCATGAACTCGATCATCAGCGATTTTGAGAAGTCGGAGAACTGGTTGCTGATACTTACGCCTCCCATCAGGAATACGTGTTCCGGATAACGTAACGTTGTGTGGATTATGCCTTTCCACAATAAGAAGAGTGGCATCGGCTTTTGCTGGTAGCTTTTGACGATGAAGGCACGTCCCATTTCAATCGACTTACTCAGCATGTCGTGCAGCTCGGGCTCAAACCGAAACAATTCCTGAAGGTAAAAGCCGCTGACCCCGCGCAACGGATAGATTTCCGAACCAAGCCCCATCCGATAGGCACCGGCAATCAATTTCGCATCATCATCCCAAAGGAACATATGATAGTAGTACGAATCGTAGGAATCGATGTCGATGGCTTCGTTTGTTCCTTCCCCGACTTCCCGGAAGGTAATCTCGCGGAGACGGCCGATTTCATGCAGGATATTCGGGATGGTATCGGCCTTGGTAAAGAAGACCTCATAGTTTTTGCTTTGCAGCAACCGGGCATCGCCTTTTCGAAGCGCCGCCACCTCTTCGATGATCTTGTCCTGGTTAGCCGGAAGCACGATCTGTTTCGGTACTTTCGGTATTTTGAGGTTGCTGCTGGCCGCCGCGAGGAAATTCTGGTCTTTTTCGTACGGATTGGCCAGCATATAGGTTTTGCGACGAAGGAATTCCGAATAATCGTCCAATGACTGGTATTCATTCTGCTCGGCTACCGAAATAGGCTTCCCGATCCGGACGCGGATGACCCGGTCTTTCTGGGAAAACAACTCAGACGGGAGTTTTGCCGTGCGTAACGTATCACTCAACTTCGAAAGGAAGTAGAAAAAACGGCTGTTCTTGGCATGGAAGTAAATCGGTACCACCGGCACCTGGGCCTTGCGGATGACCTTGATAGCGCCTTCTTCCCATTCTTTGTCGACCACGAGTTTGCCGTCTTTGTAGGTCGACACCTCGCCGGCCGGGAACATACCGAGTGGTTTGCCATCCGACAAATGGCGCAGGGTTTCTTTTATGCCCACCACACTCGACTTCGCATCGCGGTGTGTCTCGAACGGATTGACCGGCATGATGTAAGGCTTCAACGGTTCGATTCGGTGGAGCAGGAAGTTGGCGATGATCTTGAAATTCGGCTCGCGTTCGAGCATCAGTTTTAACAACAGGATACCGTCTATGCCGCCAAGCGGATGATTGGATATGGTAATATACGCCCCTTCTTTCGGAAGGCGTTTCAGGTCCTCCTCCGGCACCTCGAATTTGATCTCAAAACGATCCAGGATGGCGTTCAGGAACTCGACATCCTTCAGGTGCTTGTTATCGTCGTAGATTTTGTTGAGTCGCGAAATCTGCAACGCTTTCATGACCGCCCAGCCTAAAAAGGTCCCGAAGACACCGTACTTCGAGGCGTTGATCGCTTTGGCGACTTCCTTTGCGGTCACTAATCCCATTTTCGTTTGTTTTAAGAGGCCGTCGCAAAGATAACAAAATGTTGTTACGCGGTACGGTCGACCTGGTGCCTGCCGTTGTTTAAAACTATGCTCAAAACTGCTTTGTGGCCCGTTTCGCCCCCGCGGGTTTTTCGGTTACATTTGAAACCGTCCTAAATCGAATACGCGACCTTGAAGATCATTTCCTACAATGTAAACGGCATCCGCGCCGCACTCACAAAGGGGTTTCTCGACTGGCTGGTGTCAGCCGACCCCGACGTCATCTGCCTGCAGGAAATCAAAGCCACTCCCGACCAGATTCCGGTAGCGACGTTTGAAATGGCCGGCTATCCGTATCATTATTGGTATCCGGCGCAAAAGAAGGGCTACAGCGGTGTTGCCATCCTTTCGAAAATAAAGCCGCAACGGGTGGTTTTCGGAACCGGTATCGAACACATGGATTTCGAAGGACGTAACCTCCGTGTCGATTTTGACGACCTGTCGGTGATGAGTCTCTACCTTCCCTCCGGCACCAACATCGACCGGCTCGACCATAAGTTTATGTATATGGACGATTTCCACGCGTACGTGGCGCAATTGCGGACTGAGATTCCGCATTTGGTCATCTGCGGCGATTATAACATCTGTCACCAGGCCATCGACATACACGACCCCATCCGGAATGCCACCGTTTCGGGCTTCCTGCCGGCCGAGCGTGCGTGGCTCGACACCTTTATCAACAGCGGGTTTGTCGACAGTTTCCGGCATTTCAACAAAGACCCGCATCATTACTCGTGGTGGAGCTATCGCGCGAATGCCCGTAATAACAACAAAGGCTGGCGTATCGATTATATATTGGTCGCCCGCGAACTCGAACACCGCCTCCGCCGGGCTGTCATCCTGCCGGAAGCACGGCACTCCGACCACTGTCCGGTAATGGCCGAAATAGATGCATGATTAATATGAAGTATTTAGATAACCACCCTATGATTAAGAACGTTTCCGCACTGCTGCTGATCGCCGCACTGACGTCTTCCTGCGTTTCGAAAAAGGTCTACACTGATCTCGAAAACAAGTTTGCCGAGTTGAAGAAAGAGAACCGCAAACTCTCGGACGACCTCGAAGACCTGACGCAAACCAAAAACCAACTCGACCTCAACTACGCCAATCTGCAAAAAGAGCACGATAAGCTAAAGGCCGAACGCGATAAGCTACAGGCCGACCTCGCAGCAGCCAATAGCAACCTAAAGACGCTGCAATCGTCGTATGCGGCGCTTGAGAAGAACAGCGACGACGCGCTGAAGTCGAATATGGATAAAAACCGCACGCTCCTCGCGCAACTTGAGGCCAAAGAAAAAGCCCTCGCGGCGGAACAGGAACGCCTTAACAAACTCAAGGCCGACCTCGAGAGCAGTTCGCAACGACTCGCCGAGCTGGAAAGCATGATGTCGCAGAAAGATGCGGCGATGAAGAAGTTGAAAGAAACGTTATCGAAGGCACTCAACGCTTTTGAAGGCAAAGGACTTACCATCGAACAAAAGAATGGCAAAGTTTATGTGTCGATGGAGAACAAACTGTTGTTCCAGACCGGAAGCTGGACGGTGAATCCGGACGGACGCAAAGCCGTGGTGGAAGTCGCCAAAGTATTGGCACAGAACCCCGACATCGGCGTACTGATCGAAGGCCATACCGACGACCAGAAATTCGCAGGCTCAGTCGGCTCTGTCGAAAACAACTGGGATCTGTCGACCAAGCGGGCTACCGCGGTGGTCAACATCCTCACCGAAAACAAAGGAGTGGTGAAAGCCAACCTTACGGCAGCCGGACGCAGTGAATATGCGCCGATCGCATCGAATGAAACAGCGGAAGGAAAGTCGAAGAACCGTCGTATCGAAATCATCCTGACGCCGAAACTCGACGAGATCTCCAAGATGCTGAACGAATTTTAATTTGTGTTTTTTCTTCAGAAGAACGGCCGGAACCCCTGGCCGTTTTTTTATGCCTTTTTTCGGGCGATGGTGACCGGGTAATTTTCACCAGAATCGGAACCTATAGAAAATAAAAAAGGTGAAATGTTACTTTCACCCTTTTTGCCCCAAATCTACCATAAACTTAACCTACTAATTCCATGGTGAACCAAAGCTATGGCGATAGTACTTTTCCGTCAAAACTTTTAGATGAACGACCTATAAATTCGATGTACTGCAAAATCCGCATGTATTCTGCCCTGTTTTTCACCTTTTTAGCAATCTCGGGGTACGTCAAACGCCTTTTTCGCAACGGAGACGATCAATAGGCGCGGGCGTCTTTTCCTTCATAGAAATTCATAAACGCGCGGTTGACCACCCGGTTCCCGCCGGGCGTCGGATAGTCGCCGGTGAAGTACCAATCACCCAGGTTTTTCGGACAGGCGCGGTGCAGGTCTTCCACGGTCTGGAAGATGATCTTTACGTCTGCCTGGATGTCATCCGGACGGAGCATTTCGGCGATTTTATCCGAAATCTCAGTGTCCGTGAACGGCGCGTAAATGGCGGTTACATGGTTGGTTACCTCGGCATCTGCCAGGTTCTCCTGTTGCTTGCATTTATGGTATACTTCGTCGACGATGTGATACAGGTTCCGTTCTTTCAACAGCACCAACGCCGCCCGAAAGGCCACGAGTCCTTCGAGCTTCGCCATGTCGATGCCGTAGCAGTCGGGGTAGCGAATCTGAGGCGCCGACGATACTACGACGATGCTTTTCGGCCGCAGGCGGTCCATCATTTTGATGATACTCATCTTCAGGGTCGTGCCCCTCACAATCGAATCGTCGATGATCACGAGGTTGTCGGTCGGCTTGATAACGCCATACGTCACATCATATACGTGCGCTACGAGGTCATCACGGCTGCTGTCTTCGGTGATGAAGGTGCGAAGTTTGGCGTCTTTAATGGCAATCTTCTCCGTACGGACTTTCTCCGCCAGGATCTCCATGAGTCCGGCTTCCGTCAGGGTACGATGCTGTTCGAGAATGAGTTTGTTTTTCTTTTTATTGAGGAAGCCCTGCGCCGCTTCCGTCATCCCGAAAAAGGAGGTTTCGGCCGTGTTCGGGATATACGAGAAAACTGTATTGGCGATGTCTTGCTCTACCGCATCCATAACGGCTGGAAAAACGAGACGGCCAAGTTGCTTGCGCTCTTCATAGATTTCGGCATCGCTTCCCCTCGAAAAATAAATCCGCTCGAACGAACAGGCCTTCTTTACGGTAGGGGTGATGATGTTCTCTTCTGACACCGTGCCGCTTTTCTTGATGATGACGGCATTCCCGGGGCCGAGTTCCTTTACCGCTTCAAAAGGTACGTTGAAGACCGTTTGGATGACTGGACGTTCCGAGGCCACCACGACAATTTCATCATCCTCATAATAATACGCCGGACGAATACCCGCCGGATCCCGGAAAACGAAGGCATCTCCATGACCGAAAAGACCGGCCATCGCGTAGCCACCGTCCCAGCCTCTTGACGCGCGCTTCAGAATGCGGGTGATATCGAGTTTTTGCGCGATGACTTCCGAAGCCTCGCGTTTCGACAAACCGTTGTTCTTGCATTCCTGGTACAAATCAGCGACCGCGTCGTCAAGAAAGTGACCTATTTTCTCCATCACCGTTACGGTGTCGGCCATTTCCTTCGGATGCATGCCCAATTCGACCAGGCTGTTGAACAGTTCGGTTACATTGGTCATGTTAAAGTTACCGGCTACGATGAGGTTGCGGTGCATCCAGTTGTTTTGCCGCAGGAAAGGATGCACGCTTTCGATGCTGTTCTTACCAAACGTTCCATAGCGCACGTGGCCCAGGAACAATTCTCCTATATAAGGTACACCGGCTTTGAGGGCCGCCATGTCGTCCTGATAGTCGGGGTGCTCGGCCATCGCTTCGTTGATACGGTCGTTGATCTGGTCGAAGATATCGCGGATCGGTTGCGAGTCATTCGAGCGCACACGGCTGATATAGCGTTGACCGGGCGCGACGTCAAGTTTGATCGAGGCGAAACCCGCCCCGTCTTGTCCGCGGTTGTGCTGTTTCTCCATCAACAAATACATTTTGTTGATGCCATAAAAAGCCGATCCGTATTTTTCGCGGTAAAAAGAAAGGGGCTTTTTCAGCCTGAGAAGGGCAATGCCACATTCGTGTTTGATGCTGTCGCTCATTTTGGTTGGGAGCAGGAAAGGAACAATGAACAATGTACGATGAACAATGGGTAGTGGACAATGAACATTCGTTGCGTGTTATGGGCCTTTTCCTTACGTCATTTAGTTGTGTTGTACTTTGTGTGTCATTTTTTGGTTGCTACATCGGATGGAGGTTTGACCCTTCACGGTCTGTGTCAACCGGCATTAAAAAAGCCCCATGAAGGGGCGTATTTAGGTCGTAATCTCGAATTGGGTGAGGGCTTTGAACTGTCGCAGCCGGTCGTTCACCTCCTGTTTTTCGAGTTTTTCCATTCGCTCGGTGCCGAACTTTTCTACACAGAACGATGCAAGGTTCGAGCCATAGATGATGGCATTTTTCATATTGTCAAACGAGACGTTCTCACTCTGCGCGATGTAGCCTGCAAAGCCACCCGCGAAGGTGTCGCCTGCCCCGGTTGGGTCAAACACTTCTTCCAGCGGCAGGGCCGGGGCGAAGAAGATGTCTTTTCCGTGGAACAACAACGCGCCGTGTTCGCCTTTTTTGATGACGACATACTTCGGCCCCATCTCATGGATTTTGGCCGCGGCCTTCACCAGCGAATATTCTCCAGAGAGTTGGCGGGCTTCTTCGTCGTTGATGGTGATGACGTCAATACGCTTCATCACTTCTTTCAGTTCCGGAAGCGCGCAGTCCATCCAGAAATTCATCGTGTCAAGCACGACGAGTTTCGGCTGGGCGGTCAATTGGTCAAGTACACCTATTTGTATATTCGGATGTAGGTTACCCAGCATCACCACGTCTGCATCCTTGAAATTCTCAGGCACTACCGGGTTGAAGTCGGCCAGCGTATTGAGCTCGGTCACGAGGGTGTCGCGTGAGTTCAGGTCGTTGTGGTACTTTCCGGCCCAGAAGAACGTTTTACCGCCCTTGACGATCTCGATTCCCGAGATGTCGATGTTACGCGCCGTCATCAGGTCAAGATATTCCTGCGGGAAGTCGTCGCCGACCACCGACACGATGGCGGAGGATACGTTGAAAAAAGAGGCCGACAGTCCGATATACGTACCGGCGCCACCCAAGATTTTATCCGTCTTTCCGAAAGGCGTTTCGATCGCGTCAAAAGCTACGGTTCCGACGATGAGGAGTTTGTTCATATACAAGTTGAAAGGAAGGCGCAAAGGTAGCGCATAAGTTGGGAAGTTGCAAGCGGTTGCGGGACCCTTCGGGACGCAGCGGCACTTCTGCTTTTTTTGCTACCTTTGCCGCACATTTTTTCTCACGTAAACTGTTTATAGCATGCAACTGTACAACACGTTAAGCGCAGAGGAAAGAGCCGCCATGATAGACGATGCCGGCAAACAGCGACTCACGCTGTCTTTCTATGCGTATGCCAAAATCGAAGATCCGAAACAATTCCGCGATGCGCTGTTCCTGTCCTGGGATCCGCTTGAAGTGCTGGGCCGCATCTATGTCGCCCACGAAGGGATAAACGCCCAATTGTCGGTGCCGGCTGACCATTTTTACGAATTCCGCGACACGCTCGAAGCCTACGACTTCATGAAGGGCATCCGCCTCAATATCGCCGTCGAACAAGACGACCATTCGTTCCTGAAACTGACCATTAAGGTGCGCGACAAGATCGTGGCCGACGGGTTAAACGACGAAACCTTCGACGTCACCGCAAAAGGCATCCACCTGAAAGCCTCCGAATTCAATGCGATGATGGAAAACCCGGATACGATCGTGGTCGACATGCGCAACCACTATGAAAGCGAGATCGGACATTTTGTAGGCGCCATCAAACCCGATGTCGATACCTTTCGCGAATCGCTTCCGATCATAGAAGAACAACTCTCCGAACATAAAAAGGGCAAGAACCTGCTTATGTACTGCACCGGCGGCATCCGATGTGAGAAGGCTTCGGCTTATTTCCGCCACAAAGGCTTCGAGAACGTCTACCAGTTAGAAGGCGGTATCATCGAATATACGCGTCAGGTAAAGACGGAAGGACTGGAAAGCAAGTTCATCGGGAAGAACTTCGTGTTCGACCACCGTTTAGGCGAGCGCATCACCGACGACATTGTTTCCAGTTGCCACCAATGCGGAAAACCCTGCGACATCCATACCAATTGCGCCAACGAGGCCTGCCACCTGCTTTTCATCCAGTGTGAAGAGTGCGCCGCGAATATGGAAGGATGCTGTTCGACCGCCTGCGCTGAGGTCATCCACCTGCCGGAAGCGGAGCAGAAAGCGATGCGTCGCGGACTCAAGAATGGCAATATGATTTTCAAGAAAGGAAAATCGGAAGTTTTGACCTATCGCAATGTGCCGCAACAGGCAGTGGCCGAAGCACCGGTTCGTAATCCGCGGACGAAGGTCGTGGAACGACCGCGCATCCGGAAGGTGTTGCTCGGACGAGGCGTCCACTTTTTCCCTAAACCATCCATCGGGCAGTTCCGATTAGAGGAAGGGTCATTGAACGTCGGTGACGACATCCTGATTGTCGGCCCTACCACCGGAGAACTGCGTCTGACCGTTGCCGAAATGTTCGTAAACGACGCGCCGGCTACCCAAGCCGTTCCGGGTGACCTGGTGAGTTTTAAAGTGCCGTCGCGCATCCGGCTTTCCGACAAGTTGTATCGGGTGGTTCCGTCAGAAGCATCGGTTTAAGTCTGCGCGTCAAAAAAGGATAACATGCATGGAAACACGACGGTTATCGTGTCGTTACCCAGCCTTTTGGGCCGAGTAGGCATCGGCGTCCGCACGAAGTAGCGCCCTTCCCTCCATTCGATGAAAAATACTATCTTTACCAGCTAAAGATTCTATTACGAACCCAAGCCGCCGTGCGCGGCATCCGATATAACATATGGCATGTGCTAGTTGCTCAACCTCCGGCGGTGACGCGCCCAAAGGTTGCCAGAATAAAGGAGCCTGTGGCACCGACAGTTGCAACAAACTGGCGGTCTTCGACTGGCTTTCGAACATGACCCTTCCGGGCGGACAAGAGTCGTTCAACGGCGTGGAAATCCGCTTCAAGAACGGACGGAAGGAATTCTACCGAAATACCGAAAAACTAAGTCTCTCGATGGGTGACATCGTGGCTACGGAAGCACATCCGGGGCACGACATCGGCATCGTGTCGTTGACCGGTGAGTTGGTGAAGATGCAGATGAAACGCAAAGGCGTAAAGCCCGATGCGCCCGACCTTCCCAAAATTTACCGTAAAGCATCCCAGCGCGATATCGATATCTGGGCTGCAGCGCGCGAGAAAGAAGAACCGATGAAGGTGCGGGCGCGTGAAATTGCCATTTACCTGAAACTGCAGATGAAGCTCTCAGACATCGAGTTCCAGGGAGACGGATCGAAAGCGACGTTCTATTATACCGCCGAAGACCGTGTCGATTTCCGACAATTAATCAAAGAATACGCCCGCGAATTCAGCATCCGAATCGAAATGCGCCAGGTGGGTTTCCGTCAGGAAGCTTCTCGTTTGGGCGGCATCGGGTCATGCGGTCGCGAACTCTGCTGCTCGACCTGGCTGACCGATTTCCGCAGTGTAAATACGTCGGCGGCGCGCTACCAGCAACTGTCGCTGAACCCACAGAAACTGGCGGGTCAGTGTGGTAAGCTCAAATGCTGCCTGAACTACGAGCTCGATACCTATATGGATGCGCTCAAAGGATTTCCGGATTCGGAAACGAAACTCTACACCGAAAAAGGAGAGGCCGTTTGCCAGAAACAAGACATCTTTAAAGGGCTCATGTGGTTTGCCTATACCGACAATTTCGCCAACTGGCACGTGCTGCGGATTGAGCAGGTCAAAGAAATTATTGAGGAGAACAAACAGAAACGGAAGGTTTCGTCGTTAGAAGACTATGCCGAAGACCTTTCACCGACGCCGGAGAAGGTGTTTAGCAACCCCGTCGGACAGGAAAGCCTGACGCGTTTTGACCAGCCGCGCCGCAAAAAGCGCCCGAATAAGAAAAAAGGATCGGGACCTGAAGGTGCCGCAGTTGGAACAGAGCGTAAGGAACCCCGTCCGCCGAAGCCGCAACAACAAAGCCGGCCACAGGGAGAACGGCCACAAAACAACCGTCCGCCCCAGGCACAGGCAGGAAACCCGACCGAGAAGAATGACAACCCGAACCGTAACCGCGACGGACGTAACCGCAACCGAAACAACCGCAGGAAGAACAACAACCGTGGTGATGAACCTAAGAATTAGCCTTGTCTTGATGGTGCTGGCCACGATGTTCGTATCGTGCGATGACACCCGTTTTTTCGACGAGTATAAGTCGGTCGGAACGGCTTGGCACAAAGACTCGGTCGTGACATTCAACGTCAGGCAGGACGACACCACCCATCCTTATAACCTATTCGTCAATGTCCGTGACAACGACGATTATAAATTCAGCAACCTGTTCCTGATTGTCGCGATGCAACAACCTAACGGGCTGACCCATGTAGACACACTCGAGTACCAGATGGCGAATCCGGATGGTACGCTCATGGGCGATGGCTTTTCGAGCATCAAGGAGAACAAGTTGTATTACAAAGAAAAAGTGCGTTTCCCATTAAAAGGAGAGTATAAATTCAGCATCCGGCAGGCGGTGCGCCCCACAGGAAAGGTAGACGGCGTCACCGAACTAGAGGGTATCACCGAAGTAGGCCTGCGGATCGAATCGATCAAATGATATGGCAGTACAGAAAGTCAAAGAAAAGCTCAACCAGGTCAAGACCTCGGTGAAGAAAGAACGGACGTTGGCCGAGTTCAACCGTCTTTTCTGGAAATTCTTCGGCGGTTTTGCCGCTTTCATCGTTTTGCTGTTTTTGTTTGCGTCATGGGGCCTTCTGGGTCACATGCCGTCGTTCGAACAACTCGAAAATCCCGAGTCGAACCTGGCAACCGAAATCATTTCATCAGATGGCGTGGTCATCGGCACCTTTGCCATCGAAAACCGTACACCCGTCAAATACAAAGACCTGCCGCCGCATTTAGTGAAGACATTGTTGGCCACGGAGGATGAGCGTTTCTACGAGCATTCCGGGATTGACGGAAGAGGCACCCTGCGCGCCGTCACCTCACTCGGAACCGCCGGAGGGGCGAGTACACTTACACAACAGTTGGCGAAGATGCTCTTCCACGGGGAAGGTTCACGCAATCCGGTCCTGCGGGGAATCCAGAAAATCAAGGAATGGATCATCGCTGTTCGCCTTGAGCGCCAGTACACCAAAAATGAAATCATTGCGATGTATTTCAACGAGTACGACTTTGGCTACTATGCAGTGGGCATTCGCTCGGCTGCGAAAACCTACTTCAACAAAGAGCCCAAAGACCTTTCACTCGATGAGTCGGCGATATTGGTAGGGATGTTCAAAAATTCCTCTCTCTACAATCCCATCCGCAACCCGGAAGGTGTAAAAAACCGGCGTGATGTGGTGTTGGGGCAGATGGAAAAAGCCAAGGTCATCACCGCTTCACAGCGTGCCCAACTGAAAGCGCTTCCCATCAAGCTCGACTTCCATTTACAGACCCATAAGGATGGTACGGCGACCTATTTCCGCGAGTACCTCCGCGACTTCATGAAGAAGTGGGCGCAGGAGAACAAAAAACCGGATGGAAGCGACTATGATATTTACCGTGACGGACTCAAGATTTACGTAACCATCGACTCGCGAATGCAGACGTATGCCGAGGAGGCCGTTGACGCGCACTTGAAAAACCTGCAGGAGGAATTTGACTCGCAGGAGAAAGACAATAAAAACGCACCGTTCCGCAACCTCAGTGATGCGGAAACGGACAAACTGATGTCGCGTGCCCGGAAAAACTCCGAAAGATGGCGCCATATGAAGGAAGACCTCGGAAAATCGGAAGACGAAATCACCGCCTCCTTCAACCGTAAGGCCAAGATGACGGTCTTTTCCTGGAAGGGCGAGCGCGACACGGTTATGACACCAAACGATTCGATTCGCTATTACAAGAGCTTCCTCCAAACAGGTGTGATGTCAATGGACCCGGCGACCGGCGACGTAAAAGCGTGGGTAGGCGGCATCAACTACAAACATTTCCAATACGATCACGTGGCACAAGGCGCGCGACAGGTGGGCTCAACGTTCAAGCCGTTCGTATATGCGACCGCCATCGAACAACTCGGACTGTCGCCCTGCGATAGCATACTCGATTCGCCCCACACCATTCCGGTAGGCCGTCACCACGTAACCGCCACCTGGACGCCGAGTAACTCCAACGGGGAATACCGCGGTATGGTAACACTCAAAAAGGCACTGGCCCTCTCTATCAACACCGTATCGGCCAAACTCATCGATCGCACCGGACCGGAAGCCGTAGTAGAAATGACCCATAAACTGGGCGTGCATAGCGAAATTCCGGCCCAGCCGTCGATCGCCCTCGGTGCGGTGGAAATCACCGTTGAAGACATGGTAGCGGCCTACGGCACGTTTGCCAATGAAGGGGTCTACGTAAAACCCCAGGTGATTGCACGCATTGAAGATAAAAATGGTGTCGTCCTTTACAAACCGGCTCGTGAAACCCATGACGTGCTGAGCAAAGACGTGGCCTATGCCGTTATCAAACTACTGGAAGGGGTAACGGAATCAGGGTCCGGAGCCCGTCTTCGCACACAGGGCGGCGGAAATGGCTACAACCGCGTGACGGGCTATCCGTACGTCTTTACCAATCCGATTGCCGGTAAAACGGGAACCACGCAAAACCAATCAGACGGTTGGTTCATGGGGATGGTACCCAACCTCGTAACAGGCGTATGGGTCGGAAACGAAGACCGGGCGGCGCATTTCAAAGGAATTACCTACGGACAAGGCGCTACGGCGGCACTTCCGATCTGGGCGATGTATATGAAGAAGTGCTACGGCGACGATGAATTGCAGGTATCGCGAGAACCGTTCAAACGACCGTCCGGACTGGCCATCAAAGTCGATTGCTACGAACGCGCCAAGGAAGTCGACACCACCGATACCGAAGGCGGCGAAACCGTCACGCCTGAGACCCAGGAGCAAGACACGGAAGAATTCAAATTCTAGGCGTTCGTTGTGCGTAGCCGGTAGCCGGTTTCGTGCCGGATGCACCTTCGCTTCCTCATACAATTTTCGTACATTCGCAATCGATTTCGATATACGATCCAATTATCATGATCAACAAGAAAGTAGACAATGTCACCCAGGCGCTGCACGGCATCCAGGATGGCATGACCATTATGCTCGGGGGCTTTGGGCTGTGCGGGATTCCCGAAAACAGCATCGCCGAACTGGTAAAGATGGGCGTGAGCGGCCTTACCTGTATTTCCAATAATGCAGGCGTCGATGATTTCGGTCTCGGACTCCTCCTCCAGAAAAAACAAATCAAGAAAATGATCTCGTCCTACGTGGGCGAGAACGCCGAATTCGAACGCCAGATGTTGTCGGGTGAACTCGAAGTCGAATTGACGCCCCAGGGCACCCTCGCCGAGAAATGCCGCGCGGCACAGGCCGGTATTCCTGCCTTTTACACACCGGCCGGCTACGGAACCGAAGTGGCGGAAGGCAAAGAAGCGCGCGAATTCAACGGAAAGATGCACATCCTCGAACATGCCTACAAAGCCGACTTCTCGATTGTAAAAGCATGGAAAGGCGATGAAGCCGGCAACTTGGTCTTCAAAGGAACCGCCCGCAACTTCAACGCCCCGATGGCGGGCGCCGCCAAAATCACGATTGCCGAAGTCGAGGAGTTGTTGCCTGTGGGTAGCCTTGACCCGAACGAGATCCACATTCCCGGCATTATGGTGCAACGGATCTTCAAAGGCGAACGATTTGAAAAACGCATCGAACAACGAACCGTAAGAAAGAAATAATGGCACTGGGTAAGGAAGAAATCGCAAAACGTATTGCGAAAGAGGTAAAAGACGGCTATTACGTCAACCTGGGCATCGGAATCCCGACGTTGGTGGCCAACTACGTACGCCATGACATTTCGGTCGAATTCCAGAGTGAAAACGGCGTATTGGGAATGGGTCCTTTCCCGTATGAAGGGGAAGAGGATGCGGATATCATCAATGCCGGCAAACAAACCATCACCACCTTACCGGGCGCCAGTTTCTTCGACTCGGCCTTCAGTTTCGGGATGATTCGCAGCCAAAAGGTTGACCTGACGATACTCGGCGCTATGGAAGTATCGGAAAACGGCGACATCGCCAACTGGAAGATACCGGGGAAAATGGTCAAAGGAATGGGCGGTGCGATGGACCTTGTAGCGTCAGCCGAGAACATCATCGTTGCCATGATGCACGTCAACAAGGCGGGCGAATCGAAAATCCTCAAACGCTGCACCCTGCCGCTTACGGGCGTGGGCTGCGTGCGTAAAGTCGTCACAGAATTGGCCGTACTGGAAATTACACCCAACGGTTTCAAACTCCTCGAACGGGCGCCGGGTGTTTCGGTGGACGACATCATCAAAGCCACCGAGGCCGACCTCATTATCGAAGGGGAAGTACCTGAAATGCTCATCGATTAATCGTATATTAGGCCGGAAGTATCCGGCTTTTTTATTCCCTTTTAGTATGAAAACCCTTGTCTTGATGTGCCTTTTTGCTTTCCCGCTGTGGGCGCAGAACCAAAAAGAGATCGTATCACCCGAAATCGCCGCCGACCATACGGTGACCTTCCGGTTGCAGGCACCTGACGCCAAATCGGTGAAGGTCGTCGGGAATTTTACCCAACCCGAATGGGCCGCTGTTGACATGACCAAAGACGCCTCGGGCATCTGGTCGGTGTCGTCGGCCGCATTGGAGCCGGAGATGTACAGCTACCAATTCATCGTAGACGGCGTGCCGGCCCATGACCCGAAAAACCTGAACCTGGTGCGTGACGCGATGAACGTCCTGAACTTCTTCATCGTGCCGGGTGGCCGTGCCGACCTCTACCGCGTTACCGATGTGCCGCACGGAACCGTATCCTTTCGCTGGTACGATGCCCCAACCATCGGGGAACAGCGACGCTTGTCGGTGTATACGCCACCGGGGTACGAACAATCAAAAGACAACTATCCGGTGTTGTATCTCATGCATGGTGTAGGCGGTGATGAAGAGGCGTGGTTGGAACTCGGACGCGCTGCCGAAATTCTCGATAACCTCATCGCCCGGAAGGAAGCACGACCGATGATCGTCGTCATGACAAATGGGCACGCGAGCCACGCGGCCGTACCCGGAAAATCGCCGGTGCCGTATGTGCCGCAATTCGGCGGACCGGATGTGTTCAACGGCAAATTCGAAGAGAGTTTCGGCGACCTGATGAAGTTTGTCGAGACCAATTACCGCATCCGGCGCGAAAAGTCAAGTCGCGCCCTGGCGGGCCTGTCAATGGGAGGCTTCCATACCTTGTATATAGCGGCGAATTATACCGATACATTCGATTACATGGGGCTCTTCTCAGCAGCCACCATCGAACCGAAGAATGGCAACGTGGCACTGTATACCAACCTCGACGACAAGCTGGCGCTGCAAAAGCGCAATGGCTATAAGCTGTATTGGATGGGGATGGGGAAGACCGACTTCCTCTATAATCCCTTTCAGGATTTTCGCAAAAAACTCGACGGACTTGACTTCAATTATACCTATCGCGAAAGCGAAGGCGGCCATAACTGGGCGAACTGGCGGATGTATCTGACGGAGTTCCTGCCGCTTTTGTTTCGGTAGGACAGCGAATTATTCGGTTGTAATAGCCTTTCGATAGACTTTCCCTTCCGGAGTCAAACGCTTCCGAATCCACGTGCCATTTTTCAGGGAATAGGACACTGAGTCACGGAACGCGACCTGATACCGAAGAACCGTATCCGCCGCCTCGTCAAGGAGTTCGTGTTCTTCATAGCGTCCGGCAAGCGCGACGATCCGTCCGCTCGCCACTTTGGGCTCCAAATTGATATACGAGGCATATACATCAGCATCGAAAACCGATTCAAAACGGTCAAAAAAAGTCACTTTGCCCGTATCAATGTAAAAAACGAAATGGGCTTGGGGATAGCCACACGCATCGTATCCGTTCGAAACGGCTATGAAATGCGGGTCTGATAGTTTGTCGTCGCCAAAATAATTTTCGATTACGCCCCAATAACCCTCATTTTCAGAGAATTCCAATTCCACAGGATAGGTCAATAGCGTGTCTTTCCCTCGGCAGAAACACAAATCGGCCCCTATTTTCCCATTTCCTTTCTTGTCAACTTGCTTTCGTAAGTGCCGTACGATCAGTTTATCAGGTCCTCCGGGCACCTTTTTTTCCAGCACGAAAACCTCTACACTATCTCTTTCACTTCTTTCGGCCTGCTGTTCGACTTTAAAGGCCCGGGGCGTTTTAAAGGGAGACACTTCCCGGTCGGATTTACAGGAAACCAGAGAAGACAGGCATAGAAGTAATAGGATTCGTATCATATCAGAAGAACCACCCCGCCACAAAAATCGCCGCCACCACGCAAATCAGGTCCACCAGCAACATGGTCGGAAGGGTATAGCGGGTATCCTTGATCTTCACCGAACCAAAATAGACGGCAATGACGTAGAAGGTCGTTTCCGCGCTGCATTGGAAGATACACACCAATCGACCCGTAAACGAATCAGGTCCGGCCTGTCGCATTGCATCGATCATGAAGCCTCGCGAACCGCCAGAGCTAAAGGGGCGCAGCATGGCGACCGGAAGTGAATCGGTTACCTCGCGACTCACGCCCATTGACGCGAATGCAAACGAAATCCAATCGCTGATGATTTCGAACAAACCGCTGTTCCGGAAAAGCGAAATGGCGACCAGCATGCCCAATACGTAAGGGAAAATCGTCATACCGGTTTTCAGTCCGTTTTGCGCGCCCGACACAAACGAGTCGAACACCGTTGTGTCAAGCGCGGTGAATTTTTTTTCGTGCCGCCACGCGAACAGCAAGGTAAACACGATGATCCCGATCAGCAACAGCGCCGACAGGTTCGATGTGAATTCGTTCTTTCCGATGAGGTCAAGGCCGTTGATGTAATACAGCAATCCTACAATCGCCCCAATCACGCCCATAAGGGCCGAGAGCAGCACGCCGTTAAAAAAGTTGACCCGTTGGCGGATGCCGACGATCAGGAAGGCAGCGATGGTACCCACGAACGACGTAATGATGCACGGAAGCATCACATCAGCCGGATTGGCGGCATTTTCGGCCGCCCGGTAGCCGATGATAGAAGTCGGAATCAGCGTTAGGCCCGCCGCATGCAGACACATAAACATGATCTGGGCGTCGCTGGCGCGGTCTTTATCCGGGTTGAGCTCCTGAAGGCTCTGCATAGCCTTAAGTCCAAAAGGAGTGGCCGCTGAATCGAGCCCGAGGAAATTCGCGGCAAAATTCAGCGTCATATACGAAATGGATTCGTGGTTTTTAGGCACCGACGGAAACACTTTCACGAAAACCGGACTCAACTTCCGGGCGAGTTTTTCAGAAGCGCCCGAGTCAATCAACAACTGCATCAGGCCACAAAAAAAGGCCAGATAGGCAACCAGCGGGATGATGAGGTCAAGCACCGTATTCTTGCACGTCGGCAACAGCCCGTCTGATTTCTGGACGCCACTGTATACTTTTACGGTTTTGTTCTTATACACATAAGTCGTGTCGGCATTCAGCGTGTCGCGGTTGACGACATACGTCTTCTCTTTTTCCTTCCCGCTTAGCACCAGACTGTCGCGCAGGGGTTTCGGCAGGTCATTGCGATAGTGCTCCGCAATCAGGATTGGGTCGTCCTTCTTTCCATTAAGAAGAAAATCAAGGGTGTAATTGCCTCCCGTAAAAAGACTGATGAAGATAAAAACGATGGAGGAAATAAAGATGCCGAGCCAAAACCTGCTTAAGACCATACCGGGTTTTTTGGTAAATGTAAGGGAAAGTCGGAACGCCGGAAAGGGCCGCTGTTCGAAAATTTGTCAGACATGCAGGATTTCCTCGTCGATCAACAACGCTTCCCGCCGCATTCGCAACAGGATTTGCGCCACGGCGATCACGTCTTTCTCGCAATAGGTCACGATGCGGTCGATGTCGTTCTCTACATAATAAACGTGCCCGACCTGCGAACCGTCGATGTCGTCTTTCGAGGAGGGGATGCCCAGTATCTTGGTCAGCAACTTCAACGAGGTGTAATGTTTATAATCGCCGAACTTCCAGAGCTCAAGTGTGTCGAGATGCGGGATTTCCCAAGGTTTCTTACCAAAAAGTTGCAGTTTGTCAGGCAGCGGAAGTTGGTGGATAATCATCCGTCGGGCGATGAACGGAATATCGAATTCCTTGGAGTTGTGTCCGCACAGCAGGTACTGCGGCCCCGAAAAATGGTTGCTCAATAAGTTGGCAAAATCACTTAGGAGTTTACGCTCGTCCCCAATGAACGAGGTGACCCGGAAATGCCGGATATCGCCTTTCACCACAAAATAGCCGGCTGAGATGCAAATGATCTTTCCGAATTCAGCCCAGATCCCGGCGCGATCGTAAAAATCTTCCGGGGTATACTCATCCCGGCGCTGGTACTGCGTTTTCTGTTGCCAGAGGTCTTGGGTTTCAGCGTCAAGCTGTTGGTAGTTTTCCGCCTGCGGGACGGTTTCGATGTCGAGGAAAAGGAGGTTGTGGAGTGGAATTTTATCTATCATGGCGTATAAAAAAAGTGTCAGGGTAAACGCGACAGCGCTAAGGTCATGCCTTTCGGGCCTTCGCGCAGGGTCATCGCCCCGTCGGATGCGGAAAGCACATAGAAGACGATGGTTTCGCCGTTGAGGCTGGCTAAAAGGGTAGACGAGCGGGCCCCGAGGCGCCAGTTGCCCGCGACCGATTGCCCCTGCGAAACGGCCTCCAACGCTCCATCCGCCTGGAAGCCAAAACGGATATCGGGCATGTCCGACGCCGGAACCTTCGTGCCGTCGGCCATCGTAATCGCAGTGGCTTTCCACCGGCCGGTGACCTGTTGGTTGGTCGTGACGACGGTTTTAGGCAATGGATTGGAGGTAATGGCAGGGTCTACGGCTGAGGTTCTTTTCAAAAGCTGTATGCCGTTGCGGTATTGTACGGTCAGTTGGTCGGACGTAAGGTCGCGTATGGAAAGTGTGAGCAATCGTCCGGTTTCGAGTTCGGCTTCCAGGGTGTTACCGGTATCCGAAAGCGTCCAGGTGCCGGTGATGCTACGGTGGAGCTCGGTGGTGCGGAGGGCGCCCGATGACGAAAGTTCCAATGTGAAATCTTTAATGGTATAGGAAGGATGCAGGCCGGCCTTCTCGGTTTGCGCCAGGTCGGTCTTGACGAATTCCCAGGTTCCGACCAGTTTTTTGTCGACCTGTGCCGAAAGGGAAGCGCAGCTAAAAAGCGCCAGTGCAAGTAGTTTTTTCATATTAGAATAAGCGTGTTTGGCCAGAGGGATTTTCGTGCTCCAGCAACCATTTTTTGCGCCAGAGTCCGCCGGCGTATCCGGTGAGCGACCCGTCTGATCCGACGACCCGATGGCAGGGAACGACGATCCAAAGCGGGTTTTTTCCGTTGGCGGCGGCTACCGCACGGATGGCTTTCTCATCGCCGAACCGACGGGCTAGGTCGAGATAGGACAGCGTTTTGCCATAGGGAATTTCAGTGAGAAGCTGCCAGATGCGTTTTTGGAAGTCGGTACCTTCCGGCGCAAGCGCAAACGTAAAATCACGCTGACCGGAAGCAAAATACGCGGTCAATTCGGCCACTGCCTGCTGCAATACCTCTGGGATTTCAGTGGAAACCGGCTGCGGTTCATCCAAAATAGAAATAACGGATACGCCCGCCGCGTCTCCTTCGATCCGGGCGACACCTAATGGGGTTTGCATATAGGCCATCTCCATCCGGTAAAGGTAACGAAAGATGGATTTCCATCGCGATTGGGTCACCTCCGCAAGGCCAAAAATTAACTTTTTTTGCGGGTTTCCCGTAACGGGTCGTCAGAGATGGAGCTCCACTTTGTATTTCGGCGTCACAATGGTCACATCGTGTGCGCGACGATCCTGTAACGTGATGACGGGACTTTTGAAATAGAACGTCTCTTTTTGTTTTTGATACACCTCCAGCGGTTCAAAAGCACCCTGCTGGCAGCCATCCGGGTCGGGGTCAAGCCGGTAGTGGATTTTCCCCGTCGACAGGTTATAATCAAAAGTCGAGAAGTAGTCGCAGGGCCGTCCAACGTAACTCGTGTGTCCGATCAGGCGGAGGGCCGTTCCATCCCAGCGATAGATGTCTGTTTCATTCCATTTCCAACTAGAGCCGCCCGATTGGGTAACGCGGAGTGTGTTGGCCTTGATTTCAATTCCCTCGTATGGGTCGCCCATCATCCCACCATCCCGACTTCCCATAAGTGCCTGGTCGGATTCCTGCCATACCTGCCATTGTTGGTCATGGAGTTGGTAGACGCAGAGTTTCCGTCCCGCACCCACTGCCACAGAGTCGGGCGGCGCGGTCTCATACGCTACCACCAATTCCGGCTGCCCGTCTTTATCGAGATCGCCACGGATCGAGTCTAGGGGCGTCAATCCTTCCGGAACGGGTATCCGCTGTGCGAAAAGCGCCGTCGTTACCAGCAATAAGGCCCAGCCGGCTTTCATTTTACCGAAGCGACGATGTCACGTACAAACCCGTTGAAGTCGAACGCCGGATCTTCCGTAAGACCGAGGCGCACAATCACCAATCCCTTCGACGGGATGATGAACACCCGCTGTCCCTGGAAGCCGTTGGCGGAATACATATCGCGCGGCGCATCTTTATAGTACCCGCCGGTGTTGAGCCAGAAGTGCGCACCATAACGACCGTCGGAGCCGGTTGTCGGCGTCGTGACATAATCGACCCATGACGGATCGAACACCTGATCGCGCTGCCATTTGCCTTTGTGGAGGTACAAAAGGCCGAACTTGGCCCAATCGCGTGTGGTGGCCCAGGCATAAGACGACCCTACAAAATGCCCGCTCATGTCGGTTTCGACCAGCATGGAGTTCATCCCGATACGATCGATGAGGGCGGCGTACCAAAAATCAAGGTACTGTTGTTGGGACGAAAACTGCTTCCGCAGGATCCCTGACAACAGGTTGCTGGTGCCGGAAGAATAGTTCCATTTGGTGTCTGGCGCGGCTACCGCTTCCTTTTCCGCCTGTACCACTGTCATGTCGCGTGCCTGGAAGAGCATTTTGGTGACGTCGGATATCTTCGTATAATCCTCCTCCCACGCAAGTCCTGAATTCATGTGCAACAGGTCGTTGATGGTGATTTTCCGACGGTCATCTTTTTGCCACTGGGCTACCGGGGCGGTCGCAAACACGTCGATTTTGCGCTGTTTTTGCAGGATACCGAAATAGGTAGCGGTGATGCTTTTCGTCATCGACCAACCCAAAATCCGGCTTTTCTTCGTGAAGCCAGGGGCGTAGTGTTCGGCCAGTATGTGATCCTTGTATACCACCAACACCGCCCGCGTCCGTTTTAGTTTTGGGCCCGATTTGTCGAACGCGCGCGCCACCGCTGCTTCCAGTTTCGGATAGTCGACGTTTTGGAATACGGTATCTTTCGGTTCCGCATTGCCGTAGGGGAAGGGCGTCGTAAGGTCGGGTTGGGCGCGATGCGGCACTTCATAAGGCGCGTCGACATCGAAGTCATCGTCAATCAACACCGCACCGAGCCCGGGCCGGAACACCGCTTTCCGCTCTTTAAGTCCGAACACGGTCGATGTGGCGGCCTTTCCTGCATCGTCTACCGCATTGCGTGCCAAACGCACCAGGTCGATGTCATTGTCACTTTGGCTGATGCTGTCGACCGATCGCCCGTCAAGGAAGTGGGCCGACGCGACGCTTTTAGCAGAAAAACCCGAAATCAGGTCGAGTTTGGGGTAATTCCACAACACGGCTACTGCCAGGAGAAGCATGAGGGCAAGCACGCCATAGCCGATGATTTTAGAAGCGTTTCTTTTTTTGGGTGTGCGTGCCGACGCATCCGTTTGATCGCGATGGGTGCTTTTCATACTATGTAGGATTTTCGTCCTAAAGATAACGAATCGTTAGGGGATGTTGAGGCGTTGCATCCGCGCAAAATACCTACCTTTGCATAGAATGATTCTATGCAAATGATGTTTGATGTCAGCCGTATTCGCGCCGATTTCCCGTTGCTCTCCCAAAAGGTGAACGGAAAACCCTTGGTCTATTTCGACAATGGGGCCACTTCGCAGAAGCCACAGGTGGTGATCGATGCGATTTCAACCTATTACCGTGAAATCAATGCCAACATCCACCGGGGTGTGCACACGTTGAGCCAACTGGCGACGGATGCCTACGAAGCATCCCGGCGAAAGATCCAGTTGCACCTCAATGCGGCCCTCGAGTGTGAGGTGTTGTTTACCTCGGGCACGACCGAGGGGGTGAACTTGGTAGCCAACGGTTTTACCGCCTTTCTCCGTCCGGGCGATACGATTTTGGTGTCGGCCATGGAGCACCACAGCAATATCGTGCCGTGGCAGATGCTGTGTGAGCGCACAGGCGCTGTGTTGAAGGTAATTCCTATGGATGCGGATGGTGAGCTGATCCAATCGGAATACGAACGCCTGCTCGAAGGTCACCCCAAATTGGTGGCTGTCAACCATATTTCAAATGCATTGGGCACTATCAATCCGGTGAAAGACATGACACGGAAGGCCCATGCAGTAGGTGCCGCGGTGTTCCTCGATGGGGCCCAGGCGGTTCCGCACCTGCGCCCTGATGTGCAGGATCTCGACTGCGACTTTTACGCGTTTTCCGGACATAAGATGTGCGGCCCTACGGGAGTCGGCATTTTATATGGGAAGAAGGACTGGCTTGAGAAATTGCCGCCTTATAAAGGAGGCGGCGAGATGATACGCGAAGTGACGTTTGCCAAAACCACCTACGCCGATTTACCCCACAAGTTTGAAGCGGGGACGCCGAATATTGCGGATGGTATCGCGTTGGGCACGGCGGTCGACTACCTGAATGAAGTGGGCTTTGATGCTATCCAACAGCAGGAACGGGAGTTGTTGGCGTATGCGACGGAAAGACTGTCCCAAATTCCGGGGGTGGTGCTATACGGACCTAAATCCCTTGATCGCAAAGCCTCGGTGATTTCGTTTAATATCGAAGGGGTACATCCGTATGATATTGGCGCGATCATTGATAAGAAAGGCATTGCCGTGCGCACGGGCCACCATTGTGCGCAGCCCGTGATGGACTTCCTTTGCGTGCCGGGTACGGTGCGTGCCTCATTCTCGTTTTATAACACAAAAGAAGAAATTGACCTTATGGTCGAAGCCGTTTCGAAAGCGGCGCTAATGCTAGCCTGATATGAAGACACTCGTAATCGCTTTTTTTTCACTGATGCTCGCTAAAGGATGCGGGGACAATGCACAACAAGACCTGAAAAATGCTTCGGTCGAGTATACCGCTACCAGCAGGGGCTTCTTCCGGAAAGTGACGCTGAAAGACCATGAAGCGACCGTATCGAAAGACCGCAATAATCCGGATGAAGGAACAAAAGTACGCATTTCCGATGCCGACTGGAACGAACTGGTAACGGCTTTCGGGCGCGTGAACCTGAAGGACATCCCGGAAATGAAAGATCCTACCCAAAAACGCTTTTATGACGGCGCCGCCATTGCGAACCTGAAAGTGACGTATGCCGGGCAGTCCTACGAGTCGAAACCTTTTGACCACGGATTTCCGCCGGAAGGAATCGCGCCGGTGGTCGACAAGCTGATCGCTATTACGCTAAAGACAGAAGAATGACCGTACAGGATTTACAGGAAGAAATCCGCGAGGAATTTGCGATGTTCGATGACTGGGATGAACGCTACCAGTATATCATCGACCTGGGGAAAAGCCTGCCGCTGATCGATCCGATCTACCGCACCGACGACCACATCATAAAAGGCTGCCAGTCAAAAGTGTGGCTTCATGCCGAAGCGAGAGAAGGCCGTGTGTGGTTCACCGCTGACAGTGATGCCATCATCACAAAAGGCATCATCGCCATTTTGATACGGGTGTTTTCGGGGCAGAAACCGTCTGACATCGTCAATGCTGACACTTCCTTCATCGACGACATCGGCCTCAAGGAACATTTATCGCCGACCCGTGCCAACGGTCTGGTATCCATGGTCAAACAAATCAAACTATACGCGCTGGCGTACGAAACCAAACAAGTATAATGGAAGAATTCAACGATACCATCAATCTCGGGGAGAACGTCGTCAAGACGCTCAAGACCATTTACGACCCAGAGATTCCGGTTGATATTTACGAACTCGGACTCGTATACGACGTCATGATCAACGAAGATAATGATGTCAAAATCCTGATGACACTGACATCGCCGAATTGTCCGGTGGCCGAAACGCTTCCGCAGGAGGTTGAGCAGAAAATCAAGTCAATCGACGCGGTCAACGGCTGTGAAGTGGAAATTACCTTTGATCCGCCCTGGAGCAAAGACCTGATGAGCGAAGAAGCCAAACTCGAACTGGGAATGCTTTGATGATGGAAGAGATTGTCAATAAAGTCGCGACAAGTGTTCTTGAAGTTTTTGACCTTGAGGACTATTATCCCGAAGGCATCCGGACGCAGATTGATATTGCCCAATGGCTGTTTGAAGGTTTCCTGCTGCGCGAAAAGCCGTTCCGTGAGGCGCTGAAAGAGCACGACTGGACGCAATACGAAGGCCATTATGTGGCAATAGGATGCAGCACCGATGCCATTATTCCTGCCTGGGCGGCGACGTTGGTGGCCGTTCACGTGATGCCTTATGCCCGAAAAGTGGTCGTCGGCACCCTCGAAGACCTCGATACCGCGCTGTACCGCGAACTGTTGCCAACCCTCGATTATACGCCTTATACCGATAAACCGTTGATTTTGAAAGGATGTGCACACAAACCCGTGCCCGAAGCGGCTTACGTAGAGGCGATGCGGTTTCTGCAGCCGGTGGCGCGCTCAATCATGTTCGGAGAAGCCTGCTCGGCGGTTCCGCTTTACAAACGGCCCAAGTAAACGGCTTACAAAAACAAAAACGATGAAAAAAGTCCTGACTTTTCTGCTTACGGCGATGGTTGCCGGCAGTTACGCACAACAAACGCCCGCCGATTCCACCAAAGCATGGACCGCCAAAGGAAACGTATCCATCCTAATCAACCAGTCAACCTTCAGTAACTGGGCGGCGGGTGGCGAGAACAACGTGTCGGGTACGGCAAATGTCAATTACGACTTCAATTATAAAAAAGGGGATGTCAGTTGGGATAACAAGCTGATTGCGTCGTACGGACTCGTCAAGACAAACAATTCTCCGTTTGAGAAGAAAACCGACGACCGGCTTGAGTTTAATTCCCTCTTAGGGAAAAAGGCCACCGGCTATTGGTTCTATTCGGCTTTCCTCAACTTCCGGACGCAGTTTACAAAAGGTTATGTGTATGGCACTGACGCCAACGGAACAGAAATCCGGACGGAAAAGACAAGCTTCCTGTCCCCAGGCTACCTGCAGTTCGGTCCGGGTATGTTGTGGAAGAAAACCGACGGACTCAAATTCAACCTGGCACCGGCGACATCAAAACTGACCTTCGTCGACAATTCCTTCACCTCGGTTCCGGGCTATGTAGACGGCAGTTACTTTGGGGTTGATGAGGGCAAGTCGATGCGATACGAACTCGGGTTCTACGCGTCGGGATACTACAAAGCGGTCATCATGGCTAATGTGTCGTTCGAGAATATCCTGTCGCTGTATAGCAATTATCTTGAAGACACCCAGAATGTCGATATCGACTACCAACTCAATGTGGTGATGAAGATCAACAAGTACCTGTCGACCAACCTGTCGTTCCAGGCGATATACGACGACAACGCCTTTCAGGGGTTCCAGATCCGGCAAGTCTTTGGTCTGGGTGTGAATTTCGGCATCTAAACCAACCGACGGTTACTCTTCCACGGCGTCTTTATAGTCGGGATACAGGAAGTTGTTATACGGAAACCGTGTGATGTGGATGCTTCGTACGGCTTCGTAGACACGTTCCCGAAACTCCTCGAAATTCTCTTTGTTCGTGGCGGAAATAAACAGCGCATTGTCTTTTCCGACCCGTGACATCCACGTACCCTTCCATTCCTCAATAGAATAGTGTTTTCGTGTGCGTTCCGTCACCAGGTCATCTGCCTCAATGACTTCCGGACGGTACGCATCGATTTTATTGAAGACCATGATCGTCGGCTTGTCGGCGCTTTTGATGTCGGCCAGGATTTGGTTAACCGATTCGATATGATCTTCGAAATCCGGATGCGAGATATCCACTACGTGCAACAGCAAGTCGGCTTCGCGCACTTCATCCAGCGTACTTTTGAATGATTCGACCAATTGGGTAGGAAGTTTCCGGATGAACCCAACGGTATCCGACAAAAGGAAGGGAAGGTTCTTGATGACCACTTTCCGTACGGTCGTGTCGAGCGTGGCGAACAGCTTGTTTTCCACAAATACATCACTTTTTCCGATGGCATTCATCAAGGTCGACTTTCCCACGTTGGTATATCCAACCAGCGCCACACGCACCATCGCGCCGCGGTTGCTTCGCTGGATGGCCATTTGTTTGTCGATCGTACGGATTTTTTCTTTCAATAACGCAATACGGTCACGAACGATCCGGCGGTCGGTTTCGATTTCCGTTTCACCCGGTCCGCGAAGGCCGATCCCCCCTTTTTGCCGCTCAAGGTGCGTCCACATACCCGAAAGGCGCGGTAATAAATACTGGCATTGCGCCAATTCTACTTGCGTTCGGGCATACGACGTTTGGGCGCGTTGGGCGAAGATGTCAAGGATGAGGTTGGTTCGGTCGAGCACCTTACAGTCGAGCAGTTTACTGATATTTTTCTGCTGCGAAGGCGAGAGTTCGTCGTCAAAAATGACAGTCGATACGACCTGTTGCTTGATATAGGTGGCGATTTCCTCCATTTTCCCCGTACCGAGAAAGGTTTTGGGGTTCGGTTTGTCCATTTTCTGGGAAAACCGTTTGACGACCGTACCGCCGGCGGTGAGCGTCAGGAACTCGAGTTCATCGAGGTATTCGCGGAGTTTTTCCTCATCCTGGAATTGGGTGACAATACCGACGACGACGGTCTTTTCTATCTGTATGGAGGACTTTTCTAACATGTGAAACTGTGAAAGGCAAAGGTAAACAAATGAAATCAGTTGGTCGTAGGTAGGGTAAAAGCACCTATGGCTGTTGTGCCAGTGTGTAAGTTAAATATTAATTTACAGTAAGCAACGTCTTAAAAATTCCTAAATTTGGGTTTCTTTTCAAAAAGTAAAAGACAAACATCTATAACCACAACTAATTCCTTCCATGAAAAAAATTATTTTTCTTTTTCTGTTGCTGGCCTGTTGGATAACGGGTTCGGCACAGGAAGACTTTGAGAGCGGCGTGCCGCCGACGGGCTGGATCAAAACCAACGGCGCGAACGGCTTAGGCAGCAGCTTTACCTGGCAGGCGAACCCCGCGGGAATCACGCCGTATCAGGGAAACGTCTCGGCCTACATCAACAATGAGAACATCGGTTCGGGTAACACCGAAGAGGACTGGCTCATCAGTCCGCAACTGGTCATTCCAACGAATGGCCAGCTTCGTTTTTATGTCCGCCAGTTTCAGATCGGCGATATCAACACGAAGTTCCGTGTAATGGTTTCGACCGATGCAACCCAGAACAACCTTGCGGCTTTCTCGGTTGCCCAGGCTTGGACCGAGGCTGAATTAAACGATTTCGATGACGGTGATGTCACCGATTTTGATTTACGGACTGTCAATTTTAATCCGGCTTTGTATGGACAGACGGTCTACATCGCGTTTGTTCGCGAGTACACCCAACCTACACCTGCTCGTACAGGCGAACGCTTTTTGATCGACCAGGTCAATCTGGTACAAATATGCCAGCAACCTCAAAACATAACGGTTTCCAGTACCACCTGCGACAGTACAGGGATTGGATGGACCGCAGCAGCGGGCGTAACGACCTATCAGGTTGTGGTCGTTCCGGAAGGAAATCCGATTAACGAAACGTTGGCCCAAACGGCAAACGGTAACACGTATAATTATTCAGGATTGCTCCCGGGCACCACCTATTCGGCATATGTGCGTAGTTTCTGTGGTGCCGACAACACCAGTGCCTGGCTCGGACCGCTGAACTTCACGACAGTCGCAGCGGGTTCTCTTTGTAACTGTCCGATTCAAATAACGGGCTGTCCGGCTCAGTTTTCGGGCAGCACGCAAGATTACGGTGACGATTTCGACACCATCCAGTCTCCGGCCGCCGGATCGCTTTGCGGAGCCGTGCCTGCGACTACAAATTACATGGCGGGGCCTGAAGTGGTGTATTCCTACACAGCCACCTCGAATGGCACCATCAACCTTTGGATGGATCCGGTTCAGAACAACTCGGGTATATTCGTATACTCAAGTTGCGCAAACATTGGTGTGAACTGTATTGCAGGGGCCGCAAATAGTAACTCGACGCCCCGTACCTTCAATTTTGATGTGACGGCGGGCACCACCTATTATATAGTCATCTCCTCCACGGCTGCTGTTACAAACGTAACGTATGACCTCGTGCTACAGTGCGTTTCCTGTGCGGCGATCACTTCTATCTCTGGGGGTACTGCCAGTGCTATAACGGCGAACTCTGCTCAGTTGTCATGGGCTGCCGGTGCGACCGCCGGGGGCGCCTACACCTCGTGGAATGTCGTAACGCAACCCGCGTCTTCGCCGGTTCCTACAGGAGGTGGTGTTGTGGCGAATACGAATACGAACTTCCCGGTATCGGGCCTTATTGGAGGCGTCGCCTACGAGTTTTGGGTACAGGGAATTTGTCCTGATGGTAGCGGAGCGACGTCTATCTGGTATGGGCCATTTCCTTTTACCACGCCCCTTTGTAACGATGCCGATAAGTGTACGTACACCTTCCGCATGACCGACTCCGCCAACAACGGATGGAACGGTGCCCGGATGCAAATCATACAGAACAATGCAGTGGTCTCGACGATCGGCTCTACGTTTAATGCAGGGGGAGGACCGGTTGACGTAACGGTTCAACTTTGTCCAAGCCAACCCTTCAGTGTGTTCT
Source organism: Flavobacteriaceae bacterium (assembly GCA_027490305.1). Taxonomy (GTDB): domain Bacteria; phylum Bacteroidota; class Bacteroidia; order Flavobacteriales; family Flavobacteriaceae; genus Flavobacterium. The sequence continues at coordinate 68,322 of JAIXYI010000056.1, forward strand.
GGAGCGTGCCGGGCACACAGCCGCAGCAATGTATCCTAACCATAATCAACTCAGCGGGCCAAGCCATCTTCCTCAAGCCGGCAGGGGTGAGCGGTGCCAACCAAACCGTATATTCAGGCGTGACGAGCGCCACGTGTTCGGCGACCACCTGTAACACCTTCCCGCTCAACCTTTCGATTAGCAGTATCACGACCAATGGCGCCCAGATCAACTGGACGGCGCTTGGAACCGACACATGGGATATTTATATCGGACCTGGTGGCGGACCTGCCCCGGATGATGCTACCGTACCAACGTATGACGATATCACATCTAATCCGTTTACGACTATTGTTCCGTTGACACCCGACAATGCCTACCAGGTATGTGTTCGCGTTCAGTGTGACTTTACGACGCCGGATTGGGTATGTACCAACTTTACGACGCTTCCTACTTGTCCAAAGCCGACGGTTGTTTCCACTACCGTACCGACGCTTAACTCCGTTACGGTGAACTGGACGCCAGGCACAGGAACCGATACCAACTGGGAAATCCTTCTTATCCCAGGTTGTGCGACCCCTCCTGCAGCGCCAGGTGTTATCCCGGCTGAGGGCACTGTTTATCCGGTAAACGTATCGGCTGTAACAGGAACGCCACCGGGTCCGTATAGCTATACCATTTCCGGACTTACCCAAGCCACGATTTACTATGCCTATATCCGCACGGTTTGTCCGGGTGATGATAAGAGTACGTGGACAGGCCCTGTCAGCTTTAACACCACTACGTGTGATGCGGCTGATAAGTGTAACTACCGCTTCCTTCTCACCGATACAGGTGCAAACGGATGGGGCGCCAGCAGGCTGCAGGTACGCCAGAACTGTATCGTAGTAACCACACTAAACCTGGCGAACGGCGCAGGCCCGACTTCGGTGAACGTAGCGCTCTGTGATGACATTCCGTTTGACGTTTTCTGGAGTGTTGCGGGTGCGAATCCGGAAGAAATCGGTTTCTCAGTAGTTAACCCGTATAACGACATCGTGTATACGTATCAACCAGGTACGGGTACACCGTTGACGAGCGTTTATTCGAGTGTGGCAGAGTGTGATCCGCCGGCTTGTCCGAAGACGACGAACCTTGTAGTGTCTACTATCACGATTCCAACGCAGACGACGGCGACCATTTCATGGACGGAAAACGGAACCGCCACGCAGTGGGAGGTGTACGCTGTCCCTGTAGGATCTCCGCTGCCGGTGAACGGTTCTCCCGTAACAGGTGTATTTCCTTACTTCATCGCGAACACGAATACCGACTTCCAATTGACCGGACTCACACCAGGTACTTCCTATATATTCTATGTGCGTGCGATCTGCTCGCCTACCTCTACCAGCACATGGACGATTCCGGTTACCGGTGCTCCCGCCGGAACAGGTCCGGGGAACTTCATCACCAAACCGGTCAATGATGAATGCGTGAACGCCATTGCGTTGAACGTAAATCCTGATTGGAGTTGTAATCCAGCGTTGAATACGGCTGGAAACACACTTGGCGCAACATCCTCCGGGCCGATTCTCGCAGGAGCTCCCTGTGGGAATTCTAATGACGACGTATGGTTCTCATTCGTGGCAACCAATAACATCCACACCATTGACTTGCTCAACATTGTGGGTACGCCGGCTGCCGCGTCCAATATCAACCACAACGTCTTCTCAGGATCATGCGATGGTACGTTGACCAACCTATATTGTTCCGATGATAACTCGAGTGTGGCTACCGGTCTCACCGTTGGAAATACCTATTACATCCGCGTCTACACGTCGGCGGCTGCCAACAATTGGGCATCCTTCAGCGTGTGTGTCGGAACACCTCCGCCTCCTGGCACCAATGACGAATGTCCGAATGCCCTTCCATTGGTGGTCAATGAAACCGGACAGTGTTTCCAAACGGTTTCGGGCAACCTTATCGGCGCTACCGCTTCAACCGGTGCAGCCAATAGTTGTAACGGAACAGAAAATGACGACGTATGGTTCAGTTTCGTAGCGGAGCAGACCACGCAAATCATCGACCTGCTTAATATCCAGGGCACGACTGCAGACCTTAATTTTGCTGTGTATTCCGGAAACTGCGGTTCGCTCACACTTAAACAGTGTGCAAACGGACTGACGAACCTCAATACGACGTATGTTGTCAACCAGACCTATTATGTAAGGGTATGGTCAAGCAGCACCGCGCCTCAGGTGGTGACGTTTGACGTGTGCGTCAAAGGTATTTCGACCTGCGAAAATGCCGTCACACTGTGTGCGAAGCCGGTAACGGCTCCGGATGTGTATGATAACAGCACAGGACTTCCGAGCCCGGGCCAGATTGCCTGTCTTTTCACGGCACCAAACCCGACGTATCATATTCTGAAGATAGACGGAACCGGTACGCTTGTGTTTACTATTCACCAAAACACCCAGATCGATTATGTGACGGGCGCTGAAACCGGAACACCGCTGGATGTCGATTTCGTGGCATGGGGTCCTTTCACCGACTCTGAAAGTTGTGACCAGATTGTATTAGGTCCGTGTAACCCGCCGTGTCCAAACAACACGACCGATCCGGATTTTTATCCGGCAGGGAATGTCATTGATTGTAGCTATAGCGGTGCCCCCGTTGAATCGCTGACCATTCAGAATGCACAACCCGGTCAATACTACGTGGTACTGGTAACGAACTTTGCAAATCAGGCGGGTCAAATTAGTATCGCACAAACGAATATTTCCGATCCGGATGCCGCAACAACCTCATGTTGTGGTGTAAACCTGGGCGATGACATTAGTGTCTGCGGACAACCGAGCGTCGAGTTGAGTGCGCTTATCGGAATTGCACCTGAATTCACGCCTGTTGAATTCGAGTGGTCGTATAATGATGGGGCTCCGATTCCCGGCGCGACATCTTCCACTTATACAGCAACGGAATCCGGAACATACAAGGTGCGCGGTCGTTGCGGCTTTACGTTTGAGGAGGATACGATTATCGTAACCCTAGGGCCAGCCGTTGAAGCCGACACCCCGGCAGACGTTGTTATTTGCGATGATATTTCACGTGACGGACTGGGTTCTTTCGACCTCACAGCTATCACATCTGCGGCTTTGGGAGACCTGAACCCTGACGATTATGTGGTAACCTACCATATTGACGCAGCAACTGCCGGAGGCGATACCGGAGCTATCGACACCTCTATACCTTTCGAAACCACAACACAATGGTCACAGACGGTTTACGTCCGTGTGGAAAGTGTGGTGCTGTCTACCTGTTATGCGGTAGTGCCCGTTAATTTGGTAGTGAATCCATTGCCAGATCCAGCGTTCTCATACGGATCGGCTTCTTACTGCCAGGATGGTACGCCTGCTACAGTTTTACCGACTATCACGGGAACTGCAGGTGTATTCTCCGCTACGCCGGACGGTCTTGTAATTGATTCAGCGACAGGCGAAATAGATGTCACGGCCAGTACGCCACAGGCGTACACCGTGAAGAATTTCATAGTTGGTGTTGACGGATGTATCGATGTTGAAGCAACGTTTGACCTGACGATTACACCGAAACCAGTCGCCAACTTCACTTATTCGCAAACCAACTATTGTACATCGGCTTCACCGATAACTCCTGTTTTGACAGGCACAGCCGGACAATTCTCGGCTACGCCGGCAGGGTTGGATATCGATCCGAATACGGGTGTGATTACGTTTGCGACCAGCGCCGAAGGAACATATGAAGTAATCAATACGATTGCGGCTTCGGGCGAATGTGATGAGGTTGTCAGCGACCCGATCACTATTACCGTGTCACTTGAGCAAATCGCCGATTTCACGTATGGTTCTGTACAATATTGTAAAACGGAATCAGATCCATCGCCTATCTTCACCACGGGTGCGGCGGGCTTGTTTACGGCAACGCCGGCAGGTCTTATAATCGATGCGGCTACGGGTACCATCGACCTCAGTGCGAGTGCACCGGGTCCGTATACGGTGACGAATACGCGTGCAGCCAGTGGTGGTTGTTTAGAAGATGTGGCTACCTTTAACCTGACCATCTACGAGCAGTTTGGCGCGACCTTTAGCTATCCGTCTACATCCTACTGTACCGATGGCGGTCAGATAACACCGTCCTTGGCGACCAGTATGATCGCGGGCACCTTTACGGCCTCGCCGTCGGGTCTTGCGATCAACGCTACTACGGGTGCGATTGATTTGGCGAACTCCGATGCAGGGGTCTATTCGATTACGAACACGATCTCGAACAATGGGCCTTGTAGTGGCGATAGTCAGCAGTTTACGCTGACCGTTACAGAAGCGTATACGGGTACCATCAGCTATTCAAGCGGCAGCTATTGTAGCGATGCCGGTGCGCAGTTGCCAACCAATACGGCTCCGGCTGGAGGCGTGTATAGCGCTTCGGGAGGTCTGACGATCAATACTGCCACCGGTGAGATCAATCCATCGGCCAGCAGCGGCGGTCTGTATACGATCTATTACACCTTGCCGGCAAATGGTGCGTGCAGTGCGTTCCAGGCATTGACCCCTGTAACGATCATTCCATCCTTTGGCGTGGTAGTGACACACGGTTGCGAAGACGGTGCCTACAGGTTCCATGCCGATCCGGTGAACAACTCGTTCGACCCATTGACAGCTACCTATTCCTGGACCGGACCGGGTGTGCAGCCTACAGAAGATCCGGCTGTGATCATCGCGACGGTGGGCGGTACCTATCAGGTAACGGTCACAACGGCCGATGGTTGTACGGAAACGGCTTCCGAATCAGAACTGATTATCGCCTGCGGCATCCAGCGTGGTATTTCTCCGAATGGGGATGGTAAGAACGACACGTTTGATCTGAGTGGTTATAACGTCAAGAAGTTAACGATTTTCAATCGTTACGGTACTCAGGTTTATGAGTATGCGAACTACACCAACCAGTGGGATGGTCATTCTGCTGGGGGAGAGACGTTACCTTCGGCTACGTATTTTTATGTTATAGAGACGGCAGAGGGAGACCAACTGACGGGTTGGATTTACATTAACAGATAAAC
>JAIXYI010000041.1 GCA_027490305.1 Flavobacteriaceae bacterium
GAATGCGCGCCCATCCGTATGCCGATAATATGACGAGGATGGAGATTATTGCCTCCAAAAATAAGGGAGACGGGTTTGGAGATGACGATCAGAAGGCGGGTGAGGGGGATAATGATGATTGGATAGTTCATACAACCTCTGATGGAAAGGAGGCGATTACTTATGACAATGACGTTACTACTGAACTTGAGGCAGAAGAAAAAGGATACAAAGGCGTTAAAAAAGTTTTTAAAAATGCTCAAGGCTGTACTGAAAACGGAGAAAACGTTATGGCTTTTAGCGAAGACGGTACTTTTAGGGTGAACAATCAGCAACAATTGGATGTGGATGATGTGTCCTATCAGGTTCCAAATGGACCTTTCATCTCGAAAAATAAGGGCGTTGTAGATACGATGGGTGATACACTTCCTATTGCGCTCACTACGGCAGGGAATTGGATGCAGCGGATCGGCATTGTTTTAACTGCAAGTGGAGTGGGAGCAGAAATTGGCGTGCCTATGTTAAAGATAGGACAGGGACTATCAACCGCCGGACTTATTGGGGAAGATATTAATCTGGCTTTTGAAGGTAAGCTCTCCGGAAGGCGACTTGTAACCGATGGGACATTTGCGCTAATCGGCTTCGGTTTAGGAAGATCAAGCTGTTTTACCCGGAATGAACAGTTTGCAAACGGACAAGTTCTCGGAATTTGTAATGATGCTATGAATGGCGGACCAATTAATTAGTGATTGTGAAATATTTTGAAGAAAAACTGCTTTGGGCAGCCTGTCTCTTGGTTATTGTTATTATAACTATCTTTTTTCTGAAGAAATTTAAATTTAAACAAGGTTCTGATTTTGACAGTTTTTATCATAATTCTCGGTTTTATTGTTTGGCTTTTATTATAGCAGGTTTAGTTTTGGCTTTTATAATATCTGTTTTCACCCAAAAAGATCATTTCTGATGCGATTTTCGACATATATCTTTCTGCTGTTTACCATATTTTTCAGTCAGGAAAATTCGTTCACAGGCAGATACGTTATGCGCTTTGAGCCGGAGTACAAAGATCAAAACTGCACGATTCTTTTTGAGGGGAATACCTATATACGGGAATTGCAGTCCGGGAAAAAAATAAAGGGAAAGATTAGAGCAACGAAATTCGTTTTCTTTCTGGTTGATGATGTCGGCGGTTTGGAAATGGGAGTAAATAAGGCAGGTGTAAAAAATGACACGATTATGTTCGGCACTAAAAAGCAGAACCAAAATGGTAGCAATTTTGTTTTAATGTCTGGAAAATTATACAGAGAAAAGTAATATATCAGAGGGGTAGGTAATGTATCAGATATGTTGATACACCCAAAACCAGTTCGTCTGACATTAAAACACTTACAGCGGCTTTTGGCGAAGCTTATGCCTTAACAATCAATTTCGGTGGAGCAGCGGCAGCCGGAGCCGGTGGAACCGGTTCACTTTCAGTAGCGACATTCCTTAAAGGCAGCGATGCAGGGAAGTCTTTTTCTTATTATACGACAGGTGTCAGCGGTGGCTTAATGGCGTCGGGCGGTGCGGAAGTGGGATTGGTTTATCCAACAGAATCGACAGCCAGTACTTTTCGTCGGTTCAGTTTAGAAGGATCGAGTTGGACATTTAGTGGAGGTATAGGTCCCTGGGGCGGAAGTTATTCTTATGGAAAAGCTGCCCCCGGAGATCTGTTCTCAGAAACAACTAGTGTAACCATAACATCTGGGTCCGGCTTTTCAAAAGGTTATTTGGGAGCTATGTTCTCACACACAAATACGCGATTAATAAAACAGGAAAAAACAACGCCAAACTAAAATGAAAAATATTCTTAGACTCATCATTATTGTGATCATTTTCCAATCCTGTCACGGGCAACAATATGGCAGTTCAAAAGAAAACCCTGACACAATTGTAATCAAAAACGAGGTTTATTGCAACTATCACGATTTTAAGCGTAAAGAAGTTAAGATTGTTGATCCTGAAGACGTGACGAAACTGTTTAATTTGATAAAAAGCTCTGTGCCAATAGAGCGTCCTGTAAACACCCTTAAATCAAACAATGGCTGTTTTTCAATTATCTTGTACAAAAATGGAAAAGAAATTGGGGATTACAGAGTAGTCTACACTATATACGATGGTGTAATTTTGGACGGTGATTACGCTCAGACCTATAAGAACGATAGTTTAGAACGGGCAATCACGCCTTACTTCTACTGATTAAACCCGATGGCGCGGACTTTCAGTCCGTGCCCGCTCCAACAAGCAAAGGTAATGTATCAGATATGTTGATACACCCAAAACCAACCCTCCACACCAGCAAATACGCGGTTTATTGAAATCGATAACTCTAACAACAGAAACAGCCTCCGGGCTGTTTCGTTATTTTTAAGCGTTTAAAAGTAGAATAATGGAGTCAGTGGTGAGTTCATGTTACAGATGTGTTGAGAAAACCCGGATGGTAAAATATGGTAGAAGCAAATCCGGCAAACCCCGGTTGTTGTGTAAACAGTGTGGAAAAACACAGGTGAGCCATTTTTCTTATAAAGCGTATGAGAAGGAGGTAAACGAACGCATCGTAACCCTTACGAAAGAAGGGTTGGGCATCAGGTCAACGGCACGGATACTCCATATTTCCGCTGCTACCGTATTAAAAAGGCTGCTTAGTATCGCCGCCGGACTTAAAAGGCCGCCGATCCGGAAAGGACGGACCTATGAAGTAGACGAACTTTGCACCTTTGTCGGAAACAAAACAAAAACAGTCTGGGTGACGTATGCGCTGGATCGGCACAGTCGCTGCGTTGCCGGCTTCTACCTGGGGCCGCGCACAAACCACACGTTGAACGCCGTACTCAAAACGCTCAATTATGCCGATGCCCGCAGTATCTATACAGACGGGCTACGCAATTACCACTTCCTGATTCCAAAACAACTTCATAAATCAACAAGGTATGGCACGAATCGCATCGAGCGAATGAACCTTTCGTTGCGTACCCACCTGAAACGGCTCAGTCGCAGGACTATTTGCTTCAGTCGGAACCGAAGCCTGCTTTGGGCCGTGCTTGCAATCTATTTTTGGGGATAAGCAATTCGATAGTTGATAGTTCCCCGGATACACAACTCAAAACTCAACCCTCAAAAGGCAACACTTTCTTGCTCCCGCTCGGCGACATCTGTGACGAAACCGTACAGCCAGTCAGGCGAGGTGAACACTCCCATTTCGAGCGCAGCCGAGAAATCTAAATTGCCGGCACTGCGCCGCGTCATTCCGAGCACCGCGAGGGACCTCTCTTCCGCACCGGTTCACAGTAGTTGATAATTCTTGGTTCCCTCGATAGTTGATACTTTCCCAGATGCCCAACTCAAAACTCAAAACGCAACACTCAACCCTTTCTTGCGTGGCAGGCGGGCACCGGCCACCCCGCCGTTCCTGGTTTGATAGTCGACACTTGACGGTTGATAGTCCGTAGTTAAAAGTTTTTGGTATACAGTTTTCGGCCGCCCAACCCTGAACCCCCGATGGCGCGGACGTCCCGTCCATACCCGTTGTATCCTTTCCTGCCCAAGAAGAAGTAAACGTCCTCGCAGCTAGTAAAGTTGGTAGAAGAACCGATGCGTTAGCGGGTGAAGCAGCTCCCGATAGCTATCGGGATTGCGAGGCACGAGCAAAGCTATAGCGGAACACGCGACGGCGCCTTCTCAGTTGGCAGTCGCGGTAGGCAATAGGCAGTGGGCGCCGGAACGCCATAATCAGTCGCAGTTGTCAGGAGCAAGGAGCGAGGAGCAAGGAGCGGACTGTGTTGCAGAAAATCGACTACCGCTACAACATCCGAGGGTGGCTGACCGATATCAACGATGTGGCGCAACGCAACGACGACCTCTTCTCCTTCCACATCAATTATAACAAAACCGGAACCGATTACCCCGCTGGCGCATTCTATGGTTAAAACATTTGGTTTGTCATAGCGTGCGCCAGCGGGGGTCAGTAGTAGAAAGACGACGGAAAGCACCTTTGGGAGGCAGTTACAGCAGCATTTTATAACGTCACGATCCAGGGCTTGGCACACCAACAGAGGGAGGAACACAGCCCTGCATTGCGTATTGTTAAGAAAAAGTTACCTTAGCTTTAAAAAAAAGCAAAGATTCGCAGGTTGTCATTTTCTTTTGTTTAATAATGCCTCCACATAGAGAACATCCCATGGCAGCCGCGTAATTTTGAAAGGTTTAATTTGTATCATACGTATGTCTCCACTGTTCCGCACCGCTCTCATCACCCTGTTTTTAATGTGTATCCTAGGCTCTGAAAAAGGGGCCGCGCAATGCTTCCAGATCGAGAGTATACTGGTCGACGCCTGCGGTCCTCAGGAAGGGCTCAATGAAATGGTTCGTTTCCGCATTGGCCCAACGGCGGTCAATACCTCTTCTTTATCGGTGACGTGGCCGAATAACCCCTGGCAGGGTCTCCTCCAGAACGCGACCACCGCAGCCATCACGGCGCAGCTTAACGGCGATATCGTCGATGCAGGCGGATGTGGCCAACTGATTGAACCCACGGCAGGCGTACTTCCTGCCAATGCATTGGTGGTGTTGGTCACCAGTTACAATCTTGACACCAACGCGAACCAGTTTGGGCCTATCACAAGCGACATTTACATACTCTACCAAGACAACCCGTCTACTATTGGCGGACACTTTGCCAACTCCGGAACGGGCCTGCGCACGCTCCAGATCGCGTTCGGCGCCTGTAGCGATACTGTCACCTATGACCGTGCCCAGCTCATCAACCAAACAGGCGGGACGAACTCGACCAACGCAGATGGCTCTACAGTAGAGTTCGACACAGCAGGAAACCCGAACTACATTAACAACGGTTGTGCCGCTCCCGTACCGCCGTTTACAGTCAATGCCGGCTCGCCCGCTTCGGGTTGTCCGGGTGCCGTCGTTTCGTTAGTGGGCTCGGCGGAAAACTACCAGTCGGTGGCATGGTCGGCTGCCTCCGGATCCTTTTCGAATTCCGGTGCTCTCACCACCCAGTTCACGATTCCCGCCAATGCTACCGGCACCATTCAGGTAACCTTAACCGCCACCAATTCGTGTGGCGCTGAGGTATCCGATACGGTCAACGTGACGGTGAACGCCGCCCAGACACCGAATTTCTCCTCTCCGTTGTCGCTCTGCTCGGGTGCTGTTCCGCCCGCACTGGCCACCACGTCTCCAAACGGCATTACAGGAACTTGGTCACCGGCTACGATCAACACATCAGCAAGCGGCACCTATGTTTTTACGCCAACCACCGGGCAATGCGCGTCATCGTTTACACTACAGGTTAACGTCACACCCGCAACGACTCCCAACTTTGCATCGCCGCTTACAGTCTGCCAGGGATCAACACCGCCAACACTTGCCACCACCTCGCCAAACGGCGTAACGGGCACGTGGTCGCCTTCCACTATCAATACATCGGCAAACGGGACATACGTCTTTACGCCAACCACCGGGCAATGCGCGTCATCGTTTACACTACAGGTCAACGTCACGCCCGCAACGACTCCCAACTTTACATCGCCGCTCAGTTTGTGCCAGGGATCAACCCCGCCGACACTTGCCACGACCTCGCCGAACGGCGTAACGGGCACGTGGTCGCCTTCCACCATCAATACATCGGCAAACGGGACATACGTCTTTACGCCAACCACCGGGCAATGCGCGTCATCGTTTACACTACAGGTTAACGTCACGCCCGCAACGACTCCCAACTTTGCATCGCCACTTATATTGTGCCAGGGATCAACACCGCCGGCGCTTGCCACCACCTCGCCAAACGGCGTAACGGGCACGTGGTCGCCTTCTACCATCGATACATCGGCAAACGGTTCATACATCTTTACCCCAACTACGGGGCAATGCGCCTCGCCCTTTACCCTCCAGGTCAACGTCACGCCCGCAACGACTCCCAACTTTACATCGCCCATTGCGGTTTGCCAGGGATCAACACCGCCGGCGCTTGCTACCACCTCGCCGAATGGCGTAACGGGCACGTGGTCGCCTTCTACCATCGATACATCGGCAAACGGCACCTATGTCTTTACCCCAACCACGGGGCAATGCGCCTCGCCCTTTACCCTCCAGGTCAACGTCACGCCCGCAACGATTCCCGACTTTACATCGCCCATTGCGGTTTGCCAGGGATCAACACCGACAGCACTTCCTACCACGTCGCCGAATGGCGTAACGGGCACTTGGTCGCCTTCCACCATCGATACCACCACAAATGGCTCGTACGTCTTTACGCCAACAGTAGGCCAGTGCGCCTCGCCGTTTACGCTGCAAGTAAATGTAGGAACGCTTATCACACCTGACTTCCCGGCAACGCTGGCGATATGTGGAGGGGATCCTGTGCCAACGCTTGCTACCACTTCGCCAAATGGCGTTACCGGAATCTGGTCGCCGGCTGTCATAAGTGCGACAACCACCGCGAGCTATGTTTTCACGCCCAACGCCGGCCAATGCGCAGTGCCACACACGTTGCAGGTTGACGTGACAACGCCGGTTGTGCCCGATTTCCCTACCACACAGTCCTTTTGCCAGGCCGCGGTGGCACCATCGCTGGCAACTACCTCTCCTAATGGCATCACCGGAACGTGGTCGCCGGCGACCATTGATACAAGCCTCAGCGGGAACTATCTTTTTACACCCGATGCCACACAATGCGCACTACCGCTAACCTTGGCCGTCACGGTAAACCCGCTTTTGGCACCTGATTTTACAACACCTTTGACCGTCTGCCAGGGCGCCGCCGCCCCGATTTTGGCTGCTACGTCGCCGAATGGAATTAGCGGAACCTGGTCGCCTTCCACCATCGATACCACCACAAACGGCTCGTATGTCTTTACGCCAACCGTAGGCCAGTGTGCTTCGCCGTTTACGCTCTTTGTAGAGGTGGCGCCCATCACCACGCCGGATTTTGCAACCACACTTTCAATATGCCAGGGCGATACCGTACCCGCACTGTCTACGACCTCGCCCAATGGTATAAGCGGTTCGTGGTTGCCGTCGGTAATTGACAACAACGCCAATGGATCGTATGTTTTCACACCGGACATCGGCGAGTGTGCGACCCCGGTGACGTTACAGGTGACGGTCACCCCGGCCATCACACCCAATTTCACCACCCCGATTGTGCTGTGTCAGGGTGCAGTGGCCCCCGTTCTTCCCACGGCCTCGCCCAACGGCATCATCGGAAGTTGGTCACCGGCCACCGTCAACACCGCCATCTCGGCCAATTACGTCTTCACGCCTGCTGTCGGACAATGTGCCGCTCCGTTTACCCTGTATGTAGAAGTCGAAACAGCAATTGTTCCGTCCTTCACCTCTCCGCTTACAATATGTGCCGGTGCCACACCGCCGTCTTTGGACGCCACTTCTCCGAATGGCATTACCGGAAGCTGGTCGCCTTCGGTTATCGATCCGGTGGTGGACGTGGATTATGTGTTTACGCCTGACCCGGGCCAATGCGCCACGCCGTTCACACTCCAGGTTACGATCAACGCAACGGTGGCACCCAATTTCACGTCCCCTATCTCCCTTTGCCAGGGTTCACCGGCTCCGACGCTCGCCACGACCTCGCCCAATGGCATTACCGGAACGTGGGCGCCGGCGACAGTCGATACAACGACCAGCGGAACCTACGTTTTTACGCCCAATAGCGGCCAATGTGCAACGCCGTTTACGTTGCAGGTGGATGTCACGCCATTGGTTACGCCCAATTTCCCTTCTTTGATTACTTTCTGCAAGGATAGCACACCGCCGGTTTTGGGTGCGTCGTCGCCGAACGGTGTAACCGGAACATGGACGCCGTCCGTGATTGATAATCAAGTAAGTGGTACGTATGTATTTGCCCCAGATGCCGGTCAGTGTGCTTCACCTTTTTCGTTGCAGGTGACCGTTACCCAGCCTGTTGAGCCGGATTTTGATACGGAACTGACACTTTGCAACGGACAGACACCTCCGGTTTTGGCGACGGTATCTCCGAACGGCGTTTCAGGAACATGGACTCCGTCCGTTATTGACGGAACCCAGTCGGCTACCTACACCTTTACACCCGATGCAGGGCAATGCGCCGTATCGACAACCCTCGACGTGACGGTCGGCACAATATCGGTGGCAGTTGCGGAGGGATGTGACGGACTCCAATACCTCTTATCAGCCCAGTTGCCAACCGGCGTGGATCCGAACACAGTAGAATATGCATGGCGTAACGGAACGACGGTTGTCGGAAGCGATGCGACGCTGAATGTTACCGAATTGGCGGCCTCCGGAGGGCTGACGTTTCCGGCCACGTTTGAAGTGACGGTCACAACACCAGAAGGATGTAGCAACAGCCAATCATATCCGGTGGCCGGCATCAATTGTGGCATTCCGAGAGGTATATCGCCTAACGGTGACAGCAAGAACGATGTTTTTGACCTGACAGGATTCGGTGTAGCGCATATCACCATCTTCAATCGCTATGGCGTCGAAGTATACAGCCGAAACAACTACACCAACGAGTGGGACGGCCACACCAACGAAGGGCAGGAGCTGCCTTCCGCCACCTATTTTTATGTCATTGACCGAACAGACGGGAAGAATTTTTCCGGATGGGTTTATATCAACCGATAAAACATGAAATCAATACCATTCGGCGCACCCCAACGTTGGATTCGATTTTTTATCCTGCTTTTCGTGACATACCCCGCCATCGGGCAGGTTATTTACTACCATAACTTCGGCACGGCGACGATCAGTGGACACCCGTATACGGTGCCGGCAACCACCCTGGATTCGCATTTGTCAGGCTCTACCTGGAGCAATTCGGTAGGTGTCTGGACCAGCGGAAACGGCGCAACGGGGGAAGCCATCCGGATGCAAAGTCCGAACGCTGCCACGATTACCCTTACCTTCAACGTCGCAGCGAACTACAAAGCCGATATCGATTCGTTTAGCTTTTGGCGTCAGCGAAGCAGCAATATTGCGTGGAACGCTTGGTCGATGACCATCAACGGTATTTCGGTGGGAAGCGGTGTTTTTACAGGTACGACAGGCGCAAATATCGGTACGACACCCGTTGCCAACCCCGCAGTCGGGTTAACGGGTACCATCACCGTTGTTATTTCGCTATCAGGACAAACTGGAAACGGCACGCTTCGTATCGACGATTTCACCCTGAACGGATCGGTGACACCCAACTGTACGGCTGCAACCATCACGAGCGTCAGCCCAACCACGGGCCCTGAGCATACCCTGGTAACCCTTACGGGCACTGGTTTTTTGGCCGGAGCCGGAACGTCGGCGGTGAAGTTTAACGGCACCGCTTCGGTTTTTACCGTAGTGTCCGACACAGAGATTCGGGCGTATGTACCCGCCGGTCAGGTGTCAGGTCCTATCACCGTTGTCACGAACGGCTGTGATGGCACGCCGGCGCAGTCTTTCACCTCGATTGTCTCGGTAGTGGGCGGAGTCTATTCGTCGGATATATACATCACCGAAATTTACGATGCAGAGGCTGGCGATGGTGGTATCATCGAGATTTACAACGGTACGGCCGCCGCGGTGGACTTGTCCAATTACACCATTCGAAGGTATGGGGATATTGGTGATACCTCCAGTTTTTATACCATTCCGCTTACGGGGGTGATTCCGCCAGGAGGCATTTTCCTGGTGGGAATAGGGAACGGACCGTTGCCTTGTCCGATAGCGGAAAATATGCACTATGCAACGGGTTTCAACCAGAATGATGAGTTTGAATTGCTCAACAACGGCACCGTAATCGATAATGTATACGCCCCGGTTGCCGGCGTGGGGTACTCCGTCATCCGCAATCCCGATGCCGAGGCGCCAAAGCCAGAGTTCGATCCGGTGGACTGGACGACGTATACGACAGAGAGCTGCGCGGATATAGGACTTTTCACTCCATCGGCAGTAGCGGTTCCAACGATTTCACCCGTCAACAGCCAAATCACCTGCGAGCAGGGAAGTGTGACCTTTTCGGCGCCCTTGTCGAATCCGACGGGGTATACCTTCCAGTGGAAAATGCTGAACGCGTCGGGTGCTTGGGTCAATGTGCCCGCGACGGGGCCCTATTCCGGTGCGACCACTACGTCGCTTACCATCAACCCAACGCCTCTTTCGCTTGATAACGGACAGTTTTATTGTGCCTACACGTCTTCATCCACCGGGACGACACTCGTCAGCAGCGCCGCGCAACTTGACGTGAATCCGGCAACCGTGGTGCCCACTTTCACGCAAGTGGCTCCCATCTGTCAGGGCGACCCGCTTGCGGCACTTCCCACCACGTCCAACAACGGCATTACGGGAAGCTGGTCTCCGGCGCCGAATAACGCCACCACCACCGTCTACACCTTTACACCGAATGC
>JAIXYI010000049.1 GCA_027490305.1 Flavobacteriaceae bacterium
ACAGAACGACAATGAGTTGAAACCACCAATGGAAGTCAAACCTTAAATTCATGTGCCGGGTTTCGGCCCGGCACTTATTTTTATTTTATGTTTACGAAAGAGCAATTGGAGAAGTGGGAACAAATGGGGTATGTATTCCCCCCAGAGTATGCGAACTGGGCGGTGAAAGAAGTTGTGAAGAAAGATTCCACGCCAAAGATGATGCAGGTCAAATTATTAAATACCCCCGAAGATTTTAATGGAATCGTCGAGTTTGAGGTTGTGACTAACATAACAAAAGATAGTAAACACTCTTTTACATTCACACTGTGGGATGTAGATAGTATATTGTCAGACTCTCCGGACACAAATACTGATAGTTTTTTAGGGCAAACCACATTTAAAGTAAAAGACAAAAATGTATTTAAATTTCTTTTAACCGAAGAGATGAGGAATAAGGCATTCGCGGATATCGAATTTGGATCAGCAGAATGTTATATCCAAGTTTCTCATCCTGATGCGGAGTCTGTTTATTCACGAGTATTCAAGGTCTCTAAAAATAGGATTGGTAAGAAATCAGGAAACGGCCCCTGTGACCCTGTATTGGTTAAGAAACTTGTGTTATCTGATAAGGAAAGGGCAATATTCCTTGCTACTTTATGGGGAGAAACCTGGGGTGAGATCGAACTAAAAGAAGTTGCTTGGGTGTATTACAATTTGATTCAAAAATATGGTTTCAATTCTGGTATGGCAAATTCATATTTTTATCTGCATGGCCCGAAAGACCCATACGGGTTGTATAAATCAATACTTTACTATTTGGGAGAGGGACCAGAATACGAAAATGATCCCGTAAAAACTGGAGGGACTATAAAAACTTATATAAAAGGCCCTTTTTTCAAAGACGTCGTTATTCCGAGACTCAAAAGACAAATGGAATTTGTAGACTCGAAAGTATTGATTGAAAAGCCTAAGACCTGTATTCAAGGGTGGTTCGGTCAAGGCTATTGGGGAGACATGAATATTCGGTTTAAAGCGGACTGGACGCGAGTATGGGCAATGGCTACAATGTATTATAATTTGCAACAGACAAATAAAGCCCATAAAATATTGGTCAAAGAGTATAATGCTTTTAATTACAAGGGACAGAATATCACTACATTTATTTTTGATCGGGACTCAATCCTACTTTATTTCGAGCAAGAGCACCCCAATATAATGCCAGAAAACTATTTCGACATCCCTCAAATGCTGTACTATGATAAAATACCTGATTAATCTCTTATGTGTCGTTTGTATTTTCAGTTGCGTTTCATGTGACCAGCCAAAACGCTGTCAACTGACATTGCTTTTACAGACAGACATAGACGATAACGGCGATGACGGACGTTTTAACACCAAAATAGGTTACCGTCCGGGTGTATTCCATACGGAGCATTACCGGATGGCAAAGTCTGCCGGATTTGTCGCACTCGATACCATACGAAGCCTGTGGATCAACGGAAAAGAAGTACCCAGTTCGCTCGATTTTGATGCGTTAGCCGCAAAATACAAAACGCATGCGATCCGAATCGAAGATCTGTTTAAGAGTGACGAATTCGCAGATTCCCTTTTTTATCAGCGTCATCGTCTGTTAAACGAGAAACAGGCTAAAGGCGCATTCCACGGTTCAGAGCATTTCCTTACGTTAGAGGATAATACTTATGTCCAACTGCTGGATACCGCCGGGCCGCAAATCCTATTGAGATTTTATAAAGATGGTGTTGAAGAGGAACAGCACCTGAAAAGTTATAGCGAATTGTTTCCGGCCAGTTTAAAAGCATTAGACATTGACGGCGACGGACGGAAAGAGGTTTTGGTGGTGTGCACGGGATTTTCCTATTGGGGTGCGAGCGCGAACGTCAGGGTATTTAAGGTGCCGTAGGAAGTTGTCAGGATATGAATTATGAGAATTGTAGAAAAAAGTAGCGTTCTTGTTTTAGGATTATTCGAGCGAGCAGACCTGCTACAAAGTAAATGGTATAAAGGTCACGAATGTGGGAAATAAGCTAGTTTTTTAGAGAGCAGTAAAGGCCATTTTTCAATTGAATCGTAAGTTTTTTTAACGGAGTTAAGAATTAAAAAAACAGAAAGAAGTGAATAGCGCATTCTCCTGCATCGCCCTCCTTTTGTATTGTGTAGGTTTTGCACAGTGCGAGAATGAAGATGTATTTGTCTGTTTTAACAAGCAACGGCAGGTCATTCTTTCAGAAGATCGCCTGTATACGCTGAAAGGGTCATTTAAGACAGACAGTGAAGTTTCGACCGTAAACGAATACACCTACAATGTATATTCCCACGGCAAAACAATAGGGCGGTATTTTCTGGATGACAACATGAACTACGAAGCGGCGCTTTTGGATATAGACAGAAGTTTAGAAAAAAAAATCGGGCTGGCAGGGCAACTCAAATTGGTTGGTGTAGCAAGGGATTCTTTGTGTGTAGTGATGCAAAAATTACTGGCGACAAATGAATTCGACGGCCAACTTCCTGCTCTTGTCGACTTAGGTTTTCTTTTACACGCTGCCGGTTACCAGGAGGCGGCCTTTGAGGTGCTTACGAGGGTGCTTCAGATCGATTCAAGGCAAACCACTGCCCATCTCCATATGGCAGACGTTTTGTGGGATTTAAAACGATATGATGCTGCACGCCCGTATTATGCGAGCTACGTTGCGTTAATGAAAGCCAATGGGAAGCATCAAAAAATACCGTTGTATGTCAGAAAACGGCAACAATAGTAAAAGTGTGCCGGAACTACAAAGCTGATCCTCGAATTCAAACTTTATGAATGCCATTAGGATGATACGCATTTACCTGTTTCTTCTTGTCTTTTTAAGTGTTTCCGGGAATTCGATGGGGCAGTCGAATAAATGCCCTGATAATTTTAGCGTGACGAAAGAAGAAGGCCTATACGCGCTGCATCTCGACGGCATGGATTATGTTTTCGAAGAGGATGTAATCGCCCTGCCCGGTTTTACTCCTACCTTACGACTTGAATGTCCTTCGTTTGGGATTGACTTGATTATGACGCAGCAGGACGGCAATAATTATCAGGTCACGCATCTTTTCCTGGAGCGAGTGGACCATGAATTTGTGGTAACTTTTCAATATCGTATTTGGAGCACGCGCGCAGGGTCTGAGATGGCAGGTATGAAAATAGCCGCTATACCTTTGCGTCGGTTCTTTGAACCGCAAATGCAAACCCAACTTTTTAACGCCTCCGACGTAAAGATCGGTAATCCGGAAGAGGAAGATGAGGCGAAGACGTTCTTTTCTACGGTAAAGAGTGCGTATAAAAACAAAAAGTATGATACGCTTGCTATTTTGTCGCATCCTTTTGTTTTTGCCAACCTGCCTCTTTTTGAAAAGAAGAACATTATGCAGTTGAACGATCTGGGATTCTATTGCCAGAAACTGCATTTGGATGAAAATGCTATTTACATCCTTGAGAGGGTCCTTTCGTTAGACCCTAACCGAACGGTCGCTCACCTAAACCTGGCCGATAGTTACTGGAACCTTTCAAACACGGCTAAAGCGAAAGAGCTGTATGGGAAGTATGTCGCATTAATGCGTATGGGCGGAAAGCAAAAGAAAATCCCTCGGTATGTATACTCGAGGCTGGACCCTTGAGTAAAATAGGGAGTGGGTTTGAAGGGCGGTATAGTTCGCTGTTGAAATCGGTTACGTATGAATGGGTACGAGCGAGATGCTTGTGCCAGCAGGGGGAAGAATTTCTAATGATGAAAACACTTATTCTTTTCGTAGGTTTTATTATGCTGTCTTGTTCTCCGGTAGAAGACAATGTGAAAATTCAGGATTTAGGATCTGATGGCGATATATTGGTGTCAAAGCTAGTTAGAGGAGATAGCTTAGAACTTAATATTCCTTTTAGATTTAGAATTATCAATTCTTCGTTGGAAGACATTTCCTGTGATTTAGAGTTTAAAACCCGACAGGGCTTTATGTATGACCAACCCCTATTGGTGTCATTAGATGGAGTTTTGCACCGACACTTTAAGCGGGAACAGAAATGTATCCGCGCCGGGAAAGCAAAGGAGTTAACCTTTTATTATAGGATGCGCATAGGACGCAACGAAGTGCCGGGCGATTTGAAGTTTGGTCCGTTAAGAGACAGTGTTGCTACACCTTATGCATTAATTCGGGGAGATTCAAAAATGGCAAGAGCTTTTACTGAATCCGTCAAAAACGATTCGCTTGCTTTTGACTTTTCCTATCGGGGCCACGTCTTTCTGAAAATTAAAAGGATAGCAGAAAGTAAGTACTACACACTAACCGAGGAGGACTTGAAAAAAAGTCTCAACGCGAGTATTTTTGATCCGGCGCTTTTGCGTAAATAAGAGAATAGGAAGGAAAGTAGTTGGTACCCTTGGTAAGGGTCAAAAGCCACTTCTTCCTTGGTATACGTGTGTACGTATACTCTACGGAAGGTCGGTGTTGAAATTGGCTACGTGTGAATCAACACCAGCGTGACGCATATGCCAGAGGTGGGTATATACGGGTGGTTTCCGGGATAGCGCCGCGAAGTCGGAGACGTTCGCGGAGCGGGGTAAGCAGTAGGCAGTCGCAGTAGGCAGTCTCGCTTGCTCAGGTGCTCAGTTCCTCATCCCCCTCTCCTCACAAATACCGCTCGACTTCGTCGCGGTTGACGCCCATGAAGTTGCAGAATTCGTCGATGGTGACGACCTGGTGGGGTTGTTTTTGGAGTTGGGTTTTGATGCGTTCTAAGAGATAGCGTGAGGTGCGTACGGTTTTACCGGTGAAACGGGCCACGGTTTTTGGATCGATTACGGCTGCTTTCATGGTGCAAACGATTAGGTTTTACAGTTGATGAATGCCGTCTTCTGGGGTAGGCGGTTTGGCATGTAGACGCTCACAGGTGCCGAAATGTTGCACCTTAACAGAAATTTAGGTTTCTCGAGGGGAAAAAAGTGTCGTTTTCGGCAAAAAGTGTCGAAAAGGGTTGGTTTCGGAAATGGGGGTGTCGGCACGGATTAGACGGCCGTTTAGTTTTGGCCCATTGTTTAATCTTAAACCAATTTACGATGAGAAAAGTGAGTGAAACCGGGCACAACAAGAATGTGGCGAATTTTAAGGCGCTGCTAACGATTGCAACTGAGATGGGTGCGTTGTACCAACCGATGAACCGTTCTATTGAACTGGCGCAACTGCAGCCGGTTGTGCAGCAACTGGACGGCTGTATGACGGCGATGGAGGCTACGTTGCCGGCGTTTTGGAATGCGCAGGCGGACCGTGTGGCGGTATTCGCAGAGTTGAACCGGCGTAGTGCGAGTGCGGTGAATGCGTTCTGCACGCTGCGTGTGGCAGAGGGCGACAAAGAGCACGTGAAGAGTATCCTGAAGAAGATTCGCCCGACGGGTGGAAGGAAAAAGGTGGATCCGGAGAAAGATAACAGCGAAACGATTTCGACTTCACAGCAAAGTTATGACAACCGGGCCGCGAACTTTGGTTTGTTGGTGGCGCAGTTGCGTTCGCGTCCGGCGTATGCCCCGAATGAGACCGAACTGCGTCCGGGTGCGCTTGAGGACTTCCATGAGCGGCTGTTGGTGGCGAACCAGGAGATGGCGCGCAATACGTATTCGCTGCTGACGGCGCGTACGCAGCGCAATGAGGCGCTGTATACGGGCCAGGATAGCGTATTAGTGCTGCAACGCGAGATTAAAGGGTATCTGAAGTCGTTGGGTTCGAAAGGTGCGGCGTATTATAAGGCGGCGACGCGGTTGACGTTTTCGTATCGGTATTGACAACTGATTCCTGATAGGTGACAAAAACCCCGGTGGCGTGTGACGCTGCCGGGGTTTTTTTTGTGGCTTTAGGGCCGCAGGGTGCTGGTAGGAAGTACTTCATGGTCGTTTGCGATTACTTCGTGGTCATTCGCATTTACTTCGTGCTTGTTTGCGATTACTTCGCGCTCGTTTGCTTTTACTTCGTGCTCATTTGCGATTACTTCGCACTCGTTCGCTATTACTTCGCGCTTACACGCTATTACTTCGTGCTTGTTCGCCACTACTTCGTGCTTATTTGCTACTGCTTCGTGGTTATTCGCTTTTACTTCGCACTTATACGCTGTTACTTCGTGCTTCTACGTATTCCCAGCGTTATTGGTAGTCAGTTGCTTAACGCCTTATTTTCTGCTAAATACTTTGAAAAACAGGTATTTATACGCGTAGCCGTTTTCTGCACAATGTTTACTTTGGCAACGGGGTAAGCAAAACAACGCTTAACGTCTGTAGAAAACTCTGAACCAAAACTGGATGACCATGCCTAACATTCCAAATTCGTTTGTCAAGAACATCGCTATTCGGTTGCGGGATGATTATAGTCTTTCAAACGAGCCAATCCCCTATTTTCACCGCAGGCTTGGTTTTTTACTTATAGAAACGTGGCCATTGCTCGGCAGGAGCTCCAGTGAACAGCACAAAAGAGCGAAGAGGCAGTTTATTGGCAGGGAGGACTTGCAGAAAAAATTCCTTGCTTTTTTGGAGGGCAGTAAGAAGGGGGTGTATTTAGTTACGGGTTATCGAGGTATGGGAAAAACGAGTTTTGTCAATCACGTCCTCAATCAGTACCGACTGGAAGACCGTAAAAGAATAAATGCCGTACATCTTACACTTGCCCAGGAAAATCCGAACGAATGGGATGTATTACGCCAATTGGTGTCGAGTTTGTGCATGCGCATTCAGCCTGAAGTGGCGTTGTACCATCTTGTTAAGAATAGCCTATGCGCGACGGTGGGTGTGGTATCTGCGTGGTATTTTATCAAGGAGACATTTTTTGTAAACGGGGGGCTATTAGTAAAAATGGGCGCTTTCGGCGCGGGAGTTTTGGGGGGATTGGCGGTTGGAGTGGTGTTGCGATTGCTGCTCTCGACACTCTTGTCATGGGCTTATCGGAATTATTACGGGTTGGTTTCACTGCGTGACCGTTGCTATGCCGTTGTGTCGGAAGAACGCGACCGGGAAGGAGGGCTTCGTTATCAGGGTCTTTCAGGAAGTATTAGAACCCGGAGAGGAAAGGCATATCCCATTGCCACATCCAAGGAGATTGAATTTGAACTTTCCCGTTTATTGTCACGGATTACCAGGTGGGAGTTTGTTTTTGTTTTTGATGAACTTGACAAGGTTGAAGGCACTACGCCGAATTCACGGATGACCGAAACGATGGAGGTTTTTGAACAAAATCGGGCGTCGCGCGAACATCATTCACTTCGCGACCGAAAGCAAGCCGTATTGGGCCTGATTGCCGGCCTAAAGAATTTCCTTACGTCGGCCAATGCGCGTTTTATCTTTATCGCCGGGCGCGAAATGTTCGATGCCTCGCTTGCCGACATTGCGGATAAGCAGTCACCGCTGAGCAGCATCTTTACCTATACCTTCCACATCGAAAGCCTGCTGAAAGCTGAAACGGGCTATGAGGGTGAAAAGAACATTTCTTCTTTGAGCACCGGGATAGAAGAGTTCCTGAAACGGCAGTTGTTTGAATCTGATACACCGGAATTCACCAAACGATCGTTAGATTATTTTTTGGATAGCGTCGCCAAAAACAGCGAGGAACGCGAGAATCGGCAGTTCCGGTGCATGATGCAGGCATTTATTACGTATCTCGTGTATCGCACTGGCGGGGCACCGAAAAAACTCATCCGCACCTTTCAGGAATTTGTGATGATAGGCGCCGAAGACTGGGAGGAAAAGGAGACCAAAACGATCATAAAGCTTACGACAACACAGAAACTGGGGTGTGCGGCCCAGGAAGACGGAAACAAATCGTATAATTACCTGTACTTTAATTATTTCAATCAACACCGTATCGGACTGGTCAATGCCATTTATCGTCCCTACACAGTGATGAAAGGCCGCACGTTTAAGGCGTTTTCAGAGAATACAGTCATCTCGGTGCCCTATCTTTTTGACCACCTTTTCAAATTCCATTCTTTCGCCTTTAGCACTTCGTATATGGAGTTGATCCCTGAGATCATGTCGACCAACAAGACCCCTGCGTTAAAACAGGACCTGAAAGACGTAATTCGTTATTTATATAACGGACCGCTTCGGGAGACGGACATACAGCTATTTGATTATAAGTTCAGCAGCAAAACCGCCAGTGAGATCGCATTTATTTCCCGGGTATTTGAAGAGGACGCGGCTGCTTATAATTTTACGCTTGATGAAAGTTATCCGATAAAGGCGGTCCTGATCGACAAAATCAAGGAGTTACGCAGTGTTTACGCCCAGTTTAAGGTTGACGCAGAGCAGCTAAATCCGCAGATTTTCTCTATTTCCAACCTTAATGCCAGCCTCGCGGACCTGTATTTTTTCGATGGTGAATACCTGGATGCGCTGAATGGTTATTCCGATGCTATTCGGATGATTAACCACCTTTCGGTCGACCGGATGAATATCCGGGATTTCACGGGCCTGATACGGAATAAACTCAAAATCGGGCTTTGTTTCCAGAAAATCAGCTCGTTCGATGATGCGTTAGGCATCTATGCAGACGCGGTCCTGGATATCAAACGCTTTTACGCGTTCGCCTTGCAGAAAGCAAATTATGTCAACATCCGAGCCTGGAGAAGGGAAAGCGAGCCTAAAACGCAGTTTATGAGTGCCGTTTTAAGCGATTTGCTCCACCTCTGTGTGCAACCGTTTTTGGCGCAGTTATACGTACAGGAAAAACTGGCTCACGAAGGTGTCAGCTCTGGAAAGGCTCGCCTCGAGTTTGGGGAATTCATACGTATCTGCGAGGAAGTAGAACTGCACTGCGGACGGAATCGGCTCGTATTGGGCAATGCCTGTTTGCATCACGGTCATTTGTTGTATTACAAAAACAGTTTCCAAGCCACGCAAACGTACGACCCAAAGGCGCCCGAGCCTGAGTGGTACGTTGAAAGACGAAAAACGATAGATGCTCTTTTTGGGAATTACTACGAAAGCCGTCGTCAGCCTACGCTGGCCATCAAACTATATCTATTGGGGCTTGATGAGGTCGTAAGGGGGCGTGCTTTTTTCCGGGCGCTGCTTCCCGTGCATTCCGAAAAGCAATTTCTTTGTTCTGACACACGTCCAGGCCCTTTCCTACGGGCTTATCTCGATAAAGTAGCACAATTTCTGAGTGATGAAACGAAAGAGCATGAACAGTTCACATCGAACTTTCATAAGGCAGTGGCTACCTTCCTTTCTTGTATCGGTGATTGCATCCTGGGGATGGAGCCTTTGCCGAATGTGGCGCGTTACCGTGAATTATCTGACCTCATATCGCCTAAGGGTACCCTGTTTGCCGAAGTAAAAAATGACTGCTTCGATGTTCCCGATGCCTTGAATTGTTACCTGCTGTCGGCGCGGTTTTACGAATTTCATGGGCACCTCCCCAGCGCGGTATTTGAATACCGCAAAATCCTTCAGACCATCATGGTCGTCGTTCGAGAAGAACCCCAATGCCTGGTGGCCAACCTGCAACGGTTAACCCGAATAGATGCCGGTGTGCGCCAACCGGCTCGGGAACTGCTCCGTCGCGCAGGAGGACGTACCGGAGACCACATGAAGCTGAAAATTCTGAAACAACATGCTCGAAAACTTGATTCCGAAAGCAACAGCCCATCCAACTGGAATGTATCTTACGAAATCGCCAACGCACAGGATAGTAAGGAAATCGACCTGTTGTATGAAATGATCCGGATGAAACTAAAAATAGAAGGCGAGCCAATCGAGAAAATGGTCAATTCCTACTACCCGGTTTCCACGCAAGCACTGCGTATCACCGAACTCGATTATTATTGCAAGGTATTATGGTCCAAAGCCGTAGAGCCATGCAAGACCTTGAAATTAAAACCAGGCATCCGTGCTATTGGGATTGAGGTCATTCATTTCGTTTACACGTCTAATGCGCTGATCCGGCTACTGCAAATCTATGAGACCGACTATTTTTTCAGTCCGGGCTATCTCGCCTATCGGCATTACAAGCTCGCATGTTTTCTCTCTATCGGCGAGGTAAAGAACCACCTCGAAGAGCAGGAGCACTTACTGAGTGAACTAAAAGAAAAAGTCGACACGACGCCGGCCATGCTTGCCGAAAACACCATCTATCAGCTTGAAACCCTACTGGGTGGGCCGATCGGTACGGCCTGCCACGCAGCCCACCACTACGGAATGGCCGTCGACCTGTATCTGCGTTCCATCGAAATGCACACCGCCGGCACGGAGTACAAAAGGCATATCCATGACCTCATCTACCTCGAAGACGACTTCAACGACAACAATTACCGCTTCGGTGCGGCACTCGACCGCTACCAGATCGTGCATGGGGTTTACGATAAGAGGATTCAGGAAATTAAGGGTATTTTAGGGGATAGGAGTAGGCATTAGACAGTTGTCAGTGTTTGTGATGGGTATATTACGAGGTGCAAAGTCAGAGACGTTCGGCTGGCGGTTTTATGACAGGTGTTGTAGAGGTTACAAGGACCTTTTTGGGCGTATCGTTTGTCGCCAAAAAATAGTTACTTTAGCCTAACCCCTTGACGAAAAGTATCGTTTTCGATTGGGTATTTTTTTTACCACTTCTTTGATTGGCAGAGTTCACTATGGATAAATATAGAAAAGTTATCGATACCTTGCATCAGTTTCGCGATAATCGCGACTGGTCCCAATTCCACGATTCCAAAAACCTTGCCCTTGCCATTTCGATAGAAGCGGCAGAACTTAATGAACTCTTTCTGTGGAAAAAAGGCGATGAGGTTGAGCAGGTCAACCCGGACAAGCTAAAAGAGGAACTGGCAGATGTGCTGGCATTTTCGTTTTTACTGGCAGAAAAACACGGACTGGATATCTTCGAAATAGTATTGGAGAAGGTAAAACAAAACGATCAAAAGTACCCCGTGGAAAAGGCGAGGGGAACGGCCAAGAAGTACGATGAATTATGATTGTATATCAGGCTACTAAAGCAAAGTTTACTGAGGATGTTCTTGCTAATCGAATTGATGAGGAAATTTACCATTATTTCCGCGTCACTTTGTTCAGTGAGACTACATTAGCCGAGGTGAGGTCATGGCGGAATTCCATGATGTACATGTGCAACGTATTAAACATTCCTGATATACCCGATAGCGCAGGTGTTGCTATCGAGTATCGAATATCCCAAACGTCCAAACGGATTGACTTTATTTTGACGGGCAAGGACGAAGTGGGTTCGAGTCAGGTGATACTGATTGAACTAAAGCAGTGGGAAAAAGCCGAACTAACGGATAAAGACGGATTGGTAAAAACGTCGTTTCAAGGAGGTAGAGCGGAGACCGCCCATCCATCTTATCAAGTTTGGTCGTATGCAGCCTTACTCAATGGGTTCAATGAGGCCATATACACGCAAAACATTGGTTTAAATCCTTGCGCATACCTTCATAACTACACCTCTGATGGTGTAATCGATCATCCTTTTTACCAGCCGTATATAGACAAGGCTCCCTTGTTTTTAAGACAGGACGCAGAACGTCTTCGGGATTTCATTATGAAATTTGTGCGTTATGGGGACGATAAAGATATCATCCTCCAAATAGAGAATGGTAGAATACGTCCCTCAAAATACCTTGCCGACAGTCTTTCGTCCATGCTAAAAGGAAACAGGGAGTTCATCATGATAGATGACCAGAAAGTTGTTTTTGAGAACGCCGTGGTCATGGCGCAACGGGCAGATAGTGGTCGTAAACAGGTGCTGATTGTTGAGGGAGGTCCCGGAACCGGAAAGTCCGTCGTAGCTATCAATCTTTTGGTAGCACTGACTAAAAAAGGGTTTTTAGCACAATATGTCACTAAAAATTCCGCCCCCCGAACTGTATACGAAACCAAATTAAAAGGAGAAATCCGTAAGACGGTTATTTCCAATTTGTTTACCGGTTCTGGAGCCTTCACAAATGCCATAGCCGATGAGTATGACGCATTAATTGTTGACGAAGCCCATCGACTCAATGAAAAGTCGGGCATGTTCATGAACCTCGGAGACAATCAGGTTAGGGAAATCATCGGCGCGTCAAAGTTCAGTGTTTTCTTCATTGACGAGAATCAAAAAGTGGCCCTTCACGACATTGGGACAATTGATGAAATCTCCAAGCACGCTAAACAATTAGGTGCTGAGATCACGAAATTGGCACTTTCGTCACAGTTTCGTTGTAATGGCTCAGATGGGTACTTGGCTTGGCTCGACAACGCTCTACAGATTCGGGCGACGGCCAATGATACTCTTGAAGACCTTGATTACGATTTTCGGATTTTTGATAGTCCGGCTGAAATGCGCGATTTAATTTTTAAGAAGAATAAGATCAACAACCGCGCGCGTTTAGTTGCAGGATACTGTTGGCCATGGCTCAGCAAGAAAGACAAGAAGGCATACGATATCGAGTTTCCTGAGTACGATTTTCATATGAAATGGAACCTTGCAGACGATGGTATGAACTGGATCATACAGCCAGACTCGGTGAATGAAATCGGATGTATCCACACTTGCCAGGGATTAGAGGTTGATTATATCGGTGTTATTATAGGGCAGGATATGGTTGTTCGTGACGGTCGGATTGTGACCGACGCATTTGCTCGAGACGTCAATGACAAGACCGTTAGAGGGTTTAAAAAAATGAGGAAGGAAGATGCGGATGGTACCGACAAACTTACCGGCCAAATCATCAAAAACACCTATCGTACGTTGATGACGCGGGGCATGAAGGGTTGTTATGTTTATTGCGTGGATCGAGAGTTAAGTGCACATTTGCATCGTCTTATTAAAAACTAACATGATTTAAAGGTGAGTGCTTGCATCAAGAGAGAGTCGCAGTTTTACATGCCCTTTTGACTCTTGATTTTTAAAGGTTTATTCTCTAAATCCGGGCTATTTAAGTCTGGCGGCTAATTCGGTGTTGTTAATTTAAAGCAGAAATATAATGGCACGGGTACAAATAATTCATGAAGTCACCGCCGACGAACCAAACGACTGGCAGTTATTCTTTTAATAAAGTGGATATCATTATGAAGATGAGTCAACGCAGATTGGATATCGTTTCATTTGGAAACGATCCAATGGTCAACTGCAGGCGGCGCGAGGTCAGGCCAGGATTCCGGATGTACGGAGTATCAATCAATTGATGGAACTGGCAAGAACTGAGGGGTGGCTGGGAATCGAAGACAGGATTTAAGCTCACACGTGCATTAGATGAAAAATACCGTATCATTTCACGAAGCAGCCGTAATCGCCTTAATCAGCCTTAACAATTTACCACATCGTTTGGTGCGATTGCCGCTGACATCGAAAAACGGAGACCGTTCCCAAACCGCAAAGCGGGTATTGCGCTTCCTGAGCAGCTCAAGTTGCGAAGCAGGTTATCGGGGCGACGGTATGGCTATTTGTTTGAGAAGATCGACAATCAGCACATTCGGTTGCGGTTTAGGTCATAGCTCTGTGAGGCATAAAAACAGGTATTTCCACGTAGTGGTCGTTTACCGGCTTTTCGCATTTTTGGAACCACAATGGGTCACGCAGCCCGTAACAAAATAAGATGCACCCTATGGAAGCTGAACTTATTGATATTCTTATTCTCGATTTCCCGCTGGAAAACGAACGCCAAGACACCTTTCTCGATATTACGGGTGCCCGTACGCAGGAGAATACAATTTCACGGATTTACGCCTACTTCCTGAATTCGCGAAATCATGAGATCAGGCATCTTTTTTTGGACACACTAATTGAGCTGATTACGGAAAAAAGCGGAGAGTCACTCGACTTTAACATCGGGAATCCGTATTCTTATCTCGAATACCCTACCAAAAGAGGGCGTATTGATATTTTAGTACGCTCACATGACCAGAACCACTTACCTGATTCGGGCGAACAGAGCACGGCCATTATCATCGAAAATAAGATCTATCACGCCCTCCTAAACGACCTTTGCGAGTATTACGATTTCGTGGACGTGGCATCGAAAAAAGGCGTGCTGCTGACCTTAATGCCACATGCATTACCTCTGGACGATATGCGTTTTTATGTGAATATTACCCATCGGGAATGGGTTGATGCCATTCGAAGGAAAGGGCTGCCGTTTTCGGCTACGCTGGCTGAGGCTTTATATATCAACGATTTTATACGAAATATGGAAGAACTTACGGGAAAAACCGGCATGAGTGCCGATGCAGCTTTCTTTTTCCAACACGCCCCGAAAATCATGCGAGCACGGAAAACGTATGACGAGGCGTATGCATTTATCGTGTCACAACTTAACCTCCTGAGCAGCAAGATGGGTATGAGTTTCTATGGCAATGGTTATTTTTGGCGCCATATATGGGATAAGGCCGGACATGCGCAGGTGTATTACGCTATTGTTTTTGGCGAGGCTTTCGGTTCGTCTCCCAAAATTACGGTGTTTCTAGAAGTATATCGCGACTCGATCAAGCGTGCGGGTGACTTCCGTCAACTATTGGAAAAAAAGGGGCTTTATCAAACGCTTACGTACGATTCGGCACAAAATGCCTCATGGGCTCATTTGGCACGAAAAGAGTATGACTTGGATTATGGTACGATAGGAGACCTCGCGGACACACTCCACCAGCATATCCAGCGTGATTTCCAGGAAGCATATGATGCCGTATTTCTATTGGCTGATAAGAATGATTTTTAGCGCTTCGGTTCCGTCGCATCAAACTATCCTTTTTCTTATAATTGCACCATGCAAACAACCCAGGGAATCGTTTATGTGCTGGTAAACCCAGCGATGCCCAACATGATCAAAATCGGAATGACGACCGCCGAGGACGTGAAATTCCGGATGGCGCAATTGTATACCACCGGTGTGCCCTTGCCTTTTGAATGTGTGTATGCCGCGCGGGTGAGTAACCACGAAGCGGTGGAGAAAGCCCTGCACGTGGCATTTGGGCCCAACCGGGTGAACCCGAAGCGGGAGTTTTTCGAGATCGAGGCTACCCAAGCCATCGCTATCATCAAACTGATGGCTATTGAAGATGTGACGCCCAATGTGGCGCGCGAGGCAGAGGTGGTGGATGAGGTTGACCGCGATGCCGGGGCGGCGTATGCCAGAAAGAAACGGCCGCGGTTTAGTTTTTCTGAAATGAATATACCCGTGGGCAGCGAGCTCGTGTCGGTCACGAATGGTGAAACGGTGACGGTGCACTCGGATCGCTCCGTACTGTTCCGCGGCCAGGAGACCTCGCTTACCAACGCCACGCGGGTGATACTGGAGAACGGCTACCATGTGGCGCCGGGCCCGTATTGGACATTCAACGGGCGGAGGCTGCGGGATATTTATGATGAGACGTATTGACTTGAATAGGGAAGGTCGGTTTGCACGCCTAAAACAAAAAACTATTTCGTACTGTGGATCCTACTTATTTTGAGAAGCTTGTTGGTCGATGTGAAGAGCGAGTGGGAGAAGTCCAGGTATTTTTTGCATCTGGCTACTGCCCACGGGTGCGGGATTTGTATGAAAGAGAGCCACCCTTTAAGAGACATCCTAACTGCCTGGAAAAGCTGAAACTGTCATTACAGCTTGATCATGGCGCGAAGATAAAGCCCGTTCAGGGATTGTACATCTTTGCGGAGCTTCAAGGGGAGCGATACGAGCCAGTATACGTCGGTATTTCACGGAATATATTCCGCCGGTTACGTCAGCATGTCTTCGGCAAAACCAAGCTGCATGCTAGCCTTTGTTACAAGAAAGCCAAGGCGCTGCACCGAGATACTGACGGGCCGTTTGATGAACTACCCGCCATCCAGTTCCAACAGGCGAAGCTGATGAATTACGCTGTGATGGTATTTCCTGAGTATTCCGACTACGATCTCTATTTTATGGAAGTCTACCTCGCCGGTCGACTAGGTACTAAATGGAACAGTTTCCGGACGCATTAGCCAAAGCAGATGTCTTAAAACACTCACGCCTTAAGTCGTCCAGGTTGTTTACGTCGTTCAACGTTTTGTCTTTTTCTTCGCCGTTTTTGTAGTCTTCGCTGGTGCCGGTGTCGCCGCTTTCCCAGCGCTCTCCGCCTTTTTCGGGTTTCGGAAGGCCCGCAGCATGGCGCGATATTCCTTGTCGCCGGATATCGCATTGGAGGTGAAGCGGGGTTCGTTCCAGTACATGGAAATGAGGTTGTTGAGTTTACGGAAGCGCTGCAATTTGGAAGGGTGTGTACGGAAGCTTTTGGAACGGAAGTCGGCGGTTTTCCATGTCATGAACGTTTTGGCTGTTATGCCCGTAATGCCCCCCTGTTGCAGCAGGGTGTTGTTGTCATCGGGTTCTTCTGTGAACTTTTCAACGAGTGCTTTGCCAAAAGAAACACTTTCCTCTTTTAATAATCCGTACGTATTGTAAAGCGTTTTCCAGACCAATGGCGCCTGTCGGGGGTCGTAGCCCGCACCTACCATAAGCCGTACGCCCACGCGATCCGCCTGGTATTCATCGTCGACTGAGTAATCCGAAACGCGTTTGAGGAAATAGGCATGGGCCAGCGCGTTTACGTCCGCTTTCTCCTCGGGTGCTTTACCGGCTGCAGTGGCTCTTTCTTCTTTGGCGCGTTCGGCCGCCTCCTGTCTTTTTTGCTTGTCCGATTTTCCTAATAAGCCGGCAATAGCGTTGCCCGTCTGCTTTACTATTCCATCGTTTTTCTTGGCGCGTTCCTCGTCGTGGAGTTGTTTTGATGAGTGCTCGTAAATGGCATGCGCGATCTCATGGCCCAAAACGGCTGCCAGTTGCGCTTCGTTTTTCAGTACTTTCAGCAATCCGGTATAAACGAAGGCTAGTCCGTTAGGTCTTACATTGGCATTGACGTCCGGGTTGTTGACAACCACGAACACAAATTGTTTTTTGGCCTTGATATGGTCAGGAACGAGTTTTTGTCCGACGGCATTCACATACGCCTGCACGGCTTCATTGTCGAGTATCGTTCCGATCCCGGGTATCTCCGTCCCGAACAGGGTTTTTCTTTGTTCCGGATCATTCCATAAGGGTGCAATCCTGTCATATTCCTTACCGTCGATGGTGTCGGCTATCTTGTCATATTGAGTGCGGTTATCCGGGCTTAACAAGAAGCGCGATACTTCAAACACACCGGGGGTGTAAGATCCTTTGAGTTCGGCCATATCGCCGAGTTTGAGCGCGGTGAGGCTGGAGAGGGCCTTATTGCCGTATTCGCTCTTTTTCCGCCCCTGTATAACAGTGCCAGGTGCCAGTCGGATCCGGTTTCCGTCAACATAGGCGATATCCGATTCGATGGCGTCAATACGACCGGTAATGTCTTTGAGTTTTTGTGTATTGTCAATGATTTGGATGGTGACGGCATCGCTATAGCCCCCTTCCTCAAAACGTTCGTACGTTACGCTCAATTCATCATTGCTGCGAATATCGTCGAGAGTGCCTTTTTTTTTGCCGTCCAACAGGATGACCGTATTGTCTTTTATGTTAAGCACGTCTTGACGAATGCTTTCGTCTTCAACGAAATTTACCAGCAATATGCGCTTACCAAGGTCGACGTTCTCGACGAATGCCGGTCGGTTTTCATAGTATTTCGAAATTTCTTTTACCTGTGCACGTACGACTACATGGCTACAGAGTATGCATACGAGGATTACAATCCGTTTCATGTTATTTTTCATGGGTTATGGTGTTTGGTAGGCCCAGCCCCGTTGGCGCAGGTAGTCTTGAAGGAGCATGGCCTGTAGTGGCGGAGAAAAAGGTGTTATTTCTGACTGGAATTGTGCGATTTGTTGCAGGCATTCTTTTTTGATGTTGTCGGTGGGCACTTCGAAGGTGTATTCAAACGATAGGGTGCCGTCTTTTTGGGTGATGTTCCAGATGTAAACGCCCGGCGAAAGGGTTGCCAGGGGGAAGCGGCCGCTTCTTGGTTCGGCGATGCTCGTCAGTTCTTCCTCATTGTCGGTCTGGATGGTGAGGCTCCCGATGTTGCCGGGTGGTGACATGGGCCATTGCAGGGTGAGGTTGTCAGAAAGGAGCAGGGCGCCATCCCAGGGGAAAATGGCAGTGTCGCTTTCCCCGTCGTGAGCACGTATACCGCCGGGGACACTTCCGACCTTGGTCGAGGCACTTTTTTTCCCGAACGCCCTCAGGTATTCCCAGAATCCCATTCCTTTAAAAACCGGTATCGATCGAAGCCTGGATACGAGTACCTGACAGGTCCAGGATCCGGCGGTGTTTATTTCGCCCATATGCCGTTCGTCGTCGGTGTATACAACGGCGAAGGAATTGGCATCTGCGGTGACCGATACGGCTCCCGCTATGCGATACACTTTCCTGAAGCCGCAAACACCCTGTCCTGAAATGGTTACTTTCCCTTTATACACCAGCAGATTTAAGGATTGCTGCGCGTGCACATTCACAGTCAGGCCAAGCGTGATCAATAGTAAAAGATGACGTAGGTATTTCATGGGGCTACTTTTTTCGGGTCTTCCTGAGGATTATACGGTCATATATTTCGCCCGCTATGGGGCGATATAGGTTCAGTATTGTCAATGCAAACAACAAGTTGCCATAAGGCAAATGCACACGGATACACATGAGGGCGGCGGCGAGCCACGCAATTCCTATGTAGGTGGCAATGATGCAAAGCGGTTCCAACAGCAAGCGGAGCCAGATCGCACGCTGTTGCTCAAGGAAATGGCAGGCCATGAAATACAGGAACAGGCATCCCCCAAACGCGGCGAGACCGATCAATCCTCCAGTTCGATGGCCGATCGTGGGTTGGTCTCGTTCGCTTACTATCATTTGTAGGGCCTCGGCATGGATAACGGCACCCGGCATTACCGGATCGCGGTGCAGCAGGTCAGGGGTTGTGGGCACGCGATGGTGGTCGAGGGTATCCACCGCATGGTCCGGCAAGGATGAGTGAAGATAGCCGATGATGACAAATCGCCCATCGATTTCCCTTCGCAGGTCGGGTAGACTGGCGTCGTCGTCCATTACGGTGTCGTATTCCAAGGAGGGGAAGTTCATGACGCGATAGGGATCGTTGTAGTCTGGATTAAAGACATCGTAATAGCCTTTTCCTTTACTTATATAGGTCAGCGTGAAGATGGGGGGCAGGTATTGGTCCCTGGTAATATCGCCCCTTTCCGCAATTGCGGCTGCAAATGATTTTTCCTTGCCCAGGTAATTGTAATAGTGGCGTACGGCCCCATACTTTGACTGGAGTAGCTTCTGGGTTATGTTGCGGGCTTTGGGAAATCTGGGATGGGGGTAGCTGTGTCCTAGTACGATGGAAGAATCCGACAGGGCGAGTCCCAGTTGCTCATCGACATCCCGGTCCTTTTCACCTACAAAGTCAATGTCGACCCCAATGGCCCTTGGATTAAACGTACATATCCGGTCAAGCAACCCAGGTAGCAGCGCCCTCAGTGATTCGGTTTTCACTGAACCGATATTGATGAGGAGGACATCTTTGCGTTTTCGGTCGTACGAGGTGTCTCGGTAGGTTTCGTAATAGATATCACTAAAGTCGATGTCTGAGGCAGCCAAATCCTCTACGCCTGCTATTTTCACCGATACAAAATGGTCCTTAACAATCGACACGAACCACTTGGACGCACCGAAAAACGGCCAGAATAAGATGAACGTGAGCAACAGAAGCCCAAAGCGAAATGGCTTAGGGCTTCTGAAAGGTTTGTATCGCAAAAAAGGAAGTAACTTCCGCATATGGCAGATAAGTTAATAGGTTAGGCATATGGTTTCGTCAGTAACCTATTCTTAAAACCCCGGCTGCGTTTGGGCGGAGATAGTATAAGCACGCACACCAAATGCGCCTTACGGATTGATAGTTTTTCCATGTCTGCGATGATGTAAGTAGACGTCATTAGAGCGGTTCTTACTTCCAAAACAACCCTGTGTGGTACTGATAGCGAAAGATACTTAACGCTTTGGCGTAGGGGAAATAGTTATCGTTCATTTGCTGATAAATCCGACTAACGTCGTACCCATACGTAGAAGTACGCATGGGGTCCGTTGTTTCCGAATGCGATGTTATGGTGCCTTGGTCGTCCCGCAGGTGAAGGAATTAGGTTTGTCATAACATCAGCTATCGCATGTCTTCTCAATACTTAACTACGATACACAGAAAAGTTATCTATTAATGACCCCTTGGGAAACAAGATCTCATATCCGTTTTTGAGTACGATTTTTCTGTTAGTTGTATCGTAATGCTTCGCATAGACCTGCTGTAGCCACATCCGAAAGTCGCTGGCTTCGCTGTAGTCCCGAAACCACAGGGTTCCCTGGGTGCCTGTCGGTGATTTGATCTTAAGGGGAAGTTTTATATTACTTTCTAACAACTCGAAGAATTTTGGGTTGAGGTCTTCATGCCGAAGCAATACGACGTTTCTGGGTTGCATGGTATCGCAGTAGTAAACCGTAACGCAATCATCGGATTCGGTAATGGTTTTGTGCTTTTTGTTTACGTGGCGGAAATCGCCGGTAAAACCCAAATCGGCCGTGATGTCGTTTAGGAAATTGAAATAGGTAATGATTACTTCCTGCGTGCCTACTTTGTTCGGATCAATGGGCTGACCGTCGGCTTGGGTCAGGTCGTCGAAAGAGAAGGTTTTTGTCACGGCCACATTCTGCTGTTGGGTCTGACCGTCAAAAACGATATCGGCAATGATGTTGCCCGTCAGGTCGATGCCGCTGATGCTTTCCTGCAGGACGGAAAGCGTGTTGTTTTCTACGGACACGTTGAGCGCTACGATCCGTTGCCGTAACAGCACTTCTTCCGAAAAAGAGCGGGATCCGGACAGTTTGCCGTTTAATCCCTGGCTGTTGGTGCTGCCGTCGGTAGTCTTGTAATAAGTGCTGCTGCCGTCTTCGGAACCGTCCGTCTGCTGGTAGGTGTTATTGTCGCCGTCATAGCGTGTGCGGGTACTCTTCCAGGCATTTCCGCCGCCATTTTCCACCGAAGACGATGCGCCCACTCCCAGATTGCCCGTTACTTCGGCCGAAAGGGAATTGCTGTAGTTGACTTTCCCGAGATCTACCGTTTGGAACGCTGTTTCAAGTCGGTTGCAACTGAGCAGGCGCACCTCCTTGCTTAAACACAGATGAATCTCTGCCTTGGAAATACGGTCAGCAGGCCAATGGCTTTTGTTTTTAAGTGTCAGCACGATACGTTTTGGGATTCGGGTATAATCGATAAACCGAATGTCAGCCTTGGGGGATGCTGACAGCGGTTTGCTGATATCGGTAATTACAGATGAAGCGTTTTTTTCAAAACAGCTAAATTGCCGGATTAGTTCTTTCTGCGCTGCGGGTGACAGGTCGAATATCGTTTTCTTGGGTGTGGGCGGCGTGGGGTCCGGATCGGTAATAAAAACGCTGACGTCCATGTAGTGATCCAGATTATTTTGTTCGGTCAGCGTAAGTGATTTATACCGCCGCGTAAGGTGTCCGTTGGTGCCGCAGCCGACAGTGATCATCGCGATCACGACACACACAAAGAAGTAGCGAAGTGCAGTCTGCGTTCTCATATTTTGATCATGGTTGCGGAAGCAGTGGCTCCGGTGGTAGTTTCCGTTACTTGTTTCTTACCCTGAAATGAAGAGTGGGTTTTCGGATACGAAATTGTGTTCCCGGCGGTGTAATGAGGCATCGCCTGAAGTTGGGCGAGCGTGCTAGCTACCTGAATGGCTTCCCAATACGGAAGGGATAGTTGGCTGTCGAGTACGGTAATGAAGGTTGACATAGTATAATGATGTAATGGTTACTTTTTGGCGGGCTGACCCGAAGGTGCCTGGGTCGTGTTGGAAGTGGATTTCACCGGCGAGAGCGGTTTCTTTTCTTCTACCATATAATCGGTTATTTTAGAAATCCCGATACTGTGGTAATAGGTTTTGTATAAGGCACGCGAGAGGTTAGGGTCCATGTGGATCATCAGTCCGTAGGTCTTGGCGATACACTCTTTCTGTACGAATTTCCACGAAATAGCGGTGAGGTGATAAGAGGTAATTCCGATCAGCACCAAAACGATGCTTGTATTCAGGCGATGGCCGTGGATGAAGCGGAACTGGAGGAGGAACAACAGGGAAGCGCCTGCGATCATGAGGACCGTTCCGCTTTCGCTCATGTATTTTGGCGCTATGAGGATGTTGGCGATGAGATAGACGGCGAATATGGCCAGGAGGATGAGTTCAGGCCAAGTGTGCCGTCCTGATACCGGATCGTTTTTTTTGGGGTTGTAAAGCTTGTCTCGGAAGCTCATGATGAGGGTCACGAAAAAACCGAGGTAGGCCACGCAGAGAAAGATCCAGCTACCAAAGCAAAAGGTTTGGTTCAGGATGGCTAGCTTTTGTGACGCATCGAGATAGTCTTTCCATTTGGGCGACTCGAGAATGCGGTGCTTGGAGGCATAATACATTTCCGTGATCATCTTTTCCCGGAAGTCGGTGTCGTCAAAGGCGAGTAGCTTGAACCCGAGGCTGTCGCGTACGGTTATCAGTCGGTCTGAATTCAAAGCATTGGGGCCAAAGAATTCGGTGAAGATTTGGGATTTCAGCACTTTTTTGGTATCGGCCAGGTCGGGCGTTTCCGGATCGGACGCCCAGGTCTTTTTCCATCCGAGATGCAGCGCATCGGGCTGGTCCATGAAGTTGTTGGAAACATTGGAGAAAATGGCGCCCAGTATAAGGGAAAGAATAATTACGGTGGTACTTAACGATACGAGTTGGGCAAAACGGACCAGGCGTCCGACCAGCGCGCAGGACGTGCCTGTGGCGGTTCCATTGAAATAGTTGCGTATGAGCTTCCCGTAGTAGCGTGACAGGAACGAGGGGAATGACTCATTTTTGGTGTGGTGCCGAGGGTGGAGGTACAAAAGGAACAATAATGACGCCGACAAGACGAACAGGATGGCGAAACCCTGCACGAATGTGTCGCGTGACAGGCCTTCTTCAAAGTAATTTACAATCGAGATTTCAAGTGTCATAAAAGTAAGGTATCGGTTCGTACTGCTAGGAAGTGGGCACCTGTTCGGAGAGGGTGCCGACATTTCTCCAAAAGTAGGACGGTCTTTTTTCGTAACTATCAGGCGAACACCCGCACAACGAAAGGAATTTTCCTTTTCTTTGTATAGGGGAAACCCTATTAATCAGATTTTTACCAAAAACTACCTTTGGGCGTTTGTCATTGCAATTCAGTACGTCTAACCCATTACATACGATCATGAAAACAAGCACACGACTTTTGCGCATCCAACCTAAAATGGTAAAAGAACAGATGGACAACGCGCCGCAAATGGTGGACTTACCGCCGCGTACAAACTGTTCGAACAATGAGTTTATCCGGGACTACGACCGAGTGGCCACGGCTGCCCGTCCGGAGTGGCTGCGGCGGTTCGGATTTCGGGCCTGCGGCAACAAGGATGCAGAATACTGTATCATGCGTAGGCATCATATGACACCGGAAGCTTTTTGGTCGTGCCTTACCCGGGGTGGTGATGAGGATAATCCAAACGCCGTTTTATTCAACGTGGTAAAATGGGGGGATTTCCTCGCGCTTTTCCCCGAGATCGAGCAATTGTGTTATGAGAAGTACCTGAGTTTGGAACATAATGAATCCGGTAAACTCGTGTTTGATGTGGAAGCACATACTTTCGATAAGACCTGCTATTCCTTTCCTCTATTCCGTGCGATTGCAGATAATATAACTGACGTTACCGAAATTTGGTTCGCCAAAGGCCACTACACGTATAGTTTTGGTAAGGAGGTAGAAGTGATCGATCCAAAAGTGCTGTTTATGGTGCGCCATGGTAACCGCGGATTCAATTTTTTCAACCTGAGCCAAGACCCTGCGTTTTTCTAAGACGTGAGTTTCGAAATACTGAATCCGACCCGTTTATTGGTGTTTATCACCTTTTTTGTGTGCCTCATCGTGCGCCATCGCCATAAGAATAAGGCGTTTGAACTGGTTTTCATTATCGTTTCGATCAGCGCCGCCAACGAGATATTGACGGCGGCACTCAGTTACCGGCACCATGCAACGTATGTGCTGAATAATCTCTACGTGATGGTGCACGGCTGGATGTGGTTCCGGGTGATGAGACATTTGGTTTTGCGGTGGCGGAAGCTGCAGCTATCGGTTTCCATCGCCCTCCTTGTGTTTGGCATCGGGAATTTTTTTATAGGGGAAGGAATGCAGCATTTTGCTTTTTTTAACTTTATAGTAGGATCTATACTGTACGTGGCGACGTTCCTTTATGTGGCATTTGGAGCATTGCTGGAAGATGATTTTCTTTTTTTTAAACGGCGAGAGTTCCTGCTCCTGCTGGCGCCAATCCCGTATTACCTTCCCATGAGCATGGTTTTTGGTTTTGGCAGTAAGGAACTCCACTCTATGATTGTATTCGGACACATTACGTTCTACATGGCGCTTATCACATTTGTTAATTGCCTATATTACGGACTTATCCTGTTGTATACCCATCTTGACAACAAATACCGACATAACACCTAAGCTCGCAACCGGTATCGTTGTAATTGTGCTGTTCTTCGGACTCGTGGCTTTGTTTTGCACACTTCTGGTCCGATTGTATCGCCGACGCACGGCCGATTATTACAGGGAAAAACTGGAACACCAAAAACAACTCTCGGAGGCTACACTTGAAAGCCAGCGGCAGCTTATGGCCATTCTCGCGCGGGATTTTCACGACG
Source organism: Flavobacteriaceae bacterium (assembly GCA_027490305.1). GTDB lineage: Bacteria > Bacteroidota > Bacteroidia > Flavobacteriales > Flavobacteriaceae > Flavobacterium. The sequence continues at coordinate 24,736 of JAIXYI010000049.1, forward strand.
ATATCGGCCAACAACTGACGGTATTGAATTTCGGAATCGAACGATTGCGGCTGGATGCGCCACAAGAAGAATCAATGTGGGCAGGGTTTTCTGTTTCGTTGTCGAAAGCTTCCGAGGCTGTCCGGATGATCAGCCACACCTTGGGAAGCCTCGCCGAATCAGACCTGCCGGAAGCGATTCGGAGTGAAGCAATGCGTATACAGAGCTATTCCGGAATTGCCGTACGGGTAGAGGCTCCAGAGGGACAAAACTGGCAGGAAACGGAGAAAGTGGTGTTGTATCGTATTTTTCAGGAGTGTGTCAACAATGCGCTGAAACACGCCGAAGCCCGAACTATTTCTATTGAACTGGAACAAGAGCCCATCCCCCGTTTTCGATTCTGTGACGATGGGAGGGGTTTCGACGTAGACGCTGTTGAACGACACTCTTTCGGTCTCGATTCGATGACATCAAGGGCCTTACGCGCCGGTTATAGCCTGTCAATTGAAAGCAGTCTGGGCCATGGAACCTGTATCACGGCCACTAAAATGAGCAATAATGAGTAAGGTAACAGTGGGTCTTATTGATGACCACAGTATCGTAAGACAGGGCATCCGTGAGATACTGGAACGCCTGGGTGGCTATAAGGTAATTGTTGAATTTGAATCAGGAGAGGCGTTTTTGGACGCGTATCCGCTCACGCCGTCACCCGACGTTTTGTTGCTTGACTACAGTATGAAGCGGCTTGACGGACTTGAGATCATCCGCCAATTGGCGCGACAGGAAAGCGACTTAAAGGTGGTTTTACTTACCCAGCATCTTGAAGAATCTGCAATAGCGGAAGCTTTTTACTTCGGTGCCAGAGGGTTCCTGACGAAAAATTGTACGGCTTCGGAACTCAAAACCGCTATCGATAACGTTGTGACAATCGGCTATGTCGATTCTGTCGCCGCCATGCGTTACATGCGGGCCTATAAAACCCGGTCAAAAGAACCTTCTATCATATTGTCGGTGCGGGAAGCGAAGTTTCTGACACTCGTATGCGACCCAGCCGAGCTCACGTACGACCAGATTGCAGATCGGATGGGGGTTTCTGTAAAATCAGTCGAAGCATATCGCGCCAGCCTTTTCGATAAATATGACATTCGCTCGAAAACCGGACTTGTGATGTTTGCCTATCGGCACCGGTTGGTGGATGTGCCGAACAAATAGGATAAGGAAAGCACGAGGTAATAGGGGAATAACCCTTGGAGGAGTCGGGGCTGATTACCCAATTACCTACGCAGTGAATAATAGAGTCCCTGTTCGTATGAGCCCTGCTCGTGATCTTATCTGTCCTGGGGGCTGCTTTGCTGGTACGACAATGCAAGATACTCATACATCTTGAAGTGGTAGGTCCATCGCTGACTCGCATACCTAAGGAAGGCGAAGCAGGATAACACCACCAAAAAAGGAATCATAATACCCGTTACAGTCCGGTAAAAACAAAGGTATAGGCACAGCACGCAAAGTGATCGGAAAAATTTGGCATTTGCGAGGTGTTTTTCTAGTTCCGGAACCAGCGTTGGATGGTTGAACCGAAGTTGCGCTTCGGCGGTCTTGAAAAGATTGTCATGCAGCGGAACCTTTTCACTGATGAGACGCTCTGTTGCCTGGATGAAATCTTTGTATTTTTTTCGTTTATGAGCTTCGTAGGTCCTGACATATAGGGGATTCAATAGCATTGCACCAATATGATGCACGAAATGCCCGGCCACGTATGACGCCAAAATAAACACAAACCAAGAAAACACCGTAGGGCTGGCGCAGGTCACATCGATCATGGCCAGTTTTTCGGACCCGAAATAAGCGGGAAACGTGAGGCAAAAGACCGAGCCGGGGACAATATACGCGAGGAAGTCGACCAGTCCGAAAAACAAATCACCGGGTTTTACATTCATGTTGTTTTTTTTTGGTTCTACGAAACGCGCCTTGTCTGCACCCATCCTTCCGAGCGGGTGGGGCTTTGTGCCAAAGATAGGATAAAGTCTGGGATGGGGGGCTGAGTCAATGAGCGCTTGAGTCCCTGAGCGCCTTAGTCCCTTAGTCCCTGAGCGTTCACCAACTACCCGCTACTGACTACTTCTGAAGCAACTGAGTTCCTGAGTCCCTGAGCGCCTGAGCGTCCAACCACTAACTACTAACTACTAACTACTGACTACTGACTACTTTTAGAACCTCATGCGGCTCCGATTTCGAGCGAAGCCGAGAAATCTGCGTTATCCACACAGCATCCCGTCATTCCGAGCGCAGCGAGGAACCTCTACTACATGAAGGTGTGAGGTGTCCGTGAGTCCCTTAGTCCCTTAGCGCCTTAGTCCCTGAGCGTTCACCAACTACCAGCTAGTGACTACTTCTGAAGCAACTGAGTTCTTGAGTCCCTTAGTCCCTGAGCTCCTGAGCGTCCAACTGCCAACCAATGACTACTTCTGAAGCAACTGAGTAACTGAGACTGCCAACCAACGACTGTCTACTCCTGTGACTGCGACTGTGACTGGCAACTAAACGGGATTCCTTCGCTGCGCTCGGAATGACAATGACCGCATATGTGATATCATGTAACGAAGAAAGGTCCAAGTAAGTAAATATCACTGCCAACTGCGACTGCCAACTGCCCACTTCTGTGACTGAGACTGCGACTGAGACCGCGACTGCCTCCTCGCTCCTAAAAAAAAACCGGGCTGTTTCCAACCCGGTTTTTCACTACAACAACAACCTTAGTCTTTCTGTGATTTGACCGCGAGGGTATAGATCACCAGGCCAAATCCGATTTTGTTGATGGCGTCGGCGATGTTATACGCCACGTCTACGTTGCCTTTTCCGAGGATGCCGGTATACCAGCCGTCGGTGCCCAGCATGTAGCCGAGTGGGTAGATGGCCCATCCCACGAGTACGAACCAACACAGGATTTTGTGTGCTGCCAATACGTTGCCGCCTGCGGCTTGTGCCAGTTTTGAGGCCGAGCCGAGCCAGATTTCATACACAATGGCAAAATACGCGATACCGGAAACGAGGCCCCATAGCCATGCGTTGGCCGGATCGACCGCTTCTCCGAAGTAGCCCGTGATAAGCATGATAACCGAATAGAAGATCATTTTCCACAAGAGGCCCTGCTTGGCGCCGGCTACTTTGAGGATGAGGTAGAACTCGAGGCACATCAACGGCACGGTCAGGATCCAGTCGACATAGCGGAAAAACGTCGGCGATTCCTGAAACGCGGCCCAGTAATCGCGCATGTAATAATAGTGTACGGCCGCAATAAACGTAATCAATCCGGAAACCAATACAGAGGTGCGCCACTTCTTGTCGAATTGGTTAAGGGACAGGAAAAAGAAAGCAGATGCCGCCATCATGGCCATGCATCCTACAAAAAAGGTAAATCCGATGTAGTCTGTTGGTAGCAGTTTCGACACGGTCATCGGAATCGTTGTTAAATGAATCATGTGACAAAGTTTTAAGGGTTACTAATTTTGTTTAATCAAAACTACGAAATCATTAAACACGAAATCGTTTTTGTTTAATGTTTTTTCAATTATCTTTAAACAAAATTTATCAAGATGCCGAAATACGCCCGTTTTGCGCTTGTTGCCAGCTTCGTAGGACTCTGGATCGATTCTTTTCTGTCGCATTCCGTTCAGGCGGTATTGGGGTTTGCGCTGATTTTTACGTTTGGGATCCTGCACGGGGCGAATGACTTGCAGCTTATCCGGCACACCGGCCCTTCTTTTCCGACCCGTGATCGCGGGCGGATGTGGGTCTATTATGTGGCGTTTGTGGGGGCGACCGCCGTGCTTTTTTACCTGATGCCGCGGGTGGCGCTGGTTTTGTTTATTATGTCAAGCGGTTATCACTTCGGCGAACAGCATGTGTCGGCACATCTGGGCCGGGCGGTCGGCAAAGGAATCAGAACGGTGTTTTTCACGCTATACGGGCTGCTGGTGCTGTTCCTGGTTTTTTATTTCCATAAAGAAGAGGTGCAACAGATTGTGTTGGGGATTACACACGACCTTGTTCCGTTGGTGTTTTTTGGATGGGGTTTGGCGTTGGTGGGTAGTGGGGTCGCGCTTATGGGAATAGCATTAGGCATGCGGGACGCGGTGTTCCGGTCGGTGTGGGTGCGGGAACTTTTCTACCTGGGGGTGTTTGCCATCTTATTTAAGGTATCCGGACTGATCTGGGGCTTTGCGCTGTATTTCATTTTATGGCACAGCATACCTTCCCTGCGCGACCAACTTCGTTTTTTATACGGTCGTACCGGAGTGGGGGAATGGAAGCAGTATTTGAAGCAAGCCCTCCCGTATTGGGGAATGGCATTGGCCGGACTTCTTACCTCCTATCTGCTGCTGCAGGACCAATTGGTGTTTGAACCGTTGTTTTTCTCCTTCCTGGCGGCGATTACCTTTCCGCATGTGTGGGTGATTTTGCGGATGTCGGAGGGGAGAGGGCCTGAATCCCTGAGTCCCTGAGCGTGCAACTACCAACTCCTAACCCCTGACTCCTAACTCCTAACCCCTCCCTTCTCGCTTTCTTCCAAAAACGGCGGTGTCAGTTTATTTCGGAAGGAAAAGAGCACCAGTCCGACTTTTGATTTGATCTGGTAGCGTTCGAACAGCGCAGTGCGATACGATTCGACGGATTTGACCGAAACGTGCATCAGGTCGGCCATTTGTTCGTAGGTAAATTCGCGTTCGTCGCATACCAACGTTAGGAAGTGCATCTCCCGGTCAGAGAGCACGGGCTTTTTACTGTTTTTTTGTTTCGGATCGAAGTTCCGGACGCGCCTGAGGATATCGGTGATGTTATAGTATCCGACATTCACGACGGTATCGATGGCGTTTCGAAGCTCCTGGGCGGTGCAGTTCTTGTGCAGGAAGCCACGGGCGCCGAAATGATAGGCATCGTTGATGATGTCTTCGTCGAAGTGTTGGGTAAGAAGGAGCATTTTCGAATCATCTTCCCGCTCTTCAAGGGCGCGCAGGACGTCAATCCCATTTTTGTGGGGCATCGAGTAGTCGAGGAGGTACAGTTCAGGGGCATCCGAAAGGGGAAGGGCTTCCAAAAAGGCGTCTCCGTGTTCAAATTCATGACTCACCTTGAAGCGTCCCATTTTCTCAATCAATTCACGCAAGGCGTGCCGTACGATTTGGTGGTCGTCAATGATGCCAATCTTAATAGTCTCCATGTGCATTTAGGTAGGTGTTGCGGTTAGAGTTACGACGGTGCCTTCCCCTGGTGTCGTATCGATCTTGACTCCATAGCCAATTAACGCGGCGCGGCTGCGCAGGTTCTGTAACCCCAGGGTTCCGCCTGTTTGTATGAGGTTGCGATCAAAACCTTGGCCGTTGTCGCGTACCGTCAGGCGGAAAGGGGTGGTGTGGATGTCGACCGCGACCTTTGTGGCCCTGGCGTGTTTGAGGATGTTCTGGATACTTTCCTGAAAGATGCGGTAGATCACGATCTGGTGGCCCGGAGGAAGAGGGAGGTCGGGGTGACCGTGCGTGGTGTAGGTAAAAGAGATGGATTTCTGCCGGTTGAGCCGTTCGATTTCTTTTTCGATGGTTATGAAGAGGTCCTGGCTGCTGATAAGCTGGTAGTTCAGGGAATGGCTGATGCCCCGGATCGATTCCGATAGCTCGGATACGGCTTTGGAGATGGGTTCGAGCGACGGCGTGAGTTCGGGTGCGTCGAGTTTCAAATTCTCCAACTGGAAATTGAGGTAGGTCAGTTGTTGGCCCGCGTCGTCGTGAAGGTCTTGCGAGATATTGGTAAGCACTTGCTCCTGGGTTTCGATAATCGTGGTGGTAAGGGTCTTCTGGAAGTCGAGGTCTTTTTGGTAGAGCTGTGCGGTATAGGTGCGGATTTTCCGGAAGTAGAGACGGATGAGGATGACGCAAAAGACGATGATTTGCGTAAAAAAGAAAAGGCATATGACAATACCAAATACAATATTATGTTCCATCATGTCTTTGTTTTTCACGGTACATAAAGATGGCTGTCGTGATGTAATACACCGCATTTACAAAATAACACACTAAGGTGAAAAACGGAACTCCATATATTGGCATAGTATTGATCCCCTTAAGTTTAAACCCCATAAGCAAACTAAACCCTACAAAAAACACGATGGGCGCCGATAATAGGGTGTAGGTGTTTGAAGAGAAGTAGGCAAGGTCTTCACTTTTAAGTCGCTCCATACTGTCGGCAATCATCCAATATGTGTACATAACGGCACCTATCACAAGGCTGTATACCTTGAAGTTATGGAGACCTGGTTCAAGGACGATAAAATCGAAAACGCAAAAGGCAAGATAGGTTTTTATTAAGCGTCGCCCGGTTTTACGTCTTCCTGAGGTAGTGCTGAGAAGAGAAAGCCACAGCATACAATGGACAACATTGTAGAAACTTGCGCTTAACTGTAGTGGCAATTCCAATAGCTTTAGTAGGGTCGATAAGAGCTCATTCGTTAGGTTCAGTGCCAGTATATAAAACAAATAAACATGGTGCTTATTTCTTTTGTCGTGATGGAATGCCCAGTAGACGAAGGAAAGAAGCACCACAATTTTTATGGGATTGATAATCTGCAATATATCGTCGATTATGTTGGGTCGTCACTCATGTCATAGTAGAATCTGGTGCCCTGTCCGATTGAATTAATGAATTCAACATGAAAGACAATGCGCCTGACCTGATTAAACTTTCCACGCTGCCGGATCACGATGTTACCCCACGTAAAGTGAATGAACGTTGGTACACCCGCGTTGACACGTATGCGGGGAATCGCCTCAAACAAAATCGTAGGATACAGGCTTTCCGTGTTGCGGTAGTCGTCGCTGCGCCGAAGGCTCATTTGGCTGCCATTTATATCAAAGCCCAGATAGCCATCATAGCAACTCATATTGTTGTCGGAAAGAAACTTCATCAGATCGCTCCACGAGAAGGAATATACCGGGTTGTTCGTGATACCCGACATGAGTTGGTCATACGCGGCTTTGTCAAGCACGTTGTGACGTAACTCGGATGTAGCCTGCATCGACGGGTCACAAGATACGGCTAAAGGGTGTAAGGCTTTAAAGTCATCATAGTCGTCCTTGCCTAACGCTTTCGTAAAGTTCGCCTGTTCGCCAAGGAATGCCACCCAGTCTGGTGCTTGGGTATTACCAGTTGGAAAATTTGCTGCTGTTTTCATAATGAGAACCATTTTAGGATTGTTACCGCCAAGTTCATCAAATGCCGTCGAAGCCCGACTAGGTAAAACCCTATTCTTTTAACCCGGTTTTGCCTATTAAAGGAGAGGCCTCAAAAATAGGTAAAATATTTTGACAAATCCGGTATTTGCTGGTTTTTAGTTGATTAGATATAAACCTACTCGTTATTCAGGGTTTTCCCCACCTCCTCAGCATCGCCGTGCCGCTAGCTTTGGAGCATCAATCCTAAACCCATTCCTCATGAAACGACTGGTATTTTTACTCCTGCTCATTGGCCTGACGTCTTCGGCCTATTCACTTAATGGTTCCGATACCGTAAAGGTGTCCAATCCACCCTTACCCCAAAAAATCGAAGTGACGTTAAAAACCGCCGATGCGGCGGCCAAAACACCCGCGCCCTGCCCCGATTGCTGCCCGCCCGTTCAGGGGATCAATGCCAGCGTACTGGTATGGATGCCTGTAATCCTCTTTATCGTAGTGCTTTTTGTGGTGTGGTGGACGACACGCAGGTCGGGTTTTCGTTTCACCCAGGCGCTGTACGAGAACGATCCCGAGGAGATTATTGTTCACGCGCCAACTGAAGCCGACCCGAATGCCACACTGAAAAAGACGGTGCTGGATGCCAAAGGGCAACCTGTTTACCAACCCAGCACAAGCCGACTGATCGCACTGCTGTCGGCCCTGACAACATTGATTATCGTCGTGTGCTTTATTTCCTATTACGCGTATTGTATGATCCGCTGTAAAGAACTGCCCGATTTCGAAGCGCTGTTCAACGTGGTGTTGGCACTCGGTCTGGGCGTGGTGCCGTATAGTGTGAATAAAGTAACAGCGGCGGCAAAGGCGTCCGACACGTCAAAATAATCAGGTTCCCTTTTAAATTATTGTTTCATTTAATCTATTACGTTATGTCAAACCTTGCAATCGGAACGATCATTTCCTCTGTCCTGAATTTTGATCAATTGTGTAAAGTTCTGGGCGAAACGCCCGCATTCAACAGTAAAACTTCCTCGTATGCGCCTTGCGACGGACGCTCGGTCACCGGCTCAAAGCTGGAACTTGCCACCGGCCGTGAGATAGCGCTTAGTCCGGACTTGCGTGGCCGCTTCATACGTGGCCTTAACCAGATCTATAGCGTCGATGCACCTATATTTGATATCCACAAGGCGGATGAAGACGGCGCGGGGCGGAAGCCCGGTGATTACCAACCCGACGCAGTAGCCCGCCACACACACTCGTATACGGATCGGCAGGAGGGTGTGGGGCCGAACCAGGCGGATGACGGGAATGATATCGGTTTCAACCGGGTAGATACCAAGACTACTGGAGAAAACACTGATGCTTGCAACGAAACGCGCCCGCGGAACGTGTCGACCTTTTTCTACATCAAAATCAACTAAAGCCATGCGACATAAAACGTTGCTCTTCGCACTGATACTAATGGTGGCGAAGGGCGCATCGCAGGATGCTCTTACTGGAGTTGAGACGACGGAGTTGATTTCAAACGCTTTTTCAAAAATACATACCGGCCATGCAGCGGATAACCAGGGAACCTTTGGCTCACTTGACCTGACTAAAACAGAGGCAATCGTGACGTCTTCGTTTTCAATAGGTAAAGGCGGTGATATTCTCACGGCTAAGTTCAAAGGAGGGGTCACAGATGGATTGGCCGCTGTGTTCAATAATTCCAAATTAAATACCAATCAGTCCCTTGAGGTGCTGTACCATATGCTAATTTCGGATAGACCTTTTATAGGTTATTATCATACCGATCTTATGAAAAAAAGACAGTCGGAGCTCAAGGCTGAACTGGACTACTTTGATCACCTGTATACGTATTTGCAGACTAAAGGTCTCTTGGGAGCTGTGGAAAGAGCGTTGAAAATCAGGCGTGATGCTATCCAAGTGGAGGGTCCGTTCTCCGCAAAGATTATAGAAATAAAGTTAGTGAATGAAGCGCTACGGAACCATGTTGACAATAACCTTCCGGGTGCCATATTGCCGGCATGGTTTGAACTACGAATGTTAGAAGGTAATAAGAAAGCGGAGGCCCTTCGTCAGAATGATAAGGCAATCAAACCCTCCCAATTCCATTTGACATGGATGTCGGTTGGGATAAATGCCCGGAACGACGAATTTCGACTGTTCGATACCGACGCACCTTTTGAAGACGCTATTCGCAAAGAGCAGAAACTCGGTTACGGATTTTCACTACAGATTTCTTCCTATCGCTTTTCCGAAAACGACAACAACTGGTATTGGGCTTTAGTAGCGAATCACCAACACAAAAGTAATTATCTCGACCTGAAAAAGATGGATGTTACGGAAACAGTAACACGGGGTACGGGCGATAATGTGACTAGGGAGACTTCAAAGAAATATACGGTGTACTCGGGAGACTATATTTCCGACGTCGGTGAGACGACCCTGAACGCCGATTACTTTTATTTCTATAAGAATGCACATTTCGTTGGCTTACATGCTTTTTCAAATGCTGCGTTTTCGGAGAAAAAGAAGCCGATTTACAACCTGGGTTTCGGCCTTGTAGTGCCCTTCAAAGACAAACAAAACAAAGACACGATAGTCAACGCAGAACTTTACTATACGATCAAGAATCTTATGGGTATCGATGACAATCGGTACAGCGTTTTAGAACGCAACGAAATCGGATTTCGCTTTACCTTTCCTTTTCAATTTAATACTTTTTGAATATGACACCCGAAGAATTTAGAGAACTGTACGTGCCCACAGGCGAACGCTACCGCGGCATCTGTAAACAAGGAGATTTTAAAGGGAAATGGCGCGATAACCTGACTGACGCTTTTAGAGAGGCACTCGCCCATCAGGACGAAAATGAAAACCATATAATCGATGTCGAGCATCACGTCAACTACTCCCGCCGCGACGCTACATGAGGAGTGAAACAAGTGGCGAATGGAAACCGGAGGAGGGAGTGACTGGTTAACGGCGAGTGAGATGAAACGTCCAACTCCTTATTACCAACTCCTAAACCCTAACTCACTCCTCCTCAACCTCCTCCGTCTTCTTCGAAAACACCTTAAACTTCGGAGCCGTATGCGTGCCGGTAACCGCCACCGGAACACCGATCAACCCAAATGGGGGCAGGCCTACGCGTATGCGAAGCGCGAGTTTGCCGTCGAAATTAGTCTTGCCTTCAATGCGCAGGCGGCACAGCGCAATCTTCATTTTGGTGCGTTCGATCGTGATGACGTTGCGCCGGATCGTAGTCTTGATATCCACTTTCGAAAGATCGGGATCATCGATAGCCGAAACGGTTTTTTTACTGAGGCCGTTGAAGAGACGAAGGCCCTTGACTTTGATCTTCTTCAGCGAAACGGTACCGCCGCCTTCCAGCGATGGGTAAACGGGCGACATATCGGGCCCCAATTGTCCTTTTAAATTGTAATCGACCGACACGATGCCCTGCGCGCTGCCAGCTGAGGTGGCCATTTCGCGAAACATCGGAATCTCTTCATACGCCCGATGGATGTCGAAATCACGCGCCCGGAAGCGAAGGTCAAACGCGGCGCTCTGTGGTGTCAGGTCGTCGTATGAGCCGTCAAGGTGCAACGTAGCGCCGGCAATGCCAAGCTGTGCCCCGTTGAGCGTGACTTTTCCGCCTGAAACGCCAACGGTTCCTTTTACGTCGTTGAGCTTGAAGGTGTCGAATAATACTTGCTTCGCACTTGCCGTCAACGAGACGTCAAGATTGGTGGGCACTAACGCCACACCGGTCGCGGTGGCAGTAGGTTCTTCGGCTTTTTGGGTCGCGGCGCCGGTTGCTACGGGTGCCCGGAACTCGTTGAGGTCAAGCAAATCCGATTCCATACGGAAGGCACCGTGCAGCGTAGCCTTCTTCTCAAAAAAGTAGTTGATGGCGTTCGTAAGCTGGCCGTTGAGTGTGAAATCGCTTTGGCCATAACGTGCAACGAAGGTGTTGAACTGCATCTTTTCGCGGTTGAAGGCAAAGACGCCTTTTTCAATGCGAAGGGTTTTCGGCAGGCCGTCCATCCGCGTATCAATACGTTCTACCGTAAGGGTGCCACGGTTGTTGAGGCGGTTGTAACGCCCGGCAGTGGCATCGCTTTGTTTGCCTTTCAGGCGTACGTCGGCGGCAATGCGTCCGTCAACGGCGAGTCCTTCCTGGCGGAACACGCGGTACAACCGTCCGATGTCGAGCGTGCCTTTGGCGTTAAGGTCATAGGCAACGTCGTCGAGGTTGGAAAAAGAGGCCTCCATCCGGAAAGGATTACCGGCAAAGGTAAACGAGGCCGGCCGGATGGCGATTTTCGTATCGGCGTAACGCCCGTTTTCGTTGGTGGCGGTAACGGCCAGATTGAGGTCGGATACCGGTTCGGGATAGTAAGCCGTTTTCAGGTAGCCGTTGGTCCAGTTGAAGCGTCCGGTAGTGGTAGGAAAGAGGTGACGGGCGGCGCTGTAGGTGCCATTCGACTGGATGTTGATGTCGAGTTTTCCTTTTACATCGACCAACGAAATGCCGAGTGCACGATTGAGTACCGCCAGGTCGACGCCTCCCTTCATCTCGGCCTTAACGGAGGTTTCGCCCAGTTTTTTCAGTTCGACCGTCGAGCGGAATTGATCCTTCCCCAATTTAAATGAGAACGGCGATAGTTTTAGATAGAAGTCCTCCGGATCGAGTGACGGCAGGGCCGCGTCAAGGTTCAGTTGTATGTCCGAGGCGGCGAGGGGCGCGTCCTTATATTGGATATAGCCATCGGTGATGCGGGTGTGGAATTTCAGGGTCGGACTCCGGTTCGTGCTCGCGTCATACCGTCCTTTCAACGCCAGCATCAGGTCGATGGTGCCGGCCACTTTTGAACGGTCAAGCCATTTGACGTACGCCGGCGGAAGTGCCGTAAAGAGGTCTTCGAGGTCACTGCCGTTTGACGTCGCAGCGATGTCGATATAATAGCCGCTTTTGAGGATGTTGACGACGCCCTTGAAATTGATCGGAAGCTCGTTGATGCGCAGGTCATTGCGCTGCAACGCAAACGTAAGGGCATTGGTGTTGATGCGGGTCGTCAGTTCGGCACGTATGTTCTTTTGTGCCATATACGATTCGCCGTCGTAGGCAAAGTCGAGCGAGCCGATTTCGGCTTCGGTTTCGAGGTCAAAAACCGCTTTATCGAGGTCGCCTTTCCCCAGGTAATTGAAATCGTTGGCTGCTACACGGATCTTGGCCGAGCGGTCGTCATAGCGCAGGCGGCAGCGGGAAATCCGGATTTTGTCGAGTCGGAGGGAAGCCGATGAAACCGTGTCGGCCGGCTGGGGCGTATCGGCGATGTACACATTATAATTTGCTTCGCCTTTCTCGTTTACCTTCACCTGTATATCGGCATCGTCTACATAAATTTCATCGATGGCGACGCGGCCCTTAAAAACCAATTGTGAAAGGTTGATGCCGAAACCGATACGGTCGGCTGCGGCCAGCGTGTCGTTTTGAAAAGGCGCGGATCCTTTGAGCGAAAAATCGTCGAGGGTAACGGTCAGCGACGGAAAGTGGTCGAAAAACGACAGCCTTGCTTCGGAAAAATTCAATTCGCCGGTGAGTTTCCGGTTGGCGAAGGCTTTTACTTCCTGGGCAATTTTTCCCGGAAACAGGATCGGCAACAGGAACATCAGGAGCAGGAGGGACCCCAATCCCATACCTATCCACTTCAAAATCTTGAAACTACGGCGTGATGGGCGCTTTTTCATGGAAGCGAAGATACGGTAAATGTTAAATTTTATAAAGTGATGAGGCCTACTTTCCTACTAATAACGAGGCTTCCCGAAAAAAACACGACGAAAAGCGTTTCCGAAATCGATTTTTTTTCGATTTGCTACGCGCAACCTATTTGCTTTTGTCTATCTAAACAACACAAACGCTTAAACAAAACAGCTATGAACAAACTTCGCCTCTTCCTGTTTCTTGCGCCATTGTGGTGTTTTTCCCAGAATGTCGTGTTTGCCGATCCCAACCTTAAAGCGATTCTAACTTCTCCGGAAGCGGGCTATGTTTCGGCCTTTTCTTTTAATGATGAACCAATGGCGATCGACGCAAACGGCGACGGTGAAATCCAGGTGTTGGAGGCGGAAGCCGTGGCCCGACTGGGCGTTTTTTACGGCAATATAACCAGTTTAGAGGGCCTTCAGGCCTTTGCCAATCTGAAGTCACTTGATCTGTTTGGACTCTATCTCAGCGGAGGATCGTTCGATTTTTCGGTGTTCACCAATCTCGAGTTGTTGACGGCATCCTATTGCCAATTAGGATCTGTGACCCTGGCCAATATGAACGCATTGCATACCGCCTACCTGAGCACCAACCAACTGACATCCGTCAGCCTGACGAATCTTCCGATATTGAAGCATCTTGACCTTTCTTCAAATGGCCTGCAAACAGTTGAATTTGTGAATCTTCCGCAACTGTATACGTTAGGTTTAACGGCCAACCAACTGTCGACCCTGTCGCTGTCGAACATGCCGTTGCTGATCGAAATAAATGTATCGCAGAACCAACTATCCACGCTTGACGTATCGGGCTTACCGCAGCTTCAGAACCTTTTTGCGGATTACAACCAACTTACTTCGCTGGATGTTTCACAAAACCCTGCACTTGTCGGGTTGTACGTGCAGCAGAACCTCCTGACAGAATTGACGGTTTCGGGACTCCCACAGTTATACCAGTTGGCGGCTGGCCAAAATCTCCTTACTTCGGTAACGTTAGAGGCACTTCCTTCCCTTACCGGGCTCGATTTATCGAACAACCAATTGACCTCGGTGGACCTTTCAGGCGCGCCAAACATCCAGAATCTGTTCCTCGCTTCGAACGACCTGGCAAGCCTGGATCTCTCGGCTAATCCAACGATTGTGTCGCTGGAATGTTCCGGAAACCAATTGTCGACGCTCGACATCTCGAATCTCACCTCGCTATCGTATTTGGGTTGTGGATACAACCAATTGACGCAGTTAGACCTGCCGGAGTCGCTCTACCTGTATCAGGTAAGTTGTGGATCGAACCAACTGACCACGCTGGATGTTTCAGGGTACCAATACCTATTTACCCTTGACGTGTCTAACAACCAAATCGCTACACTGGATCTTGGCGGACTATATAACCTCGGCGACATTCATGTGGAAGGCAACCAATTCGTGAACCTTGATTTCGCCGACAATAGTTACGCCTTTACGATTACGTTTCTTCCGAACGATCTGCTGCAGACAGTTAACCTAAAAAACAACGGCTACCAGAGTCCATACTTTGTGTACAACGATTATACGAATGCGCCCGCCTTGCAATTTATCTGCGTGGATGCCTTCGAACAGGCGGAATTCCAATACTACATCCAGGCACTCAATCCGAATATCATCGTGAACGGTTATTGCTCGTTCGATTTGTCGGGTGAATACAATATCATCAGCGGAACGGTTCGTTTTGACTTCAACAATGATGGCTGTTCGGAGACGGATACCGCTGTGCCCTATGCAAAAGTGGTCATTTCCGACGGGGAAGTCGACGGTGCTACGTTCACCGACGGCAATGGTTTCTATTCGTTTGTGGTGCCAGACGGAAATTATACCTTCTCAATCGACGCGGAGACTTACCCAGGATTCACCGTTTCAGCCGGTGCGTCGACCGCTTCCTTTGACGAGAATACCTTTTCAGGCTCTATCAACAGCGATATCTGCCTGCAGCCAACCTCAGCGTTGTTCGACGGTGAGGTTACGGTATTGCCGTACTCAATTCCCTATTACGGCTTTGAAAGCTACTACATGATCAACGTGCGCAACAAAGGCAACCAGTTGCTATCGGGCAATGTGGTGTTCAATTATGATGCCGCCGCCGCCGTTGCCACAAGTGCCTTTCCGGTTGTCGATGCGGTTGGAGTGGGCACCTTGACGTTCAACATCGAGAACCTGCTGCCGTTCGAAACCCGCACGATTTATGTCGGATTGACCTATAATACCAGCGAGTCGGAGAATGTATGGGAAGAAGCCGAACCTATTTCATTCGAAGCGATTTTCAACGTCACACAACCTGAGGCGACTCCGGAAGACAACGTATTCTCGTTCGTGCAGCCACTGGGTGAGGACGCCGTTGTAGAGAATGCCGTATATTGTATGGAAGGCGAGGAAGTGGATCCAACTGAAATCGGCGACTACCTGCATTACACCATCAACTTCCGTAACACCGGAGGCGAAACCGCACCGTTCGTGGCGCTCAAGTCGGACATCGACCCCGATCAGTTCGACATCAACTCGATCGAAATCCTGAATACGACTATGCCGGCCCAAATTAAAGTGGTAGGCAATATGCTGGAACTGGTATTTGAAGACGCGCAGCTACAGCCCGGAGGCGAAGGAAGCGTATTGCTTCGCATGAAGTCGAAAGAGACCCTGCAGCCAGGCGATACCGTCGAATTCGGAACCGCGGTGTATCTCGACTATGATGAGATGGTGCAGACGAATATGGCCCAAACCACATTCACAGCGTCACTTGGGAACGATGATTTCACTACCGGATCGTTTACGGTGTATCCCAACCCAGCGAAGGACCGTTTCCGCATCCAGTCGTCATCACCGGTTCGCAGCGTGGCACTATATGACATCCAGGGGCGTAAACTCCGCGATCTCAACTACACCGAAGAAGGCGTATCGGTTGAAGGCGTTCCGACCGGCGTCTATTTTGTAAAAGCTACCACCGAGGCCGGCCCTGCCGTGACCAAATTGGTGAAACAATAAGCGATTAGACATGCTTTGTAAGAGAGGTCGTCTGAAAAACGGCCTTTTCTTTTTGCGAAATAGTCACTAACCGGCGCTTTTTCATGGAAGCGAAGTGAATGTTAAATTTTATGAAATGTTACAGGGCACTTTCCTACTAATAACAGGGCTTTCCGAAAAAAACACGACGAAATGCATTTACGAAAACGATTTTTTTCATTTGCTACGCGCAACCTATTTACTTTTGTCCATCTAAACAACATGAACGCTTAAACAAAATAGCCATGAACAAACTTCGCCTCTTCCTGTTTTTTGCGCCATTGTGGTGTTTTTCCCAGAATGTCGTGTTTGGTGACTCAAACCTTAAAACGTTGCTGACCTCGAACGATTCAGTGAACTACATTGCCATTTCTGAAACTGATGAATACATGACAAGCATCGACACGAACGGTGACGGTGAAATACAGGTTTCGGAGGCACAGGCGGTCTGGAAACTCGGCATCCTATATGCCAATGTGAGCAGTCTGGATGGTCTGGAAGCGTTCTCAAACCTACGCGCTTTGGATGTGTTTGGGCTCAACCTTACCGACCAGGAAGTAGACTTCTCTGTCTTCCCCCAACTAAAGTACCTCAATGCAGGTTACTGTCAGTTGACATCGGCGCAAATCAATAACCTTCCCTATTTAGAGTATGCGTATCTGCCTAGTAATGGTCTGACATCCGTTACGGTGGCAAACCTACCGGCGTTGCAGCAACTCGACTTTTCAAATAACGGTCTTCAATCTGCCACACTCGAGAATTTGCCGTTGCTCTCGCTACTGGGTTTGGCAGGTAATCAACTCGCGTCGCTGACCCTTTCTGGTATGCCCCTGATGACACAACTGAACGTTTCGTCGAATCAACTTACATCACTGGATGTGTCTGGAATGCCGGCCCTACAGGTGCTCACTATCGACAATAACCAAATAGCAAACTTGGAACTCGGACAAAATCCGGCACTGCTGATGTTGTTCGCGCGCCAGAACCTGCTTACGGAACTATCGCTGCCGTCTATGCCTGACCTGTTCCAGATAGCCCTCGGCCAAAACCTGCTGACGTCGTTCAACCTCGGGTCACAGCCCAACCTTAAAATCCTGGATGTAACCAACAATCAGCTTTCATCGCTTGATTTGTCAGGCGCGCCTACCCTTGAAGACCTGTTTGTGGATTCCAATAACTTCACCAGTCTCGATTTGTCTAACAACCCTATGCTACGTATGTTCCAGTGCGCGAACAACCAGATAACCGCACTGGCAACCGAAGGGCTGTCAAACCTTTCGTACATCAACTGTAGCTTCAACCAATTAACGGAACTGGTGTTGCCGGATGCGCCTTATTTGTATGGCGTATATTGTAGCGACAACCAAATTTCATCGTTGGACCTGTCTGGACAGGAATACCTGAGCTACCTCAATGTGGCCAATAACCAATTGACGGACCTTGATTTCTCCGGACTCTATTACCTTACGGATGTTTCGGTGGAAGGCAACCAATTCGTGAACCTTGATTTTGGCGATAATACCTACGCCTATTCCATCCAGTTTCTTCCCAACCCACTACTGGAGACCGTCAACCTGAAAAACAACGGATACCAAAGTCCGTTCTTTGCTGGCAATGACTTCACCGATGCCCCTGCGCTGCAATTCATTTGCGTGGATGCCTACGAGCAGGCGGAATTCCAATACTACATCCAGGCGGTCAACCCGAATATCATCGTGAATGGCTATTGCTCGTTCGATTTGTCGGGTGAATACAATATCATCAGCGGAACCGTTCGTTTCGACTTCAATAATGATGGCTGTTCGGAAACGGATACTACCGTGCCCTACGCTAAAGTCATCGTTTCAAGCGGGGAAGGCGACGGTGCTACGTTCACCGATGGTAATGGTTTCTATTCCTTTGTCGTGCCGGATGGCAATTACACCTTCTCAATCGAGGCAGAAGCCTACCCTGGATTTACGATATCAGCGGGCTCGTCCACCGCTACCTTTGATGACAGTACGTTCTCTTCCAGCATCGTCAGTGATATCTGTCTGCAACCAACGTCTGCGCTATTTGACGGCGAGATTACCGTATTGCCGTATTCTATTCCCTATTACGGATATGAGAGTTATTATATGATCAACGTGCGCAACAAAGGCAACCAGTTGTTGTCGGGTAACGTTGCATTCAATTACGATTCCGCTGCGGCTGTTGCTACGAATGCGTTCCCTTTTGCCGATGCGGTTGGAGTGGGCACCTTGACGTTCAACATTGAGAACCTGCTGCCGTTCGAAACCCGTACGATTTATGTAGGACTGACCTACAACACGATTGAGTCGGAGAATGTGTGGGAAGAAGCCGAACCGATTTCATTCGAAGCGATCTTCAACGTGACCCAAGCTGAGGCAACGCCGGAAGACAACGTATTCTCGTTCGTACAGCCACTGGGTGAAGACGCCGTGGTAGAAAATGCCGTATATTGTATGGAAGGTGAGGAAGTGGATCCAACCGAAATCGGCGATTACCTCCACTACACCATCAACTTCCGCAACACCGGAGGCGAAACGGCACCGTTTGTGGCCCTTAAGTCGGATATCAATCCGGATCAGTTTGACATCAACTCGGTTGAAGTGCTGAACACGACCATGCCGGCCCAAATAAAAGTGGTGGGCAATATGCTGGAACTCGTATTCGAAGATGCCCAGCTACAGCCCGGAGGTGAAGGAAGCGTATTGCTGCGCATGAAGTCGAAGGAAACCCTGCAGCCAGGCGACATGGTGGAATTCGGAACCGCTGTGTATCTCGACTATGATGAGATGGTGCAGACAAATATGGCCCAAACCACGTTCACTGCCTCACTCGGAACCACAGATTTTGAAACGGCTTCGTTCACCGTGTACCCGAATCCGGCTGCCGATCGTTTCCGTATTCAGTCGTCATCCCCAGTTCGTAGCGTCGCCCTCTTCGACATCCAGGGACGCAAGTTGCGTGACCTCAACTACACCGAAGAAGGTGTTTCGGTTGAAGGCGTTCCGGCGGGTGTATATTTTGTAAAAGCTACCACCGAGGCCGGCACCGCCGCTACCAAATTGGTGAAACAATAAGCGATTAGACCTGTTTTGTAAGAGAGGCCGTCTGAAAAGACGGCCTTTTCTTTTTGAGAAAGGCGCACTCTGGTAAGGCGCTGTCATTTTTTTCCTATTTTTGGACGACAAGGTGCCCCCTTTTTACGATTAATGACCTACCTCTTCCCTGTGCAAGTGAACGTCCGGCGACGGATGTTCCCCGTTCGCCTAACCAATGCCAGAACGCACATGAAGCCACTTTTACCCCTATGGATGGTGCTGCTGTTTTTTTCCTTTATAGAAAACAGCAGGGCGCAATCTTCCCACATCGACAGTATCAAGCGAACAATTGTCGCCTATGACCGTCAGAAGGCCCGTAGCGGATCGTCTGGCTTAACACTAAAGGATTCAGCCAAGGTGAAGCTGCTCTACCGGGTGGCGGCCGATGGGTTGTTCGAGCAGCCCGATACCGCGGCGGTGTATGCCCGTAAAGTCGTCGATCTTGCCAAAGCCATCGGTTTTACAAAGGGCGAAGGCTGGGGATACGGTAAGCTGGCAACGGTCGCCCAACTCAAAGGCGACGTCAAACAGGCCACGATGTGGTACCAAAAGGCCATAGACATCGGCCTGAAAGTAGACGATAAAAGGGAGTTGGGAGAGAACTACGCGAACCTTAGCGTACTCTACGCCAATTCAAACAATTATATCGATGCGATCAAGGTGGCCCAAAAGGCGCTGTCAATCGCGAAAGCCCTTAAGGATCCCCAAACCGAGGCATCGGTTTACAATAATATCGGGTTGTTCTGCGACCGGAAAGGAGACGCGCGCGAGGCCATCTACTACTACCGCAAATGCCTGCAGTTATCAACGCAACTGAAGGATGACCGATTGGGGTCGACCGTAAACACGAATATCGGACGAAAATTACTCTCGTTGAACAAGATCGCGGAAGCCAAAGCCTACATCAAAAAAGGACGGGAGTTAGGCGAGCGCGGTCCACACATCCAGGCGTTGGCCCACAATTATGAAACGGAAGGGCTGCTATTGGAGCAGGAGGGGAATTTCAAAGGCGCTCTTGACACCCAATTAAAGGCACTCGATTTCTGGAAGCAAGTCGGTGATCCTCGTGCCATCTGCCATTCGATGCTCTATGTGGGGCAGGCCTATACGCGAAACAAACAGCCGGCCCAAGCGGCACCCTATTTTCAGGAAGGGTTGGCCATGGCGCAGCAAGGTGGCGACTACGAACTCATCGGACAGGGACACCTGGGTCTGTCGGACGTATACGCGGCCAAAGGCGATTACCGTCAGGCATTTGAAAACTTCAAACTGTATAAACAGGCCAATGATTCGGTCTTCAATACGGAAAAGGAAATGGCATTCAACAACCTGCGTATCCGCTATGACGTCAGGGCAGTGCAAGACTCGATTAAGGGCGTGCAACAACAACGGGATTTTCAAGACCGGCGACGGAAAACAATGAATAACTTTATTTTTATTCTGTTGGGACTGGCGGTAGTCTTTCTGGTCGTGCTGGTGGTGCAACGGAACAAAATTGCCCGTATTCGCCGTCAACAGGCACTTGAAGAAGAACGTAACCGGATGCGACGCGATCTTCACGACAACCTCGGGGCGCAATTGTCGACCGTGCGCATGTACCTTAACAGCTTCCGGAATAAAAGCCAGTTCGACGATAAGAATGTGTCAGACACCG
The DNA here is from genome assembly GCA_027490305.1 of Flavobacteriaceae bacterium. Lineage (GTDB taxonomy): Bacteria > Bacteroidota > Bacteroidia > Flavobacteriales > Flavobacteriaceae > Flavobacterium. The sequence continues at coordinate 45,501 of JAIXYI010000049.1, forward strand.
TCGGGCTCCTTGATGATTCGATTGCCGAATTGCGCCGGATTATGAGCGATGAAACGACCTCGGTCTTATCAGAAAAAGGACTCATTGCCGCGACCGAAATGCTCGTGAGCAAGATGGGGCGGCTTCAGGGTGTGACGTTCTCGTTAAGTCATCACGGACTCGACGCCCGGGTGTCCCAACAGGTCGAACATGAAATGTTCCGCATCCTGCAGGAATTGGTCAACAATACCCTGAAATATGCCGGTGCCCAGCAAATCGCCATCGAGTTCATTCGCCGTGATGGTAAGCTAATCCTGATGTATGAGGATGACGGAAGTGGGTTCGATTTGGCGACGGTGCGGCGAGGTAACGGGCTTCATAATATTGAGTTTCGCGCGAATGCCATGAACGGGTCCGCCACGTTTGAATCGTCGCCCGGAGAAGGTTCCCACACGATAGTTGAAATACCATGTTAACATCGAAACGCTATAAAGTATTGATTGCGGACGACCACCAGTTGTTTATCCAGGGACTGAAACTGATCTTAAAGGAAGAGTTGGATATCGTTGAGGTCGATCATGCGCTCGACGGGAGGGAAGCGATCGAGAAGGTCCGCCGTAACAACTATGATGTCGTATTGCTTGATGTGAACATGCCCGTTATCGACGGAGTGGAAGCGGCCGCCGAGATACGACGGCATTCATCGACGATAAAGGTGCTGGTCGTCAGTATGTTTTCGGATATGGACACCGCCGGTCGGATTCTTGAGGCCGGAGCAGACGGCTTCCTGATTAAGAATGCCGATGCGTCGGAGTTCCGGCAGGCGTTCGACGCGGTCTTCCGGGATGAGATTTACCTCTCGCCCGGTGTTTCTGATTTGTTCACCCGCGACCGCAATGGCAAGATCATCGTCAGAAGCGAATTCGTCCAGTTTACCAAAAGCCTGGTGAGTAAGCGCGAGAAAGCCATCCTAAAGATGATTGCCGAAGGCCATACCAGTCATTTCATCGCAGAAGCCCTGCATCTTTCGGCTAAGACGGTCGATACGCATCGCAATAATATGCTGGCCAAACTCGGCCTGCCCAATAGCGCTGCCCTGGTGCGTTTTGCAATCGAAAACAAGCTGATTTGATTAGCTGGTTTTCCTGAAATTACAGGAATTTATGTATTTCCTGCGCCCGCCCGATGCCGTACGTTTACATTCTAAAATACGGCGAAATGAACATCTTTTACGCTTTCGACCCTAAAAAGAAATGGTTGTGTTGGATCATGGCCGTGTTCTTCTCTGGATCGGTTCCGGTCTTCGCACAGACCAACAGCATCACCGAGAGTTACGCGTTCCTGCGCGTCAACGGTAGCAACCTCACCCTCGACATGCAGGCAACCACAAGTTTGCAGGACCTGAATGGCCTCAACCTGGGCACTTTTGCCATCGGTACCCATTCGCTGGTCGTGCGTGGCGGACAACAACGTACCTCCAAATGTTCGGGGGGAACCGTCACCGCCAGCCGCTTTCTTTGGCGGGTATGGGCAACCGCATCCGGTCCCTCGGGCGCTTTCACGACCATCGACCTCACGACGGTTATCGATGAGCCGGGTGGATGCGGGGGCAACCAGTCATGGCAAAGCACCAGCGGTACCTACGACCTGATCGGCAATTTGATGCCCGGAAATTATACGTTGGAAGCCTATACAGCAGCAGACGGAAGTCCGTCGAATCTCATCGCCAACAACGGAGGAGCGAATTACAGGGCCACTTTCACGGTGGCCGTCGATTCGTCAAAACCCGTTTTGGTTACTTCGTCTTCTGCCAGCAATCCTTTGATACGGGCGGTGCCGAACCTGGGTACTGCCTTCTTACTCGTCAATCAACGCTCCGTCACTGACGCGATTACGATTTATATTGCCGGTAATACGACCGAATCTTCCGTCGCCCGGCTGTACGGCAGCACCGCCAGCGCCGGAGACTATACATCGGTCAGCATCAGACCCTATGGAGGCGCAGCGCGTACGGTTGCCGGAAACATTGCCGGACAGATGATTGTGCTGGATGGTGCCGACTTTGTCACCTTTGACGGCCTCAACACCGACGGTAATTCGTTGACCCTTAGGAACAGCAGTACGTCGTTCTTACCCGGCACCAGTACGTTGGAATTCGTCAATGACGCCCGCTGGAATACGATCGCGAATTGCAACATCAGCGGCTCGTCTACCACTGCCCTCACACTTCCGGGCGGCACGATCTGTTTCGGAGCGGGAACGTCATCCGGAAACTCGAACAACACCATATCTAATTGCAACATTGGTCCAGCCGTAAGCGTTCTTCCCACCAAGGCCATATACGGAGGTGGTAGCGGAATTTCGAACGCCTACGTTACGCTTACCAACAATAACATCTTCAATTTCTTCAGTGCGTCTTCTGATAGTTCGGGAATTTATGTAGCGGGCGGATGCGATCTCTGGACGATTGAGAACAACCGTTTTTACCAAAGCGTCGCGCGTACCTTTTCCGGCAATGCCCTGAACTGCGCGATCAACATTGCCGGCAACACCTCCGGCATCAGCGGTTTCAACATTACCGGCAACATTATCGGATATGCCAATGCAAGCCAGAGCGGTACCTACACATTAAGCGGGGGAGCAGGCCGCTTTATGGGCATTTTTTGCAACACGGTGGTAACGCCCCTTTATCCTTCTTCCATCACATCAAATACCATTGCGAAGGTCAGCCTCACCGGCGTAACGTCATCCGGTACGGGCAACGCTACCCCTTTCGCGGGAATTGTTACGGGTGCCGGAAAAATCAGCGTGAATGCCAACATGGTGGGGTCAATGCTTGCGGGATCCCTCACGTTCGCAACGACCAACCCATCAGATACCGAAATATATGGTATTTGCGCGCTGGCGTATGAAGATTTCACCTCGAACGCCAACCAGGTCGGAGGCATTACCGCGTCGAACAGCGCTGTGGGCCAGCGGTTCGGACTCAGGGGGATCAGTTGTTTTCAAATAGGAGGTTCCGTTTTCTGGTCGGCTTCGGCTAACGTTATAGGTGGCACTACGGCAAATTCGCTGCAGAACAATTCGCTTTCGGATATGGCGTATGTGCACGGGATGAGCGCCCTTACACCAACGGCCACCCTGACCGACAACACCATCCGGAACCTCACCGGAGCAGGCGGTATACAAATCGGTGCGTTTACCTCAGTGGCAGGGATCTATTGTGAAAATGCCCTGAACCAAATCGTATCCCGCAATACCATTTTTGCGCTTACCAATACCAATACGACGAAAGCGACACCTATATCTGGTATACAATTCAGTGGAAACAGCGGAAATATCATAGACCGTAATTTCATCTACCGGTTGAAGGCAGCTTCTGAATCGGCCAACGTCACCGGGATCTTCGTGACCCAGGGCTCGAACACCTTTCGAAACAACATAGTGTCGCTGGGCGTCGGTATTTCCACTTCCATGATTTTTGTGGGCATCAATGAATATGGAGGCAATAACAATTTCTACCACAACACGATTTACATTGGCGGTACGGCCACATCGGGCACCTCGCAGAGTTTCTGTTTGACGTCTACGTTGGGTTCAGGGACCCATGATGTCCGGAACAATATTTTCAGCAATGTCAGGACGACAACCGGCTTTTCTGGCCTGCATTCGGGCGTGATCATCCCCGGAAGTGCACCCAACCCGCCCGGTTACACGCTCGATTACAACCTCTACTTCGTGGCAGTCGGCAATTTCGTGGGAATCCGCGGAACGGTGGCAGGGATCGATCTGGGTACCTGGCAAGCACAGAGCGGACAAGAGTCTCATGGCAATTTGAGTAACCCACAGTTCGTTGCGCCCACAGCCACCGTTCCCAACCTGCATGTCAAGAACACCGCAGCGACGCGCATTGAAAGCAGGGGTATACCACTGGCGGGCATTACCGACGATTTCGACGGCGAAATCCGTTCGACCCTTACTCCGGTTGACATCGGTGCGGATGCGGGCGTTTTTATAGCGGTGGATACGACGGCACCCGTTATCACCTATACGCCTTTCCCGTATGGAACCGTCGGCGGAACCCGTACGGTAAGCGGAATCACCATCACCGACGATGTCACTGGAGTAGCGACGGCTTCTGGGTCGCGGCCGAGGTTATACTATAAAAAATCCACCGATCCGAATACCGCATCGGGTTGGAAGTATGTGGAAGCGGCTGACGGTTCTTCCTACGATTTTACGATCAATTATAGCTTACTCGCATCGGGCGGTGTGTCTGGCGGCGACGTCATACAATACTTTGTAGTGGCACAGGATAAGCAGTCGACGCCCAATGTAAGCATCAGTGGCGGTACCTGGGCGGTGGCGTCATCCAGCGTGAATCTGGGCACGGCGCAATTTCCGATAGGCGGAACCCTCAACTCCTATGTCATCAAGGATTTCATCACCGGCAACAAGACGGTGTGTCCGTCGGGCTGCGACTTTTCGAGCCTTACGAACGAAGGGGGTGCCTTCGTTAAAATCAATGCGTCGGAGATGGCGGGTTCCGTGCAGCTACTGATTACGGGCAACCTTACGGCTGAAACGGGCACGCATGCGCTTGACGAATTCATCGGCGGTACGGCCGGGACCTACCGCGTGGTCATCAAGCCTTCCGGTGCCGCCCGCACCATTTCCGGCAATTACGCTGGGGGACTTATCCGCCTGAACGGGGCAGATCGCGTCACAATCGATGGCTCGCTTTCCTCGACGACCAATTCTGTCTGTCCGCCCAGCCGTGCCACGCGCGATCTGGTCATCGAGAACACCTCGACTTCGGCTTTCGCATCCGTCATCCGCTTACAAAACACCACGTCGTCAGGAGGCGCTTCCAATAACATCATTCGAAACTGCCGGATCATGGGGGTTGCGGGCACTACGCCTTACGGCATCCTTTGTGCGTCGAATACCGCCTCTTTACTCGGGAGCGACCATGACAACAACAGTTTCATCAACAATGAGATCAGCCGCGTGAAGGTGGGCATCAGCACCGGAGGCGCCAGTCTCGCCAATAAGAATACCGGCACCGTAATCAGTCTGAATAAAATGGATGCCGCCGCACCGGATAACCTTACTACGGCCGGAATTATCGTGCTGTATGACGAGGGCGCCGTCATCAGCGGGAACACGATCGGGCACGTACAGCGTGTTTCGGGCTCCAAAGCGGTAGGTATCTCGTTAGGTATGCCAGAGGTAGCAAACAATTACCTCTCAACCGGCTATCAGGAAGTTACCGGCGCTACCGTAAGCAATAACCTGATCTACGACATCGAACATACCGGTGGCTGGGACGCCTATGGCATCGTCATTGGCGCTATTTCCGAATCGGGTACCAATCCCAACAAAGTCTGGAATAACTCGATATCAGGAATCCGTTCGAAGGCTACGCCGCAATCGGCCACTTTTGGGATTTATGTCGGGGCTAACCTGGGCGCCACCCAAATCTATCACAATGCCATTTCGCTTTTCGGTACCACATCCGACAGCACGAACTCATACGGCATTTTCGTCGACAACGCGGACCCTACAGTGGATATCCGCAATAACATCATCGTAAACAAAGGGACGGCGCTTTCGTCAGGTAAGCAATATGGTATTTCGTTCACTTCGGGCACTTTCACCAACGTCACATCGAATAACAACGACATCTTCGTTACGGCAGACGGTAACCACTTCGCAATCGGAACCGGGTCTGCGACCACCCCAACCGGTGCCTCGCTTTCGTCCTGGACGACCGCTACCGGAAAAGACGCCGCATCAGTAAGCGTCGATCCGAGTTTCACATCAGACGATGACCTCCGCCTGCTGGCTGTGGGCGCCAATAACGCGCTCGTCAATGCAGGGGCCAATTTATCGGCGACCCTGGCAACCGATATGGATTGTGCAACCCGCGACACGACACCGACATTGGGTTGTAAACAACTTACGTCGATCCCGATCTGCTCGGGCTCGAACGGAGGCACTGCAACGGCTGTCGCGCCCAGCCTGTGCAATTCGAGCGGGCAGACGACGATTACGGCTACCGGGTTTTCAACCGGAAGTAATACCTTATACCAATGGCAGTATGCCACGACAGCCGCCTTCACCTCTCCGGTGAACGTCGGCACGGCTTCTACGTCATATGCAGACCTTTCCACCGGTACGATTACCGCGACGCGCTATTACCGTCTGGCGGTTACGTGTCCGTCCACATCCCAAACCGGCTATTCTACCATTGCCACTGTGTTGGTGAATGCGCCTGTGGTCGTGTCGGTTACGCCTTCCACACTTTCGACCTGTGTGGGCGGATCCGTGACCCTGACAGCTTCCGGCGCAACGACCTACTCATGGAGTCCTTCGACCGGACTCAGCGCCACTACAGGCGCCACCGTAACGGCCAGTCCGACCGTGACGACCACCTATACGGTAACAGGCAATACCAACGGATGTACGGCCACCACGACTGTCACCGTCACCGTGGTTCCGGTGGTGTCGAGTCCGGTGGTGTCGTCAAACTCGCCGATCTGTAGCGGCAGTAGCCTGAACCTGACGGCCAATCCGGTATACCTACAAGGCTATGACCTCACGGCAATGAGCGGACAGCCATACACCAGCCTGACGGCGAGCAATGCCACCGCCGTGACGCTTACATCCGGCATGGGTACCATCAGCATCCCGTCTTTCCGGTTCAACAATGTGGCCTATACACAGGCCCGGGTGTCTGAAACGGGGGTACTGGTTTTCGGAACGAATACGGGTACCGTGAATTCGGGCAATAGTTCGTTACCGGCAACCGTAATCAGCGGCACGGGGAATTCCCAGGCGGCCATCTGCGCACATTGGGATCTCAACGTGTCCAACGTCTATTCCAAGATTTACACCAGAACCGTGGGTGACGAGTTCATCATCGCATGGAATAGTTACAACGGTGTCGGTATCAACTTCGAAATCAAGCTAAATACGGTTACGGGTGCCATCCATTTGGTCTATTCCGGAGCGATGAACTGGGGAGAAAGCGCGACCATTGGGTTAAACTACGGCACCACGTCAGGGCTACAGTACTCGTATAACACCACAACGTCCCTGAACGGCCAAAGTCTCACTTTTACACCCCGACAACCCACGTATAGCTGGAGTGGGCCCAATGGCTTTACCGCCAACACGCTGAACCCCGTAGTAACGGCGGCGCCTACCTCGGCAGGAGGCACTTATGTGTTGACGGCTACCGACCCGGGCTCAGGCTGCTCAGCTTCTTCGAGCGTGACGGTGGTGGTGAAGCCAACGCCTGAAATCACGATTTCCCCGTCCGGGCCCTACTGCGGTAGTGGCGCTACAACCCTAACAGCGTCGGGTGCGACCACCTATACGTGGAGTCCGGCCACGGGTCTTACTACCACGACCGGCCCAACCGTAACCGCCAACCCTTCAGTAGCTACGGTCTATACTGTGACGGGCACTACCGATGGTTGTTCCGCGTCCCGCTCGTTTACGGTATTTCCGGGCGTCAGCACCGTGGCGTCGTCGAATTCACCGCGGTGTTCAGGTGATACGTTACAACTGACCACCCCAACGGTGACCGCAGCGAATTATATCGTAGACGGATTCAGCAATGTTTCCTTCGTCGACATCAGCGCCACGGGAACGGACGTTCCGGGCACATTGGGAGGCGATTCCAACCACAATATCAACTTTCCTAATTTCGTCTACAACGGGGTAACCTATAACACGGCGCGCGTCGGCAACGATGGCGTGGTGGTGTTGGGAACGAACACGGGTTCCATCGTTTACAGTAACTCGGCACTTCCACAGGGAATCGGCAGTTCCTCCAGCGCATCGACTGGGTTGATTACGACGACGGGCAATTCACTCGCCGCTATTTGTGCCTATTGGGACGATCTCGACATGGTAGCGGGGGTTACGTCGTTGAAAACACAGACGGTAGGCGATACATTTATTATCCAGTGGACGGATGAAAGGAGATACGGCTCGACTACCAACGGCACCATTACGTTCCAGGTACAACTGGAACTGAGCACAGGCAAAATCCACATCGTCTACCGCGACGTAACGTTCAACGACGGATCCGGCAAGGGAGGCAGCGCAACAGTGGGACTCAATTTCAGTGCGACATCGGCTTTACTTTTTTCCCATAATACGACCGCCGTGGCGGACGGGCAAAGCCTTTCCTTCCTACCGAATACCGTCACATACGCCTGGACAGGCCCTAACGGTTTTACGTCAACCGACCAGAATCCGGTTATAGCGAGTGCCACGTTAGCCAATTCCGGAAGTTATACCGTGACAGTTAACAATTCCGCGACGGGCTGTTTCGGAACGGCTACGATTCCTGTAGTGGTCTCATTGACACCCCAGGGCGGCACGCTTTCGGGCGGAGGCGGCATGTGTTTCGGCGCGCATGCGAGTGTGCTGACGCTTACGGGGTACACAGGCACTATCGTTCGCTGGGAGAAATCAGAGACGCCCTATGCCGAATGGACGGAGGTAGCGAATACGTCGCCCACACTGGATCCGGGTATTTTGTATAATGAGACAAAATACCGCGCTGTAGTGCAGGCGGGATGCGGCACGGTCTATTCCGACGAAAGTGGGTTTACGTTCGCCACCACTACCTGGAACGGTTCGGGTTGGACAAACGGCTTCCCCGATGGAGGAAAAAGCGTGTTCTTCTCGGCTGATTTTACGGCCACTTCGGATATTGCCGCCTGTGAAGTATTCATTGACTCGAATGCGAAGGTGGTGTTTCCGGCCACGGAACCTGCCTCGTCCGAATCGGTTGGCTCTGGCTTCGACCTGACGGCAAACGGCGTGGTGCTGGTGGCATTCGGATCGCTGTTGTTCGAGCAGGGAAGTAACCTGATTCAAAAGGATTATACCGGTCCGAATTCGGGAAATATCAAGATGAAGACCAATGTGAAGTTGTGGCGGCAAGACTATGTATATTGGGGCTCGCCCGTTGACCAGGATCCGTTCGCGATGGAGTTCAATGCTGAGGGAATGCCCGAGCCGGTAACAATCGGGCAGACGCTGCGCTCGTTTTCACCGGCCACGCTGTCGCAGCGGTTTTACACGTTCGACCCGGTAACGAATGCCTTCGTTTCGCAATTTGGACCCAGTGAAGCCATCGGGGTCCAGAATCCGGCCACCTATACGTTTGAAAACGGCAAAGGGTATATGGTGCGTGCCCCGAATACCTTCCCGAACCCGCCGGCCTCACCGGTAGGGGCCTATCCGGTGACACAGTTCAGCAGCCAGTTCGTCGGTGTGCCGCATAACGGAACGATAACGGTGCCGACGACCAACGGACTGAGTAATGCCCATTTGTTGTCAAACCCCTATCCATCACCCATACAGGTTTTGGGGCCTGATGGTTTCCTTGCCCTTAACCCGGGAACAATTTATCTCTGGACACACCATGATCAGTTGCCTGCCAGCAGTAACTACGCTATGTGCAATAGTTTTGGTAGTACGGCTGCGTATCGCGGCGGTGTGGTTCCGAATGGAACGATCCAGGTGGGGCAAGGTTTCATCTTCCAAAACGAGACGGGCCTTCCGGAAGTGACGTTCAACAACGCCATGCGTACCGGTAACAATGAAGGGCAGTTTTTCCGGAAAACCAACACTGCCAGCCGTATCTGGCTGAACATCGACAACGGATCCATAAGAGGTAACCAGATGATGGTCGGTTATTCGGATGCGGCGACCACCGATGTTGACGCAGGGCTTGACGGTCTCCTGATGCCAAACGGCACGTGTATTTCGTCACTTATTGGCACGAGTCGCTATGGTATCCAGGCGCGACCGGCTTTCACTGTGAACGATATCGTGCCGATGGGATTGCGGGTGGTGACATCGGGTAGCCATACCATTTCCCTCGATCATGCGGATGGAATTTTCCAGCAGGAACAGGATATCTTCCTAAAAGACAACCAAACCGGAGTCGTTACCAACCTCAAACAATCGGACTATCGATTCACCTCGAACGCCGGTGATTTTGACGGACGGTTCCAGTTGCAATTTGTAGACCTGCCGCCTCAGGCCCGCATTACTACGGCACTTGACGTAGTAGCGTACGTAGACCCAACTCATACCCTGACCCTCGAGGCAGGAGCTGCGGTCATGCGAGACGTGACGATTTTCGACATCCGTGGTCGCCTGGTGTATACGCGACCGGACGTGCAGGCAACAACGGTACGGTTAACCGACCTGAAAGCGGAACGCCAAGTGTTGTTGGTGCAGGTGAGGATGGAAGACGGAGCGGTAGTTACGAAGAAAATAGCCTACTAATAAACAAAAAACGCTCCCAGTATCGGGAGCGTTTTTTTATCGTTTCAACAGTTTGCATACAGCATTTCCAGTGTCTGAGCTGAGGTGCACCGCATAAACACCCGGCGGCAGGGACGATACATCCAAAACGGTCTCATTGCCTTCGCGTACGGACGGAAGGGGAAGCCGTCGTCCCGACATATCATATACTACAACACGAGAACGTACGTCGACCGATGCGATGCGCACAAGGGTAGAGGCGGGGTTTGGATACAGGGTAAAGGCCGTGCCCGTTGGCGCATGCACCGAAAGCGGCGCTAATTCGGTCGTCACTGTGTTGGTTTGTACCGGGGCATTGAAATCAAAGAAAATAGCGGCGTCATTTTCAATCGTCGTCCCCTGGATAAAGTTCGATCCCGGTTTGACGCGATAGGCAATCCAACCATGGCTCGCGACGGCATCCTGGCTCGTCGCAGGCAGGTCGATGCCATCAAAGCGGAACGTTACCAGATTATCTTGACGGGTGGTTTGGACGGGATGACTCGCACCTTCCACCGCGAACGTGCTCCAGTCAAGAAGGTCACTCAGGGCGTTTTCCACGCGCACATTGACCGCCTCTGCCGTGCCCGTATTTTCAAATCGTACGATGTAATGTAGCCAGTCGTCGGCCTGCTCCTGCGAGATAACCGCGCCTTCCAGCACCTGGTGCGTTTTGCCATCGAGAACAAGCTGATTTGATTAGCTGGTTCGCGTAGATAACTTCCTAAAATTACAGGAATTTATGTATTTCCGGCATACAGCCGATGGCGTACGTTTACCGTTAAAAAACACGGTATTATGGGTTCACCTGTACACGCTTCGATAAAAAGGCATTTGCCCCTGCTGGCGGCAGCATGGTTGTTGGCCGGCCTGCTTCCGATTTTCGCCCAAACCAACAGTATTACAGAGAGTTTTCTGTCCCTGCGTATAAACGGTACGAATACCGTATATGACATGAATGCGGCCACCACAGCGCCCAATTTTGAAGGGGCTAACCTGGGCACGTATCTAATCGGTTCCAACAGCCTGATTCTTCGCGGCGCCCTCCAACGGACGTCAAAATGCGCGGGAGGAACAGTGACCGCTAGCCGTCTCCGGTGGCGCGTATGGCTAACGGCGAGTGGTCCTTCCGGTACGTTTGCGACCATCAATCTCACTACAGTGAGTTCTGAACCGGGCGGATGCGGAGGCAACCAATCGTGGCAGGCAACCGACGGCGCCTTTGACCTGGCCGCCAACCTCCTGCCCGGCAATTACACCTTAGAGGCCTTTACTGAAGCCGACGGCACACCGTCGAACCTCGTTGATAACAATGGTGGGGCCAATTATAAAGCGACCTTCACAATAGGTGTCGACACAACTAAGCCGGTATTGATCACCACAGGCGCCAATACCCTAATCAGGGCGGCACAGAATCTGTTTGCTGCCTTCGCACTGGTCAATGCAGGGGCAGTTACGGGTGCGATTACACTTCGGATCGCCGGCAACACGAACGAGCCTGTTACGGCGGTTTTGTTTGCAAGTAACGGCTCTGCACCCAACTACAGTTCCATACAGATACAACCCTTCGGAGGGGTGGCCAGGGTAATTACAGGGAGCCTCGCAGCACCGCTGGTAGTACTCGACGGCGCCGACAACGTGCGGTTTGATGGCCTGAATACCGACGGACATGCGCTCACCATTCGGAACAGCAGTACGTCTAACATGCAGGGCACCAGTACGATTACCTTTCGAAACGGAGCCGAAAACAATACCCTTACGAATTGTAGCATAATGGGTGCCTCAACCACACAATTGAGTCTCCCCGGCGGAACGATCGTCTTTACGGAAAGTACTTTTGGCAACGACGACAATACGATTTCCAATTGTACTATCACTTCTGTTGGCAGCAATCTGCCCACTAAGGCTATCTTTAGTGGCGGTTCGGGCATCAACAGTCTGTGCGCCATCACAAACAATAACATCTCCAATTTTTTCAGCCCATCCCAAGACAGCTCGGGCATCTTCATTGCAGGTAATTGCAGCAGGTGGACCATCAGTAACAACCGCTTTTTTCAAACATCGGCGAGGGTCTTCTCGGGCAATGCCTTCAATGCGCCTATCTATGTGATGGGGACATCGGGTGCTGTGGATGGATTTGTCATTTCGGATAACACCATCGGTTTCGGGTCCGCTTCGCAAACCGGTACCTACACGCTTTCAGGCGGAGGCGGTCGGTTTATAGGCATCCTATATAATTCGGTAACCGGCATCACGAATCCGTCGTTTGTTACCGGCAACACCATTACCCGTATCAGCCTGACAGCCACCGCTGCTTCAGGAGTTGGTCTTGCAACGCCCTTTGCCGGTATCATAACGGGATTAGGACAGGTTACGGTCAACAATAACGTCATCGGCAATATGACGGCTACAGGTCGGATTACCGTATCCACAACGGGTATCAGTGATACAGAAATGAATGGAATCCACGCTTTGACGAGCTCCAGCGTTGTTGCGAACGGCAACCAGATTGGCGGTATATCGGTTTCGAATACAGGCTCGAACGCGCGCTTCGGTTTTATAGGAATAAGGATGACGCCCTCCTCCGGATCCGGAAACTTGACGGCGTCTTCAAACACTATCGGCGGTACGGTCACCAATTCGATCAGCAACAACGCCACTTCTACTTCAGCCTATATAAACGGATTGTTATGTACGGCGGCTACAGCATCATTGACGGATAACGTCGTACGTAACCTTACCACCGCATCGGGTACCGGTAGCGGTGGCCTTGCCTCGGTTGCCGGTTTGCTGCTTCAGGACGGCAGTAATCAAACTATCTCCCGCAATACCATCTCGAATCTGAGAAACACCTTTACCGGTTCGTCGACCGTTGTGGTCGGTATCATTTTTTATGGCAACAGCGGTAATGTAATCGATCGAAATACCATACACAGCCTGTCTGCCGCCCACTCTGCGTCGTTTGTGATGGGCATATTGGTCGCTACGGGTTCAAACACCATCCGTAACAACATGATTACCTTGGGAAGAGGCGTAGCAGATCCGATGCTGCTTATCGGTGTCTACGATTATGGCGGTAATAACAACTTCTATCATAACTCTGTATACATCACCGGGACAACGAGCGGCACCACAGAGACTTTGGCGTTCTTTTCTTTATCGGGAACGGGTATGCGCGATATTCGGAACAACATCTTCTGTAATATGCGTATGACAACCGGTTACTCGACCATCCACGGGGGCCTCCGACTGCCGGCGGACACCTCTAACTTTATCATGGATCATAACCTATACGACCTTGCAGCCGGTAACTTCCTCGGGATGATGGGTTCCTACGGGAGTCTGTTTCTACCGGACTGGAAGAGTTTAACGGGTCAGGAAGAGCACAGCGTAACCGGTAACCCGCAGTTTGTAGCACCTACGTCCGCAACGCCTAACCTCCGTATAAAAACGGGAATAGGAACACTTGTCGAGCGTCGAGGCACCGCCTTGGCCTCGGTTACAGACGATTTCGACGGTGAGGTACGCGATTCTGCCACACCTGTGGATATAGGCGCGGATGCCGGCTTGTTTACGGCTATCGATACAACGCCTCCGCTGATCGCTTATACGCCGGTGAATTACGGTACCGTCGGCAGCGGACGGTCAATAAGTGGTATTTCCATCACCGATGATGTATCAGGCGTAGCAAGTGACGCAGGTGTACGGCCCAGGCTGTATTTCAAGAAGTCGACCGATCCGAATACCCTGGCAGGCTGGAAATTCGTCGAGTCGACAGGAGGCTACGATTTCTTGATCCCCTACAACGTATTATCCGGCGGAGGCGTTGTGCCTGGCGATGTGATCCAGTATTTTATCATCGCCCAGGACCGGCAGACGCCGGCTAATATCTCGATCGCCGGTGGTACGTTCAATACAGCGCCTACAACCGTCGATCTGGGTGCGGCGCAGTTTCCGATTGGCGGTACGATTCATTCGTATGTCATCAGGGACTTCATAAGCGGCAACAAAACCGTCTGTCCTTCAGGTTGTGACTTCAATAGTCTGACGAACACGAACGGCGCGTTTGATGTCATCAACCGATCAGACGTGGCAGGATCCATGTCGCTTTTCATCTCTGGAGACCTTACAAACGAAACCGGAACGTTTGCCCTCGACGAGTTTAATCCGGGGACGGCCGGTACTTACCAGATCGTAATCCGTCCGGTAGGGGCACCCCGCATTGTATCAGGCAGTAGCCCAGAGGCACTCATTCGCCTGAACGGCGCTGATCGCGTCACCATTGATGGTTCGCTCTCCAATACGAACAATACCCTTTGTCCGCTCAGCCGTGCATCGCGTGATCTGATCATTGAAAATCGGGCGACTTCGGGTTCCCCCTCAGTCATCCGGATACACAACGTGGGTTCGTTGGCGGGCGCCTCCAACAATACCATCAAAAACTGTCGGATCAGGGGAGCTGCCGGCTATACAGAGTATGGTGTCATTTCCGGATCGGCCAACGACGTAATCGGAACCGATCTCGACAATAACAGTTATATCAATAACGAGATCAGTCGCGTAGATGTAGGCATCAGTACAGGTGGCGCCAGTCTTGCCAACAAGAACACGGGTACCATAATTCTTCTGAATGAAATGGATGCCGCTGAACCGGATAACATCCGTAGAGCCGGCATCGTTGTGTTGTATGACGAGGGCGCCGTCATCAGCGGTAATACGGTGGCACACGTGAAACGAGGTTTGGGCGCACGGGCGGCTACCGGCATTTCGTTGGGCATGGGGCTGTCAGCCAGCAACTATCGTGCAAGCGGTTATGAGGAAGTGACAGGTGCCACAGTAAGCCATAATATGATCTACGATATTGAAAACACCGACATTCGGGACTCGTACGGTATCTCAATTGGGGCCATTTCAGAATCGGGTACGAACCCTAACAAGATTTGGAACAATTCGATATCGGGAATCCGTTCCGGATCAATATTCGGCTCTGCCACTTTCGGGATCTACGTAGGGGCCAATCTCGGGGCAACCCAACTATACCACAATACCCTTTCGCTTTTCGGCCCGACATCCGGCGTCACAAATTCATACGGCATCTTCGTCGATAATGCTAGTCCCACGGTTGACATCCGCAATAATGTCATCGTAAATAAGGGTACGGCACTTTCGACAGGTAAACAATTCGGTATTTCCTTCACTTCAGGCACCTTTACCAACATCACGTCGAATAACAACAGTATCTTCGTTACGTCCGATAGCACCCACTTCGCGATCGGAACCGGATCTGCGACCACCCCAACCGGTGCCTCGCTTTCGTCCTGGACGACCGCTACCGGAAAAGACGCCGCATCAGTGAGCGTCGATCCGAGTTTCACATCGGACGATGACCTGCGCCTGCTGGCTGTGGGTGCCAATACGGCGCTCGTCAATGCAGGGGCCAATTTATCGGCGACCGTGGCAACCGATATTGATTGTGCAACCCGCGACACGACACCGACGGTGGGTTGTAAGCAACTCACTTCGATTCCGGTCTGTGCAGGAGCCAATGGCGGTACTGCTATGGCCGTTGCACCCATCCTCTGTACCTCGAGTGGACAGACCACGATCAGGGCCACTGGTTTTTCAACCGGCAGTAACACGTTATACCAATGGCAGTATGCCACAACAGCTGATTTTTCCGCGCCGGTAAACATCGGTTCGGCTTCTACATCGTATGCTGACGCTTCAACCGGCCTGATCACCGCTCCACGCTATTATCGACTGGTCGTGACATGTCCGTCGACCTCGCAAACCGGTTATTCAACTGTGGCTTCTGTTGCCGTAAGCGACCCGGTTGTTGTGACTGTCACGTCTTCAGTTCCCACGATTTGTGCGGGTGGATCTGTGACCTTGACGGCCTCGGGTGCCACGAGCTATACCTGGAGTCCTTCTATCGGACTTAGTGCTACCACGGGGACTACGGTAACGGCAAGCCCAACCGTAACCACTACTTATACCGTAACGGGCAATACCAACGGATGCACGAATACCGCTACCATTACCGTAAACGTGGTTCCGGTGGTTCCAAGTCCGGTGGTTTCGTCGAATTCACCTGTCTGTCCGGGCAGTCCGCTTAACCTTAATGGCGGTACGTATTTCTTGGATGGGTATGATATGAGTGTGACTACGGGTCAGACGTTTTTCGCTCTTAGTGAAAGTAATGCCACCGCTGTGGCGCTCACGGACGGCATGGGTACGATCACCATGCCGCCTTTCCGATTCAACAATGTGGTCTATACGGAAGCTCGGGTGTCGGTGAATGGGGTCTTGGTGTTCGGCGCGAATACGGGTAATGTTTCGTCTGACAATAGTCAGTTGCCGGCAACGGTAATCAGCGGCACTGGAAACTCTCAGGCGGCCATATGCGTGCACTGGGGAGCCAACACGACGAGTCCTTCGTCCAAGATTTTTACCAAGTCAGTGGGGGACGAGTTTATCATCGGATGGAATAGTTTCATCGATGTCAACGCGAAGTTTCAAATCAGGCTGAATACCGTCACGGGCGCGATCCGACTGCTGCATTCGGGTCCGGTAAACTGGGGAGAGGGCGCAACTATTGGGCTGAATTACAGCGCAATGTCGGCTTTACAATACTCCTTTGACACAGGAGGAACACTTGATTCAGAAACTATTCGCTTCACACCCAGACAAGCAACATTTGCCTGGACCGGTCCCAACGGCTTTAGCAGCACTACCCTTAACGCCGTGGTAACTACACCAACGAGCCTGGCCGGAGGAACCTATATTCTTACGGCTACCGACCCCGAATCAGGCTGCTCCGCTTCATCGAGTGTGTCGGTAGTGATAAAGCCGAATCCGGAGATAACGGTTTCGCCTTCCGGGCCCTATTGTGGCAACGAGTTTACAATAACGGCATCCGGAGCGACCACGTATAGCTGGAGTCCGGCCACGGGTCTTAGCGCCACCACCGGTGCTACCGTGACTGCCCAGATAACAGAGCCAACAACCTATACGATAACCGGAACGCTTGATGGCTGCACGGCGTCTAAGCAGATTACGTTGCATCCTGCTTTGTCAGTTGCTGCCGCTTCCAATTCCCCGCGTTGTTCGGGCGAAACACTGCAGTTGAATGCGCCTGTGGCTTCAACCGGCGGTTATCTTATGACCCCCTTGAGCGGGGTGGCCTTCGTCGATATCCTCACTACTGGCACCACTATTCCGCTGACCTCCGGCGACGACGCCTATACCATTACCATACCGCCTTTTGTCTACAACGGAACGACCTTTACAACCGCCCGCATTGGGAATGACGGCGCAGTGGTCTTTGGTACGAACGCGGGGGTTATCAACTATACTAATAAATCCTTACCAGAGGGGGTGGGCTCTTCCTCTAGCGTTGGTATCATTTCAGGATCTGGCAACTCGGTGGCGGCGCTTTGTCCCTATTGGGACGATTTGGATCTTCTGCCCACTACTTCAGTGAAAACGCAGGTTATAGGCAATACGGTAATTATCCAATGGACCGACCAGAAACTGTTCAGTAAACCCGCTGCCCTTGGGGGGATTACGTTTCAGGTACAGCTGGAACTTATTACAGGTCTTATCCATTTCGTCTATCAGGATGTGACGTTTACTGACGGAGGCGGCAATGGTACCACAGCAACAATCGGACTTAACTTATCCAGTTCCGCCGCTGTAGAGTATTCGTTCAATTCGTCGTCGCTGACGGATGGCCAAAGCATCACCTTCACACCGGCGGTGAACAGCTATAGTTGGACCGGTCCGAACGGGTTTACTTCCACCGTCCCAAACCCGGTGATTCCTTCTGCCACGGAAGCGGCAACCGGCACCTACACCTTATCTGTCTTCAATTCAGTTACCGGTTGCAGCAGTTTGGCAACCACGGATGTCGTTGTGGCATCGATACCAGCCGGAGGGACCATAACCGGTGCCGGGGGAATGTGTTTTGGTGCCAATGCCAATGCTTTGACGATAAGCGGCTACACCGGATCGATTGTTCGTTGGGAGAAATCGGAGACACCGTACACGGAATGGATCGAAATTGCGTCGACAAGTCCGACCCTGGACCCGGGTATCCTGTACAACGAAACCAAATACCGGGCTTTGGTGCAGTCTGGCTGTGGTAACGCCTATTCGCAGGAAGCCGGTTTTACGTTTGCAAGCACTACCTGGAACGGTTCCGGTTGGACAAACGGTCTTCCGGACGGTGGTAAGAGCGTGACCTTTTCTGCGGATTTCACGGCTACTTCCGACATTTCAGCTTGTGAGGTCTTCATCGATTCGAACGCGAAGGTCGTTTTCCCGGCTACCGAACCTGATTCGTCGGATGCGATCAGCACAGGGTTCGACTTAACCGCAAATGGTGTGGTATTCGTGGCTTTCGGATCACTGGAGTTTGAGCAGGGGAGTAACCTGATTCAGAAAGACTATACGGGCCCGAATGCGGGGAACATCAAAATGAAGACGAATGTGAAACTCTGGCGCCAGGACTATGTATACTGGGGCTCGCCGGTTGAACAGGATCCGTTTGCCATGGAATTCAATACGGCAGGTGAGCTGCAACCTGTTTTGATTGGCAAGACGCTTCGCTCGTTCTCACCCGCTACACTGTCACAGCGTTTCTATACGTTCGATCCGGCAGCCAATGCGTTCGTGGGACAATTTGGCGCCAACGACACGTTCGGTACACAGAGCCCTTTGACGTATACTTTCGAAAAAGGTAAAGGATATATGGTGCGTGCTCCAAATGCCTTTCCGAACCCGCCTGCGTCACCCATCGGCGCCGATCCGGTTACCCTGTTTAGCAGCCAGTTCGTGGGCGTCCCTCACAACGGAAACGTGACGATTCCTACAGGTAACGGTTTGAGTAATGCCCATTTGTTGTCAAACCCTTATCCATCACCAATACAAGTACTGGGGCCTGATGGTTTCCTTGCCCTAAACCCGGGGACACTTTACTTCTGGACACACTACAACCAGCTGCCGGCCAGCAGTAACTACGCTATGTGCAATAGTTTTGGTAGTACGGCTGCGTATCGCGGCGGTGTGGTTCCGAATGGGACGATCCAGGTGGGGCAAGGTTTTATCTTCGAAAACACCACGGGGTTGCCGGAGGTGACCTTCACGAACAACATGCGGACCGGAAACAATGAAGGACAGTTTTTCCGGAGGTCTAACGACGCCAGCCGCATCTGGCTCAATATCGACTGTGGACAAGTGAGGGGTAACCAGATGATGGTCGGATATTCGGATTCGGCCACTCTGGGCGCCGACCCAGGCCTCGACGGTTTGCTGATGCCAAGCGGAACATGCATCTCCTCACTGATTGGCTCGAACCGTTATGGTATCCAGGCGAGACCGGCTTTCAGCGTGACTGATGTAGTTCCGATGGGACTACGGGTTGTTACATCGGGCAGCCATACCATTTCGCTTGACCGCGCAGATGGGATTTTTCAGCAGGGACAGGATATTTTCCTGAAGGATAACCAGACGGGAACGGTTACCGACCTGAAACAATCGGCATATAGTTTCACATCGAACGCCGGTAATTTTGACGGACGGTTCCAGTTGCAATTCGTAGACCTGCCGCCTCAGGCCCGCATTACTACGGCACTAGATGTTGTAGCGTACGTAGACCCAACTCATACCCTGACCCTTGATGCGGGAGCGGCGATGATGCACGAGGTGAAGATTTTCGACATCCGGGGCCGCCTGGTGTATACGCGACCTTCCCTGCAAACAACGGTGGCACGACTGGCCGACCTGAAAGCGGAACACCAAGTGTTGTTGGTGCAGGTGAGGATGGAAGACGGAGCGGTAGTTACGAAGAAAATAGCCTACTAATAAACAAAAAACGCTCCCAGTATCGGGAGCGTTTTTTTTATCGTTTCAACAGTTTGCATACAGCATTTCCAGTGTCTGAGCTGATGTGCACCGCATAAACACCCGGTGGCAGTGACGATACATCCAATATGGTTTCATTGCCTTCGCGCACAGACGGAAGGGGAAGCCGTCGCCCCGACATATCATACACTACAACACGCGAACGGACGTCGACCGCTGCAATACGCACGAGGGTAGAGGCGGGGTTCGGATACAGTGTAAAGGCCGTGCCCGTTGGTGTATGCACCGAAAGCGGCGCCAATTCGGTCGTCACCGTGTTTGTTTGCACGGGGGCGTTGAAGTCAAAGAAGATAGCGGCGTGATTTTCAATCGTCGTTCCCTGGATAAAGTTCGATCCCGGTTTGACGCGATAGGCAATCCAACCATGGCTGGCTAAGGCATTCTGGCTCGTTGCAGGTAGGTCGATAGCGTCGAATCGAAATGTCACCACATTGTTTTGCCGGGTGGTTTGGACGGGGTGACTGGCACATTCCACCGCGAACGTACTCCAGTCAAGAAGATCACTCAGGGCGTTTTCCACGCGCACATTGACCGCCTCTGCCGTGCCCGTATTTTCAAATCGTACGATATAATGCAGCCAGTCGTCGGCCTGCTCCTGCGAGATAACCGCGCCTTCCAGCACTGCGATGTCGTTAGGGTCAAAAGAGTTCACCACGGGTTGGGCAAACGAGATCGAATTGTTGCCCAGGTTATTGTCGGGTTGGTTGGGTGTGACGGTTGTCGTAAACTGTAAGGCGTCGCCGATGTTCGCGGTTGGGGGAGGGGATACCAGAAAGGTCATCCACACGTAACTGTTCTGCCAAGGCGCCAGATTGGTATAGCTGAACGTGACGGTATCTCCGGTCTGCGCAATAGGTGCCTGGTCCGCACTTGAAAATGAAAGCCGTGTACTGTCGAATTGGACCGTGACGGTACCCGATGAGGTGACGTTGCCCACGTTTGAAAGGATAATCGCATAATAGGCCGGAAACCCGGGACGTGCATTTCCCAACGGATACAGACTGACCTGCACATCGTTGACGGAAGTGACCGGCGTATAACAAAAGTCAAATTGGTAGTTGGGGTTTTGCATCGGATTGAGGAATGTTGTATAAGTACCCTCTCCGGAAAGTACCAGTCCGGCCAGAGCGTCAGGAGCCATAATAGTTACAGGGCCCGTCGGTAAATTGGAAAAGCTGACGGTGCCATCTTGTCCCGATATACCATAATACGCTACATTCCCTGCCACGACGGTTACAACGGCACCTCCCACGGGTGACGATGACGACGTGCACCCCGTGCCTTCGTAATCGGCGTGAAGCGAAACCGTCAGGGTCGTGGGATTGCACTGCTCGACGATGAGGGCTTGTGTGTTAACGGTTACACAGGTTCCGTTAACGGTTGGAATTACGGTACGCACGAAAACGACCTGGAATCCGGTTGGCATGCTTGGAAAGAAAGCCGGATTCTCAATCGGATTCTGTCCTGTCAACGCATCGGCTTCCGACTGGTGAAAGGAAAAGGCGGCGGATGGATATCCAGCGGAAAAAAACGGGATGGTGCTCGTCAGGTCGAAAATACCGATGGCCGAACCTTCAAGCGCGCAGGTAACCAGGGGTGGGGCATTTACCGTGCCCGAGGGGCCGGTGATCAATACGGTGAACTCTTGTAAAAGGCCGCATGGGAAAGGTGCCATAACACCTACAACCGCATTTTGCGAGATGACCCAACCCGGTGGTAGGTACTGCCCATTGAGTGAGTAGTTCAGACCGGCAGGGAGATCGGGTAAGGTATAGGGTCCGCACGAGACGATGTCGTACATAGGCGAAAACGGCTCGGGATGTACGACCGTTACGGTGAACGAACTTTCCGCCGAACAAGCTCCAAACTGATTGTAGATATAGAGGGTTTGGGTGGAGGTAATAGTCGTACCCGGAGGTATCACGAAACCACCACCAGCCGGAGCGGTTCTTATTTCGCCCACAGTGAGAGCGGGGATGGACCAGATATTGCAAGCCATTACGTCCGGAAGCTGTTGTACCGTAGCGGAACCCCATTCGAGGTTGAATTGTGTGATTGCGTAGGTGTCGTCTGTCAGACTGTCGACCCGCGCGAAGATGACCTGCGACGGAAGACTCACGAAAGAAGCCGGCTGCTGAATCGGATTGGATTCGGTCTCAGCATCAAAACCCGACATATAATAGGTCACATAGAAATACTGCGGATCCTGTTCTCCGAGTATAATAGGAGTCTGTATATTGAGATTGAATACCTCATTACCGCATTGTGACAACGAAGGCGGTTGGATGGCGACGGTTTGTGCGTCGGACAGTCCGGAAAGGACCATCGCCAGCAGAAGTAGTATTTTTTTCATTTCTGTGTTTTTGGTTGGGAAAAGATGAAGCGAACGTTCGGAGATGAAACAGCGCGCTTGGTTTTTCCCCTACCTACTGCTTTCTGGTAACCTTTTTTCGCACAGATGTTTGGACGCTTTTGAGGTAGGTTCGCCTCTTTGATTGACAGGGTCGCTATCATTTTGCTGCTTATACAGTATTTCAACTAACGGTGTCGTTTGTCCTGAATTTTGGTTTTTCGTCGAATTGCCTACCGTTTTCGATAGGCGCCATCTATATTTGTTAGATACCCAAAAAAACGCATTCCCCAAAAAGTTGCATGTAATGAAGTGGACGATGATTGTATGCTTTGTCAGTATGTCCTGCTTTGCCCAGGTTCGGTATACGGATATGAAGATTTCCCAAAACGCCTATCCCGATGTGTCGATAAAAGCGACGACACTGGTAACGAAATTGTTTTTGAAAAGGTCGGACGATGGCGGATGGCAAAAAGTCTATGAGGCAGAAGTAGCGCTTTTAAAAGCCCGTGAAGTCAAAGAAGCCAAAAAACGCGAACAACGAAAGGCGCAGGCAGAAGCCAAGCGGCTGATGGCGCTAGGTGAAGTGCCCGTTTCGGCGCCCGTTCCGGTTGATACACTGCCGCATTCGCAGCAGTGGCAGGTCCGTTAAAAAAAAGGGAGCAGCACTGGCCACTCCCTCTTTTTAACAATCCGGATTCCCTCCCGTTATTTTAACAACGCGTCCATTCCAAAGGCCGCCAAGAACGCTCGGTAACCTTCTTCGCCCTGACGGTTAAAGGTATCGACAAGATGTCCGTTGCCCGGATCGACCACCACCCGCGCGGGACGTGTACCTTTGGGCGCATCGACCAACTGTTTTACCGCATCGGCGACCAATTGCGGATTGGGTGCCGCTTGCTCGAAATACTGTCCGATACCGGCACCAACCTGCTCTGGGATCGACGCCAGTTCTCCGTATCCTTCTGCCAAAAACGCATCCGATCCCTGACCTGATTTACCAAAAATATCGGTAGGGAAGGCACCCGGCTCCACAATCGATACATCAATACCCAATTGGCGTACCTCTGCGCGCAAGCCTTCCGAAAGGCCTTCCACCGCAAATTTTGCTGCATTATAAAAGGTCATGAACGGGGCAGAAAAACGACCGAGCACACTTGACGTATTGACGATCAATCCGGCGCCCTGACGGCGCATATGCGGCAATACCGCCCGGATGGTACGCCAGGTCGCTTTGAGGTGAATGTCAAACAAATCGTCGATATCGTGCTCGTTGAACGTTTCGGCAATGCCGCCTTTAAAGTTCCCGGCATTGTTGACGAGAACGTCAATGCGTCCTTCTTTGGCTACGATCCCATCGACTGCCGCCTTTACTTTGGCTTCGTCAGACAGGTCAAGTTCGATTACGTGCACGTTCGGCAGTGCCCCCAGGGCCGTCGCTTTTTCACGATTGGAGGTAAGGGTGTTACGCATGCCGGCATATACAGTGTGTCCTGCGGCAGAAAGCGTGTGGGCGTGCAGCCAGCCGAAACCGCTGTTGGTGCCCGTAATAAGGATGATGTGGTTGCTCATGTTTTGTTTTTTATGGCTTTTCGTCCCGGCCGGAAGTAAAAAGACAGTTAATAAAAGTTTTTTAGTTACTTTTGGTGACTGCAAAGTAAAAGCAAAAACGCATTAGCAAACAAGAAGGCACGCGCCGGTAACACAGTAACCAAATGGAAACAATTGTTGATTTTACAGTAAAAGACGCCCAAAAAATTACCGAAAATTTTCTCGCGAAGAAGGAAACGGGTCTTCCACTGTGTCCGGTAAAAGACATTATGCACACCTTAGGTGATAAATGGTCGGTGCTGGTGATGATAACATTGGGTGCCCGTGAAACGCTGCGTTTTAACGAAATCCGGCACGCGGTCGACGGTATTTCCCAAAAAATGCTGACTGTCACACTGCGCGAGCTTGAATCGTTTGGGATGGTGACCCGCGAAGTTTTTCCGCAAATACCGCCGCGGGTCGAATATACGATTACGCCACTCGGTCGGGAATTCCTTTCCCATCTGGCCGGAATGCTAGAGTGGGCCTGCGCCAATTCTGAACGCATCGCTGCCAACCGGAAGAAGTAATCAGCGCACGCTCCCTATTGGGCACACGGCATCTTCGAAGTACCGTCTTTCAATCGATTCGCGGTGGCTAGGATGTGCGATATCCGTTAAAGCCCGGGCACGTTGCTTAAGCGTTTTTCCATAAAGATTGGCGATCCCATATTCGGTGATGACATATTGCACATGCGAACGGGTCGTGACCACGCCGGCGCCTTGTCGCAAAAACGGCACAATCCGGCTGGTGCCGTCTTTGGTCACCGAAGGCAGTGCGATGATCGCCTTTCCACCTTCGCTGAGCGCAGCCCCACGGATGAAGTCCATTTGTCCGCCCACGCCCGAATACATCTTCCGTCCGATTGAGTCGGCGCAGACTTGGCCCGTAAGGTCGACCTCTATCGCCGAATTGATTGCCACCATCCGCGGGTTCTTTCGGATCCGGCTGGTGTCGTTTACAAACGACGATTCCCGCATCTCAATAAACGGATTGTCGTGCACGAAATCATACAGTCGTTGTGAACCTACCAGAAACGTAGCCAGCGCTTTTCCCCTACCAATACCTTTATACCGACAGTTGATGACACCACTTTCGATGAGGTCGATGACGCCGTCAGAGAACATCTCCGTATGCAACCCCAGGTCTTTATGGTTTCCCAATTGAGCCAGTGCCGCATTGGGGATGGAACCGATGCCCATCTGTAACGTGCTTCTGTCGTCAATCAACGACGCAACGAATGCGCCGATTTTGGCCTCGGCTTCCGAAATGGCAGGCATTTCATGACCAAAAAGCGGCGTATCCACCTCTACCATATAATGGAGTTGCGAGATGTGGACGATCGCGTCGCCGAACATCCGCGGCATACGAGGGTTTACCTGTGCAATCACCAGTTGCGCCTGCTCCATCGCGGCTAAGGTCGCTTCTACCGAAACACCCAGTGAACAATAGCCATGGGCATCCGGAGGCGACACATGCACCAGCGCCACATCAACGGGCAGCGCCCCTTTTCGGAAGAGGTTGGGCAATTCACTTAGGAATACGGGTGTGTATGAGCCGTTACCCGCCGCAAGGGTATGGCGCACATTCTTACCGATAAAGAAGGAGTTTACATGGAAACTGGCCGCCAGCGCCGGGTCGGCATACGGTGCCGGACCTTCGGTATGGAGGTGGCAGATTTCGACATCCCGCAGTTCCGGCGCGCGTTCCGCCAGGGCATGGGTGAGCACAGACGGCGTAGCGGCAGCGGCCTGCACATACACACGTTGATGGGATCGGATAGAGGAAACGGCTTCCTGGGCAGAGACAATTCGTGGCATGTCGTTTTTCTGCAAAGGTAGGGTAGGTGCCTCCTGTCGCACCTGATGTTTGTCACTGATAAATGTCAGTTTTTACCATCCGCCCGCCCACTACTTTTACCATCTAAAATCACAAGATCATGAGTGTCTATCAATCCACTTTCGAACAATTCCGTAAAGGATATTTTGCTAACTGTGCCATTTCGATTCTCGTACAAAGTTGCTTGGGAGGTATCGCCGCCATGGCCATACTCGAACACGGAACCGGTTTGCTCCAGATGTTCCAACTGATGCTGGTCGTCATCGCGTGCGTATCGTTCAACGGCACGATTCTCTCTGTACGCCCGCCGCGTACCGTCTTTAATTGGTTAGTGGGCGCCATGCTGCTTTGTTTGTTTATAGCGATCGTCAATTTTGCAGCCTGAAACGGCGGTTTGTCACGGGGGCAGTTGCCACGGAGCCCCTTGTGGTAACGTCGCATGGCACGTGGCAAGCGGATGTGAGCAGTGCCTCGCCAAGAAGTCGAACGCTCTCGATGCACTTCGCAAAGACGACCTGCGGCAGCTATCGGCAGCCCGTTCGGTGCGTCGTTGGCGAAAAGGCGAGACTTTGTTTGAAGAGGGTACCGCCATCAACGGCATCCTGTGTATCAGGGAAGGAAGCTGCAAACTCGTCAAGCTCACCGAAAACGGCCGTCATCAAACGGTACGGTTGGCGGGCGCGGGCGAGTTGCTTGGGCAGCGGTCGACCATTAGTGGCGAAACCGCCCATTTATCGGCAGTGGCATTAGAAGACATGCGGGGTTGTTTTATCGCCAAGGCCGACGTCATGGCGTTGTTGGAAACCCAGCCTGCGTTCTCGATGGCGGTCATGAAAGCCATTTGCCAGGATTTACGCGAAACCGATGACGTGCTCGTCGACATGGCGCAAAAGACCGTGACCGCCCGGTTGGCCCACGCGCTGTTATACCTGTCGGCGCGTTTCGGCGAAACCCCCGACGGAAGCCTGCGGCTGCAACTATCACGCGAAGACCTGGCGGGTATCGTAGGCACCGCGGTTGAAAGCTGCATCCGACTGCTGTCTGGCTTCGCCCGCGACGGCTTGCTGGAATTAGACGGGCGCCGCATCCGCCTACTTGACAAGCGGCGTCTTGCACGACTGCATGGATAGGAAGGGGAGAGAAGAGAGAAGAAAGAGGAGAGAAGTTTGTCCAACCTCCTAACTCCTGTTTCCTGACGCCTATCTCCTTTTTAACAAAAGCTACGGTTTTCCCGTAAAATGGTGTCGTGCGGAATTTGTATTTTGGCCTTAGGGGAGGGGCCGAATGCGACCCTTACGAAATCCGCCGGAGATAGCAGTACGGGAAAACCGCATAAATTGTTAAAGTTGAAGTTCGAGGGTCAAGAGTCCGAATCGAGATATAATAACGTTACAACATAGTTGAATTCTTATCTCCTAACTCCTGTTTCCTACCTCCTAATCTTACTCCGTCCTGCTTCTGCCCACCGCCCACTGCCCACTGCCTACTGCCTACTTCAAAAGGGCGTGCCGGCGCATGGTCCTCCTTCCCCTAACCTATATAATGTCGCCGTCGGGCGCTTTGCTCTAGCTTTTGCCCACCGGTCGGGTTTTGCGGCCTTGCCCTTTTCGGCTTCCGTTGGTCGCCGGGGCGTCGGGCAAAACCGTGTCCGGTGGGTCAAAAGGCTGCCGCGTCGCTCCCTCACGCGGATATTCCCTGATTTTAACATATTGCTAATGTTCTCATAACCCGTGTTTTTGGTTAAAACCTGAAAAAACCTTTCGCCAAAAGTTTGGAAAGCCGGAAAAGTGGTCTACTTTTGCACCCGCAATAGCGCAAAGGTTCTTTGGTTTTATTGAAGTAGTACTCGGGATTAGGTTTTGAGTACTGAGAGACAGGGGGATAGAAAAATTACTAAATTTTTTTCTCTTGAAGTCTTGGAAAAGCGAAAAACAGTTGTACTTTTGCACCCGCTTTGAGAGCGAAACGAAATAAAATCTTTCAATTTTTAAATCGTTTCAATCTTTAAATCGAAAAACAAGAAGACACGTTCATAGACATATTGGATTGACAGT
>JAIXYI010000009.1 GCA_027490305.1 Flavobacteriaceae bacterium
GAGTAAATCTTGGCACCGGCAAAAATGATGACGTTGTCGCCAATCGTCACATTGTCGCCTATAAAACTATTGGGATAAATCTTGACGTTATGACCAATTCGCACGTTGTGCCCGACATAGCTGAAGCTACCAAGGTAAAAGTGATCGCCGAACGTCGCGCTTTCCGAAACGACGGCCGGTTGCTCGATACCGGTTTTATTGTGCTTGACGCTATCGTAAAACTCCAGCAAACGGCTGAAAGCACCCCGTGCGTCTTCTACCTTAATAAGCGTGGTGGTAAGCGCCGATTCAGGTACGAAGCTCGTGTTGACGATGGTGATGCTAGCGCCGGTCGTGTAGATGTAATTCACGTATTTCGGGTTGGCCAGGAAGGTAAGTGAGCCCTCGGTACCTTCCTCGATCTTGGCGAGTTTGTAGACCTCGGCCTTCGGGTTTCCTACCACTTCCCCTTCGAGGATGCCCGCAATTTGTTCTGCCGTGAATTTCATCCGTGCTTGCTGTTTTGGTCCGTTACCGCGAAAACGCCCGTTTCGGGTGCCTCCGTTTTAACCAGACAAAAATATAAAAATTGGCGAACCTGCGCCTACTTTTCGACCAGCACTTTCGGGAAGCAGATATAGTACTTGGTCACCGGACGTGTCAGCGCCTTCAGGTTGAGCTGGTCAGACGCCATGATGACATCCTCTACCGTCCGGTTCTTTTTGAGTATCCGGATGGGCTCGGCTTCCTTGCTGTAGGCCTGGTTGCGGATTTTTCCCTTGAAGGCAAAATAGCGCGCTTCCTCCTCTGTAACCTTCATTTTTACGGCATATTCCTTTACCAAACGGTCGAGTACGTCTTTGCTGAATTTGACGTCGCTGATTTCCGTACGCGGCAAATCGCGATTCAGGATCATGAGACTAATAGTACGCAATACGAAATCGTCGTGCGACTGCCAGTTTTTCAAGGCGCAGATGATGTCGTAGTCGTCGAGTTGGGAAAACAATTGCAGCGTCGCATCATCGAAATCGTCCACCCCGACACGGTTCTCAAGAAAGAACGCAAGTGGCCTGTTGGCGGGCACGTCGACGCCCATCCGCACCAGGTCTTTGGCCCGTTTTAGTACCTTGGCTAGCAATAATTCCGCGCCGAGACTGGTCTTGTGCAGGTAGGCCTGCCAATACATGAGGCGTCGGGCTACGAGGAATTTCTCTACCGAATAAATTCCCTTCTCTTCCACCACCAATGTGTCATCCTCAACCGCCATCATCTGGATCAGGCGATCCGAATTGATATTTCCTTCTGCCACGCCGGTATAAAAGCTGTCGCGGCGGAGGTAATCCATCCGGTCCATATCCAACTGGCTCGAAATCAACTGCAACATGAACTTGCGCGGGTACTCGCCTTTGAAGATGCGAATAGCAAGGCTCAATTGCCCGTCAAACGCTGTATTGAGTCGCTCCATAAACAGCATCGACACTCTCTCGTGGCTGACATCCTCGGCAATGGAATGCTCCATGGCATGCGAAAACGGACCGTGTCCGATGTCGTGCAACAGGATGGCAATCAAGAGGGCGCGTTCCTCTTCCTTCGAAATATCCGTTCCCTTGAACCGCAGCGACTCCACCGCCCGCTGCATGATGTGCATGCACCCCAACGCATGATGAAAGCGGGTGTGGTGTGCGCCCGGATAGACCAGATACGACAATCCCATTTGGGAGATACGCCGCAACCGTTGGAAGTACGGATGCTGGATCAGGTCAAATACTAAAGTGTCGGGAATGGTGATGAAGCCGTAAATCGGATCGTTGAGAATCTTCAGCTTATTGATGGGCACGGGTCGTCAAAGTTTTAGGTAAAGATAACCGTTCTTGCCGAATGTTGTATCGCCGGTGTCGGGCGTCCTTTTTCTATCTTTGGGTTATGGAATACCGTATGCTTGAAACTCTTCACTTGCGATTGCGCCCGTTAACCGGAGCCAAATGGCGGGAAATCCTTTTGGAATGGCCTACTCCAGATGCCCTCGCATTTCTGGGCATTGACCCGCTTACATATGAAAAAGACCGACGAAAGGCAGAAGGTGGGTTCGAGAGTTTCAATAAGAAGTTGCTGTTGTTCCACCTGATCGATCGCACGACAGATGAAGTGGTCGGCTGGTGTGGCTACCATACCTGGTATATCGACCACGGCCGTGCCGAAATCGGCTATGTGATGACGTCGGAGGCACACCGCAAACGGGGCCTGATGGGGGAAGCGCTGGAAGCCGTCCTGGCGTTTGGATTTTCCGACCTCCAGTTGCACCGTGTGGAGGCGATGACCGCTACCTATAATGACGCGTCTAACCGTCTGTTAGCGAAATTCGGCTTTCGCTACGAAGGCCTGTTGCTTGAGCATTACCGCGTCGGCGACAAGCACGAAGACTCCCAACTCTTTTCATTGCTGGCGTCAGAATGGAGAGATCTTCGGACATAGGTCCCGATAGCCAAAAAAAAAGGAGGCGTCGTGCCTCCTCTTTCGTTTTCTGCCATAAGGCTTATGCTCGTCCGCACCTACATTGATCACCGCAGTTGCAGTTTTCACAAGTACAGTTTGGATTTTGGCAGGAAGTGGATGATGTCGTTTTCATACTAAAACTATTTATTTGTTATGGGACAAAGGTAGACCCACGCCCGCCCGGGGATTGTATCATCAAAAGGGGAAGATGTACATAATTTTTGGATTAGAGTCCGTCAATCGGACGCCGGCGTGCCGCACCCAGTTTCCGGAAGTGCGAAGGCGTCAATCCGGATACCTTTCGAAACTGCGCCGACAGGTGGTGTACGCTGCTGAAACCCGTACGATCCGCGATTTCTGAAAACGACAATTGGTCGTAGACAATCAGTTCTTTTACTTTTTCAATGCGAAGCTCGATGAAATACTGTTCAATCGATTTCCCTTCCACGCCTGAAAAAAGGTCACTGAGGTAACTGTAATCATAGGCAATGTGCTCTTTAATAAACGTGGATAACTTCGTACGGGGTCCGTTGCCGGCGGTTTCGAGGTACGCGCCTACGATGCGCTTGATATCCACTATGAGTGCTTCCACCCTTGAGGCTACCCATTCAAAACCTGCCTGCGCGAGTTCTTCGCGGATGCCTTCGAGTGTGGCGGCATCCGGTTCTTCTGCCAGGGTCACTTCTCCAAGCGCCACCGATGCCGTGATACCCCGTTGCTGGAAGATAGCGGCTACGGATTGCACGCAGCGCGGACACACCATGTTCTTGATACGCAACGTAATCGACATGAAGCTAAACGTTTACACCAAATAAATGTCCGACCAGGGCCGTCAGCCCCATTGCCAGCGTGCCCCAAATGGTGATCCGGGCGATGGCTTTCCCCATGTGGGAGCCGCCGGTTCGGGCCGACATAATGCCCAATAACGTCAGGAACAGGATCGAACAGGCGTACAGATAATATTCCATCCCGGAAACGGGCGCAAAAAGGGTCACCAACATGGGCAATATCCCCCCAACCGAAAACGACGCGCCTGATGCCAGGGCGGCCTGCAACGGATTTGCTTTTGAGATTTCGTTGATACCCAGTTCATCTCGAATGTGGGCGCCCAGCGGATCGACCTCCATCAATTCAGTGGCAACCTGCAAGGCGGTTTCCTTTTTCAAACCGCGTTGTTCGTATATAGCCGCCAGGATACGGAGTTCTTCCTCTGGCATCTCTGCGATTTCCCGCTCCTCCCGCTGGATGTCGGCCCGCTCGGTATCGGTTTGCGAACTTACCGATACGTATTCCCCCGCCGCCATCGACAGCGCGCCCGCCACGAGTCCGGCAAGTGTCGCCAGCACAATCGGTTCACGGGTATCGGTAGCAGCCGCCACGCCTACTGCCATACTTGAAATTGACAATATACCGTCATTCGCGCCCAGCACGGCGGCACGCAGCCAATTACTCCTATGTATATAGTGATTGTCGAGATAATTATCAACGGTTAGCATACGATGGGTTTTGTGTGCATTAAAGATACTGGAATCGCACGTGATACGAAAATAGTAGGCCCAAAACCAGGCTTGTTCCTGCCGATTCACGATAAAACGGGGCGTTACACTGCTAAACGAAATCAAATGGGCCCGATTGCGACTCTAGTAACGGGTAAAAAGAAGAATCAGGGTCGATGTGTCGATTTTACGCTCGAAAGAGGCAAACAATCCGCGAATACAACATCCTAAATGAGGCAAAACGATGACGTACCGCGATTTTTTCTATATTTACGAACCAAATCGCATTACATGACCTACTACAGGCGGCTCTTTGAAGAAAGTCCCGCTCCGCTCTTCATATACGATCGCCACACGTATGCCTTCCTGGCTGTAAACGAGATGGCGCTTCGGCAATATGGCTATACGCGGTCGGAATTTCTATCACTACGTGTCGATCAGATACGACCGGAGGAAGACCGTGATGCCTTCATCGCAGCGAACGAACGCGACACCCCGCACCAATTCGACTTCGGAATATGGCGTCATGTGCGGAAAGACGGCAGCCTGTTTCATGCCCATATCTACACCAGCAACACCGTATTTGAAGGACGAGAAGCCCTCTCGGTCTGTGCGCTAAACGTTGAAGAAAAAGTGGAGGCAGAACGCGAATTAGCTCGGAAAAACGAAGAGATCCGGAGCATCCTCGAGAGCATTACCGACGGCTTCATGACACTCGACCGCGACTGGAACATCACCTATATCAACCATGCCGCCGAACGTATCTTACGACGCGAACGCGCGTCTGTAATGGGGCATAATATATGGGAACTCTTTCCTGAAGTGCGCAACAGTTCGTTCCACCGGCACAACAAACACGCATTAGAACACCGCGTAACGGTGCAGTTTAAAGAATACTTCGCACCGCTTGACATTTGGACCTCCGTTAACGTGTATCCCACACCCGATGGCCTGGCCGTTTACCTGGTTGATGTGACCGAGCAGGAGCGACACATGGAGCAAATCCGGCGACAAAACCAAAAGCTCAAAGAAATCGCCCGGATCCAGTCGCATGAAGTGCGCGGACCCCTTTCGAATATCATGGGACTCACCACCCTTTTTAACGTAGACGATCCTTTTGATCCTATCAATGCCGATGTTATCACGATGGTGCGGGGCGAAGCCGAGAAACTGGATGTGATGGTACGGAAAATCAGTCGCAACGCGGGAGAAGGACCGTTTACCTGACAACCCTGAAGGCCGCCTTTCGCGCTGGTTTCGAGAGGGATACTGATTTTGACTAACATTTTGAGTGTTTTTGTTAGTCAAAATTACATTTCGTCGTATCTTTACGGCTCCATAACCGTAGCATGGAAACGACACAAACCCTCAGGCAACTCCTTGATCATATCGACGCCATCAATCCGGTCCGCTACACCGAAACGCGGAGCTTTACCGATGGCTCCGTCACTGGATTATCCCCTTACATTTCGCGTGGCGTCATCTCGACCCGCCTTGTCGCACAACGGCTGTTGGCCAAGCACGACTACGCGAGTTGCAGCAAGTTGATACAGGAACTTTTATGGCGTGACTATTTCCAACGTTTGCAACAACACCGTCCGTCGTTGTATGCCGAAGCCCTCCGGCCAGGGGGCGCCACACGCCGTGGGATCCCGCTTGCGGTGATGCACGGAAAGACGGGCCTCCACGCCATCGACGACGCTATCGAAACCCTTTACCAAACCGGACGGATGCACAACCACGTCCGGATGTACCTTGCCGCGATTTGTTGTCCGATTGCGCACTGTCATTTCGAAGCGCCCGCCCGCTGGCTGTACTACCACCTGCTCGACGGCGATGTCGCCAGTAATTTCGGAAGCTGGCAATGGGTGGCGGGAAACCTGACGGGAAAATCGTATGTGGCCAACCAGGAGAATATTGATCGGTATACGCGTACGGCGCAACGGGGCACCTTCCTCGATATCCCTTACGAAAAACTCGGACGCGGCCTTCCCGATACGCTGACAGACGTGACAGTGCCTGTATTGGAAACCCACCTTCCGGCAACCGAACTACCCGTCCTGAGCCGCTCGAAAGTGCTGTTATACACCCATTACAACCTCGATCCTTTATGGCATGCTGAGGAAGACGTTGACCGTGTCTTGGTTTTGGAGCCCAGCCACTTCCGGCGTTTTCCAATGGGGGAAGTCGTGCTACGTTTCGTTTTCGACCTGATGAAACAAGTCCGCGGGTTGAAGTTGTATTGCGGCGAAGTCG
This sequence comes from Flavobacteriaceae bacterium, assembly GCA_027490305.1. Taxonomy (GTDB): domain Bacteria; phylum Bacteroidota; class Bacteroidia; order Flavobacteriales; family Flavobacteriaceae; genus Flavobacterium. Next base: position 6,225 of record JAIXYI010000009.1, read on the forward strand.
ATGACCTGCTCCAACACCATCCGTCGGCGGAATTTACGGCGAAAGAACACCCCTTATTTGCCCATTGGAATGTGACGTTTGAAGACCGCGACTGGATAATTCCACACGTCGACGGCTTCTTCTCGTCGTTTTCCAAATACTACCACCAATGTCAAAAACACCTACCCGAATATGACCACGTTTAGATACTTAGTTGCCGGTGCCAGCAGTGGCATTGGACTCGAATTGACCCGCCAGTTGTTGGCCGACGGACACCATGTTATCGCCCTCGGACGACGCACACCACCATTGAACGCCCCCGGACTCACGTTTGTCGAACACGACTTCCGTTCAGACAGTCCGTTACCCACCCTTGAAGGCGTGGTTGACGGACTCGCCTATTGTCCGGGTTCCATCACCCTGAAACCCCTTGCCATGCTTAAAGATGCTGACCTTATGGACGATTTCCGGCTCAATGCACTCGGAGCGTTCCAGATGGTCAAAGCCTACAAAGCCCAACTGGTCTCAGGTCAACAACCCGGTGTGGTTTTTTTCAGTTCGGTAGCCGTTCAAACCGGTATGCCTTTCCATACCAGCGTATCCATGTCAAAAGGAGCCGTGGAAGGACTCACCCGCGCACTTGCCGCTGAACTCGCTCCGACGGTACGCGTCAATTGCATCGCGCCATCCCTAACCGACACCCCCCTTGCCGGGACGCTGCTCAACAACGAAACGAAACGCACTGCCAATGCCGAACGCCATCCGCTGAAACGCGTAGGCGAAGCCGCTGAGATCGCTCGCATGGCCCGTTTCCTTTTACAGGAAGCGACCTGGATGACCGGACAAGTCATCGGCCTGAACGGCGGAATGGGCAGTGTGATGAAGTAACCAAAGTCCGACGAAACGGCCATCGGGACGGCCTCATTTTTTTTGAGTACTTTTGCCGCATGGTTTCGGTTACTGTCATCGGCTCGGGTAATGTAGGCACGCATTTGGCGAACGCCTTATCTTTGGCACCAGATGTCACCCTGAAACAGTGGTATTCGCGCCGACCAGATGGTTTTCAAAAAGGGTTGACGCAGGCCGAAATCATCCATGACCTCAATCAATTGCAGGAAGCAGACGTGTACCTTTTGGCGGTATCAGATGCCGCGGTGCAGGACGTATCGCACCAACTGCCCTTTTCCGGACGATTGGTAGCACACACTTCAGGTACATTGCCGTTGGAGACGATTGAGGGAAAAAACCGACGCGGGGTTTGGTATCCTTTGCAGACGTTTTCCCGCTCAAAATCCGTCGACTTCACCACCATTCCGATTTGTGTGGAGGCGGAACAGGCGTCGGATGCTGATGTGCTGACTACTTTGGCGCGTGCGCTTTCGAAAAACGTGTATACGCTCAAGGCTGAACAACGCCAGGCCCTTCATGTGGCAGCCGTGTTCGCCTGCAATTTCACCAACCACCTTTACGCACAAGCGGCGAAAATCTGTGACGACCATCAACTCGACTTTGATTTGCTGAAGCCCCTGATCCGGGAAACGGCCGACAAAGTCATGACGCTGGCACCGGCTGCGGCGCAGACAGGTCCGGCCAAACGCCACGACGAGGTTACACTGGCCGCACACCGTCGCTTTTTGGGCAACGGTTCCAGTGCCGAATTATATGACATCCTAACCCAATCGATACAACGTGAGCAGCTATAAAGAAACCATGAACGCAATTACAACGTTCATTTTCGACGTTGACGGCGTACTGACCGACGGATCCGTACACGTGACTCCAACCGGTGAAATGCTTCGCATTATGCACATTCGCGACGGCTTTGCGATGAAGGCTGCTGTCGAAAGCGGCTACCACGTGTGCATCATTTCCGGAGGCAGCAACGAAGGCGTTCGCATCCGGTTGCGCAACCTGGGTATTACCGACATCCACCTGGGTACACCCGATAAGGTAGAGACATTTAAGGAATATACCGAATTGTATGGCATCGATCCCAAAACCGTGCTGTATATGGGCGATGACATTCCCGACTACCACGTCATGCAACGCGTCGGACTCGCCACCTGTCCGCAGGACGCAGCCCCCGAAATCAAAGCCATTTCCCACTACATCTCCCATCGATATGGCGGTCGCGGCGCGGTTCGCGATGTCATCGAACAGGTGATGAAGGTACAAGGCAAATGGCATGTGTATTACGACGGAAAGCACGATTAAGCGCTACTTTCCAGTTCCTCAGTTTCTCAGTCTCTCAATTACTTAGTTCCTCAGCCCTCTCCTCATGAATCCAAATTTACGACTGCACCGCAACCTTGTCTATACGACCATAGATTCGCTCAACGCCATCTTCAACGACGGCGAATACGCCGATAAGGTGGTGGCGCGCGCCCTTAAGAAAGACAAACGTTGGGGAAGCCACGACCGCAAGTTCGTAGCGGAAACCATTTACGATATCGTCCGCTGGAAGCGTCTCTACGCCGCTATTGCGGATGTCAAAGAGCCATTCGACCGCGACAACCTGTGGCGCGTATTTGCTGCATGGGCGGTGCTGCGCGGTTACCCTATACCCGACTGGCGTCAACTCGAGGGCACTCCGGAACGCAAAATCAAAGGCCGTTTCGATGAACTGTCGAAAAACCGTGCCCTTCGCGAGTCGATTCCCGATTGGCTCGACGAACTTGGCGTGAGCGAACTCGGTGTTGAGTTATGGGAAAAAGAAATCGCCGCCCAGAACCAACTGGCGAAAGTTGTGCTGCGTACCAACACCCTGAAAACGACGAAACAGAAACTGCGGGCTATCCTGATGGACCAGAATATCGAAACCGACGTTTTAGAAGGCGTACCGGACGCCTTGGTGCTTCGCGAACGCGCCAACGTCTTCCTCACCGATGCCTTCAAAGAAGGGCTGTTCGAAGTGCAGGACGCCAGTTCCCAGCTTGTCGCGCAGTGGGTTGACGTACAGCCCGGTATGCGGGTGGTGGATGCCTGTGCCGGGGCCGGTGGAAAAGCACTGCACCTTTCGGCCTTAATGCAGAACAAAGGGCAATTGATCGCCATGGACCTTTACGAAAACAAGCTGAATGAACTGAAACACCGTGCCCGTCGCGATGGTGCGTTCAACATTGAGTACCGCGTAATCGATTCGACCAAAGTGATCAAGAAGCTGCACGAAAAAGCCGATCGGGTGCTGATCGATGCACCTTGCAGCGGACTCGGTGTACTGAAACGAAACCCCGACGCTAAATGGAAACTACAGCCCGAATTTTTGGATAACATCCGGAAAACGCAGGCGGAAATCCTTGAAAATTACGCGCGTATGGTCAAACCAGGTGGGAAATTGGTCTATGCCACCTGCTCCATCCTTCCCTCCGAAAACGGCAAACAGGTGGCCCATTTCCTCACGACGGAGGCCGGAAAAAACTTTACCTTTGTAAAAGACAAGAGTATACTCGCTTGTGAATCAGGATTTGACGGATTTTACATGGCCCTACTCGAACGAAAACCCTAAAGCGATGAAACCCCTATTTTCTCTCTTTTTTGCGCTTCTGTCGTTCTTTGCCTTCGCGCAACCGCCGGCCAATTATTATAATTCGGCCACCGGAACGGGCTACACCCTGAAAACACAGTTGTTCAATATCATCAATAACCACAACGACCAGGGGTATAATGCCATCGACAATTTTTTTCCCACAGCGGACCTCGATGTGTATTATGAAAACGATGGCACCATCCTGGATCCGTATTCGGAAAACCCGTCCGGATCCGACCCGTATAACTACTACCCAAACAGCGACGAGTGCGGGAACTACTCGGGCGAGGGCGATTGCTTCAACAAAGAGCACGTCGTTCCCCAATCGTATTTCAACCAGGCCACCCCGATGCGGGGCGACGCCCACCACCTGTTACCCACCGATGGGCGTGTAAATGGTTTCCGGAGTAACTATCCTTTCGGCGTGGTAGGAAGCAACCTCGTTTCCCAAAGTGGTATTTCCAATCCTACGCAAAACGGTTCCAAATTGGGCAACAACAGCAATACGGGCTATGCGGCAGGGTATACCGGGATCGTTTTTGAACCTATTGACGAATTCAAAGGCGATATCGCGCGCATCATCTTTTACTTCGCCACCCGTTACCAAAGCCAGATGCCGGGGTTTTACACGAATTCAAATGTAACATCCGTGCCGGCTAAGAACATGTTTGACGGCACCTCCGCCCAAACCATCGCCACGCCTTTCCTGAATATCCTCTACCAATGGCACCTTCAGGATCCGGTATCGCAGAAAGAAATCGATCGTAACAACGCTATTTACAACTACCAAAATAACCGCAATCCGTATATCGACCATCCCGAATGGGTAGTCAGCGTATGGGGATCGGCCCTTTCTATTACCACACAGCTACTGGAAGACGGGTTTACCGTATTTCCCAATCCGTCGGGCAACCATACCATAACCGTGCGGTCGGGTATCCGGCCTGAAAGGGTGGAGATTGTAGATATCGAAGGACGCGTGATACAACGTTTGATGACCGCTAACGGACCAACGGGTGATATTTCCGTGACCGACATCCCTTCCGGACTCTACTTCCTGAAAGCGTATGCCGGGACGGAAACGGTCGTGCGGAAAATCGTCATCCGCTGATGATTTTCAGATAAAAGATAGCTCCGAGTTCTTTTTTCGAGTACATTTGGCGGCTTTTCCATATCTGAAATGAAGAAACTCTATACCTTTTTAGCGGTCGTTATATCGATCGCTGCCATGGCCCAGGCAGGCGCCCCTTCTACCTATTACAACGGTTTTAACTGGACGTTGACCGGTACGGCGCTGAAGAATGCCCTGGCGACCAAAATCACCACTACCCACGTCAACCAACTGTCGTATGACGAGGTGTGGAACGCCGACAAAATAGTAGATAAAGACCCAGCCAATTCCAACAACGTTGTGTTGATTTATGGTTGGGAAGATGGCACCGATGCCGATGTGACCAACGACCTTTCGCGTCCTAAGAACGACAATGGTGGCGCGGTCGGAGAATGGAACCGCGAACATACCTATGCCAAATCACTCGGGAATCCTGATTTGGGCGAAGTCGGACCAGGTGCCGATGCCCATCACCTGCGTGCGGCAGATGTAGAGCGTAACAACCTTCGCGCCAGTCGCAAGTTTGCCGCCGGATCCGGAAATTCGGGTACTGTGGGGTCTAATTGGTATCCGGGTGACCAATGGAAAGGCGATATTGCCCGTATGATGATGTATATGTACCTCCGTTACGGCGACCAATGCCAACCGAATAATGTAGGCATTGGCACCTCTGTAGCGAGCGATCCGAACATGATCCAACTGTTCCTGCAGTGGAATGCCGATGACCCGGTATCAGCGGTTGAAGACCAACGCAATACCTACCTGGGCAATGCCAACAACGCGTATGGCCAGGGGAACCGCAATCCGTTCATCGACAACCCGTATCTGGCTACCCTGATCTGGGGAGGACCTGCTGCGACTAATCGTTGGCCGAACGTCTTCCTCTCCACTTCCACATTTGATTTCGAATCAGCGGTTTCCGTTTGGCCGAACCCATCCGCGAACCACGAAATACATATTGACATGCCGGTACAGGCCGAGAGCATTGATATCATTACAATAGACGGCCGGTTGTTCCAGCATATCAAGCCATCAGGGTTGTCGCAGACCCTTTCGGGCGTTCCTTCCGGACTCTACCTCGTAAAGATCGCTGCCGGTTCCCAACAAGCTGTAAAGAAAATCGTTATACAATAGCGAAAAACCAAGCCTTACAAACGAAAAAGCCTCCCGAAAAGGAGGCTTTTTTATGTTGGAAATAACGGGAATTAATCGTTCATCGAAATCAGGAACTCTTCATTGTTCCGTGTCTTTTTGAAACGGTCATTGATGAAATCCATCGCCTCTACCGGATTCATATCCGAAAGGTATTTTCGCATGATCCACATACGCTGGAGGGTCTTTTCATCGAGAAGCAAATCATCGCGGCGCGTACTTGACGACATCAGGTCAATCGCCGGGAAGATGCGTTTATTGGCAATTTTACGGTCGAGTTGCAACTCCATATTACCCGTTCCCTTGAATTCTTCGAAGATCACCTCGTCCATTTTGGATCCGGTATCGGTCAAGGCCGTTGCAATGATACTGAGGGAACCGCCTTTTTCTACATTCCGCGCGGCACCGAAGAAACGTTTTGGTTTCTGGAGGGCATTGGCATCGACACCACCTGACAGGACTTTACCTGAGGCCGGTTGTACGGTGTTGTAAGCCCGCGCAAGACGAGTAATGGAATCCAGAAGGATGACCACGTCGTGTCCGCATTCGGTGAGGCGTTTGGCTTTCTCCAATACGATATTCGCAATTTTCACGTGTTCTTGTGGCTCACGGTCGAAGGTCGACGCGATGACTTCCCCGCGAACCGAACGCTGCATATCCGTTACCTCTTCCGGGCGCTCGTCAATCAACAAGACCAATAGATACACTTCCGGATGGTTGGCCGCTATGGCATTGGCAATATCCTTCAACAACATGGTCTTACCTGTTTTAGGCTGGGCCACAATCATACCACGCTGTCCTTTTCCGATAGGTGAAAACAGGTCGATGATACGGGTTGAAATAGAACTTTGCTTTTCCGCCATACGGAATTTCTCCGATGGGAACACCGGCGTAAGATGCTCAAACGACACGCGATCTCGCACCACCTGAGGGTCGAAGCCATTGATTTTGACCACTTTTACCAAAGGAAAAAACTTCTCCCCTTCTTTCGGCGGACGGACGACGCCTTTTACGGTATCACCTGTTTTGAGTCCGAAAAGCCGTACCTGCGAGCCCGAAAGGTAAATATCATCCGGAGACGCCAGGTAGTTATAATCAGACGAACGCAGGAAACCATACCCATCGGGCATCATTTCCAGTACGCCTTCCGTTTCAATTAATCCGTCGAATTCATACTCCGAATCGCGGTAGTTAACCTCCCGCTGTTTTTTGAAATTAGCGTTCTGGTGCTGGCCGTTGCCATTTTGGCGTTGACCGTTACCATTCTGGTTATGAACATTTTGTTGGCCGCCGTTCTGGTTATTTCCGTTAGCCGGATGGCCGCTATTCTGCGTATTTCCGTTCGGTTGCGAAGGCCCGCGGTTCTCCCGCTGCTGCGGATGGCGATCGTCACGGTTTCGCTGGAAAGACGGTGAAGGAGCTTGTGCCTCTCCTTCCGCCCCACCGTCATTGGCAGACGGCGCCTGCTCGCGGTTGCGGTTCTGCTTCCAGTCTTTCTTGCGGTCGAAGTCGCGTTTCCGGAACTCGTTACGTTGGGTAGGCGCTCCTTCGGTCATGGCAGGCCGTTCTGCAACCGGCTCGGCTGGTGAAGACGTGTCAAATAAAGTAGTATCCTGTTGGATACGCGGCTTGCGGCCCCGTTTTTTCTTTTCGCCTTCCGGAGCTCCCGCAGGTGCCGTATCATGACTTGCGCCCTGGGACTGTACTTCAAGAATACGCGAAATAAGTTCTTCTTTTTTGATGCCGGTAACTCGCATTGAGCCGGCTTTTTTGGCAATTTCCTGCAATTCAGGAAGTTTCATGCCTTTTAATGCATCGGGTGTAAACATGTAAGAATGCTATATGCGTTTGATGGGATAGATGACAAACGAAACGAGGGAAAATAAAGTTTGGAAAACATCCGGATGTGGAGGATTTGCTCCGAATTGTTACCGCAATATTACGAATTAATTTTAATCATACAATAGAGAACGGAAAAAAGAAACTGCTATTTTTGTCATTCGAAAAAAAATAAAGAGATGATCCAACGGATACAAACGGTTTACCTGGCTCTCGCCTTCCTCGTGACGGGCGCGTTGCCCTACGTATTCCCGCTGTGGACGATCTCCGGTAAGCCCTTCTACTTTATGGAGAACATGCCGTATGTGATCTTGTTCGGGCTTTCGACAGTTTTGTCGCTGCTGGCCATCTTTTTCTACAATAAAAGACAACATCAGTTTGTGATTGGCAGGCTGAACATCCTATCAAACGTTATTTTATTTGGATTGCTCGCGTATCGTACGCTAACCGTATCCGGAGGAGCACCTGTTCCTGAGAAGGGTATTGGGCTTCTACTCCCGATTGTTGCTATCGTTTTTGTGGCACTTGCCAACAAAGCCATCAAGCGGGATGAAGAGCTCGTAAAATCTGCGGACCGATTGCGGTAAACCAGTAAACTTAGTTTATTAGTGCGAAGGAAAGTCTGGGGTAACCCGGACTTTCTTTCGTTATGACAGTAGCGAAATCGTCTGGAAATTGAGCTCGTGGAAATGCCGTACCACGCAATCGGCTTCTGATAGATCCTGCAATTTCGAGTTGACGCTGTCGTAGGCAATACAATACAACCCTGCCGCCTTGGCCGCCCGAATCCCGTTGGTGCTGTCTTCGATCACCAAACAATCTTCTTTTTCCATCCCCGAAAGACGCACAGCTTCAAGGAAAATAGCGGGGTGCGGCTTCGACTTCGGAAAATCTTCGCCTGATACGATGTGCGAGAAATACTTGTGCAGGCCAAATCGCCGGAAGATCCGTTCAATCGTCACCTTGGCCGAAGAGGACGCCAAAATCAACTGCATACCGTTATCATACAAATCCTGTATCAGGTCGTGTACGCCCATTAACAGCGCCAGATCTTCCTTTCGGTCAAATGCATCGTTGAAAATACGGCGCTTGGCCGCAATCAATACGTCTATATCGTGTTGGAGGCCAAACGTCTCTTTCAGCCGTTCGTAGACATTCTTGGTGGAATTTCCGGTAAACGAGGCATACATTTCCGGCGTGACATCAATTCCCAACTCCCGGAAATGCTCCAGAAAGGCATAATGGTGTACGGGTTCTGTATCGACGATGACGCCATCCATGTCAAAAATAACGGTACGTTTCATGGCTTTTTTTGCAAAAGTAATGCATTTCAGACGAGTCCAATGACCCCATTCGTTAAGGATTGAATCGAAAAAGATCGGCTCATCACTGCACTATCGCGCTATACTAATTCCGTAACAAACTGGCAAAGATTGTATTACCGGCGTAATTCACGAGTCATTCGCCTTTACGGTTATCCATAACGTTAAGTAACAAAAGATGCGGTTTTTCCGTAAAATGGTGTGCCCGGAAAAGCTTATTTTGGAGTATGGGGAAGGGATGATGCGACCCTTACTAAAAAACCGCGAGATCGTATTACGGGAAATCCGTATTTTTTGTTAAAACACACACGTTACGCCTGCACTCACTACCGATATTGGAGGTCCTACCCTTGCCACCATCATGGTGTGCGTTGCCGCACTTATTGTGGATTCCCTCTATTTTTCGTATCAGCAGGCTTAAACTTTTTCGTGTACCTTTAGTCAAACGCCACAATGCTTCACCTTGGCCGACGAAAACGAAACCATAGCCGCCCTACTCGATCCCGCTACGCGCGAGCTGGCTTTCCGTCGGTTGATTGACGAAACCAAGCGCCCGTTGTATAGCGTCATCCGAAAAATCGTCCTCGACCATGACGATACCGATGACGTTTTACAGAATACCTACGTGAAAATGTACCGCGCCCTTCCGTCGTTCAAAGGCGAAAGCCGGCTTTTTACCTGGATGTACCGCATCGCCACCAATGAAGCCCTGAGCTTCATCCGCGAGCGCAGCCGACGAAATGGAATCCGGAGTTCGGAATATCTCGACCACGCCATCGAGAACCTGAAGGCCGACAGTTATTTCGAGGGTGATGAAATGGCGTTGCTGTTGCAGAATGCCGTGGCAACACTTCCCGAGAAACAACGACTGGTGTTCCAATTGAAGTACTTCCAGGAATTGAAATACGATGAGATTGCCGAGATCACCGGCACGTCGGTCGGGGCGTTAAAAGCCTCTTACTTTCATGCCGTCAAAAAAATAGAAGATTATGTCACGAAACATTAAACCAAAGCCGGACGGGCCCGTCTATCCTCACATGAAACCCTTTCAACTGGATAGCGACCCCACAACATACGACGGTTTTCGCGTGCCGGACGGGTATTTTGACTCCCTCACCGACCGCGTTTTCGACCGTTTGGAAGCGACACCCGTCGAGGTGACCCGTAAGCGCTATGGCCGACGCCGCAACTGGTATGCCGCCGTTGCCGCCGTAGCGCTGCTGGCACTGGTCGTACCGTTTGCCTGGCAGCAGTTCGCCGCCTCTGCCCCCATCGACGATACCACACTGGAAAACTACCTGAATGACGAAGCCAACCTCAACTCGTATGAAGTGGGGGAATTGCTCGACGAACACGACATTTCACACCTTGAAGCCCAACTGCCGGTTGACGACCAGGCCATAGAAGACGCCCTTTACCAAAATGCCAATCTCGAAAACTATATCGCTGACTAAGATGAAAAAACGCCATTTACTTATCGTTTCCCTATTGCTGCTCGCTTCTGTAATGTCGTATGGACAGGGCAAGCGCGACAAGATCCGCTCGCTGAAAGTCGCCTTTATCACCGAAGCGTTGGCATTGACGCCGGCAGAAGCGGAGAAATTCTGGCCGCTTTATAATGCGTTCGAAGACCGTCAGTTCGACATCCGGAAGCAGAAACTGCGGAATTTACGCGAACGCTTTGATGCCAATCCGGAGAGCCTGACCGACAAAGAAGCCCTGGCGCTGCTTACCGACATGGACGAAACGGAAGAACAACTTCATGAAACCCGTAAGAAATTCTCGCAAAGCCTGAGAGGCGTTTTGAGTCCGGTGAAAATCCTGAAACTGCGCAAAGCCGAAGACGACTTCAACCGCCGACTGCTTCGCCAGTACCGCAATAAAGACTAACGCGGTCGAACCGCCGGAATTTGTATTTTTACCTTTCAAACCGGCGCCATGATCAACCCCTCAGCCAGTGGCTGGATCGACAAGTTTTTCTCGCGGCATAAGCCCGATAAAGAGCCCGTGGCGTGTGACGCCGAACAGTTTTATGCGCGGGTTCGGGCTACCGGCTTCCTCTATGGTCATGTGGTTTCGTTCGATACGCCCAAACCGGTCGAGACAAAAGGGCTGACAGAGGAGGAACGAACGAAGCTGGGGTTACTCATCACGCTGTTCCATGCCTATGGCTTTACCGTAGGCGACAGCCTTCGCGACGATTTTGTTGGGAAGGCAATGGCCTTTTACCGCGAGATGCTTCCACAGGGACCGAATCTGCTAAAGAAGGTACTGCCTGGAAATTCGGAATCAGGGGAGTTGGAGGAAGTAATCAACCAGCGCGTCCGTACCAATCAGGACATCATTAGCCGGAACTTTTCGAACATCGTAACCAATGCCTTGTTGTTTGAAGATGTGTTGGCCTTCCGACAGTATTTACTGCTGGGCACCCTTCCGCACAATTACCTCAAGAAACTCGAAGAAACGATCGGCAGCATCGTCACATTGGCGCTGAAAGCCAAAGCACAACGTTCGGAATACGATGAACTGTTGGTGCGTATGTTCGATGCATCCGTTCGCTATACCAAATTCTCAGAGGTCGACATTGCGAATCTTGACACCCTCGATTTCAGCGCGTTTACCTCACAGGTAGAATTGTGGTATTTCTTTGATATGGCGGTAATGTCGATGTGGAGTGATGGCGTATTGGAAGCGGAAGAACGCAACTTCCTTACGCGACTGGCCGACCTTTTAGGCATAGAACCCGGTTTTCGGGAAGAAAGCATCCGAAGTGCCGACGCCTTTGTGTTAAATTACAAGAAGGAAATCCCGTATTTCAACTACTCTAACCCCGTCAAACACTTTTACGACCAGGCGACGCAATCCGTAATGTTGCTGATATCCCGCAACAAAAACCGCCTCTTGAAAGAACTGGGTAATAATGGCGAACTGGTGATGCTTCTCACCCACTCAACCCACCGCAGCCTTGATGCGCGGGAGAAAAAGAAAGTAAAGAAACAATTGCTTGAGATCTGTAAGACCGTACCGTCACTGGCGATCTTCCTGCTTCCTGGGGGAAGTTTGCTGTTGCCGTTATTGGTCAAGTTCATCCCACAAATGCTTCCGAGTGCGTTCAATGAGAACCTGGAGGACGAGTAGAAAGGTCTTAAAAAGACAAGCCCCGAAAATGATTCCGGGGCGAGTCAAACCAATTTAAAAAATCTTTCTTATGATAACTTGAGCTGATAGACGGCATCAAGGTCTTTTTCGTTACTCAAATTTACGTTAAGATCTGTTACAAAACCAGAATTTAGTCCATAAACCCATCCGTGGAGGGTCAAATTCTGTCCGTTTCGCCACGCATTCTGCACAATCGACGTTTTGGCGAGGTCAAAAACCTGCTCCTTCACGTTTAATTCCACAAAAGCATTGAACCGGTCTTCGTCTTTGATGATCGAATCAAGATAGGTTTTATGCAGGCGATAGACGTCTTTGATGTGACGGATCCAGTTGTCGATGATTCCGATGGAATCGTTACCCATCGCCGCCCGGATGCCTCCACAACCGTAGTGGCCGCAAACAATCACGTGCTGTATCTTCAGGACATTCACCGCATAGTCGAGTACACTAAGCATATTCATGTCAGTGTGTACCACCATGTTAGCGATGTTACGGTGTACAAATACTTCACCTGGTTTCGCGCCGATGATTTCGTTCGCCGGCACGCGACTGTCCGAACATCCAATCCACAATAACGGCGGATTTTGTCCGCGGGCAAGGTCTTTGAAGTAATCCGGATCTTTATCAAGCGCGGTTTCCACCCACTTGGCATTATTCTCTAATATCTTCTTGTAGAACGCATCAGGTTCATAATGATGCTCGTGTGCCATATAGTTATGTTGTTTCGCAGACATTTTTTAAAGGTACATTATTCATTCGAAAGTTTTCCGGTTTTTTCCTCAGCCGGATGCTCGAGCGTGACTTTGTTCACCTCTTCGGCATCCTGCAAACGATAGGCCTTTTTGAAGCCGCGCAACTTCACTTTGATACGCGCTTCTTTGGCGCGAACCTGCTTGAATTCATGGATTAGGTCGAGTACGTCGTGTGCGATATACACCGTATCCGATGCGTCGATCACCACGCGGGCCTCGGCCGGAATTTGCGCAAGTGTCGCTTTTATGGCGGCTTTGTTCAGGAACGACACTTCCTGCGCGAGATCGATGTGGATGATGTCACCGTCTTTGTACTCTTCCCGACGGAATACATAGGCCCGTTTCATGTTGCCTTTGAGGATGAAAATGACGCTGACCAGGAGTCCTAATGCCACGCCTGCCAATAAATTATACAAAACGCCTACAAACGTGATGACAAACGGCAGGAACTGGTAGATGCCGCGTTGCCAGAAATGCAGGAAGGTCGACGGTTTTGCCAACTTATATCCGACCAAAATCAGCACGGCGGCCAAGGTAGCCAACGGGATTTTGTTCAATATGAACGGAATCGATACGACGCACAATAGCAACAACACACCATGGATAATCGCCGACATCTTTGACTTGGCGCCGGCATCCGCGTTGGCGGATGTGCGTACTACCACCGACGTCATTGGCAACCCGCCGAGCAACGCACTTAGCATGTTCCCGATGCCCTGGGCGCGAAGCTCGCGATTGGTGTCGGTGTAGCGTTTCTGCGTATCCATCCGGTCGGCGGCTTCTATACACAAAAGCGTCTCAATGGATGCTACCGCCGCAATGGTTGCCCCGATTTTCCAGACATCTGGCCGTGCCAGCGCGGCAAAGTCGGGCGACACGAACATGCTGGTGAACTCCGTAAAAGTCTGCGGCACCGGAAGCGTTACGAGGTGATCCCGGGAGGTGATGGCCCAACCGTTTCCTGTCGCCAACAACACTTCGTTGAGCAGGATTCCAGCCACTACAGCCAATAATGCCGCCGGTATAAAACGTACTTTTTTCGAGATCCCGAGTCGGGGCCAGCCCATCAGGAGGGCGAGCGATACGACCGACACAATCATGGGGCCTGCGTTTACATGGTCAAATACGCCCCATAATTCCGTTAGTGTGTTTTGTCCGTCCGGCTGCAGGAAGTTTTCATCTCCTTCAAAATCGCTGTCGTAGCCAAAAGCATGCGGAATTTGTTTTAGGATGATGATGACTCCAATACCGGCCAACATCCCTTCGATGACATTATTGGGAATGTAATTGGAGACCGTTCCCGCTTTTACCAAACCTAACACCACCTGCAGCATTCCTGCCGCGAACACCGCAGCCAGGAAAATCTCAAACGCCCCCAGTTCGGTGATGGCCGCCAGAACGATCGAGGTGAGTCCGGCCGCCGGACCGGATACGCTCAAGTGCGACGAACTCAGCGATCCGACTACGATTCCGCCGATAACGCCGGCAATAATACCGGCCAGAGGCGGCGCACCCGATGCCAGGGCGATGCCAAGACAAAGAGGAAGGGCCACGAGAAATACGACCAGGCCAGACGAGAAATCAGTGCGAAGATGCGCGAAAAGGGAGACTTTTTTGGACATTTTGAACGAGTAAGGCGTAGGAAATGACGAATAGATCGGCAGTGCCGGATGTCCGGATAGAGCGGACGTATCCGTTACGCGTTCGGTGGGGGAACAAAAATAGAGGGTGTTACATTATCGTGCTTTAGCCGCAATTCCGGATGGATCGCGGTCTTTAGAAGCGGCATCACCGCCTGAAGGGGTAGTGCAACCGGCATCGATATGTCAGCTATAAGTGTAGTTTCGACAGAAGGTGCCTGTTCTTCTTCACTCATCGTGAAAAAAGCGGAAGTGTCGCTGTTTCTTTCGATTAACGACACAACAGTGGGCATCGCCAGAAAGGCGACAAAAAAGAACAGCGCGACAGGGACAAGAATTTTCACGTTGGGCAAATGTAAACGCCTTCCCGGGTTGTATCCCATCTGCCTGTCACTTTTATTGGAATTTTAACACTCTGATAACTAACCGTGATATAAAACACCTGCGTAAAACAAAAAAAGTGGCAACTGCCACTTCCTCTGTATGCATTTACGGGATTATACTTCCTCGGTAAGCCAGGCTTTCATCATCCAGATCGTCTTTTCCTGTTCTTTGATAAAATCGCCCATCATAGAATTGGTTCCTTCATCGTCACAGTCGGCGGACGTCCGCAAAATCCCACGCTCCAATACAAGTAACGACGTAAGAGAATCGATGATTAACTGTACGGCCAAATCGTCTTTGTGAATGTCTTTGCCGACACGTACTTTATTGTTTTCGACGTAATCCTGGAGGGTATGCAACGGAACGCCTCCCAGTGTCAGCACGCGCTCTGCGAGTTCGTCGATTTTCAATTGTGCGTCGTTATACAACTCTTCGAACTTCACGTGAAGCGAGAAAAAGCGTTTCCCCCTGATATTCCAGTGGATACCGCGCAGGTTTTGGTAATATACCTGGAAAGAGGCCAGCAATTGATTGAGGCTTTCTACCAGTTTTTCGGAGTTTTCGACCGATAGGCCGAGTGCATTTGTCTTCATTGGAATGGTGCTTTGATACCTCAAAGGTACGCAAAGGGTGGATGGATAATTATATAGTTTCCACTTATACTTTTTATCTTTACATCGATAAAATCGATAAAATGACCATTACCCAATTGCAATATGTGCTGGCGGTTGCCGAACACCGGAATTTCACGCTCGCGGCCGATAAGTGTTTCGTTACCCAACCCACCCTGAGTATGCAGATACAGAAGGTAGAAGACGAACTGGGCGTCTTGATTTTTGACCGCAGCAAGAAGCCCATACAACTGACGGATATCGGACAGAAAATAGTCGCGCAGGCCAAGAACATCGTGAACGAGGCCGATCGCATCAAGGATATCGTCGACCAACAGAAAGGATTCATCGGAGGGGAATTTCGTCTGGGCATCATCCCCACCATTATGCCGACGCTGTTGCCGATGTTCCTGAAGAGTTTCAATAACCGGTATCCGAAAGTGAAGCTCATCATTGAGGAAATGACGACTGAAGAAATCATCACCCGGTTGAAAAACGGGCATCTTGACGCGGCGATTGCTGCCACGCCGCTGGAGGAAGAGAAAATAAAGGAAGTCGTGTTGTATTTCGAACCGTTTGTGGCCTATGTGCCGAGCAGCCATCCGATGGCGCAACAGGCAGAAATCGACCCGGCCGACCTGAACGTTGATGAAATCCTGTTGTTGCAAGACGGTCACTGCTTCCGCGATGGCATCCTTAACCTCTGCAAACGAAAAGGCAGCGGCGAAAAGGCTTCCTTTCAAATTGAAAGTGGCAGTTTCGAAACCCTCGTCAAATTAGCGGATGAAGGCTTGGGTACTACACTTCTGCCCTACCTTCACACACTCGACCTGAGCGAAAGTGCGAAACAACGTCTACGACCGTTCCGCGACCCAAAACCGTCGCGTGAAGTGAGCCTCATCTATCCTAAAACAGAACTGAAAATCCATATCATTGAGGCGTTGCGAACCGTCATATCCGGCGTGGTGCGCGGTGCAATCACCTTTCAGGACGTGCAGATCATCAGTCCGTTGAAGAAATAAAAAAAGGAGCCGAAGCTCCTTATGGTTTGACCATTAATACACAATGACGTAATTCGGGTTTCTCTTTGACAAACTGGAGGAGCCAGTCTGCCAATTGCTCAATCTCGTAAGGGAGTAGGCTTTTGAGTGCCTTTTCCAATTCCTTACAAAAAAGCCGTGGATCGAAACTCACTCTTTCGAGGATTTTTTTCGTGAACGTAATCCTGGTTTCCTGCATAGACGTTTCGTTAATAGTAGATGTAAGATCGTAGTTCAAAAGTAGAAATTTTAGTATTACGAAATCGATTTCATAACGTTTTTTTAGGCTATTTTCTTCAAATTGCGACTGCCTTTAAAATTTAAGTCGCAACCCCTTACAAAATTGGCGCAAAAGGCAAACGGCTGCCTCCCGGACCGCAATGGGACGATGGTACCGACGCGTCACGACGCCTTCTTCTCCATCTTCTTCGAATGTCGGGAACGGAATGTCGGGAACGGAATGTCGCAACCTTCGTCCGCATGCTTACCGGTGGTACAAAGTTGGCGATCGCATCGTGGTCGGCTTTACAAAATCGTCCTGCTAACTTATATCCCGACCGACACTATTTGTAAGTTTTACGACAGGGGTTGTAACAGTTGCGCAGGGTAATTTCCAGACGTTTGGAAGTAAAAACACCCCATGAAAAAGCCCTCCCTCATTACACAAAAGCCAAAGCGAAACCTGTTCGACTCCTTCGCTACCCACGTCACAAAAGCGACCGGAACCACATGGGCATTTGGCACTGCCTTGGGTGTGGTCGTCCTATGGGCGGTCACGGGACCTCTGTTTGCGTTTTCGGAAACCTGGCAACTCGTCATCAACACCGGCACGACCATCGTTACGTTCCTGATGGTCTTCCTTATCCAAAAGGCGCAAAACAAAGACTCGCTGGCCATCCAACTCAAACTGAACGAACTGGTGGCCTCTCATGAATACGCGAGTAACCGGCTGGTTGACATTGAGGGGATGACAGAGGAAGAAATGCTGGTCATCCAGAAATACTACGTCTACCTCAGCAAACTGACGAAGAAGGAAGGGTCGCTGCAAAGCACCCATTCGATTGACGAAGCCCGCGAGCAACACGAATTCAAAGAAGATCTTCAGGAGCAGCATCCCCGTAAGGCAAAGGGCACGAAGTCAAAATCTCGGAAATCGTCGTCGCGGTAGGGAATAGTGTATAAGAATAGCATAAAATCATGTAAAGGCAACGTTCGTGCGGTCGGCTACTTTTACAAAAACAAAACGTATTAACCTCCTGCTTTTTTTCTTTGGCTGTAGCCTACTCTTCGCCGGATGTGCCCATTGCGACGACGAGGCCGAATTTAGCGAAGAAGCGCGCTTTCATGCTACAGACACGACGGCCGTCTTACAACCGTAGCCTCTTTATTATCTCTATATATTTTGTTTGGTTAGGAACCGTGGCGTAGGTCACGGTTCTTTTTTTACAGGATGATTTTTTGCATGCCTTCCTCGACGTTTCGCCACAGGAAGTTGTAAAAAGACGCGTCGGGCTTGCGGGTCACGGCGACGGACGTCGACTTTATCTTGTCATTGGTATCATTTGCTACGAGCGCGTTGCCTATTGCAGATGCAATTCTGTTCTCGCGCGACGGCTTCTTTTTCCGGTATACGCGTATTTTCAGGTCATCATACCGCATCCCCACCGTTCCCTTGCTGTCGTGGTCGTTGCCCGTGATGTCGAAGGCGACCAACGCGAGTTTTCCGCGGGTTTTGACGTTGCTATACGGCTCGGTGAACGGATCTAGTTTATGCGCATCGAAATCGAGGATGTGTCCGCGGATGCGAAAACCATCCTGTTTGTCGAGCACGTTGAAAGTCCAGTCGACCTTCAGTGTCGTTTCCTTCATAAAGCGTGTTTGGATGGCAATTTGCACATCCGGAAGTTGCTGACGTCCATAACCGCTGTGGAGCGCGCGCGCGTTGAGATCGAACTGGGAAAACGTGAGTTGGCCCGCGCCGCGTGCGTTCAACTGTTCTTCATAAACAATACGGGCGTTGCCGATAGCCAGCGTCTCCAGATCAAGATCGAAGGGCAATTCACGGAGCAACTTATTATACAGCGGGCGTTTTCGGGTATCATCGGGTGTCCGCTTATCACGGTAGATAAAAGCATCGGCACCGTGAAGGTCAAGACGGCGGGCGGTAAGGAAGAAACGTTTGTTGCGCACACCCCATTCCATGTCAGACAATGCGATGGTTTGGGCCGCTAACCGGTAGAAATCCTTTTCTGTTTTCAATAGGGCCTGAAACTGGGCGCGTGTGATATCCGGTTGCAAGGCAAAACCTTCCATCCGTGCCGCTTCGGGTGTTACCAGAACGTGTGTGGCGGCAAGATGATAAACGGGGCCTGTTTTCCAAAAGAAATGGTGAGCTTCCACCTTGTAGTCATCAAACCGAAACGACAACGGCGCATCTTCTGTTGTGGGCGACCCGAGATTGGATATATGAACCCGTATCGCGTCCATACGGAGATAGGGCTGTTGTTCCCCTTTCCGGGCCATGGTGATCCGCCCGTTTTCGACCCGCACATTTGAAACCAGGAAAGAGAGAGGTTTGGATTTTCGGGAAGTACTTTTCGTGGTGTCGTTGACAATTCGAATATCGGGTTGTCGGACAGACAATTCCCGAAGGAATAAACCGCGGCCGGAAAGCAAACGCCAAAGGTGGACGCCCGAAATATCAACGGACGCGACAAATCCGGCGATGGTGTTGGGAGTACGGACGAAACCGGAAGGTTCTACCGACAGTGAGTCGATGGAAACAGACCGCGACCAAAGAGAGACATCAAGCTTCTTGTAGGATATGGCATACCCATTGGCCTTTTGGTCAGACAGCCATTGTTCGAGTTTGTGATGCGCCCACCACTGGACCCCGAGCGCCAGTGTGAGAAGAGCGAGAACGGTTCCGATGAAATAGCGCAGGCGATAGAGAATAGGTGATTGCATTCTCTACAAGTTACGCATTAGCGCTGGAGTGCTTTCCGGATTTCGCGTTACTTTAACACCAATCCGCCGCAGCAGGCGAACGTTACTAGCATGCTAACAGATGCTCGGCAGCGTGATTTGTACCTTTTTGGTACGGAACGCAGGTCGACGCCATGATTGCGATTCAGACAAGCAATAGTGGCAACAAAAATGGATTTGTTGTTTTCAGATTAAAAAAAAACCGCGGCTAAGTCCGCGGTTTTCGATTGTATAACCTATCAACGTTTATTTTACGTCGGCCAATATTTGTTGGGACGGCGTCGCATCGGATACCTTTAGTTCCTCTGTTTTTATGTCGTAACTTAAAACGCCAATGATCCGCCAGATTTCATCGATCTCGGTGAAAAGGAGCCGTATATCATTGTAGCGCTTGTTCTCGTTAGTCAGGACGAGTTCACCCATATGCCCCGGATTGCCTGCGACTTTATTGACAAACATTCCTTTTTGTTTACTGACGACCACTACCAGCCAGCTTTCACGCACGTCGTACAAAAATGTTTTCTCACAAATCACGAAGGTGTTTTCCTCGATCACCGGATACATATTGTTTCCGACGACCTGAAAAGCCATAGATTGCTCGGTAGAGATGAACGGGAAATTGTACCTCGTCGTGCCTTCCATAAGTGCACCTCTGTCAGTACCTGCTGCGTATTGGAACAACACTTCGCGCTTCAATAGCGGGGTCTCGCTTGACAGCCCACTCAACCGATTTTTGCCAAGCAGTATCTCGTTTAAGTCTAACTCATACAGATCGCAGATGCGTATCAGCGCGTCATAATCGAGCGTATTCCGTTTCTTCCAGGTCGAAATCGTATTGGGCCTTACATTCAGGAATTCCGCTAACTGTATGTCTTTACGTATTTTGAGTACCTCTTTCAAACGCGAAATAACTTCTGTCGCATTTTGAATATTTTTATCTTGCATATTTCTCAAAACGTCACTTAAGTACCGTAATAATTACCTCTTTTATATTTTGTTCAATCTTTAAACAGCTTCAAAAAAACACGCAAAACAAAGAACGCCTGTGTGTTACAAAGGCTTCGCAGAAAATCGAGATTCGTATTTTTTGAATAGGGTTTCCAACAAATGTATAATAAAATTTGTTAAAGAATATCTCAGAATACAGTTTTTACAAATTAATCGATTAAAGGCAAAAATAATCGACTATCACTGAGAAATATCCTGTTAATGCCAGTGCCAGCTACTTGATTTACATCCTCTACGGATGCGGAGTGCTACGTTGTTTATACAAATGACCCGCCTGAGGGCCTTCCGCCTGTTATCACAGTAGTAACAGGGGATTTCATAGTGGCAAAAAACGAAGTAGACGATGTCAACAAATGTTAAGTACCTGACGAAAAATGATGAAACCGCGACTGAGGTCCCTATACTAAAACCACTTCTTCCGTTTAAAATAATACGCCATTCCGCCCGCTAATGTCACCATGATACCCCATACGACAAAATACCCCATCCGACTGTGGAGCTCGGGCATATTGTCGAAGTTCATGCCATACACGCCTACAATAAATGTCAGTGGCATGAAGATAACCGACACCACCGTCAGCACTTTCATAATCTCATTCATCCGGTGGCTCTGGGCGGAAAAATAGACATTGGAAGCGCTGTCAAGCGAGTTCATATCGTAGTCGATCTGCTCCAGCAATTCAAGTGATTTCTGGTGCAATCGGGCGAAAAACGTATAGTTCATCTTTTCGATCCCATCGAAGTCGTCATCGTCCTGCATACTTTTAAGATTCAGCAAGGCATCCCGCAAGGGCTGGATCGACCGTTTCAGAAATTGCAGCGTGTTTCGGCTTTTCTCAATTTTTTCGAGTATGTCGGGACGTTGGCTGGTTTTGGCTTCCAACAACAAATCCTCTATACAGTGCTCATCGTGCTCGAGGGTAATGTAAAAGTTATCCATTACCGACTCCAACAACAGATACAGCAAATAGTCGTTCTTCTTCTTTCGCACCAAACCCGAATGGGTCTTGATTCGCTCTCGGATGTGGGTAAAGAAGTCACTCCGCTTTTCCTGGAACGATATCAGTGTATTGTTGCGCAACAGGAAACTGATCTGTTCAATGCGTATATGGTCATAGTCAACACCAGGCAAGATCGATTTGATACTGAAAAAAAGCGTTTCGTTCAGCTCTTCCATCTTCGAGCGTTTGTTGACGTTGAGTACGTCCCCGATGATAAAATGGTCAATGTTTAACGCCTCTCCCAGACGGCGTACAAGATCCGTGTCATGCAAACCATGGAGGTTCAGCCACTTGACGTCATTTTCCTGCAACGGATCCCCGATTTCCTTTTTCACCCGCTCCAGCGAGACGTTCTTATATTCCTCATATCCATTGTCGTCGTATACGAACAATTGCATCGAAACCGGCTCACTGGTGTGGACGCCGGTGTAGGTAAAAAGGTCGGCACTAACCGAGCGCGACTGTTTGTATTTGATCCGCTTCAATCCGGGAATTTTAGCCTAAAGATAGGAGTTTTTCGCCCTGCTCGTTACCTTTACCAAAAATCCAAACGCATGCTGACGCTGTTTACCCATATCCGTGAATTGTTGCAAATACGCGAACCGGGCGTATCGTGGGTAGCGGGTTCCGATATGACAATCCTACCCAAAATAGACCATGCCTGGCTGCTGGTAGAAGACGGCATCATTCGCGATTTCGGGGCTATGGACGAACTTCCTAATGTGCAGCCCGACCGCAAAGTGAACTGTTCGGGCCGCGTGGTGCTTCCGGCCTGGTGTGACAGCCACACGCATTTGGTATATGCCGGAAACCGCATACAGGAATTTGTCGATCGGATCAACGGACTTTCCTACGAAGAAATTGCCAACCGCGGTGGTGGCATCCTCAATTCGGCCCAGCGGCTGAATGATACAGACGAAGATACGCTTTACCAAGAATCGGCGACGCGACTCGAAGCACTCATGCGACTCGGAACCGGGGCGATCGAAATCAAATCCGGTTATGGCCTTACGGTGGAAGGCGAACTAAAAATGTTACGGGTGATCCGGCGACTTCGTGACGCGTATCCGGTGGCGATTCGGGCGTCGTTTTTGGGCGCACATGCGTTCCCGGCAGCGTATAAAGAAGACCATGAAGGCTACATCAAACGGATTATCGACGAGATGCTACCCCGGATAGCGGAAGAAGGACTTGCCGACTACATCGACGCCTTTTTGGAAACGGGCTATTTTTCGGTTGACGAAACCGTCCGGATCATGGAGGCAGGAAAAAAGTACGGTCTAATTCCTAAAATACACGTCAATCAGTTCACCGCCATCGGTGGTGTTCGGGCTTGCGTCGAACACGATGCCCTGAGTGTCGACCACTTGGAGATCGTAGAGGATGACGATATCGAAGCGTTGAAAAACAGTAGAACAATGCCGGTTGCACTTCCCTCCTGTTCCTACTTTATCAGCATCCCTTACACGCCCGCCCGACGGTTGCTTTCTGCCGGACTTCCGTTGGCAGTCGCAAGTGATTTTAATCCGGGCACGACGCCCTCGGGTAATATGAATTTTGTGGTGGCAACGGCTTGTATCAAAATGAAAATGACGCCCGAAGAAGCGATCAATGCCGCCACGCTGAATGGTGCGTATGCAATGGGTCTGGAGACATCCCACGGAAGTATCACCCGCGGGAAACGGGCCAATTTGATTGTAACCAAACCCGTTACCTCGTTTTACGAACTGCCATACGCCTTCGGCTCGAACCTGATTCAGGACGTGATGATCGAAGGGGAATTCATCGCTTAAAAAAAACGCCCGTTTATCACGGACGTTTTCTTCTTGAATTAATAACTAACAGAAGCGTTTATTTCAGGGTGAAGGTCGTTTTCGACACCAACTCTGATTTATCGAAGATGTTGACGAAGTAACTTCCTTTCGCGAATTCTTTTCCTTTTCCATCCAGATAGTTGCACACGTCAACGGCTTCGTTGTTGTATTCAACCGTCACCGGAAAACTATACGTCAGGGTCATATCGTCAAAAGTCTCTGTTTTCTTATCGCCCAACACGTTGTTCTTACTGTCGATGACCTGCACATAATAGGTCTTCTCTCCCGATTTCGCGATCGCATTCGCCGCAAGGGCAAAACACACTTTCACCTGGTCGGCACGACTGGCGCGTTCGGTTTCGATTTGTTTACCGGAACTACGGACTTTTACCGGCTGCGTGCGCAGGTTCATTACCACGATTTTCTGGCCTTTCTCAACTGTTTTGGCAAGGTTCACATTCTGGATGACCAGCGTATCGTTGAGTTTCTTTTGCTGCCCCAAAGCCATTGAGGTGCTGTCACGTTCGACGGTGAGGCGCTGGTTGTCGGTTTTCAACTGGTCGTTTTCGGCCACGAGTTGCTTCATCTTTGCGCTTAACTGTTGGTATTGCGCTCTGTATTTCCGCAAGGAATCGGCATCCCCTTTTGACTTTTTGAGATCGTCCATCAATTTAACGACTTTATCGCGCTCGGCAATCAGTTCGTCAGAGAGTGCGGTTTTGGCTGCGATGGCATCGTCATACGTACTTTTGAGTTCGGCCAGTTCGTCAAGCACTTTTTCCTTCTCTGATTTCTCGGTCGTGAGTTCGGTGTTCATTTTATTGGCGTCCGTCGTCATCTTGAAGATGTAGGCAAGGCTTCCGAGCAACAGCAAGGCCAGCACCACAATGATGGCTTTGAGGCTCGAGGTATTCTTCTGGTTGTCCATTGGATTTTGATTATTTTCCCACTAAATTAAAATAGTGTGGAAGAACGGTTACAGATATTAACGTAAGTTTATACATTTAGGGACCCGAAACCAAACGCTTTCCGAATGGAAAAATTACGTGTGCTCACGGCCTCCGATCTGGCGAAGGTCACTCACCACCGCAGTGGCGAAGTCAAGTTCGGAGAGAAAATGCTGACCGTTCCGAAGGGAATCCTGCCTGATACGTTTCTTCGGACGTGCGAGGCTCCTTATGTATTGGTCGGTATTCCGGAAGACATTGGTGTAAGGGCCAATTTCGGCAAACCCGGCGCTGCATCAGCCTGGCAAAGCGCGCTGTCGGCGATTGCCAACATCCAACACAACCGGTTTTGCAAAGGAAGCCGCATTCTGGCACTGGGCGCACTGAACGTCGATGCCGAGATGGAAGCCGTTGCCGGACTCGACTTCTACAAAACAGAAGACCGAACTAAAATGACCGAACTGGTCAGCGAAATCGACCGGGAAGTGGCGCACTTGGTGTTTTCCATCGTAAAGGCGGGTAAAAAACCTATTATCATCGGCGGCGGACAAAACAACGCCTACGGTGCCGTGAAAGGAATGGCGCTGGCAACCGGCAAGCCCATTAACGCTGTCAATTTCGACGCACACTCCGATTTCCGCATCATGGAAGGACGTCATAATGGCAACGCCTTTACCTATGCGTTCGAAGAAGGATTCCTGAAAAAGTACTTCATTTTCGGCCTGCACGAAAGCTACACGTCCAAAAATGTACTCCACATTTTGAAGGACATGGAAGACCGCGTGCGGTTCAATACATACGACGCCGTGAAAATACGCCGTGAACGCGATTTCAACAGCGAACTGGCAATGGCACTCGACTTTGTAAAAACCAGTCCGTTCGGCATAGAAGTCGATCTCGATGCGATTCCCAATGTCGCCAGCAGCGCCATGACGATGAGCGGATTTTCGGTAGAGGAAGTGCGCCAATACGTAAGTTTCTTCGCCTCACACCCCAATGCCGGCTACCTGCATATCGCGGAAGGTGCGCCTTCTCTGGGCGACGCTAAAGACAGTGACCTGATCGGAAAACTCATCGGCTATATGGTCACCGACTTTATTAAGGCGAATTACCGGAAGGTAGAAGGGGGTTGAGGGTTCAAGGTTGAGGGTTTTGGGTTTTGGGTTGACTACCCGACTAGTAAACCGCACCCCATTCTAACTTCGCTACTTCTCTTCCCGATCTGACAACGCGAACTACAGACCTCTGTCAGAACCTCCCGTCGTCACCCTTACCAGCTTTAACAAATAATACGGTTTTCCCGTACCGCCGTCTGCGTTGCGTTTTGTAAGGGACGCATCCGCCCCTCCCGTAACGCAAATTACACATTCCCGACGACACCATTTTACGGGAAAACCGTGTATTTTGTTAATGGTAGTAGGAGTTGAGGGGTGAGGGGTGAGGGGTGAGGGGTGATAGTTGATGGTTCATGGTTCATGGTTCATGGTTCATGGACGGGTCAATCCTCTTGCTTCAAGCATAGATAAAGGCAGGATAAAGCATCCATAAAGCGTTGATGGTGACAAATTGAGGAGTGTTCAACGAACTGTGTCAGTTTTCCAATCTGTGACCAAAATATATATTTATTTCGTTTCTGATGCTGTTCCATGAGAAGATAGTTCCGTCCCATTTTGTTTGTGCATTTACGA
>JAIXYI010000076.1 GCA_027490305.1 Flavobacteriaceae bacterium
AAAATAAAAATAAGTGCCGGGCCGAAACCCGGCACATGAATTTAAGGTTTGACTTCCATTGGTGGTTTCAACTCATTGTCGTTCTGTTTGAACGGACTGTCGCCGGTGTCACAGCCATCGCCGCAAGGCAATCCGACGGTAGTGATCGAAACGCCTTTTTCCTGTAGGCCGATCAACGACGTCGGAAGCGTGGTTTCCCAGGTTTCCTCCACCACATACTCCTGCTCTTTCAACTCGTCCACAATCGACTTGTAAAGCGGGTCACCGATCACCGGAACGCTACCTCCATTCCATACCTGTCCGGTAGCCATGAAATGCATGACCGCATCTTCAAAACCAGGCGTTACCGACACAATTACACGCGCCATACCGGCCTGGATGAAATTACGGAACAACGGATCGTCGCTTTCAGATTGGAAGAGTTCTTTCCAGTTGTTTTTAAACGCCCAGTAATACGGGTAAAAGGTATAACTCATAATATTCCACTCAAAAGCCTGCTCCAGGAACTTGGCTTTGGCAGCATAAGCATCCATTTGCGCATCGCGGGTGATATCGAAATCCTTAAAACTTGAGCCCGTATAATACTGAACCCCCAGTTGCGATGGCGGCACCAGATACGAGACACAGTTTTTCTTGAGTATGCCCGACTCAATATCACGATAAAAGAGTGGGTTGGCTGCAAGCGATTTCGTTCCTTCCTGTTGGGCCGAGGCCACTTTCTCGTTATACTCGGCGAATCGGTCATAATAGGCCTTTACAATCACGTCATAGGTTTTCAGTTGCCAATTTTGAAAAAGTTCTTCGCCCCGTTCAAAACGGCAGGTTACCTGAAGTGAAAACGCGCCCACATCCCATGTGTTTAAACAAACAGGCACCGTCTCATCCGTGTAACGCCGTTCGTCGGTGCTGTTGAAATAGATTAGTTCAGACACCGAAGTTGGAGTACCTAAATGGAGTACATTAGCGGCAGATGATTTTGGTACATACCGCGTTATATTCCCAATGGCAATATCTGCATTACAATTGTTATTATTCGATCTGCGCATGGTATAATTCCATAACGCGCAGTAGGCTTTGTATCCCTGGGGTGTTCGGATATCGTTGTACTCAAATGACATAGCTCCGTTTTTCCCCTCTCCCTTGTAAGCGCGCCCGACCACTTTATATTTTTCCGGCGGCGCTTCCACATTGGCATTATAGGCCGCGGCCAGGGCAAAATAGTTCGTTTCCGTAAGGTACTGGGCGTTGCTCAGGCCTAAGCTCTCCGGCGTTGGAGGGGCAGTCAGTTCGCTGATACCGTCTGTCGCTTTTTCGCCCAAGTCCATTCCCAAACGGAAAAGCTTTGATGGTTCGGGAACCATAAACTCGAACATCAGCCGTTTGCCGTAATTTAGGATAGCGTTCTTGTAAACTGCATTGATGTAGCGATACACACCAGATACGTTGCCTGTGCCAGTGCGGTTATCCAAAATATGCGTGTTCTCTTCTTTATAACGTTCGGTTACTTTGGTCACTACTTCTTCGCGAAACCTGCTCACAATACGTTCTGTCGCCGATTGCGTTATTTCCTTCGACTTTGTAACGGCCTGGCGATTGCTTTCATCCTTTGAGGTCGCTATCGCGAAATTAGCCCCCAATTCAAATGTGGTATTTTGTCCGTACTTCCCACTTACGTTGGCGTATGCACCGGCTTGCTTCTCCTGATGCAGCATTTTAGCGATCTCAGACTGCATTTCAAAGCGCTCGGTAGTGGCGGTGTCGGTAATATTTTCTTTTTCCGTCTGCCTTTCGGTAGTGACGGTTGTCTCTTCGATTCGCTCACGTGTGGTGGTGCGGTTCTTGAATTCACCTTGCATGATATTCTCGATACTTGATACTTCCGCCTCGCGATAACAACAAACTTCGGCAACTACTTTTTTATAATCGGCGATGCCCAACCTTCTGATTCCAAACATATTTGGAGCAAAAGTCGAACCGAGATTACCCTGGTTGTCATTGGTTCTTTGGCGAATCGTGGCTACGCCTACGATTTTACCCTGCAGTGTGACGTCAACTTCAAGGTCGGCTACCGATCCGTCGAGCAGGTAGAATGTCATCGTAAGATGAAACTCCGTTTTACCATTGGGAATAATAAGATTCGGTATGTCGGGGAAAAGGTATATTCCCAGCAAATTACCGCCTGCCTCCGCAAATGCCGTTCCCGTAATCGGTGTTGTCACACCCGGAAATGT
The DNA here is from genome assembly GCA_027490305.1 of Flavobacteriaceae bacterium. GTDB lineage: Bacteria > Bacteroidota > Bacteroidia > Flavobacteriales > Flavobacteriaceae > Flavobacterium. The sequence continues at coordinate 2,232 of JAIXYI010000076.1, forward strand.
GACTTCATAGTCTACGGATGTAATCTCCGCATTTGCATACGCCTGGGTTAATACAAACTGGATCTTGCCCGTGTGCCAACTTGTTTCTTTGAACGATACGATAAAAGGAATCTGGTTCTCGGTAGTGAAAGGGTCGCGCATTTCACTTCCACTACGGGCCTGAAAAGACATTCCGCCAATTGTCACAATTTTCTCCGTCTCCCTAACGGCCCCGAAAACGGTTTTTGCCACCCGCTTACTTTCCTGCTCAAGACCTTCGATGATGGCATCATAGGTGGTTTCTTTCAAGAGGTCAAGTGTCTTGACAACGTGAAAAGATTCAGGGGAAAGATCTCTTTCCAGTTGAACAGGATCAATTTCAGGCGGAATAGTTGGATTAAAGTCGGGTAGTTGCAGATTTTCGAATTCATAGAACGTTTCTACGCATCCGGAACAGTCTGTACGGGTTTTTTCTATAGTGCTCGCGTTTGCGTAGGCCTGGGCAACCTGATCCAAATAGTCGGTCATTGCCGAGTCGTACTTTTTCCCGTAAAGCAATCTGTAGTCTTTCTGCAGTTTTTTCAATTCTATAACAGCGGCATCGTTCCGCTGCATATCGTAGCGACCGTCCAAAATAGCTGCATCGTCCATTAGTTTCTTTTTGCTGAACAAGGGCTTTGGGTCGACTCCTTTTTGAGCCGAGATACTTACGGAGCCGCCATCAGCAAACAGTTCAACAGGCAATACAACACGGGCACGAACGACGACAGGTAACGCAGCAAGAAATTGTGGCTTTGTCAAACGTTCTTTGAAAACCAGCACATTGTATAAAACAATCAGTTGCATAACGGTTTCCTTGACATAAAACTCGTCGTGATGTACTACCTGGTAGTAAAGATTGTCCCATAAATCTCTTGGTACAAGGCCAGTAGACTTGAGTGCGCCTATTTTATCGTAAACTTCCTCCGGGATAAATGAGGATGTAAGCCGTGCCAGATAATCTGCCGCATCGATATAATCCTTGCCGACCTTCGTTCTGAGCACGGCCATGTCACGGTAGAAAACCAGTTTATTGGTCGGAACCTTCTTCATTGCCTCCCATTTATCGTCGGGCGCAAGCTGAACGGCTTTGTAGAAATCGGATGAACTTAGCGTCGCATCATTTACAAAGCGTTGACCTTCGTTCTCGGGGTTACTGAGTTCCGGCGGGCGGATACTGACAAACTTAAACAAGGTTTGCTGTTGGTTGAGATCCTTCTCCATATACTATCATGAATGGTTATGTCCCAAACCTAAAAATAACGAACGGATTGACACTACGTATTTCTACGTGATTTTCCTACACCGATAAAAATTTCCCGAGTACCTGAGTCCCTGAGTCCCTGAGCGTCCAACAACCAATTACCAACTCCCAACTAACCCGTTACCCCGAGCCAAGCGAAGGACCTACACGGCGTAAGCAACTGAGTTGAGCACCTGAGTCCCTGAGCACCTGAGCGGCAACTACAGATTTGAGGTGTCGCCGCCTCTAAAATAGCTCTTCACACTAAGCACCGCTATTTCGAGCGAAGCGAGAAATCCAAATCTACCGCCGTGCCACCTGGTCATCCCGAGCAAAGCGAGGGACCTACACTACGTGAGCAGCCGAGTAACGAAGCACCTTAGTCCCTGAGCGTCCAACAACCAACAACCAATTACCAACAACCAAACACTGCCTACTGCGACTGCCTACTACCCACTCCCAACTAGCCCTTCATCCCGAGCAAAGCGAGGGACCTACACTGCGTGAGCACCTGAGCACCTGAGTCCCTGAGTCCCTGAGCGTCCAACAACCAATTACCAACTACCAAACACTGCCTACTGCGACTGCCTACTACCCACTCCCAACTAGCCCTTCATCCTGAGCAAAGCGAGGGACCTACACTACGTGAGCAATCGAGTAACGAAGCACCTTAGTCCCTAAGCACCTGAGTCCCTGAGTCCCTGAGCACCTGAGCGTCCAACAACCAATTACCAACAACCAAACACTGCCTACTGCGACTGCCCACTGCCAACTCCTGAGACTGAGACTGAGACTGCCCACTGAATGTGATTCCTCATACGTTGGAATGACAATTGGTGCGTAGTAATGAGGCTACGTTCTCGCCTAGAAGTATCACTGCCTACTGCGACTGCCTACTGCCTACTTCTGCGACTGAGACTGCGACTGCGACTCCCATCTCCCAACTCCTTCCTTCCGCAGAAACAAATTGTTAAAATCTACCTAAATTCCTGTAGATAAGTTTTTCCCGATGGTGCATCCCGCTGTGTTAATTTTCGATACTTTCGCCGTCTGGCCTTACCGCAATACGATGCTGCATAAGCCTCCCCATGTAAACAAAACCCATTACATATGAACAAATCGTTACTCTTTTTCACACTGCTGTCGGTGGCGCTGGCCTCGGGTCAGTCAAAGCTGTCGGTCATTCATCCGACAACCGGCCTTCAGGAATCGTCACTTATAGCACAGCCGCCGACCCCAGTTAACATGCTGCAACGTTCCACCATGTCGGTGATCCTGGGCGGTGTTATAAAATCGGAATACACCCGTGTGCCGTTGGGGCAGCAGGCACAATCCGTCTATTCGGCATCCATCTTCAACAACAATTCCGAGCCGGCCAATGTGAAACTGCGCCTACGCGTCTTCGACCCCTCTATGACGCAGGTGGCACTAGCGACCAGCGTGTCTGAGACGATTGACACCTTTTCTACCACTTCGGTACTGACCGTGACTCCGGTTTTTACTCCTTCCATCGGAACCTATACCTTTACGTATGACGCCATAGTAGACGGCTATCCGGATACCGATAGCGCTGTCACCTATACCGTGCAGTATACCGATACGGAAATGGCCCGTGACAACAATACACCCAACGGCGGACTCGGTATTGGCGACGGTGGCGGTTATTTAGGTAATTCCTTCACCTACAGCAGCGCCGCTACGCTGGCCTCTGTCTCCATCTACCAATTGGGGCCTAACGCCGCTTCTATCGAAATGGGATGCGCCATATTCAAAGTGGTAGCCGGTGAACCCCAACTGGTCTACACGGTGCCCTCACAGGTGCTGCCAGCGAATAACCCCTCCGGCTGGGTCACGTATACGGTGGATCCGCCTCTGGCGATTGCGGCAGGCGATAAACTGGTTGTTTGCGCACAGGAATACGCCCAGACACTTCGGGTCGGACTCACCACCGATATCTATACAGCGGGTGCCACCTACGTGTTTTGGCCCACAAGTCCTTTCAGCGGCTGGGCGCACAACGAGAATTTCGGCGGCCAGTTCGCAAAGCCCTATATGATTCGAACGAACCTCGCCTGCAACATTGCCGAACCTACCGTCAACACCACACAGCAATTTTGTGAAGGCGCCGTAGTCAGCGATCTTGTCGCCACTGGCACAGGTATCCAATGGTTCGCCGACGCCGTTGGCGGAACCGCACTCGACGGAACGACGGCACTGGCTACCGGAACCTACCATGTTTCCCAAACCGACGGTAGCTGCACCAGCGACCGGGTGGCGGTTTCAGTAACGGTAGATCCGCTTACGCAAAACACCACTGTTGTTGACACCTGCGACCAATACACCTGGGCGGTAAACGGCACTACCTACACGACTTCAGGAAGTTATAACGTTACGACAGGTTGCCATACCGAGATCCTCGATTTAACCATCACGCCGACCACCGTCAATACCACTGTGGTAGACACCTGTGACCAATACACGTGGGCGGTAAACGGCACTACCTACACGACTTCAGGAAGTTATGATGTCACCGTAGGTTGCCATACTGAAATACTCGATTTAACCATCACGCCGACCACTGTCAACACCACCGTGGTAGACACCTGCGACCAATACACGTGGGCGGTAAACGGCACTACCTACACGACTTCAGGAAGTTATGACGTCACCGTAGGTTGCCATACCGAAATACTCGATTTAACCATCACGCCGACCACTGTCAACTCCGCGGTAGTGACAGCATGCGACCAGTACACCTGGGCGGTAAACGGCACTACATATACTGCTTCCGGCAGTTATGACGTTACGGTTGGCTGCCATACCGAAATCCTGGAGCTGACAATACAGTCGCCACCCACCTTTAGCGTGCAACCTGTGAACGCTAGTATTGAGGAAGGCAGTCCGGTGACGTTCACCGCAGTAGCGCAAAACGCGGCTTCCTATGTATGGCAACTCAGCACAAACGGCGGACAAACCTGGACCAACCTGCCGGAAGGAAACGGCATAACGGGAACGAACACCAATACGCTTTCAATCAGTGGCGTGCTGACGACCCTGCAGGTCAACGGCGTAATGGTGCGCGTCATTATCACCAACGGCAGTTGCGACGTAACCAGCGACGAAGTGACCCTATCGGTTTTCCTGGGTCTTAACGACGTCGACCGAAACAACGTCGTACTGTATCCGAACCCAACGAAAGGATACGTCCACGTCACGACAAACGCCGCCTCGGCCATCATCACGGTAACCGACCTCAACGGACGGACGGTGCACACGCAGCGCCTGACAGAGGGAAGCGGAGACATCCTGATCTCAGATGTGCAGGCAGGTGTTTACCTCTTCACGATCGCCACCGACAACGGTGTGACGCATAGGAAAGTCGTAAAGCAGTAAAACCACACACCATACAGTGAAAACGCTCCTTCGGGGGCGTTTTTTTTATAGGGAATGACCTGACTGAACACCAAATAGCACGATAGGACCTTACTCACTACCCCGACCCTTAAAACAGACGACCTCACAATAGCCACTGGCCATTACTGTCAACTTCGCTCCTGAGGCCTTTGAGTCCCTGAGTCACTGAGCGTTTAGGCAAGAGATAACCGCGTTATTGAGGGATGGCGTAATGCTTGTCAACGAACGACTTAACTCCCAAGCAGGATTCCTTCGCTGTGCTTGGGGAGGATGTTTCGCTTTTTCAATTGGATGGTCGGGAAGCGTTCGGTCTAAGATACTATGGGTAGTAAGAGCGTCGATGCAACTGCGTGTCCAGCCAACAGCATCTGAATTCCGAACACTATCTACTGACCACCAATGTTTAACAACTACTAAGGTTTTCCCGCAAAATCATATGCACCGCCTTTGCCACTTTCACTTCAGATTAACGATGCCGGTTACAAAAGGCTACCCCCCTAAATGAACAAGTGGGATAAGGTCATACTCCGCCAAGACAATAACGAGCATTAACTTGAAAAACTTTACGATATGAAAAATCTTTCTTTATCTAACGTGAGTTCGATATAAGCATGAAGTCAGGATGGCGGAAAGCACTTGGATGCAAGGCGCATTCCACAGCGATAGCGGTGCTATCGCGAGGAAATAGCACGCGGCAGACCGCTGCTTTAGACCATTAGCAACATGAAAAAGCGAGAAATCGTGATTTGTGGCGGTATACGATGCAAAATACAATATCCCAACTTTGAATTTAAAATTCAAAATGAGTCAATCCCTGTGCGTCTGACAAAACGCATATATCGAACTCACGTTGTTTAGGTAACGCCCTGAAAGCGCATCCTACTTGCACGATGCGATCCTTCCTGCATCGGGATGAACTGTAGTTGGTCTCTGCTGTTTTCACTCCCTCTTCCCTCTCTCCTCTCTCCTCTCACCCCTTTTCCCTATCTTTACCCCATGCGAACCCTCTTTCTTGTCGCCATCGGTGGTGCCCTCGGAAGCGTCTTCCGTTATCTGGTTTCCCAGTGGGTGCCGCGCGCACTGCCCGGCGATTTTCCCTGGGCGACCTTCGGGATTAACTTGTTGGGTTCCTTTCTCATCGGTGCTTTGATGGGACGATTGGCACCGGAAGACACCGGTCTTCGGTTCTTGCTCGTGACAGGTTTTTGTGGCGGCTTTACTACGTTTTCCGCGTTTGCGTATGAGACGATGCAACTGGTACAAAACGGGAATTACGTCTTGGCTGTTTCGTATGCGGCCGGCAGTATGCTAGTAGGTACGGCCCTCGTGGTCTTGGGAATGCGCATTTTCACAGGCGCTTAAAAAACACGTATTTCTACGTGCTTTTGTAGAACCGTTTTATCTTATCTTAGCCGTGAGGGTAGGCATGTCAGTCGATTAGTCGGATGCAGCGCCTGCTCCCGAACCAAACAAAACACGACATGAACCACGTAGTACCTACCGAAAGCGGTTGTGGGTTGCCTGTTTTTACCTCGCAACTGAGAAGTGTATACTGTTCGGTCTCTCACACTAAATGGCCACAACATGTTTAATTCTCCCGCGTTGGATATCGCCATAGGGTTGGTATTCATTTTCCTGTTGTATAGCTTATTGGCAACGTCGATACAAGAGGCCATTTCCACCGGACTCAGTCTGCGTGCGAAAATGCTCCGTAAGAGTATCATCGAAAACATGCTTTCCGATACGCCTGAGATCAGCAAGTGGGAAGCCCTGCTCTTTAAGGTCAAAGCGTGGTTCCGGCAACTGAAGGTGCTCGTTAAACTGGCACCTAAAAACGAGTGCGATGGTTTGGGTGATCGATTTTATAAGCATCCACTCATCAAGAACTACGGTGAAAGCCATTTTTTTCCGTTACCGTCCTATATCCCCCGCGACAACTTTTCTGCGGTGCTGTTGGACATCCTGTTGAAAGACTTTTCAGAGAACGTGGCGGTTATCGCCGCAGAGAAAATCAAGAACGGGGTCACCCATTCGCAGTCGGAAACGGAAGAACTGCTGCGTAGCCTGCCCGATGCGAAAAAGATACGGGAAATTCTGACCTATCACATAACCTGTTACGATGCTGATGCCTCGCATGCCTGCTATCTGCCCAAAGAAACATGCCGGATACTTGAGATGCACCTGCGAAACAGTTACGACCAACTGCATACGTTCTGCAACCGGCTTGAGAGTTGGTTCGACGATTCGATGCGGCGCGTATCGGGCTGGTACAAACGGAAAACGCAGTTCATCCTATTTCTTATCGGGTTGGGCATCGCGTTTTTCTTCAATGTCGATACCATCGAAATCTCCAGTCGGTTGAGCACCGACAAAGATGCCCGCGACAAGCTCGTCACTATGGCGATGAAGGCATCTGAAGAATATAAGGATGATCCGCGCGTGCAACAACTCACCGATTCAGCCAAAGCGCAGGGGCTGTCGGAAGCGCAAAATGCGGAACTGCAAGACTTACGGCAGCGCTATGATCGCCACATGGACGAAGCGCGGAAAACCATAGACGGCGATATCTCAACCGCCAACAATATCCTGTCGGTCGGATGGAACGGTTTCGGGCAGTTCGACCAATCGTACGTCAACCACGTCAAAGTCGACTCGTCATGGTGGGGTGTTGATTTCGCCTCTGCCTGGCGACGCAGCCATGAAAAGAATGATTCCCTGCAAATGCAAGGCCAGAAAATCAGTTTGGATCTTGATATTGCCCTCGACTCGATCAACCGCCTGATGCCAAAAGAGGCGCTGGCGCGAACCACTGATCCGGCAGCGGCAGCCCTCCATACCAAAAAGATGGCCCGCCTTGACCTCCAGAAGAAATTGCTGCGTGAAAGGGCACACCTCAAATGTGATTCTATTGAGAATGCTGCCTATTTTGCGGTGCTCAAAAAAGACCACCCGGTTGCCATGCGGGTCCGGTATATGGCCTGGTCAATGAACGCCCGGAAACTCCTCGGCTTCCTGGTCCTAGCGTTCGGAATCTGCCTCGGCGCCCCGTTCTGGTTCGATTTACTCAACAAATTGGTTACGCTTCGCGGAGCGGGCAAAAAAGAAACCGGAGACAATACAGCAAAAATAACGCCGTCGGCACCGCCGTCGGTAGCACCACCTATACAAGTTACAGTTAATAACCAACAAAGCGGTGAGGAGGCCGTAGGATAAGTATGCTACAAATTCGCGTAACAGCCAACACGTTAAACAAACGAAACAAAATTCCAACCCAATTGCCCGATCCAGGAAGTATCTCCGGAACGGTGACCAAAGGGTTTACCTTCGAAGGTATCGAAGTAACGGATGTCCGCAGTGACCTTGGTAAATGGTACCGTGACCGGGACGGACAATACTATTGGGGTGGTGGAGTGGAAGTAATCGGTGTATTGCCCGATCCGGTAACGCCATCGTCAAATGATGTCACCATCCAGAAGGCCGGTCGCATGATCACAACGCCTGAATTGGTGCAACGTTTCGGCAAGCCCGACGAAGACGGGTCTGATTACCTCGTGAAGATCGAACTGCCGTATCCGATGCGTTTGGCGTGGGACACGAAGAGTTCGGTGAAATCCATCACCTGTCACAAACTCGTAGCGGAGGACCTTAAGAAAGTCTTCGCCGACATCCTAAAAGACTATGGCCTGCCTAAGATACAGGAGTTGGGCATCGATCTCTATGGCGGCTGTTTCAACTTCCGCAAAATGCGCGGCGGCGACGATTATTCGCGTCACAGTTGGGGCGCGGCCATCGACCTTGACCCTGAGCGCAACCAATTGAAGGAAACAAGCGCGACGGCACGTTTTGCCCGTCCAGAGTACCGCAAAATGATCGCGGCTTTCTACCGGCACAATTTTGTTTCATTGGGATGGGAGAAGAACTACGACTGGATGCACTTTGAAGTAAGAGCCAAATAGTCGTAAGATGAAAGACTATAATTATCCCCTCAGCACACCCGCCGGAAGTGGCAGCCATTCGCTTCAGGTGCGGTTGGTGTCGGATGCGAATATTGGCGTAACCACCGCCACTCTTCCCTCAGGGCAAACGAAAGTGGCTGATGCTACCGGAACGGTGTCATTGGGTGTAATCCCAAAGGGCGCAACAGTGTATATCACGACCGAGGTGCGTAATCCAGCGCCCGAGGAAGACGAAATACAACTGGCCTTTGACCTTGACGGAGTCGAGATTCTGGTGCATTCGAACCAAAAATCGGTGGCAGCCGACGTATCGATCAACCTCGACCTGACCTTCTCATGAGAGGGTTTTGGTTTGGTATGCTGATGTTGTGCGGTATCGCGACGGCTCAGGAGTCGAACCCGATTCCGGGTGAGCCGCTGGCGTTGCCTGATTCGCCTGCGGCGGCCGTTATGGGGATGCAGCCCAACGTGGTACTGCGCCCAAAATCGATGCGGGCGTTAGAGTCGGCGTTATACACCGGCTTCCGAAACGCAGACGGCGATGTCGGCATATTGGATGATATCGCATTGGAGTTTACGCCTTATTGGTGGAAAAACCACGGACTCACCATCGAGGAGTACCTTTCAGGCGGTCCGGCGGGAAAGCAACTCTGGCGGAATGCGTCGTTTTCCATCGCGACGGCGCAAAAATTTCTGTTGGGTGACAGTACGGCGACCAAGGCACTCGGACTCGGGTTTCGTACCTCCGTGTTTTTTGGCAACCAACGCGATGCAGATTCTATTCGGACGCTACTGACGTCGGTGCGGGATGGAATGACGATCACCGCCGGCTTACGGGGTATCATGATGAACTCGAATGCCACGACCAAACAGACATTGCTGGAGGACATACGACCGCGGTTCCGGCAGTTGTTACTCGACACGTACCATGTGCCTGCGTTCGCTGAAGAAGTGCTGGAAGAGTCGTATAGAAAGGCCGAAACCCTTGATATGGAGGCGACACCGGAAGGCAAGCGCGCCTTCGTAAGTGCGTTTCGCGAGGTCGTGCGCACGGTAGTCGGATCGCATTATGACGATCTTAAAGCCTATATGCTCAAACGCGAAGGGCTGCGGATCGACTTCGCATACGGCAGCTTCCTTAGTTTTCCAACGAACGAAACGTCTTATTCCATGGTTCCACGGCAGTCGTTATGGGTCGCACCTTCCTGGCGTTTTGGAGGGAAGTTGGAAGCTTTCTCCCTGACCGGTGTACTGCGTTATGAATGGTACAACACCCGTTATTTCGACCGGTATTTCCCGGGCACGGAGGTGTTTCGCAATAACTTCGACTACGGATTCGCCCTGTCGGCCGAGTTTGACAAACTCTCGGTTTCAGCGGAAGCGGTCGGGCGCAGTGCGTCGACCCTTGAGGCGGCGGGCACCAGCGGAAGTGGCGAAACCCTTTACGTCAAAAGAAGCGATAGCGATTTCCAATATTCAGCCTCCATCACCTATCGACTCACGGCTGATATTGCCCTGAACTACCAGTTCGGCAGCACGTTTCGTCAGGCATTTGACCAGGGGGAAACGCTTTTGTCGGTGCTGTCGGTGAATTTTGGATTTGGCGGACCTAAGAAGAACAAAATACTCTAATATTTATGGTGTCTACTTCTCACTTCCATCGAGTAAACGCGCTCGAAAAAGGATGTTTTTGGTTAAGAAACGCACAGCGCCTGGCCTGGCTATGCGTGCTGTATACGACAGTGGGCTTTGCACAGGTCAAAGCCGACACCATCGTAACGACCCCCGCCTACAAATCGTATTTTTCGTATACGCTTCGGGAACCGCTGTATGTGACGTATACCCTCTATAAAGGTGGCGGGGACTGCGATCGTGACGGAATGCGCTTCGATGAATGCGGCGTAAATACCGCCACTGACGACGACTACGATAAGGCCTATGACAAAGGCCACCTCGCCAATGCGGAGGATTTCGCCTATGATTGCGACCTCGACAGGGCCACTTTTTGTTACTACAATTGCCTTCCACAAGTACCGCGGCTAAACCGCGGCATCTGGAAAACCTGGGAAACGCAGATACGTAAACTGTCACAGAAGAAGAAACTGTTTATCGTGGCAGGCGGTATCTTCGGTACCAAAACCTACGGGCCGAATCACATTGGCGTTCCCGACTACTGCTATAAAATCGTGTACGAAGCCGATACCCACAAGGTGTTGTATTGCCTGCTTTTTCCGAACGACACCAGCAAGTCGTATAAAGAAGTCACATTGGCCGAGCTGAAGAAAAAAGTCGGCTATACGGTCGATTGGTGACATTTCTCACATAAAAATTGTCTCGAAAAGAATGGGGAGCTGTGGCTTCCCATTTTTTATTATTAACACGAAAACGTTTGCGTTTTTGGATTTAAGCGAAAATATAACGTTGCATTAGCGTTTTTGTTAATTTTGTTCGCTTTTCTCCGCGAATTGGAACTTTTGAAAATGAAGACTATGAAAAAAAATGTACCCCGAGGGTCCTTGACCCGTAATGTAATCGTAACACTGGGTTTGCTTTGGGCCACTCTTGCTATAGCACAACCTACGGTTCTCGGAACCCAATTGGTAAACGGCACGTATACCACCTACAACCTCACCGATAGGGGGGGCGTCCGGTTTGTTCGACTTCAGGCGACGTCAGCCGGAACAACCGGTACCAGAAACTGGGAATTTGCAACAGGGGTGGCGGGGGCTGCGGTTTACACCACAAACTGGCGGCCTTACACCGGCGGACAAACAGTTTCGTTTAACGCGCTGGTAGATCCGTCTACTGCTAATGCATCGGCCCGTTACAATACAGGCAGCGGCGGGGCAAGCGGGCTGTTACCAGCCATTACCAATGGTAGTTATTACACGGTTAACGTGGGCAAAAACAGTACGGCAGACAATTTTATGTCTATTTTGGCGACAACCTATAACCCAAAAGACATTACGAATCTGACCCGAAACCCGTCTTCTCCGGGAGCGGGCGTACCTGTTACGGTAACGATTACTACCTCTGCATCGCTTTCAACCAACGAAAATGCCTATCTCCGTTATTCTACGGATGGGTTCGCAACGTCTTCAATTGTAGCGTTCGGCATGACTGGTGCTTCGGGTACTGCTGTTATTCCGGGTTCGGCGAATGCCCCTGGTGCAACCATATCGTATTACGCATTTACCACGAACCAGTCATCGGGTATCACCCACGCGAACGCAGACTATTTGACACTTAACCTATACAATGCTAGCGGACAAAACGTGTCTGGGAGTAACTTTTCCTATACAATAGGAACCACGATCCCTTCCTACTCTTGGTCGGCAACCGGTACGGCAGCGTGGAACACTGCGACTAACTGGACGCCAAGCAGAACCAGTGTCGGCGTTTATGACCAGTTGACTTTTTCAGGCGGTGGTTCGGTTACGATAACCGGCGGCCCTGTGTCGGAAACAATTGGTAGCCTGACGATTAGCAACAATACGACGGTAGAAATAAGTACGAGTAGCGCCCCCGCAGGCGTGATAATTGCAAATGGCCAGACCGGCGCTGATTTTTCAATTGCGTCCGGCTCTGCGTTAAACGCGGTTGGTGGAAATGCCTTTGTCATTAATCTGGCCACTGGCGCCACCGGTAGTATTTCCGGTAACATAACTTTTTCAGGTTCCGCGGGGCACCAAATACTGCCCAGTGACGCGGGCAGCCTCACATTTAATAGCGGCGCTACATTGACGCAAGGCACAAATGCGACAGGCAATATATTCGGTTCAAGTGGCACAGCTAATGCAGTGGTTTTCAATAGCGGTGCAACTTTCGTTCAGTTGTCTGGCGCTAACCCTTTTGGTTTGACCCAACCCAGCTCCCGCGTGACGTTCAATCCTGGTAGTTTATACAAGTATCAAGTCGCCAGCGGAACGCCTGCGTTTAACGGTCGGACTTACGCAAATTTTGAATTTCTTGGCAATACCACTGCCGCTTCACCAACTGGTGCGGCCGGCGTTTCAATCGACAATCTGACAATTTCTTCTGGTACGCTGAATGTAAATGTTACGGGTACCTCTAGTATAAAGGGAAATATCTCAGTCGCGACTGGCGCCGCCCTCAGCTTTACGCCGGGAAGTGCGACGACCTTCAATTTAAACGGATCCTCAGCACAAACCATCAGTACAGCCGGTACCGGCACCATTACTGTCGCAGGCAACGCCACATTAGCCGTCGCCAACGGCACTACGGCCAATATCGCCCCAGGTACCGTCATTTCAGGAGCTGGCACCTTTAACGTGCTGGCGGGTGGTACCCTCGGTATCGGATCAACGGCCGGAATCGCCGCAACGGGCGCAACCGGTAACGTACAAACCACTACGCGTGGCTTCGTATCGGGTGCTAACTACGTCTACAACGGCACCGCCAACCAGATTACAGGCTCGGGACTTCCGTCCACGGTAAACAGCCTTACCATTAACAACACCGGTGCAAGTGGTTCAAATGTGGTTACCCTTAGTTCAGGAGTTACGACCGCGACACTTACGCTCACTGCCGGTCGTTTCGACCTTAACAGCAATACAGCGACCATCGTCAACAGTTCCGGAACAGGAACAGTTGCGGCTACGTCGGGTGATTTCGTAACATCGTCGGGAACCGTTGCTTTTACCGGTACAGGATCCGTTTCAGGAACCGTGACGTTCCCAACCGTGACGCTTACCGCAGGGGTTAACTTCGGCACTGCCTCCACAATTGCAACTGCACTGCGTATACTCTCAGGTGGCTTCGTCAATACCAACGCCCCTTCTTATGCAAGCGGATCTACGTTGCGATACGAGTCCGGCGGCGTTTACGTCAGGGGAGTGGAATGGTCAGCCGCCAGCGGTAATGGCTATCCGCATCATGTGGTGCTTACCAATTCTACTACGCTCAATCCTGGCGGTACTACACGCACGGGAACGGTGCTCAATACGGCGGGTAACTTTACCATCAACACAGCGTCTGCGTTCTATATGGATTATGCGGGCAATAACATGACCGTACCCCTTATTGTAAACGGGAATTTGGTAATGGATGGCAACCTTTCTGCTTCGGCTGCCGTTGGTGGTGATGTCATCGTTCGCGGCGACTGGAGCCGGACCGGTGTATTCGTTCCAAATAACCGTGCCGTATTCTTTCAGGGATCGGCAAATCAAACGCTGACAGGCGCTACGACCTTCGATTTCTTCCTGGTTGACAAGACGGGAGGCACACTTACATTGGCCAACTCGATTGTATGTAACCAAACGCTGACGTTCACCGCGACTAATACGGCACGTATCACCACGGGTGCCAACCAGGTAACCATCGGATCAACCGGCTCGGTCAACCGTCTGAGTGGATGGGTAAACGGCAACCTGCAGAAGAATGTCGCGGCAGGGAATTCGACCGTGGCGTTCGAGGTAGGAGACAGTTCGGTTTATGCCCCTGTTTCTTTGGCTTTCTCCGGCGTGACGGGCGCTGGCTCGTTAATCGTGCGCACAGATGCCGGTGATGCCGCCCAAGTAGCGACGTCGGGTATCGACAGCGCACTTTCCGTAAATCGTAACTATACCCTGACCAATAACAGCGTCACGGGAGGCAGTTATAATGCCACGTTCAATTTTGATTCAGCCGACGTCGACAGCGGTGCCAACACTGCAAACTTTGTCGTGCGTAGGTTCGTATCCGGCTGGTTCGCCACTACCATCGGTGCGCGCACGAGTTCGTCAACACAGGCCTTGAACCTGACCGCCTATGGTCTCTTCCAGATAGGAGAGCCAAAATCTATTCTGGTCGCGGTTCAACCATCCAATCAGTCCGCCTGTTCTCCATCGGGTGCCACATTTACCAGTAGTTCTGATTCTGACCCGGCACCCTCAATTGCGTGGCAACGCGGTATATCAGGCGTATATTCGACGATTGATGCGGTTACTGACGGTGGTGTTTATTCCGGTTTTACCACGACCAACCTCGTGATTTCAAGTGGAGTGGGTCTTTCAGGGTATACCTACCGGGCCGTGTTTACCAATATCAACGGAAGCGTCACATCGAACCCGGCGACTTTCACCCTCGATCCGATTGCGGTGGGCGGTTCGGTTTCGGGAAGCACCTCGGTTTGTGCGGGTGCAAACAGCGGGCTCCTCACGCTTTCCGGACATGTTGGCACGGTAGTACAATGGGAAAGCGCGGTGGCACCGTTCACAAGCTGGACGCCTATCACCAATACAACAACGACGTACACGTCGGGTTCACTAAACGAAACCACAAAGTTCAGGGCTGTTCTGCAAAGTGGAAGCTGCCCTGGAACGGTCACTTCAACAGACGCGACAATCTCAGTAATTACTACACAGTGGGACGGAACGGCCTGGTCGGACGGTTTGCCTTCAGCAACGAAAACCGTGGTTTTCGAGGGCAACTACAATCTAACGGCTGACATGGCCGCCTGCGCGCTCACGGTTAACAGTGGAGACATAACGGTAGGTTCGGTCGACGCTAACGGTGAGCCGGTCACGGCTTTCGATATAACAGTTAGTGGCCCGGTGACGGTCAACGGTGGTTCGCTCACCTTTGAGCAGGGCAGTAACCTGTTGCAGCCGAACTACACCGGTGCAAACACAGGTAATATAGTAGTGAAAACGAATGTAAAAGCCTGGCGTCAGGATTATATCTATTGGGGAAGTCCGGTTAGCGGACAGAATCTCTTTAACTTCTCGCCGTTAACATTGGCGAATCGTTTCTATACGTTCAACCCGTCAACCAATGCCTTCGTGCAGTCGTTTACCGGTGCGACCGATCCGGCGCTTGCCACAACAACTTTTACGACGGGCAAAGGCTACATGATCCGCACGCCAAATACGTTCCCGAACCCAACCGCTCCGGGTGCAGCACCTACTACGCTGTTCTCGGGTCAGTTTACGGGCGTTCCAAACAACGGTACGGTGACCCTCACGACGACCAATGGTGCGTCAAATGTGCATATGATTTCGAACCCGTACCCGTCAACGGTAAATGCCGATGCAACGAGCGGTTTCCTTTCCCAAAACCCTGGCACGCTGTACTTCTGGACGCACACCACGCAACAGGCAGGTGGTAACAACTATGCGATGTATAACAACCTGGGCGGTACGGCCGCTTACACCGGAGGCGTGGTGCCAAATGGCACGATTCAGGTGGGGCAGGGCTTCCTGTTCCAAAACACCAGCAATCTTAGCAGTGTAAGCTTTACCAATGCGATGCGGGTGGGCGATAACAACGGACAGTTCTTCCGCAGTGCTAATGGTGCCGATGACCGTAGCCGTATTTGGCTGAATGTAGCGAAAGATGGCGTGAACGGCAACCAGATTTTGGTGGGTTACACAACGGAAGCGACAATCGGATTGGACGCGTCAATGGACGGTATCCTGATCCCGAATGGCACGAACATTTACACGCTGATTGGCGGTAACCGATATGGCATCCAGGCGCGTCCGGCGTTTACAAACGATGACGTAGTTCCGATGGGGCTACGTGCCGAAACAGCGGGTATGTTTACGGTATCACTGGAAACAGCCGATGGTGTCTTCGCGGGTGACCAGGACATCTTCCTGAAAGACAACCTCACAGGCGTGGTAACGAACCTGAAACAAAGTTCGTATACATTCACTTCTGAAGCGGGTGATTTCAACGACCGCCTGCAACTGCAGTATGTCAATACGACCTTGGGTATCCCAGGATTCGATGCGAACACGATAGTGATCTATAAAGATGACAATCAGGTGCTGAACCTCCATGCCGGCGCAATCGAGATAAAAGAAGTGAAAATCTTCGACATCCGCGGCCGTTTGGTATACACCAAGAAAGCAATCAGCGCAAATGCGGTACAATTGGCCGACCTGAAGGCGGAGCAACAAGTACTTCTGGTACAGATTACGTCTGCTGACGGACGTGTCGTTACCAAGAAAGTAGCGTACTAAATCGCTGTGGATTCTAATAAAGAAGCCTCCCGAAAACGGGAGGTTTTTTGTTTTTAGCAGAGGGGGTACGTAACAGGTACTGATGCAGCCGGCGGTTTTTGTCGCCAGAGCAGTCAGTAATACGAAAGGGTTTTTAGATATGTAATAACGTGATTATTTCCGTACTCAGTTCTAAGTTCCTCCCTCGTTCGTGTCGTGTTCGCGATTTGGAAGATTTTTCCAGCAAAAATTTTCCATTTGACTGATTAAAATACTTGTTCATCGGATATTAACTAAAATTAACAGGCAGTAACCTACCTTCGCGGCTTGCAAAAAAATAGCAATCTACTAACATGAGAGAAAACCTGTTTAGGTTGAAGGTATGGCACATGCTTCTTTCTACCTCGTTACTGCTGTCCTCCCTCGTCAGCGCGCAGTCTAACGGCATTTATGAGAGTTATGCCATCCTCAGTATAAATTCAGGAAGTAATGTGTATTATGACCTAAATGCGACAACGGCTAATGTCGATTTCCAGGGAAATAACCTGGGTGGTTTTACCGCCGGAAATTCCCTCGTTGTAAAGGGCGGCCAAAACAAAACGTTTAAATGTGACGGCGGCAATATCACCTCCGGTAGGTTGTACTGGAGGGTGTGGCTCACCAGTGCCGGTGCGTCAGGAAACTTCAATAGTATCAATATGAGCTTCCTGTCGAACGACGCAGGTGGCTGTGGTGGCAACCAAACCTGGCAGGGTACGGGTGGTACCACTAATATCATCTCCGGCCTGACCACACCCGGGAACTACACGCTGGAAGTGTATACAGATGCGAATGGCACGCCGGGCACGGTATATTCCAGCAACAATGGCGCTAATTACAAAGCTACTTTCAACTACTGTGGCCCTTCTTCAGGGGCGCTTCCTTCCGGAGAGTATGCCATTCCGGGCTGTTTTAGTACGGTAGCAGCGGCGATTACCTATGTCAATACCAATGGTACTTCCGGTACGGGTGACGTGCGTTTCAATATTGCCGCAGGTTACACCGAAACGGCTCCGGTGGGCGGTTTCAGTATCACCGCTTCAGGAGTGCCCTCGCGACGAATCGTATTTGCCAAAAGTGGCAGCGGTGTCAACCCTACCTTTACCGCCGCTACGGGTCTGACGGCGGGGAGTTTGACAGATGCCATCTTCAAACTTGTGGGGGCGGATTACGTCACGCTTGACGGACTCACCCTACAAGATAATGCGAATACAGACGTGACGCTCGCCACCAATAACAAGACAGAATGGGGAGTTGCATTATTTTACGCTTCCGCCACAAATGGTGCGCAGAACAATACGATACAGAATTGCGCCATCACATTGTTACGAACGTATACTAATTCTTTTGGTATTTACAGTAATGTGCGCCATACAGCGACCAATACTTCGACGACTGCGGATATTACCGCGGGCACGGGGAGAAACAATAGCAACAAATTTTACGGGAATACCATCAGCAATGTTAACATGGGCATCACCCTGATCGGTTCGCCTTCCTTTATGGATAACGGCAACGATATTGGCGGTACATCTGCTGCTACCGGTAATACGATTACCAATTGGGGGGGGGCTTCGTCCGCGTCAAGTTTCGTGTCAAACTCGGGGACCAGCTATTGCATTTTCCTGAATCACCAGATCAACGATAGGGTGTCGTACAATACCCTCACCAGTGCAGCCGTTAGTGGCACTGCCGTTACTTTCGTGGGAATTCGGAAAGATTATTCTTCAGGCACAGTTGGCGGAACGGTTACAACCAATATTACGAACAATACGATAACGATGACCAGTGGCTTTACTTCCGGTATCTTCCAGGCTATCCTGTCACAGGGTATTTCAAACGCCAGTCCGGTGGCTACCGCTACTATTAATATCAATGATAATCGTATTTCAAATTGTGCCATTACCGGTGCTTCCTCTGCTTCTTTCCTGGTGGGCATTTCGAACAGCTCTGCCGTGGGTACCCTGAACATGAACCGCAATATTTTTACAGGTAACACCTCTACCGCTACAACCGGCGGATTCATTGGCGTAAACAATACCGGGGCGATTGTCAGTACGGCTAATATCAAAGACAACCAGATAGGAACCGCTGACGCTGACGCGATAACATTTAGTGCGGCTACTTCAAATAGTTTTACCGGATTGAATTTTTCAGGCGGTTCGTCGAGTCTTACGGTGGCCATCACGGGGAACGATATACGCCGGGTGGTGTATAACGTGACAGCATTGAGTTTGTTCACGGGAATTAACTTTTCAGCAAACCATAACCGGTTAGACCTCAACTCCAACACATTTACCAATCTTTCTCTCAACAACGGCGCCCAAATCAGGCTGATTTCCGCAGCCGGAAGCGGCAACTCCAGTATCGATACCCTGAGTAACAATCGTATTGTCACCGGGCTGGTTATGCAAGGCAGCGGTTCGGCTCTTACTTGCATACAGGTACAAATCACATCGGCATCGCAATTCCAAATAACAAACAATGATTTTTCAAATGTAACCGGCTCGAATTCCGTGAACTTGAGTAACGGTGTGCTTGTCGATCAGTCGTCTTTCTCTACTGACGTGACGATATCCGGTAATACGTTTGCGGATTGGACTACGAATTCAGGCCTGACAGCCATTCAATGTGGTAATGCCGGATCGTTTACGGTTTCGAATAACACGATTCGTAATTTTGTTGGGAAGGGACCCGTAATAGCGATCACCAGCGGCACGCCCATGTTGCCCTCTTCTTATTTGAACAATACGGTTTCGGGCCTTTCTTCGACCCTACCCGCTGTGGGAATAGTCGTTGATACATTTTCAGCCACTACCTTCACGGTATCCGGCAATACGCTGTCAGATATTGCATCAAGTGGCGATACACTATCACTCGGGGCGACGGCGGCAGGTATCACACTCTCAGCGAACTGTGTCGTCAACGGCAACAAAATATGGGGTATCTCGGCCAGCCAGCCATCGGCCATAGTAGCAGGCATTTCCGCTGTGGGTGGAGAAAGTCAGATAACCAACAATCTTATAGGCGATCTCCGTTCGCCTTCGGCCTTCGGCAGTAATTCAATTAGGGGAATTGCTATCGATTCCTCCTTTCTTGTTACTCTTGACAACAATACCGTATTTGTAAATGCCACCAGCACTGGAGAGGATTTCGGTTCATCGGCTGTCTTCATTACGAATCCGGCCGCCCTTATGATCCTTCGTAACAACATTTTCGTGAATACGTCCGTCGCAAACGGAACGGGTATTTCTGTCGCGTTCAGGTCAGGTGACGGGTCGATGACAGGCTACGATTACGCTTCAAATAACAACCTGTTTTACGCTCCGGTCATTTTCTTCGATGGCGTTACAAGTTTCTCAACCCTCGCGGATTTCCAAAGCCTGTTTGACCCCCGCGATACCTGGTCGGTGTCAGAACTGCCTGCCTTCCTCAGCACGACCGGCAGCGATGCCAACTTCCTGCACATCGATCCGTCGGTGGTCTCGAAGATCGAGTCGGGAGGTACGTCGTCTGCTGCTGTGTATTATGACGTTGACAATCAATTGCGTAATGTGCTAACGCCCGACATTGGAGCGGATGAGTTCAACGGTGTCTGCGCCACTACCATTTGGAATGGTACTACTTGGTCCGACGGAATAGGCCGCGGCGGACGCAACGTCGTTTTTGCGGGGGATTATGACCTCGGGGATGATATGGAGGCATGTTCGGTAACAGTGAACAGCGGAAATGTAAACGTGGGAATAGTGGACGCCAATGGTGAACCGTTCGCTGCGTTTAACGTGGTGGTCTACGGCCCGGTTACGGTAAACGGCGGTACGCTTACTTTTGAGCAGGGCAGTAACTTGTTGCAGCCGACCTATACCGGTGCCAATTCGGGTAATATCACAGTAAAAACAAACGTGAAAGCCTGGCGCCAGGACTATGTGTATTGGGGAAGCCCGGTTACGGGCCAGAACCTGTTCAATTTCTCACCCTTGACGTTGGCGAATCGTTTCTACACCTTTAGCCCAACGGCCAATGCCTTTGTCGCGTCGTTCACAGGCGCCACTGATCCGGCACTTGCGACGACTACTTTCACGAGCGGTAAAGGCTACATGATCCGTATGCCGAACAATTTCCCTAACCCTACGGCTCCGGGTGCTGCGCCTACTACTTTGTTCTCCAGCCAGTTTACGGGTGTTGCGAACAACGGTACGATAACAATACCTACCACAAACGGCGCTTCTAACTGTCATTTGCTTTCAAACCCTTATCCGTCGGCCATAGAAGGTTACTTGCCGGAGGGCTTCCTGTATCAAAACCCCGGCACTATCTACTTCTGGACGCATACCACACAAGCTGCCGGGGGTAACAATTATGCCATGTTCAATTACCTCGGAGGCACGGCCACCTATGAAGGGGGTGTCATTCCAAATGGCAGGATCCAGGTAGGGCAGGGCTTCCTGTTCCAGAATACGTACAATGTTTCCAGTGTGACCTTTACCAACACCATGCGCGTCAGTGACCATGAAGGCCAGTTCTTCCGCAGCAGCGGGGCTGCTAACAACGACCGTAGCCGTTTGTGGCTGAATGTATCGAAAGACGGCGTAAACGGTAACCAGATCCTGGTAGGTTATGTAGCGGAGGCCACAACGGGTGTTGATAATGCCTATGACGGTATCCTGATCCCGAACGGGAATAACATTTCGACTTTGATCGGTGCCGACCGTTACGGTATACAGGCGCGTCCGTCCTTCAGCACAGACGACATTGTGCCGATGGGACTCCGCGCCGAAACAGCCGGTACTTTCACCGTGTCGCTCGACCATGCCGACGGAGTCTTCGACGGCGACCAGGACATCTTCCTGAAAGACAATATTACAGGTGTGGTAACGAACCTGAAACAAGGTTCGTATACGTTCACGTCTGAAGCGGGTGATTTCAACGACCGCCTACAACTGCAGTATGTCAATACAACGCTGGCGACACCTGATTTCAACGCGAACACAGTCGTCGTTTACAAAGACACCGATCATGTGCTGACGGTCCACGGTGGCACACAGGAACTACAGTCGGTGAAGATTTTCGATATTCGCGGACGCGAGGTATATGCGCAGTCTGACATTAAAGCCACCACTACGAAACTCGGAGGCCTGAAAGCAGAGGCGCAGGTATTGCTGGTGCAAATCACCGGTGCTGACGGTTCGGTGGTAACAAAGAAAGTGGTGTACTAAAAACCTGGTTTCCCAGAATAATAAAAGCCTTCCGGAGACGGGAGGCTTTTACTTTTGGGGTCAGTGGTGGTACTTGCGGCCCCTATTGGACGCCCAACCGCTCAGGGACTAAGGGACTCAGCAACTCACGGACTCAGACCCTCAATTCTTCAACGTCCGCATCTTCTTAACATCCAGTATCGTCAGGTGGTATCCTTTCTTGCCGATGAGGCCCTCCTTTCGGAAATCAGTGAGTGTGCGGCTTACAGTCTCGGAAGCGGTGCCCGACATGGCGGCGAGGTCGTCACGTGAAATGGTAATTCCCCCTCCTTGTGATTCTGCATCCCGGAATAGACGCAAAAGGGCTTCGGCGATTTTCTTCCTGACACTCTGATAGGCCAGTTGCAGCAAATGCACGTCTTTCTCGCGGATTTCGTTTGATAGCATCCTTATGAAGGTTCCGGCCAGATCAGGGCAGGCGAGCAATGCCTCTTCCAGTTGGGATTTTGGGAAAAGCGCTACTTCGCAGTCTTCAAGTGCGGTTGCTGTGTCGGTATACGGTCCGCCTGAGAGTAACAGGCTGGTTCCCAGAAATTGTTCCGGTCCGTACATCCCCGTGATGAACTCGCGCCCGTCTTCTCCCATTTTAGCGGTCTTGATTCGTCCGCTATTGATTCGGTAAATACCTTGTGCAGCGTCACCTTCATAATGTATCACCTGATTTTTTTTGAACATGCGCGTCGTTCCCTCTGCCGCAAGCCTTTTCAATTCGGTATTGCCTGCCTGATGGGCTCGCAGGCGCTCTTGTTCGGATGCCCCGAATCCGGCCAATTGCAGCGATTCCCGCTTTTTGAGCTGGCTTTCGATGGCATTCAGCAACTCGATGTCTTCGAACGGCTTGATAAGATAATCGTCGGCGCCCATTTCCATTGCTTTTCGCAGGTCGGTCCGGTCGGATCGCGTGGTGATGAACACAAACGGGATATGCTCTGTTTCCTTCTTCCTGTGCAGCAGGTATAGCACGCCGTATCCGTCTAGTTCGGGCATCATCACATCGCACACAATCAGGTCGGGAATATCCTGCAGGGCGCGTTCTAAACCTATTTTGCCATTGTGGGCCGTGGTTACGTCATAACCGGCAAGTCTGAGGATTTCCGCTATCTTGTCGAGGATATCCTTGTTGTCTTCAATGACGAGTATTGTGTTCATGATAAAGTGGGATTGGGGCACCACATTAAAGGTCGCCTTTTAAAACGAAACACGCTGTTTTTTAACGTGTTATTTGTGATGTAAGCCCCATAAATCCAGTGCGATATCGGTATTTCCCGCGAAACGGGCCCGCCGGTGTGTCGCTTGTCATTTACCAGACGCGTTCGTGTCACCTTCCGTGCGGTTGTTTCGCTGCAACTTTGTGGATAGATACCGATGAGAAAAGAAGAAATGAAAACGACCCCAACTCCACCCAATGCCGATAAAACGCCGCCCATGCTGAATGAACACGTTGCTACCGCATTGAAATTGCCGGTAACCGTGCATGCGGCTACCCTGCGACGTGCCCTTAAAAGTCACTTCGGGGTCGAAATGGGAAGCATGACTGTTTCGGTTGCAGACCGCACGGTCACGCTGGAAGGTTTGGTCGATACGTGGTCGCAGAAGGAACTCGCGG
The DNA here is from genome assembly GCA_027490305.1 of Flavobacteriaceae bacterium. Lineage (GTDB taxonomy): Bacteria > Bacteroidota > Bacteroidia > Flavobacteriales > Flavobacteriaceae > Flavobacterium. Next base: position 25,709 of record JAIXYI010000076.1, read on the forward strand.
GCCGCACACTCTGGAAAGCGCCGGGTGTGTTGCATGTCGAAAACAATTTAAAGGTGCGCTATGAAGGCCGCTTACCGGTGTCTGACCATACGTTCACGATGGCGCCGGGCGGTACGATGCCGTCATTTTCCGAAGAGGCGAACCACGAACCCGGCGACAGCCCGTATGCCGGACTACAGCGGTTGTTTGCCAACGAGCTTGAGGACTTGTATGCAACCGAAAAGTTCCTGGTCGAGGCACTGCCCCGATTCATCAGGGAGGCAACGGATGTCGAGTTGTGTTCTTTCTTCGAGACCTATCTGCATCAGATACGCAGTCAGTTAGAGCGCCTTGACCGTGTTTTCCATCAGGTCGGTGAAGTGGGCAGGCCGGTGGATTATCACCCGATGTCTCAGCTTTATGAACGAACAAAGGAAGTGATCGACCAAACCGCGACGGGCCCTGTGATGGATTTGGCCCTATTATCGGCCGTACTCAAGTTCAATCAGTTCCAGATGGCGGCATACGGAATGGTAGGTGCGTATGCACAAACCCTCGGTAAGCCCGACCTGAAGTTCTTACTTGATCCGTCTCTTGAAGAGAAGGAACGCGCGGGTGAAGCATTGACGCGTATACGGTCTGTTGTGGCATCAGGATGGCATCACGATATAGAAAAATAGTAGTATGGAAAGTGTAAAAAAGGCAGGTGTCTGGATGGATCATGCGAGCGCCGAAATCATCGCATTTTCAAAAGAAGCGAAAACCATTCGTGTCATCTCCTCAGGGTTTACCCTACAGGACGAACATGAAACCCGGCAGCGCAGTGAAAGTGGTATGCACAACAAGCAACAGCAGCGCGAGCACGCCTATTTCGAAGAGATTGCGGCGGCATTGGTTCCGTTTTCAAAGGTGGTACTCTTCGGCCCGACCGAAGCAAAGGCGGCGTTCTACAACCTATTGCGCACAGACGCGCATTTCGATGCGATAGCGATAGAATTGGTGAACGGAGATTACACGACCCAACCCCAAAAGGAAGCTTTTGTTCGGGATTATTTTAAGCGTTCCTAACGCCAGTCGGTTCGTGAGATTCATATCGGGCTGCCGGCTGGTATTGCTGTAAAAAGGCACAAGGTCTTTGAAGGGATGTTCTGGCTGCTGTTATGGGGTGTTTTACGCCGGAATCCGAATGGTGCAACGTATCACGTGTGAAGCGTGATTGCATCAGTAGAGGTGCCTTACGGATACCGCACTTTTAGAAAGAAAATAGAAAATTAATAGGTAAAAAAAGAACCATGAAAACAAATGAAGATTTACAGAAAGATGTACAGAATGCTATCAAGTGGGAACCTCTTTTGCATGCTGCCGAAATCGGTGTGACCGTAAACAACGGTATTGTGACGCTCACAGGGGAAGTTGACCATTATTCTAAGAAGGTCGAAGCGGAGAAAGCAGCCAAAGGGGTAGCCGGTGTTACGGCAGTCGTTGAGAAAATCATGCTGGAATATCCGAGTCGCTTTGCGACGACCGACAACGAGATCGCCGCCAACGCCTTGAAAGCGCTTAACGATAGTTGGAACGTCCCGAATGACAAGGTAAAGGTGATCGTAGAAGGCGGGCATGTGACCCTTGAAGGGGATCTGGCCTGGAACTACCAGAAAGAGGCGGCTAAGAATGCGGTGGCGTATCTGGCGGGCGTGAAACGCGTAGACAATAACATCCATATCCAGTCGGAAAGCCATAATGAGGTTGAGAAACGCCAGGTTGAAAAAGCACTGGAGCGAAACTGGTCGCTCAATGCCGAAGACATCCATGTTGCGGCATCCGGAACAAAGATTACCCTGACGGGTTCCGTATCGTCATTGTATGATAAAGAAGAAGCGGGCCGTATCGCCTGGAATACACCTGGCGTATGGTCAGTCGAAAACGAGTTGATTGTTGAGTATGATTACTCGGTGGTTGACTAGCAGATCAAAAGGGAGGTTCAAATCTCCCTTTTTTACATTAAACTCCCTAAAATCCTCCCACATGAACCTCTTTTTTCCTTTTATATGTCTTATCGCCTTGACGGCTACACTGTTCCTTCATCTTTCGGCCCTGCCGTTTATCCGGAAACGTACATTAGCAGAGGTTAGGTCAAGATAGCGCCTGGCTGACCCAAATCGTCAATAAACGTCCTTCGATCCCGGCGGAGGAAGAGGAATAACGGCACGCAAAAGCGGTTTCACGGCGGTGCTCTGCCCGTAGTATGGATGGAACCCGGCAAGGCCACACGCTTTTGACGATATCTTGTGCTTACGGTCACAACGTGCCGTGCCTACCGTCATTTCTTACCGAAAGGAAAGGCCGGAACTTTGCCTGATAAACCGTGTAGTAATGAACTGGCCCCTTATCCTGATTGTCGTCGTCGCGGTGATAGCCTTGCTGATTTATCTGGTCTGGCAAAACAACAAAGACGAAAAAACCTTCGAAGAGGATGCCAATTTTTTCCCTGAAAAGGAAGAAGCGCCCGAATCGGACGAACATGATGACGGGCGCTGATCAGTCGGGAAACCCGGCCACCTGCCACAAGAATATCGCATGGAAATGGAAAAAGTAAACATGGACAGCCTGGTTACGGTGATGGCTGCCGTTGAGAAGTTAGGGTTCAGGGTACAGTTTGAAGTGACGCCGAACGGACTTAAATCGCTCGCCAGCCGTAAGGAATTCCGTTCCGATGAGGTAAAGATCGTACGAATTTACCGGTTTGAGGGAGAATCTGATCCCGACGACAGTTCGATTCTGTACGCCCTTCAGACGAACGATCACGAAAGAGGAACGCTCGTGGATGGTTATGGCATTTCGGCCGATAGTGTGACCGCCAACTTTATGAAAACGATACAAAACCTCAAAATGGCCCGGTAATGAAGAGAATACTGATCACGACCGACTTTTCGCTGCCGTCCAAAGCGGGCATCCGTTTTGCGGTGCAAATGGCCTCGCAATGCGAATGTGAGTTGCTTTTCTACAACGTCAATAATCCTGAAACCATTCAGTCATGGACCGACGTTCTCTATACGCCCAATCCGTCTGAGAAGGAACTGCGGTGCAAGCGGATGATTCAGTTTACGGCGCCGCTTGTGAAGTCGGTCACAGGCGACCGTATCGAATGGGTGGCCGACGACGGCGTCAACACGGCGGAAGCCATCGTCGCCTATGCCCGTAAATGGCGTGCTGATTTCATCTGCATGGGAACGCGGGGTTTGGGCGGGCTCCACCGGTTTTTTGGCAGTACGGCGGCGTCTCTTATGGCGACCTCTCCTATACCATTGCTGCTCGTTCCCCATTCGTATCGCGTTAAACCCATCAAGAGCGTGCTGTATGCCTCCGATTTTGAGGAAATCCGGAAAGAACTCGACAAGGTGACGCAATTTGCACAGGAACTCGGACTCCGCCTATCGGTTTATCATTACGAAGCCTTTCTTGATGAAGCCGAGGTAAAACAAAAATTGTATACCCTGGCGGCCGAATTGGCGCCGCAGGGCCCGGCCTTTCACTTTAAGAAACTCCACATCGAACACTCCCTGCTTGACCACCTTACGGCCGATATCAGACGAACAAAACCTTCCCTTATTGCGCTCTTCACCAAACAAAACCGCAATTGGTTCGACCGGCTTTTCCTTTCGAGCAAAACCGCTGAATTGGGATTTGATACCCGTACGCCCCTGCTCGTCTTCCGGAAGTAGTTCTATTGGGGGTAAACGACACGCACTATGACTGATCAGAATTACCATGTTGAAGGCCTGACCGAAGCGGAGGTACAGGCTGCCCGACTGCAATACGGACGCAACGAAATGGAGTTCCGGGCGCAAAGCGAGTTGTGGCTGGCCATCAAACGAACGGTCACTGAGCCGATGATGGTGCTGCTTTTCGTTGCAGCCGCGATTTACTTCGTGAGTGGCAAAACAGGCGATGGCATTTTTCTGTGTTTTGCTATCGTCTTCCAAACGTCGTTATCGCTATACCAATATTCGAGAAGCAAGAACGCGCTCGAAAAGCTCAAGATGCTTACCCAGCCCAAATGCAAGGTGGTGCGCGGTGGCGTCGTGGTCGAGGTTGATACTGCAGACGTGGTGGTGGGCGACAGCCTGATGGTAGCCGAAGGCGCTGCCATTGTGGCCGACGGCATCATTACCCACTCCAATGACTTTTCGGTAAACGAATCGGTGCTCACAGGCGAGTCGATGCCGGTTACAAAAAACAGTCTGTCTGAAGATAACCGCATTTACAAAGGCACCACGGTGTCGGGTGGTCTCGCGATCGCAACGGTCACGGCTGTGGGAAATGCGTCGCGTTTGGGCCAAATCGGCACGAGCATGGAAGCCATCACCGAAGAGAAAACGCCGCTCGAAATACAAATCGGCCATTTTGTGCGCTATATGGCCCTGGCCGGCACTGCCGTTTTTCTGCTTGTTTGGGTACTCAACTATGTGCAATACCGCGATCTTCTGTCGAGTCTGCTGCAGTCGTTGACGCTCGCCCTCAGTATACTGCCCGAGGAAATTCCGGTGGCGTTCACCACTTTCATGGCGCTGGGGGCCTGGCGACTCATGAAGATGGGCATTGTGGTCAAGCAAATGAAAACCGTGGAGGCATTGGGAAGCGCGACCGTTATTTGTACGGATAAAACGGGCACGCTTACAGAAAACCGGATGAGCCTCGCGCGGTTGTTTACGCTACCCCGCACGATTTCCCCGGCGGATACGCCACTTTCTGCGCCTGAAAAGGAGTTGATCCGAATGGCAATGTGGGCCAGTGAACCGATTCCCTTCGATCCGATGGAGAAAGCGTTGCACCAGAAGTACGGCGCACTTTTCGCCGCGGATGAAAGGCCGTCTTTTTCACTCGTTCACGAGTATCCTTTGGGTGGCCGGCCGCCGATGATGACGCATATTTTTGAAAACGCGAAAGGTGTTCGGATCATCGCCGCTAAAGGGGCACCTGAGGCGTTGATTAAAGTATGTGGGATGTCGGAAGAAGAAAAGAACGACATACACGAAGCGGTGCGCGTGCTTGCCGCCGACGGACTTCGGATCCTGGGTGTCGGTGTGGCTGATTTCGCGGGCACGGATTTTCCCAAACGGCAACAGCAATTTACGTTCCGTTTCTCGGGACTTGTGGCGTTTTATGATCCGCCGAAGAAGAATATCCATAAAGTACTCGAGGATTTTTATACGGCAGGCATCGCCGTCAAGATCATCACCGGCGACAATGACGCGACGACCAAAGCCATCGCACGCCAGATTGGGTTTGTGGGATGTGAGACGAGCATCAGCGGCGAGGACTTCATGCGACTCACTCCGGCTGAACGGCTGCCTTGTGTGATCGACCACAACCTCTTTACCCGGATGTATCCGGAAGCCAAGCTGGCGATCATCGAGGCCCTGAAAGCGCAGCAGCAGATCGTGGCGATGACGGGCGATGGCGTGAACGATGGTCCGGCGCTGAAGGCGGCACATATCGGTATTGCCATGGGAAGCAAAGGCACCGCGCTCGCCCAGAAAGCGGCATCACTTATTTTGCAGGAAGACGACCTTTCCAAAATGGTAGATGCCATCGCCATGGGACGTAAGATCTATACGAACCTGAAGAAGGCCATCCAATACATTATTTCCATCCATATTCCCATCATCCTTACGGTCTTCATCCCGTTGGTGTTGGGTTGGTTGTATCCGCATCTTTTCTCGCCTTTGCATATCATTTTCCTCGAAGTCATCATGGGGCCCACGTGTTCCATCATCTATGAAAATGAGCCGCTTGAACCGAATGCCATGCAGCAGAAACCGCGGCCGTTTACGACGACTTTTTTCAAGGGTCGTGAGTTATCGACGAGTATTGTGCAGGGACTTGTCATTACGCTGGCCACCTTGTCGATGTACCAGTTTGCGTTGCACGAGCACTATAGCGAAGCACTGACCCGAACCCTGGTGTTCATCGTGCTGATTTCAGCCAACAGTGCGCTGACGCTGGTGAACCGCTCGTTCTATTACTCGGTGCTGGCTACGACCCGCTATAAAAACCGACGGGTTCCCGGTATCATAGCCCTTACGGTTGCGATGGTAGGCTTGTTGCTTTTTGTTCCGCCACTGACCCGCTTTTTTGATTTTGTAGCGCCCGGATGGCCGTTGTTGGTGCTGGCTTTGGCGACGGGAATCGCTTCGGCAATGTGGTACGAAGTGGTCAAATGGTGGCGTCGCCGAAAAAGTACGTGAGGTCGGCTGTAGTGGCAGCGCCGGATCGCCCGGCGTTACCGGAGTCAATCACGTATCGCCGTGACCCTCGTCATTTTTCGGGAAGGGTTCGTGTGCCATCTTTGATGCACCAATCCTACCCTGGGCTATGAACGATCTGACGCATCGAATGACGGTTGCCGTTATCGTCGCCCACCCCGACGATGAGGTGCTGTGGGCCGGAGGTACGATACTGTCACATCGAAGTTGGAAGTGCGTGATTGTATGCCTGTGCCGGAAGCATGATCCGGATCGGGCGCCGCGTTTTCAGGAATCCCTTCTGCGGTTGCACGCCACCGGATCAATGGGCGACCTCGACGATGGTCCCGAGCAGGCGCCGCAACGCCCCGAAGAGATTGAACGTCTGCTGCTCGACCTGTTGCCTGACCAGAAGTACGATCTGGTAATGACCCATCATCCGTCAGGCGAATATACCCGACACCGTCGCCATGAAGAGATCGCATTGGCGGTGTTGTCACTATGGACATCGGGGCGACTCCACGCCGAAGAGTTGTTTCTTTTTGCCTACCACGATGGTCATTCGACCTATCTGCCGAGGGCGGTAGCCGCTGCCGACCTCCATTTTGAACTTTCCCACCGTATCTGGCGCGAGAAATATATGTTGATCACCCAGACCTACGGATTTACCAAAGATAGTTGGGAAGCCCGCACAACGCCGCGCACCGAAGCGTTTTTCCGGCTCACCGATAAGAAACAGGCCGCGCGATGGCTTACCCAAAACCACTGATATGAAAGTACTGGTACTCTATGATTACCCGCCCACTCCCGGAGGGCTTGCCACACAGGGTGACCTGTTATACCGGGGATTGCTGGCCAATGGCGTTGAGGCGCACGCCGTCCATCTTGAGTCGACGCTTGAGAAAGAGTGGTACTACAACTGGTTTCGTCCGGATGTGGTTGTGGGCACCGGTTATTGGGGACATACGCCGCAACTTGTGCTGCATCCGCAGAAATTCGGGATGCGACCCGTTCCCTGGCTGGTGGCGGATGGCTATATCGCGAATTACCAAAAGGCGTTGAACGATCTTCCGTTGCTTCTGGTTACGTCGCACTGGGTAAAGGAAATGTATGTCAGGGATGGTATCAGCGGTGATGCGATTGAAGTGCTTCCTGTGGGTTGCGATACCGATACGTTTCGGCCGTATCCGGCAGATGATGAAAAGGTGCGGGCCGTTCGGAGCGCCATCGGTATTGACCCGGATCAACTTTTGATTTTGACCATCGGAGGCGATGCTGCCTCAAAAGGGGCCCGTGAAGTCATGGAAGCCCTGGCCATTGCCGGCAAAAGCCTGCCACCCTGGCATTACCTGTGTAAAGTGTGGCCCCAGCCGCGTACCGTCATCCAGAGCGATCTCGACCAGCAATTGGCGGAGCAGTTGGGCATTCGCAAGGATGTTTCCTTCCAGATGGGTATTGTTTCACGGGAGTTCATTCCGTACCTGATGGCGGCGTGCGACATTTATGCTGCACCGTCACGACTGGAAGGTTTTGGGATGCCCCAGGTGGAAGCGGGTGCGTGCGGAAAACCGGTGATCGGTATCAATGCCATGGGGATGCTGGATACGTTGGTGCAGGGCGAAACCGCCTTGTTGGCGGGCGTTGGCCGGAAAATCGTGATCAATGAGGTGCTGCTCGGACAAGAATCAGGATATAGCGAGAACCGGCGCATTGTGTTCGAGGAACCCCGTACGGTCGATTATCGGGCGGATGTAACCGACATCAAAGACGCATTGGTAACGCTTATGGGGGATGCCGAACTGCGCAAAAAATTGGGAGAAGGTGGACGGAAAAGGGTAGTTGAACATTTCGATTACCGAATGGTGGCCGCTAAGTTCATCCGCATCGTCAACGAAAGGCTGAACGTCTATTAAAGCACGTACTATGGAATGGGAAGAAGTTGCGAGAGCGAAGACAGCCGCGATTGAGGTGTTGCTGCACAATATCAAAGGGCCGTTTCACGGTTTGCCCCGCACGGCTGCCTGGGGGTATCCCGAGCCCTATACGCGCGACCTGATGATTTCTGTTCTGGGTATTGCCGTCTCGGGGAATGAGGTATTGGTGGGCGCGATTCGAAATACGTTAGAGGTTTTGGCGCGGAACCAGTCGGAGCGCGGGCATATTCCGTCGTTCGTGCACGACCCTGAAAACCGGGGTGCGAGTGATACGACTCCGTTGTTTATCCTGGCGGTAGGCGTCTTCCGGAACTGTTCTAACGAACCGCTATTCCTTGAAGATGCGGTGCAGCGGGCCATGACGTGGATGGAGTATCAAAGTCCATCGGATGACGTACTCGTCGCGCAACAACCTACCAGTGACTGGCGTGACGAGCAGTGGGTCATGGGATATGGTTTGTATGTAAATACGTTGGTTTATAGCTATCTCCGGATGCTGGGCTATCATGCACGGGCGCGTCGATTGAGCCAGGCGATGAAGCACTTTACAATCACCGATGGTTGCGTGCCGGTGCATCACCATGAAGGGATGGCGGTGCTGAAAAAGCCCTATTACGCCTTGTGGTCGTATAAGATGTACAGCAGCGAACGGTTTGACCTGCTTGGCAACAGTCTCGCCGTGCTATCGGGGCTTGCCTCGCCCAACCGGGCGACGAACCTGCTTGAATGGATGGAGCGTGTGTGTCACGAAATGCGTGAGAAAGGGGAGTTGGGGGTAGGTTTACCTCCGAACCTGTTTCCGTATATCGTGCCGGGTGATACTGATTGGCTGCCGCGGTACGCCGATTTCAACCTCCCGGGCGACTACCACAATGGCGGTATATGGCCGTTTGTTTCGGCTCTTCACATTGCGGCACTGGTGGCTGCGGGCAAGCAGCGGCTGGCGACGGAAAAGCTGTGGGAACTCACCCAATTGGTCAAAGGGTCACGTGACGAAGAACTGGCGTATGGCTTCAACGAATGGTATAAGGCCCAGGACGGTAAGCCCATGGGACAGGACTGGCAGACGTGGTCGGCCGCGCTGTATCTCTATGCGGCTACGTGTGTTGAACGGAAGGAGACGCCGTTTTTCTCGCGCTGAGTGTTCCGTAGTTGTGGTGTATAATACGGGAAGAACGTGCAGGTGGCGTGGAGGGCGCCCGCCTAGCTTGGTAGTAGCCCGCCGCTGTTGGAAAGGATAATCTTGTAACATACCATTTTATGACCTCTTATACCCATTTAGGAACGTCTGTCGCCCGTGGTGCGAACGCATTTCGCTTGAAGGTGTTTTGTGCCGACGATGACGAAGACGACCGTTTGTTTTTCTATGACGCTTTAAAAGACCGGAGCGACCTTGACGTGCGTATCTGCGCTTCTGGCCTGGAACTGGTCAAGGCGGTGCGAAACCGTGGGTCGGCTCCGGCGTTGGTCTTCCTTGACATCAACATGCCCGGCATGAACGGATTCGATGTGTTGGAACGTCTGTCTGACTTGCTGAAAACAGGAAGCGTGCGGATTATCATGCTTACGACGGGCGCTGACCCTGCCAGTACCGAGCGGTGTCGGAATCTCGGCGCGGATTATTTCATCGAGAAGCCGTCTTCGTTCGTAGAGTTGCAAAAGGCCCTGCTATTCGGGGTTTCGATCGATTGGACGCTTTTCCAGCACACGAAGGAGAACTTTCTCTATTCGCGTGCGCCTCCGTCTTTCTTGCGGTAAACAATTGTAGCTGCTGCATTACCACGCGTTCAATGCGGACGCTCATACCTAACTCAAAAAACAAGCACTTTCTTAAAAACAAATAACTGCGTCAGGAAAGCCGAAAGGCCCTTGTTGTGGAATGCGTGCATTCGGGCGCTTTCGGCTATCCTGACGGAACTCATGTTACCTTATGAAAACGAATGAAGACCAACTGACGATGTCGGGCGATGCCCAGTTGCGAAAGCTGCAGGCGATTGTCCAACAAACCATTTCAGAAGAGAAACTGATGGTAGATAACCTGATGCACGAACCTCGGGAGATTCTCAGCCGGGGTCAGACAATTTCCGATAAAGTGGCCAGTTTTGGCGGCAGTTGGAAGTTTATCATGGCTTTTTCGGTTGTTTTGGGCGTGTGGATTGTGCTGAATATCCTCCTGCCCACCGACCAAAAGTTCGATCCGTTTCCGTTTATCCTGATGAACCTTGTGCTTTCGGCGATTGCAGCCTTCCAGGCCCCGATTATCATGATGAGCCAAAACCGAAAGGAGGAAAAAGACCGGAAGCGCAGCGAAAATGACTACCTGATCAACCTGAAAGCAGAACTGGAGCTAAGAAGCCTGCACCAGAAAATCGACTTGCTGCTACAGGAACAGATCACGAGCCTGTTCGAAAGCCAGGTGCGGCAACTGGAGTTGTTGAAAAAGATTGAGAAACGATTGGGGGAGAGTTAGTTGGGAGTCGTAGCTTTAGTCGCAGTCGTAGTCTCAGGAGTTGGCAGTTGGCAGTAGTCAGTCGAAGAAGTAGGCAGTGGGCAGTCGCAGTAGGCAGTGTTTGGTCGTTGGTAATTGGTTGTTGGACGCTTAGGTGCTTAGGGACTAAGGTGCTTACGTAGTAGGTCCCTCGCTGCGCTCGGGATGACGGCGTGTATCGCAAAGAAGTGGATTTCTCGGCTTCGCTCGAAATCGGAGTTAACAAAATAGGCGGTTTTTCCGTAATGGTACGTTAGTGTGGTGGGTTAGCTTTGGGGCATGAAGGGCAATGTAGTTTACATCATCACCAATTTTAACGGGAGTGTTCAACGAACTGTGTCAGTTTTCCAATCTGTGACCAAAATATATATTTATTTCGTTTCTGATGCTGTTCCATGAGAAGATAGTTCCGTCCCATTTTGTTTGTGCATTTACGATGACCAGATAAACGTGTTTTAGGATGGCGTTTTCAGAAGTAAATGAACCTTTTGTTTTGGTGATTTTCCGTACCATTCGATGATAGCTTTCGATTGGATTGGTCGTGTAAATGATACGTCTGAGTTCCTCGCTGTATTGGAAGATAGTAGAGAGTCTTTCCCAGTTTTGCCGCCAGCTTTTGAACACTGCGGGGTACTTATTTGCCCATTTTTGTTCAGCTGCTGAGAGGTACTGTTCTCCTTGCGCCTGGTCAAAAGCCCGGTATACCAGCTTCAGGTCATTCATTACCGCCCGAAGGTCTTTGTAGGACACGTATTTGGCGCTGTTGCGCATCTGGTGTACGATACAGAGTTGTACCTGGGTTTTGGGATAAAAGTCCTCAATAGCATCGGCAAAGCCCTTAAGGTTGTCAATACAGGCAATGAAGATATCACTCACTCCTCGCTGTTGCAGGTTGTTTAGTATCTGCCGCCAGAAAGACGCACTTTCAGCATTGCCGATATAAACACCCAATACTTCCTTGCAGCCATCCATGTTTACACCCAGGATTGAGTAGACCGCCTTGGAGATAACTTTACCATCTTCACGGACTTTATAATACATAGCATCCATCCAGATAACAGGATAAACTGTCTCTAAAGGACGGTCCTGCCATGCACGTATCTCAGGAAGAAGACCGTCGGTGATAGCGCTGATGGTACCATCGGAGACATCGTAATCGTAAAGCTCCTTAAAATGCTTCTGGATATCAGCATAACTCATTCCAAGACCAAACAAACTGATGATTTTCTCATCAAAGTCTCGGCTAAGCTTGATCTGACGCTTCCCGATGATCCGAGGCTCGAAGGTGCCATTGCGATCACGAGGATTCTCCAACTCAAAGGAACCTAACTGGCTCTTTACCGTCTTGGACGTTTTACCATTACGCCGGTTCTTTGATATCTCCCGTGTGTGATCCAAATGTTCATCAAGCTCAGCCCTCAAGGAGCCTTCCAGAACCTGCTTAATCAAAGGCGTAAAAATCCCATCTTTGCCAATCAAAGACCTACCGTGGCGGATGTCATCAATAAGACGCTTACTAAATGCTTCGTAATCAAATTTCTCGTTTTCCATATCTGTGTTAAATTACTAAAAAAGTAAATTGACACAGTTTATTGAACATACTCAT
>JAIXYI010000067.1 GCA_027490305.1 Flavobacteriaceae bacterium
ACGGAAGAAATGTACAAACCTGACCGTTTCTACGAATATGATTACGACAGCCACGGCAACTGGGTGACCTGCCGGATGTTTTTGGACGGAACCAACACCGGGACGCCTAGCATTGTGGCTAAAAGAAAAATTGAATACTACCAAAATTAACTTATATGCCTACACAGTTTCATCCGAGTTTAGGCCAACTGTTGCCTCTTGACAGAATTCCCAATGAGGGCGAGTCGTTACGCGATGTTTTGGCGACCTTACTTGACAGTGTTTTTGTCAAGAACCTCATTTGTAGCCAGAAGCCCGACGGGTCATCCGGGTTTTACAGTATGACGATTGTATCCTATAATGGTCTGGGAATCAATATTCCGATTGCGCAGGATCTTCGGCTTGTCCTGAATCCCACAGCTTCAGGCGCCAGTGAATTGCCGGTTAGATTGGAATATTCATGGCCCATCGTAAAGTATATCAGCGATTTTAGAATCGACACGTTTGACAATTCAATACGTTCGCTTTATGATATCGTGATAGCACTTTCGGGGTGGAACCATAAGCGTTTTCTTAGGGAGGTGATACATGCCTTTTTTCCGGGCATTGATGGCATTCAACAATTTAGAACACAGTTCAATCAGGCACACGATAATGCCCTCGGGCAGTTGAATAACCCGGATGCAACTGTTGACGACCACATTGATTATTTCTCACGACAAATCAGTTCGGCTGACATAAGCCTGGCTGAATTTGTTTATCAAAGCCTGATAAGCATTCCGGATGAGGGGCCCGACCGGCTGAAGAAGCTTTTTTCGCGGTATATCGATAATATTGAGGACACCGTCAAAGAGGCAATAACACTCGATTTTAAGGCTGCCATCGACGATTTGTCGGTAGGCCTACAATTCCCGAGGAAATGGCTGAAGCCGGTTGACGAAAACGGCACACCATTGCCCGAAACCGAATTCAGCATACTGAGCTGGGAAGTTGGAAGTTTGGCATATTCGGCGAAATATGGTTTCTCGTTCTACAAAGAGGATGTCTTTAATCTCACCCGTTCGGAAATCGGAAACACCGGTCTCATCGCTGAGTTTTCTGGCCTGAAGGTTGACCTTCAGAAAAACCGCAACATTCCCGAGGCGGATGCGGACGGCAGGAGCAATGATTTTAGGGGGTTTTATGCACGTCAGGCATCAATTACACTGCCTAAAAAATGGTTCAAACAAGACGACGGACAAACGCTTTCCATAGTCGGGCGCGATCTGCTTGTCGGAACAGGAGGAGTTACAGGTACGCTAGCCTTGGAAACGACAGGCGGTGATGACACCCTGTGGTTTAAAATGGGCGGTGTCGATGGTTTTTCAGTAGGATTCAAAAAGTTTGATCTCCAGTTGAAACAGGATTCCGTTGTACACTCAAGTATCGAAGGCGTACTTAAGTTAAAAAAACTTAAGAACGACGACGGAACTGACTTCGAAATTAAGATTACAGGCGACTTGAAACAAGACGGTGATTTTGCCCTAACCGCCCTCTCAGAGACCGGATTGGTGGCAAAATTCAAAGACTACGTCAATTTCAGGTTCACCTCATTGGAACTGGGTGAGGAGGATGGGGTCTTTTTCATAGGTGCCAGCGTTGACCTTGAGTTCCCACAGGGCATTATCCACACGATAACCCACGGAAAGAAGATCAGTATACCGAGAATTCGTTTCTATGCTGACGGCACGTTCGAGATCGTGGGAGGTAATGCTTTCCTGCCAATTAATCTGTCGCTTCCGCTGGGTCCGGTAGATATGAGTGTGACCGGACTGCATTTTGGTCGTCTACAGAGAAAAGATAATGACCAGGAGCGCACCTATAATTACATCGGCTTCGACGGGGGCATTAGCGTTGAACCTTTTGGTATTGATGTCCGAGGCGAAGGGGTCAAATATTACTATCCTGCACATGACGATGGGGGAAGCGGCTTTTTACATATTGAGACCATTAAAATTGACATAGTCGTCCCCAATGATTCTCCTGCCGTAATCATAAATGGAATGTTGACTATCCCTGAACCGGGAGTATCACAGGAATATGCTGGAACAGTCGGCTTTAAATCCACAAAGACGGAACTTGCCGGAAATGCGGAGATGCGCCTGATCCCTAAATATCCCGCTTTTGTAATTGATGCGAGCGTAAACCTGCCGAAGCCCATACCCCTTGGTTCCGTGTCGATCTATGGTTTCCGGGGCCTTATCGGCCATCGATACATCGTTGAGAAAAAAGCGGCAGGATTACCGGAAACGGCGAGTTGGTACGACTATTATAAGGCACCACCGTTTGGTATTTCGGTGCGTAAAATGAGCAGCCCTGAACAAACGTCGGGATACAGCAGTCAGTTTACATTCGGCGCAGGGATCGTGCTGGGTTCCAGCTTCGACAATGGGTTCCTGTTCTCGGTTCGCGCGATGCTGTTTCTTCAATTACCGGACCTTTTCGCAATCGAGGGAAGGGCAACGATACTGGAGACCAAGCCCGGGCTCACTGACACCAGCGAACCTCCCTTTTATGCCTTCATGTTCTGGAGTAGCACATCGATCGAAATCGGTGCGGGCGCAAATTATAAACTGCCTCGTTCGAGCGGCAAGATTATAGAGGTTCACGCGGAAATGCGAGCTGCATTTTACAAACACAATCCTTCTGACTGGTTTGTCAATATCGGCACCAAAGAAAAACCCAACAGTTCAGTACTCTTCAAAGACTTGATTAAACTGCGTACGCTTAGTTACGTCATGTTCTCGGCACGCGGTATTGAATTAGGAGCCCGAACCGACTACAAAATCAAGAAGAAATTTGGCATTACGGTCAGGATAGAGGCGTACGCTGAGGTTGGCGCTTTTATTAGTTTTGAGCGTCCGCAATTGGGGGGATACATCAAATTTGGCGGAATGATTTACTTTAAATTTATTGTGAAATTCAAGTTCACGATAAACGCGATGTTGTCTGCCGAGGTTATGAAACCCGCTAAAATAGCGGCAGAAGTACGTTTTAGAGTTCATGTCAGTATCGGTTTCGGTTCTATCAGCGCCACTGTGAAAGTGAAAATTAAATGGGAACTCAATAAGCAGGTTGACCGCACTCCGATTCCTGCTATTCCTTTACAACCCGCTTTGATAAAGGATTTTGTAAAGGGTACCCACATGTTGACGAACGAGAGTTTTGCACTCGACTTTATAGGGGCGGCGTTGGATACCGCCGTTCCGGATCCAACCGATGCAGCCATAACAAAGGTACTTCCATTGGATACCTATATAGATGTTAAAGCGATAAAGGGCTTAGTGCCCACGGCTGTTAGTAAAATTGGGGGATATACCACCGGGGCGGAACTGTTTACAGACCTCATTCCACCAAAAAAGACGGTTAAAGGAGGACATACACTTCGCCAGGTAAAGCATAAGTATTCTATTGTAAGCATTGGCCTAAAAATTAAAAAAGCGAACGGGTGGGTAGACTATCATCCATACAAGGCGCTTGTTGATCCTGACGAATACGATGACGTCTCAAATTTTAAAATTGGGTATTGGCAGCGATCCGGGAACCAGTATAATGCAATAAGGATTTTGGCTAACAATCCCCTATCCTATCTCGATAGCGGCACGCCGGGATCAGTCATTCCAGAGCAGTACGGAATGACCGCAGCCACTATGTTCTGCCACAGTGAAAGTGTTGAGGAATTGATTTGTAACTTCCTCAACAAGCCACTCGGTTGGCAAAGCGAGGAAGTAATAATTGGTGATAATAATGAACAAGGAGGAGCATTTGTTAATGGCGTTTACTTTGGGCTGGGCCGGTGGTTCGATGAAAGTCCGATTTCCATCGAGGGCATTCCGGTGACGTCGTTCCAGGTAACAGAAACCCCTAATAGCTGGAACTTGAACCGTTCATTAAGCTTCAACAGTGTAAACACTTTGGTGGCGACTTTTCCCGAAGACGTTCACAAAACGTACCTGAAACTTACGACGCTGGTAGCCTCGGTAAGGGTTCGCTATTTACGGTATGCAACTGTCGGATATGAGGACGGACCTTCGATTGGGCTATTCCAGGAAATCTATAACCAAGTATACACGGCTGAAGAGTTAGGTTCCGGAGTCGAATTCGTTAGCGACGACGTTCCGTTCACGCGAATCATTATAGAACCGATTCTGCCGCAGAGTGATGCGATTGATGCGCTCCTTGCTCAAATGGACTCATTGCGAAGCGAAGACGGAACCCTTACCGACCTTCTTCTCTATAGCTACCTGGGACAACAACTGTCGGACCTACTCGTAGTTGCGGTCACTGAATCACTTCAGGGAACTTGCGGTATTGGCGACAGTTTTTACTGTAATGCCTATCAGCAGTTGATGGCTATTTACCCGTTTGGCGATGGTTATGTTAGCGCTCCTAATTTTGCAGAAAATGCAATTGCCACTTTTACCGATTTATTGAAGAATCTAATGGGCGGCGACCCCTACATATTGCCGCTTATCCGGGAATTTGAAAAATGGTGGTACCAATTGCAGGCCTCAATATCGAATAATGATCCGTACGAGATACAGACATATAATCATAATTTAGTCAAGGATTTTGCCGATTTTATACTTGAACAACTTCTATTGCTCGGTAATTGTGAGTGTAATGTACTCAACTACACGTCATTGCACGAGATTGTGTGGGAGACATTTTCACATTACGAATTTGCGCAGACCATACCATCGGCCGATGCCGTCCAAGAGGAAGTCGTTCTAATGCAACAGGCGATATCCCGCAACCCGCAACCTATATGGAGGCCATATTCCGCCTATTGCCTTGAACTTAAACTATCGGACACGGTAGATGACACTGACCCACGAATCTTTACTTACAAGTTTGCATTCAGGACGGGGGGACCGGTCGGGCATTTCCACAGCTACCCAGGAGCCAATTACGGCGGTACTTTTCCGGACAAGTTTCCATTGACTAATCTGAAGTCGTATATTGATTTCAAGCGTTCGTATCCCGATATGCAGGGTAATATCATCATGAGTAAGCCCGTTTTTACCGGCGCCGAGAAGTTTATGATGCAAGTTGTTTTCCTGCGGCCGTTCGTATATAACCTCTTTAAAAGTTGGAATTCGTATAATGGTAACTTACAGGCCATTTTCGGCGATCTTGATATTCTTATAGTTGATCCGGTAAATGAGGCTGAAATGCCTTATCCACTGCCTGTCAACATAGAAAATACGCCCGTGCCTGATAGTTTTGATTGGGTGAATGACGGCATGCCCCATACCCCACTGGCTTTCAGCTACATGCAGAATGCAATGAATAGTATGCCTGGAAGTGACATCCAATGCGTCCTGGGTGACTACGGCCTTATTCGCCCGAACAGTCCGATAATCACTACGCATTTTAAAGATCTCAAGCCGCAGAAACTTTATACGGCTATCATCCGCAACGCTGTCTCTCCGAATAACGTGCAATCCGAAAGTACCGTCAAAGAAGTACACCGATTTGTATTTCAAACATCGAGATACGCACATTTTGGGAAGCAGATTGCCAGTTTTACGTCGGAAGAAGCTGGCGAGGCCCGCTTTGAAGTCGTGACAAATGCGAATTCAGATTCGCTGGTAAAGGCAACTTCGGTGATTGGCGGCGATTTTGACGATAATTTGTCAAAGATTTTCCAACATCCATTCGACTGTGTATACGAAGGGTTACTAAAACTCCCCGTGCTTGATCCCGCAAGTCGTACCGAGATAAACGTTGTCAGGACAGCGGATAATAGCGTTTTTGCGCTATTAGTCAGATCCCCCGAACCATTTAATGAACCCCGAATTCCTGCAAATCTGGCAAAGTTATCAATGTTTCTTACTACGACGTCCGATCAAGTAGTACCCTCAAACGTGCTACTTTCGAAAGATGGTTCGCAGGCGTTTGTTACGTGTAATGTCAGTTGGCCAGAAAATTTCAAACTGAAATTCCGTTACTATGAATGGGACGCCAATTTATTCGGGGGCACGTATAAAGATCACTACCTCGCCAATAACAATTATCCTTTTATCACCCTCAATGTTTAGAATATGCTGATCAGTAAATTTTTTGAAGAGCAATTCAACCTTCATAGCTCCCATGCCTTTATGGAAGGCAGCCAATCATTTCTTTATAGTATAGGATTAGCCGGTAATAAGTTTGCGATCGTAAAAGCCGATTCAAAAGGCCATGTGATTTGGAGTAAAAGCTATGAAATTCAAGTCCCTTCTGAGCAAAAACACTTAGATGGTGTTATACGCGTTGGCGAAAACCTTGACTACAACTACGTTATCACCGTCCGGGGTGGAAACAAATTCGGATTGATTAAAGTCGACTCAGAAGGTAATCTACAGTGGTCACGGGTTATTGACGAGCTACTGTTTTTGGGGAAAACATCGATAAGTAATTCCAACGACCCAAATAAATTTCACGTCGTCTGCGTGGCGGCCAAAACAGACGAGCCTTATTACCTGCGCACGCTGAAAATACATAGCGATGGTACAGTTGTTTCGTCACTGGTTTTTTCACCATATAAAAATGTAGAAATAATCCGGAGCCGACACTATACCAGCGGATTCACAACCCTCATCCGTATCCCTGGCAATAGTGACTATGTTTTCGTATGCCTGACGCACGAACAGGTAATATCTCGTGTGTTCTCGTTCGGTCAAAAAAGTTTAGTCAACCGATTAGATGACTTTGTGTCCATCGAAACGGAAAACGCCAACGAGTTGAACTGGATCGCTTCGGGAGAATTTGATGACAAATCTGGAATCGTTTATATTGATTCGGCACTGTGTTGCTATTTTAGCGTAACTGAGTTGAAAGGCAAAACTGCCATTTGCAGTAAACGAGATGTGTTATATCTTGCCATAAAGACGGCAGAAACATCAATAGTTCACAAAGCCAGATATAACTCAGCGGGGCAAATGGAGCTGATTTGGGGAAAGTCAGTAGGGAATGGGACGCCTCTGCCGTTCTCAGACCTGTTTTTTCTAAACGCCATGGTTTATGCGATAGCCCCCATGGAGAATGTTTGTGTAATTACAAACGGAAATTTTCAAACCTGCATGACCGTTGAGGAAGAATCGCAACTAAAATCATACCGCACGTTTTTCGCCGGTATATACGGGCTTTCTTCTGTAACTGACTCCGTGTCAACTAAGGCTACCAGTAACCGCGAAAACACAATCGAAATTTTAATAAAATTACTTTGTGAACCACGAACGGTTACCATTGACCTCGACGAGAGGAACACCAAACTTCAATCGCCCAGTTTCCTATTGGAAGCTGTGGGATCGACAGGCACAGATGGAAGTGCAATAGGCAATCACGTGAGGTGGGCGTTTAACGGCACACTAAAGGACTATCATTTGCCTAAAGGCAATGCTTCCGCAAATACTTTTCACTATAATAAGCCGGACGACTTTGTCCAGTTATTCCGGATACCTTATCCCTCAACACCTTTCAGTTTAAAACTATCTGACCCCCCTTCTGCAGTAAACCATGCAGCGGGAACTTGGGTTTATAATTTTGGAAGTAAGGTATTTCACGTGAAGTTTCGTAACCTGGTTAAGTATACGGAAGTACTTTCGTCTGTCAATCCAATGGACGACACAATAGGCTTTTTCGTAAACTATAAAAATAATCTAATTGAAGTGTCATGTATGTCGGATTCGTTCTTTTCAGTAACGATATCGCCTGAGAATTTCAGTTCATCCACGATAATACAAAGCGAAATACTATCTGTTGACGATACGTACTCGACGACAATGAAACTATCCGTGCGACGAACTATCAATCTGCAAGACAACCCCGATCTAACATATTACTGCGTTAACGGGCATACATTCCGCTATATCATGTCCGAGGGGGTTTTGGATACACTCTTTTTTGACCTTTATCATGATTTCCTAATTACCTCCGTTCAATCGGACACACTTGAGTTTTTAGGAGACTTCGCTCTTTCACTGGATGACGAAGTAGTGCTAACCTCCCTTGAACCAGTCGAGGGCATTGTGCATGGCAAATGGCCCCATTTCAATGGTAGTGACAAAGTTAATTTGGAAAACTATATCCAAAGGTGGTATGGCGAGGACCCTGATGGAGCGCAGAATCTCAAACAGGCTGTCGCCAACTATCTGACTTTAAGCGAAAGTGAAGACAACCCCCTTGCCATGCAAATGTTCCCGCAGCAGCCGACTGGCGATGCATCGGAAACTGGTGACATTGGAGACATGGTGTCTACCCTCAATCTCCTTAATGTTGTCACGACGGACTTTCATCTTGCACGAATGATGGGAATGGGAACACTCGATTTGTATGGTAATGTGGCTGATGACACATATGTCTATGTGGCTGTGTACAACACATTAAAAGATGTGGGAAATCCCAATATGATGAACCCTACGCAGTTGATTGCCATGAGTCTGCCAACGAATCCTAACTTCGAAAGAAAATGTCTCCCGATTGAAATCGATTCAATACTACCGGGGCTATACGATGCCAACTTCCAGTTAGATCTGGAAACCACGAACGGAGAAGGATACACTTTTGACGGAAGAACGCGCTACCTTACCGTTTTCAGGAAAGACCTTTGGCAGGATATCATAAATCCTACTTTCTATCAAACTTGGCAGGAGTTTTCGAGGGCCGACTTCACCCTGCCCGTTTTCGGAGGGTTAAAACACAATCTGTCGGGCCCCGAATACCCATGGATCCGACCTGAACTCTCACACGATGACTACTACATGTCGGCTCCCGAGGTAGGCGTGGATGCTTATCCCGAGACAATCCCATTATTCCTGGATCCCACAGACCCAACTCTTTATGTACACGAACAAAGGATATCGGGAAATTGCTATTATAATACTTACGGTATTAATCTGTTTTGTAGGTCGCAAATCAGCTCCGCAGAACCCTTTTCAATTTACTCGGAACTTATTCCCTCTAATTTATTGCGTTCTCCTTCGGATATCTCAGCGATGATCATACAGTATGAGAATCCTCCCTTACTGACATCAACAGTGGAGCAGTCCATGTTACACACGCTGTCGGAGTCGGCAACGGACCTTACGCTCGTGCGTTTACTCTACGAATATCACTTTGCGCAGGAAGGATATACCTACAAGGTTCCTGATGCATACGCAGACTTTAGCGATACCCAGATTTTGACTATGTCTAATGATATCTTTCCGGACAATATGGATCTCTTTGCGGACGATATCGAGATCGCATTTCGAAACCGTATTCCGGAAGTAATAACGGGGAAAATTCAATTGGCAGCGACACAGCCGGGAAATGGAGTAACGAATTTACAGACCTCTCCGTATTTCATAGGTTCACTCAACCAGTACTTTTACCCCGAAATCACGGAAGAGAAGATTCCGAACTTCATAGGGGGTATTCTAAACATTGGTCAAGAACAATTTATCATTAAGGCAATAACATTGATAGACGAATACCCCATGATCTCCGTATATAACCGACCCGTTACAGACAGCACTATTGCAGAAGATGGATCGTATTCTGACCAAGTGATGTACGTAGCTCCCCAAATCTCTAACGATGGGCTGTTTAGCATGGTTGAAAACATGCAAAATCTTACATCCTGGGGAACGGTTTACACACCTTATCCGCTTAAAGTAACGGTTGGCCATCCTTCGTGGACCTTACATAAAGAGGTTGTTTATGGTACTAATTCTTATGACGGTAATGTTGAACGATTCGTGCAAAAATCGAGAGGTTTCTGGAATACCGCCGTCATTAGCAAAGTCTATGAAAATGTCCCACAATTTGACAGTAATGAAAACCCAATATTGGATAGTGACGGTAACCAAGTGACGGTAACACAATTCCTTGGAAAATATAAAGCCGTCTTTCCAGGGTTCCAACTACCAGACCCGCCTCAGACCTCGAATAATGTAACCTATTTCAAAGGTATAATTCGGGCACGCAAGGCAGATCAGGAGCCCAAAGATGAAAGAAAGATATTTCCGGTACTTTTGTACGATACGACCCAGGCGGATTTTGTTCTGTACTTCAGTGATCCCGAGTTTTCGGATGACAACTCATATAGTGAAGTACTCTCGACCCCTCAGGAAGTCAACTTTTATCCTGGTTACCGAGTTTACTTATTTGCAGACGAGGCCTCAGGCCTCAATTCTACGGGCACAATGCCATTGCCCGACGAAAATGATCGGTATACAATACTTGCTTTAAGGTCTCACGACACTAACGATTATGTGACTGGAGGCTATTTTTCAAAGTTCAGTGCTCCTGCCCTTCTCTACGGTCAAAGAATCATTACGCCTGCTCAACCGTTGCCACCAGATGGAATTGCTTATGCTACAAGGCCGGATTTTTTCGGTAAGTCCACTTATACTTTTAAGACGACCTTTAACCACATTCCATACGGAATTCTCTTTTACCGGAGTACAGAGGAAATGTTTCTGCAAGCACTGTATAAAGCGGAAACCGTTCGACAAATTAGAGGGGAATTAGATATCCGGGGCGGAAATGACGAAATATATGTTTCAGGTAACAGGTGGCTCGAATTGCTTTATCCCAGTGAGAACATTAGTTCATTTTCGTATTTCAATGAGTATGCGCTGCCGATGCCAGACAACGCCAGATTGATCGCAGGCATAAACGAATTTATCCGTTGGCATAACCAACAGAATGGCGCTTCGGAAGATGCAATAGAAATAACTACCATAAATTCTTTGGACCATGTCATAATCGCTACGACTCAGGGCGTGTCTGCTAATTTGACCGCTAGGCATTTTATTGCTGATGTGTTGGAGTCAACCTTTACGCCGCTTACGGAATTCCCAGTGTTGTATAAATATGTAAAGGCTTCGCCCTTCGAACCGACACCTGACAAACAAAATTTAAGGGATCGGAACGGGAATTTACTAAAGCCAGACCATGCTGACTTTCGCATGGCTCCTATGGCCAAATTAGTGGGTGATCAAGAGGTGTCCTTTACGGACTTTACGCTTGATGGGACGTCAAAAAACCTGTATTTCTATGCGGTCCGGGAAATGGGGAGTAAACTTCAAATGGGGCAATTGAGCCGCGTAGTGGGGCCCGTTAAAATGGTCAATAGCAATCCGCCCCCTGCACCAGAAGTAGTTAGGGCGATTACCGATAATGGCGACATGATACTGGGAAGGCCGCCCGCGATAATCTTTGAAATTAATACCTACAGACCTGAGCAACATATTGCCAAAATCAATATGTACCGAACCTCGGATCCCGCTAAACTTGAATCTGTGCGAAATATGGCCCTTGTCAAAGTCGTCGATATCGGAGAAATGTCGACTTCAGATGCATTTTGGTCCATAAAAGACGAATTCGTCGATTATGCGTCTACACCCTTTGAACAGAATCTATATTATCGTTTTACCGCTCAAAGGTGTATTGAATACGCAGACTTTGATAGTACCGGTATCGCTCTTGAAACTGTAGTGGACGTGGCTCCTTCACCACCGTCTAAACCACTGGCTATTTATCTTAGGGACAATTCCCTCCCCTATTCACCGGAACTGTTGTATACAAGTGGAGAGCTTTCGGGCTTTTTCATATCTCAAGTCGCACTTAAATGGAATGATATCTTGCAGACCAAAGGCAGATACCATGTTTTCAAGAGAGGCGTCCAGGGTAACTGGTTGGAAATTGGATTGATTGAATCTACCGGAAATCCAACGATTGTCCTTCCTCTTTCGGACACTAGTTTAAGCGTGGACACTTTACAAGTCATGACAGATGCTGGAACACCCTTATTCCATCACTTCAAAGTGATATGTGAAAATCTTTCGGGCGTGTGGAGCAAAGATGAAAAGGTACTTACAATATCGGTTCCGGGCTTGGATAACATTGACCTCGGAGTTGGCGACATGATTATTGGACCCACTTTTAAAATCAGATAAATCAATAACTATAATCAAAGAAATATGTCATTACGAAGTGTTTTAAAAAGTTTTTTTCTTACTGGTTCAAAACCAACGCAGGCGCAATTTGCGGACCTGATAGACAGTGTGTCGCATCTGGAAGAAAGTATGGCCGATAGCACTGAAATACAAAATGCCCTATCGGTACAGAAGTATGTGAATCCAGCGGGCCTGAAAGAAGGCGTACTCCAGCACGCTCCCGTCAAGTCAGTAAAAACCATCAATGGAAATGTGATGGCAGGAACGGGGAACGTAACGATCATACCCGGACAAGCGAAACTCTTTACGTTCGTAAAAGATGAATTCCTCTTGCCTAGCCCAGATACGACGCTTCAACCGGTTTTCGATTCCCCAATGGACGAGTTTGCCGTAGGCCAGTCAAGGACCTATACGGTGAAAGGTAAGTATCTGGTTTTATCCGGAGCCAATAGCCGGCAGCTTCGACTGGGTTGGAGTGTAACAACCGATCTTATGGGTTCGTTTACCTATACCATCAGGCTTAGCAGGGCATCTTCCGCTTCAAACGTAGGTACCCCCAACGCGGTACGCTTACTAAACGGGGTAACAACCGCCGCAGTTTCGTCCACGCTAACAGATCCGTTTGTGATACTGGAAATAGACGGCGTATTACGAACCAACAAAGACGGCATCTTTAAGCCGCTTATACAATTTTCCGTTGCGTCGGGCGACGCCGTACGGATATTACCCGGCAGTTACCTGGAACTCACCGACATCGGTAATGCATCGATCGATCGATCGCCGGGAGTTAGCTAAGTTAACGTGACCTTGAAATTCAGACTTATAAAGCCTTAAGCGCCGTCTTGAGGCTTTTTTTTGTGCAACTGAACATCAGAAGCTCCCTGAAGTTGTCTTCAATAAAGAGGGCTGCCTTTCCAAATGGACGTCCCAGAAAAATGATCCATCACCTGCCGGAATCGTTCTTTCTCTGCGCCACCCCGCCGCCGCAACTTCGTGCCGTAATTAATGACATAACCTTATAACTTACAACATGGTACGTTTTAGGCTCCCAGCCCAGAAGATGTACCTGCAAATAATCAGATGATTGTCGACACTCCTTAAAAACGACTTGAAACGAAACCTAAACCAAACAACCGGGCCGCGCGTAGCAACGTAGAGTCCAAAAGAGAGATACGGGCGCTCCGGCACCCACTGGCTACTGCCTACTGCGACTGCCTACTGCCAGCTTCTGCACCTGAGTCCCTAACCGTCCAACTACCAACTACCAACTACCAACTACTGACTACTATCTACTATCTACTCAAAAAACCGCTCCCGTACAATTTTCCCATCCTCCCAATCCTGGATCGCCACTTCGACTACCTTAAACGGATTCCCGTCTACGTCGAAATCAAACGACCATACCACGAAACTCCGGTTGTCTTTCACCACCCGGCCCACGTAGGAAAAATCGCGCAAGTTCGAGATTTTGGCCGTAAACGCCCGGCCATTGGCTACATTTTCGTGCCAGCCTTTTACCGGAACTCCGTCGAGGTCGGTTTTTTCGATTTGCGGGTCGTAGAATTTTTCGAAGGCCTGTTCCCAATTGCCTTCCAGTGCCAGGGCGATCAATTCGTCGACCGACGCCGTAATGTCTGCTGTACTCATAGTGTTATTTAATTTAAAGATTATACAAATCGGGCGCCGCCATCGATATGAAGGACTTCACCATTCACCGAAGGGTTTGACATCAGGAACAAAACCGCCGACGCCACTTCTTCCGACGTGGCAATTTTTCCCGTCGGGATTTTAGAAGCGACCTCGGTTAAAACCGCCGTCTTGTTGTCGCCCAATACCGCATCCCACATAGGCGTATCGGTATACCCGGGCGAAATGGCATTGAAACGGAGGTGCGGAAATTCGGGCACCAACACCTTTGCCAACTGTTCCGCCGACGCCGTACCCAAACCCGATACCCACGCCCCTGCGATAGGACGATCGGTCGAGATACCGCCCGTAAACACAAACGAACCACCAGGGTTCATCTTCGCGAGGGCCGCGCGCACCACCCGCAGACTTCCGGTAAAGCGGGTATGAAAACGCAGAAGATGGTCCTCAAGGGCACCTTCGGTCAGTGCGCCCAATCCGGTCGTGCCCGCTGCCACGTACACATGATCGATCGCATCGAGTTGTTGGAAGAACGCATTTACGTCATCCTCGTTATCGACATCCAACGCCCACCCCTTGACGCCGGGTCCTATTTCCTGCGCCACCCGTTCGGCCTTATGGGCATCACGGCTGGTGAGGATGACGTCGTTTCCGGATTCAAACGCAAGCGCAGCCACGCTTTTTCCAATACCGGAGCTGCCTCCGATCACCACCATTTTCTTTTGGGTCATTTTCATTTTCCAATAAATTTTGTCATTATGTAGGGACAAAATTGCGGATTCCTATCTTTGCATACAAAAGATAGGGTACCTACAATAAAGTGCGTGTAAAATGCGAAAGAAGACCTCCTCCAATTTCCTCAATGAACAATCGATCACGATCAATTGTCCGATTATGGCAACCCTAAAAATGGTGGGAGGTCGTTGGAAGCTGCACCTCCTCTGGAGCATGAAAGACAAACCCATGCGTTATAAGGAACTGCACCGCGCCGTTCCGGATATTTCAGAGAAAATGCTGACGCAACAGTTGGGTGCCCTGGTCAGGGAGGGATGGGTTATCAAAAAAGATTACAGAGAAATTCCGCCACGCACCGAATATTCCTTGTCGGAATTGGGCGCATCGTTTATACCCATCCTGCAACAGATATACGAGTGGGGAGTGGCGCATAATAGTGTGGCATTGGCCAATGTGGTGTATGCGAACGAGGATATGATCGCTACCTAATCCCCCGAATGCGATATTTTTTTTTTAGTGACGGACGCCTTCCCGGTATTTATAAAGTCGTTTCGATAAAGTCGATTGATTTGGGCGTTCCGGCGCCCACTGCCTACTGCTACTGCCCGCTGCCAACTGACAAGGCGCCGTCGCGTGCTCTGCTTTATCCCGCCCTCCTCCGTCGGGACGGGGATACCGCTGCCGCCCGCTAACGCAAAAAACACACACGGAACCTGGGTCCGGTTAAAGGCGTTCCCTTCATGCTTTGAGCACGTCCAAAATATCCGTATTCTCCAATACCTCCTTCTCCGCACCCTTCATTCCCACCAAAAACAGCGCCTCCGCCAGTTGCTGCGATGTGACGCTATACCGGCGCCCCAGACATCTAAAACGTGGTCAGACAGGTGGAGGGACGTGGTGAGATCCGTTTGGAGGAATAGGGTTGGACGTTCCTCTGCGCGACCTTCATCATAAAAACCCTTTCATGTATGGATGTCTCTGACCTGGGAAGAACTCCAACTTTAGGAGCAAGAATAACATTTGTATAGCTATAAAGGGTTCCTCTACTGGTATCTATTAGGAAGTTAGGAAGGTTCGTTTAGTTACGTATCGAACGACAGATGGGGCATTATTTTATTGCGTGAGAGAATTGATACTTTTTTACAATTGCATTTAGGAATGACCGGAAGGAATCACTCATGCCGTCAAGTACGTAATATACGTATCCCTCTGATTCAGTTTCACCCTGTTTTTGAGCTGGAATGTCAATGCTAGATCGAAGACGATTACAATCCAGGCAAACAGTTACGTGCGCGACTATTTTGCCTTTATAATAATAGACAAACCCTAAGTGGGGTTCAAAGCAAGATGCCGTTCCTTTTCCATAGGACGATTTTGAACCAAGTTGTACGCTAAGTTCGTTCGCCAAACTATTCGGAAGTTCTTTTTGTTTCGAAACGGACTCACTTAGTCTACCTGCTGGAGTAACAATAGAAAGGTCAGATCCTTTCCCGCCCGAAAAATCGTAAGCGATTACTTTATCAAATTTTAATTTGGTGAAGGGGTTAGCTTGGCAAAATCCGGAAGTAAAAACAAAAAAACTGATGATTAAAAGTATCTTTTTCACGTCGTTTGTTTTGAGACTGCGTTTCGCGGGTGACGCGAAGTTCGTTGCGGTTTGGAAATGAGTATTCTCGGCTAAGAACAAAGTAATAAGAAAATGGAAGTTTGAACCTCACTTCTAACTTTCTGCGATAAGTCGAAAGTACAACTTTATTCTGAAACACGGCTCACTTCCTGCGGTTGTCCACTGAATTTTTAAAACCTTTTTCCACAAGCGACGATTGATCGATCGTAATGCCAAGCCAAGGGGGGTAAAGCCCGGGAGAAGTTTCTCGCGTAGCCAGGAAAAAGGCACTTCCCGTTGGAAAGACGCGATTTCCTCTTTCTTCTCTCCTCTCTCCTCTCTTCTCTCCCCTCTCCCCTCACAAAAAAAGCCGGTAGAAACATCAAAGACATTTCTACCAGCTAGTTCAATCGTTGCCGAAGCCTCCGTTTTATCCCATTGAATGGAATCCCACTTTGTTTCCTTCGCTGTCGATAAAAAGGGCAATAAAGCCGTTGCCGCCAATTGCCGTTTTCGGCAGAATAACGGTTCCACCGGCACGTTCGACCCTGCCTAACGGAATGGAAAGGTCATTTCCGCCATCCAGGTAAATAGTGATGCCGGTCGTGGCCGGAACAAAGTTTTCGCCAAAACCAATGGCGCCGCCAAATCCGCCTTTTTCTGGATCAGACGGCAAATAGGCATAGTGCCTGTTAGGGTCGTCATAAAGTTCGGCATCCAGCACCGTAGCATAAAATGCTTTTGCGCGTTCGAAATCCGTTGCCGGGATTTCAAACCAGTTGAGAGTCGTTACCATGTTCGTAAAGTTTGATTGTTATTGTCTTTTGTTTCGGATTTGGCACACTTGTAGCTGCGCCGTTTAATTGCGGGTTGAAGTCAGAATGCGTCGAACTTAACTCGCCAGTTTCTGAAGTGGGCGAACTTCCACTTTCCCGTCCTCATTAAAAATCGGACACCCCTTTGCAATCGCTACCGCCTCGTCGATATCGTGCGCGTTGATGACGAGGTAGCCCCCGACCATTTCCTGAGCTTCCACGAACGGACCGTCCGTCACGACTTTATCTTTGCCGTTTACCTGTTTACCGGTGGTTTGAAGCGGTTCTCCACCGGCGAGGATGCCTTTCTCACCAAGATCCTGCATCCAGGTCATCCATGATTGGATGTAGGCCTTCACTTCCTCCGAATCTTTCGCTGTGTGGACGTGCGTGTCGCCGCCCCTGAATAAAAACATAAATCGTTCCATCTTTTATTGTTTACAGTTTTGAGTACTTTGTTTTACTTTTGTACTGCAAATATTCATAGTAAAATCACTTTACACAAGTAGGACAATAAACACCACTTAGTATGAAAAAAAATACTAATATTGATAATCAACAAGATACAATAAACGCAAAAAGGATATTCGACGAAGAATCTTGTCCCATAGCGGCTACGATGCGGGTTTTGGGTGGAAAATGGAAGCCGATACTCATCAATGCCATCTATCAGACGGCTCCTGCCCGGTTTGGGGAATTGAAGCGAAGTGTAACGGGGATCACCCAATCGATGCTCACGTCACAACTTCGGGAACTGGAAGAAGATGGGATCATAAGCCGGAAGATTTATGCGGAAATTCCCCCAAGGGTAGAATACACCTTAACCGAGTTTGGACTTACGCTGTCACCAATTATGATGGCTATGGCCAACTGGGGAAAAGAGTTTAGGTTGAAGAAGTCTGCGCCACAAACCAATCCCAACCAACGAAATGCCGTCACTGCGAGGCCATAGGCCGAAGCAGTCCACGCCGCAAACCAATCCCAACCAACGAAATGCCGTCACTGCGAGGCCATAGGCCGAAGCAGTCCGTCTCATGTACCTACTCACTTCAACCTCGCCAATCCAGGTCCTGTAATTCCATGTTCAAATGCTGCATTGACGTCATCCCAAAGATCCCGCCACTGTGGGTTCAACCCATTAATTCTCTTGATTTTTGCTTTCCGAGATCCGGCCTTAATCAACTTCTCTATCCGTATAGCTTCAAGTTTACTGTGGTAGTATTCATACCAAACTAACTTGTCTACGCCGTATCGTGCGCTGAAACTGTTGGGATAGTACTTGGTTTTGTGCTGCGCGATACGTTTGCACAATTGAGACGTAACGCCGGTGTAGAGCACTGTTTTTCTTTCGTTTGTAAGGATATAGACGTACATTTTCCGAAGGTAGGGGATGTCGCCCGGATGGGATTACGGTTTTTCCGTAAAACGCTCAACAACTTTGGAGGTGTGATTGGTTTGCTTCGGCCCCCGGCCTCGCAGTGACGACATTTCGACCACACACAACTCGTCACGAGCCCATTCTATTCAACGACTTACCGTCACTGCGAGGCGGTAGACCGAAGCAGTCCACGCTACAAGCCAATCCCAACCAACGAACTACCGTCACTGCGAGGTCGTAACCGAAGCAGTCCGCCCCCCCTTTAACCCACAATTAGCGCCTCGTCGCCGTTTGGAGCAGGCGAAACTTGTCATTCATTTTCTTTCCACCACTTTTTAATTCTTTCGGAATCTTCCTTATTGACTTTTGGACAACTGTATAAACTGAAGTCTATCGGTTTCTTGTCTATGTAGGATTTGATAAACGCAGCGGCATAGCCACCCACGTCCGCACTATCTTTTGGTAAATAGGATGACAAAGGACTTACGTAGCAATCGCATTTTTCTTTAGAATCTAACAGCACGATTAGTCTTTTGATGTCCTCTTTTTTTACCCAATCTTTAGGAAAATCATCCGCAACGAAAAACCAGTCTACACCTTTATAATCGTCATTGTGCTTTGCTGCTTCAATGAAAGAAATCGGTGTCCATTCCCTGGCAGGACGATATTGCCTGCGTTCCTTTTTCTTACAAGAAAAAATGGCTGATAGGCATAGGATAATTATAACATTTTTCATCGTCATAGTTTATGGTTCAGAATCCACGTCCAACCTCTTTCTACTTTCTTCTCTCCTCTTTTTTCTCGCTCCTTGCTCCTTGTTGCTCCTTGCTCCTCCCTCAAAAAAAAATCCCCACTCTCAAAAAGTGGGGATTCCGTGACCTCGACAGGATTCAAACCTGTAACCTTCTGAGCCGTAATCAGATGCGCTATTCAGTTGCGCCACGAGGCCTTGTTGCGGGTGCAAATATACGCAAATCCTTGACCGATGCAAATCATTTTTTCAAATAAATGAACGGCAACGTCTAGGTCATTGGAAACCAACTGCCCAGGCCGCGCCTTTTTTTTGGCTACGCCGAAGTGGGTCATGCCCTCGGCCCTCGTCTAATTACGGCTGG
Source organism: Flavobacteriaceae bacterium (assembly GCA_027490305.1). Lineage (GTDB taxonomy): Bacteria > Bacteroidota > Bacteroidia > Flavobacteriales > Flavobacteriaceae > Flavobacterium. The sequence goes on from JAIXYI010000067.1 coordinate 19,245, forward strand.
GGCGAATATCCTATAAAACGGGGGCTGTAAAATGTAAGCGAACGCGCCGCACACCGTGCTACCTTGCACTCACGTTCCTATCATTACGTCTACACCACCGTAGTCCGGTACGAAGATGACGGGCCGTCAGTTCGTCGAGGAGGCTGTAAACGGTGTGTGCACTTTCCGCCCGTTCGTGCACACCCAAACACCGAACGCCGGCGCTTAAACAAGCGGAAACCGGCCAGCAACACGACGGTCCGGACTACGAAAAAAGGCTGCTCTCATGGCAGCCTTTTTGCTTTTTTATGGAGGTTTGATCGTTGAGTCCCTTAGCTCCTGGGTCCCTGAGTTCCTGAGTACTTCGCCCTCCTCATTATCTCATTCGCTAATTCGCTAATTCTTCTTCAACGCCGCCCTCGCCTTATCCAACTCCACCTTCGCCTTCTCCAGCTCATCTTTGGCTTTCAGCATTTCCTCCTTCGCACGTTGCATTTCCTCGCGTTCTTTGGCTAATTGTGCGTCACGGTCACCCTCCATCCGGGCACGGGCTTCGTCCATTTCCTTACGCATCTGTTCCATGCGCGGACGTTGCTTCTCGATTTCGATACGGGCCTTCTTCATTTGGAAACGCGCATCCTCCATCGCCTTTCTCCGGATCTTGTCGGTTTTCATGATGTAGACATCCCCTTCCGACTCATCGCCGGTTTCGACCCGTATGCGACCGTCCTCATCAAATACCTTGATGCGCGCCCGTACCTTCGGATCAAGATCGGCCATGGCTTTGTCGAGGTCCTTGACGTCGATCCGTTTTCCGTTGACGATGACGATAGGCTCTTCACCGTCGACGTCTGTAACGGTTACGGAGCTGGTGAAACTGTCGGACCATTCCTCAAACTCAGGCGCCTCAGGGGCTTCAGGGGCTTCAGGGGCTTCAGGCGCTTCTGGGGCTTCAAATGCCTCCGGCGCTTCCAGGGCTTCAGGGGCTTCCAGGGCCTCACCGAACGCGAAATCGAAATCGCCGGGATGGAACTCTCTGGTGTCGATGATAATTGGCGCGCGACGGTCGCTGAAACCAATCCGCTCGTCGTCCTTATACAGGAAAATCGGATGGATCGGTTCATCACTGCTGATGTGCGACACGCCTTTACGGCCTTTTTTGTCTTTATACTCGACCTTGATGCCGGTGATCTCCCCCCGGCTGTTGCGTTTCACCTTTGATACCTTTACGGTAATGCCATGCTCCTTGCGGATAGCCTCGGTTTTCTCTTTGATTTCGGCATCGGTGGTGTTCTTGTCGATGACGAGCGTCAGTGGGTCGCCGATTTGGTTCAAGACCAACGACGGTACCTCACGGGCGATAAGTTTCACCTGGAAACTGAGCAGGAAAGCCGCCAGCAACGGCAAGATAAGGGCGTACTTCCACAGGTTCTTTTTACTGGATTCGCGTTTGTTTAACATAACGATTCGTTTTTTGATTAATGATTGATAAAAGGGATTGGTAAGCGATAGATTACGATAGGAGCCGGCCACCCGCAACAGGGCAAACTGGTAGGCACGGCGGTCTTCGACGACGGAAACAGCCCGTCGGTCGGCAATATATTCGAGGTTCTGCGCGATGGACTTGCGGTACATCCAAATAACCGGATTGAACCAGAAGACAATACAGAACAGCCGGGTAAACAACACGTCAAACGAATGGTGTTCGCTGCTGTGCACCCGCTCGTGGCTGAGAATACTGCGGAATTCCTGTGCCGTATACAGCGAAGAGTTCAAAACGATGTAGCGAAAAAACGAGAAGGGTGCGATGTCTTCCTCTACGTCGACCAGGGCATACTCGGGGTGACGTCGCACCTGCCGCTTGCGCAATAAGCGGTAGAGCGAAAAGAGCGTACACAACACGTGCAGTACCAACAGGCTTCCCACCACAACATACACATACCACATCACCACCGTCCAGTCAACGGTCGGCGCGGCTACGGGTGCTGTCGCCTCAGTCGCTTGCGATACCTGTGATACCGGTACTACCTGCGGCGCCTGCGAAGCCATCGAAATCGGAAGTGGTTTCACAACCGGATGCGCCTGCATCACCGACGGCAGGGCAACCTGAACGGACTTCTTCACGGTGATTTCCCGTTGTATCGTGCAAAGCGGCAGTATAGTAGCGATCACGAGTCCGCCCAACAAAAACACCCTATTGAGGTTAAAAAACGTCTCTTTGCGCAGCAACAGGTGGTAGAAGAGGTAAAAACCGGCCAGCAACCCGCCCGATTTGATGATGTAAAGGAGTAGTGGTTCCATAGACTACTTTTTTTCGATCAGTGCCAATATCTCCCGTAGCTCCTCAGCCGAAATCTTGTCTTCCTGCGCGAAAAACGACACCATGTTCTTATACGAACTGTTGAAGTAGTTGTCGATCGCAGTTTTCATGAACTTCTTCCGGTAGTCTTCGATCTTCACAATCGGATAATACTGGTGCGTGTTGCCGTAGGCGTTGTGCGACACATAGCCCTTCTCCTCGAGGTTGCGGACAATCGTCGAAAGGGTGTTATAATGCGGTTGCTCGTGCGTGATCTCGGCCTGTATATCTTTGACGAAGGCCTTCCCCAAACGCCACATAATCTGCATGATTTCTTCCTCTTTGTTGGTCAGGTTCTGCATGTTGAAAAGATTTATCCAAACGTATAACTATATTTTTAGTTACGCAACTATATTTTTAGTTATTTAACTAAAATTTAAGGAGCCGACGGGATGTGAACTTTCGCCCGGGCGCGCTACCTTTACCTTAAAAAACCCATTATATGGAGACGAACAACCTGGACGACCTGCTTGAAGTGGAAGACCGCCAGTTGCGAAAACTGCACAAAATCGTGGCCGACACGATCCGCGAGGAAAAACTCATTACCGGAAACCTGTTGCACCAGCCTACGGAGATGCTGACAATTGGACAAAAAGTCTCCGATCGCATCGCCCGTTTCGGCGGAAGCTGGAAGTTCATCATCTGGTTTGGCGTGTCGCTCGCCATCTGGATTGCATTCAATGCGGCGGGTCCCGGACAAACGCGCTTCGACCCCTACCCGTTCATCCTCCTCAACCTCATCCTGTCGTGTATCGCCGCCCTGCAGGCGCCCATCATCATGATGAGCCAGAACCGTCAGGAGGAAAAAGACCGTATGCGAAGCGAGAACGATTACCTGGTCAACCTCAAAGCTGAAATGGAAATCCGGCGCCTGCACCAGAAAATGGACCTGCTGTTGGAGGAACACCTCAAAACGCTCTACGAAAGCCAGTCGTTACAGATGAAAATCCTGAATGAACTCAAAGAGAAACTGGCCGCGCACGAAAGTAACGACCGCAACCCATCCGACAAGTCGTAAAAAAAGAGGGAAAAACAGAAAATACTGACATACGTCATCCTTTTGCTGGTACCGGTAGCTGAATTTTGCCTAATCGGGAGTAGTGGCTTCCGTGGTACGATAATGACAGTAGATTCTACCCTTCGGCGCCTGATACGGCAGTACATCCTGCGCACACCGCAATTGGATACCGCTGAAATAGCGATTTCGGTCACGGATGGCATCGTGCGTCTGCGCGGAAGGGTGGAAAACCCGCTACTCGAACGCCTCGCCATCGGATTATCCAAACAAGTGCACGGTGTTCGTGATGTACACTCCGAACTTTCCTACGGCGCGGCCAACCCCGACTACCTGACCCGGCTGACACTCGAAAAACGACTACGGGACACACTCGAAGTGCCCGATGGGCGCGTTTCGGTGGTCGTGCAGGATGGCGTGGTGTCACTCAAAGGAATCGTACGGTGGAATTACCAGAAAGAAGCGGCCCTGGAAGTCGGACGGTCGGCCGGACTTCCACTCGAAGACGACATCGAAGTGAACCCGCGAAGCACCAATGACACCGATAAAGACAGCGTGTCAGACGCCCTGCGCCGCGACGGTCACATCAGTTGTGAAGATATTGAAGTCGTGGTATCCGGACAAACGGTCATGCTCGTCGGATCGGTTCCTTCCGAAGAGGAAAAAGAAACGGCCGAAGAAATCGTACGTACGATCCGTGGGGTCAAAGACGTCAAGAATGCGCTGTATGTGAAGTAATCACACGCGCTCGAGTCCGCGTCGGTTTTTCAAAAACAAGAGATTTCCCCGTTTTTCCACCAGTCCTTCGTCGGCAAAATCGGTAAGGGTACGGCTGACGGTTTCCGGTGCGGTGCCCGACATAGCGGCAAGGTCAGAGCGGCTGGCGGCAATGCCCTCCCCTTCGCCTTTTTGTTTGGCATACCGCAACAGCGCCTCGGCAATCCGCTGTCGCACGGTGCGGTAGGCAATCTGCAACAGGTGCTCTTCGCGGGCCTGCACTTCATTGGCCAGGATCCGGATAAAGCGTCCGGCGAGATCGGGGTACTTACTGACCAGGTCTTCGCAATGGCTTTTGGGGAAGAACACCAGTTCGGCTTCTTCGATAGCGGTCGCGGTATCGGCAAAATGGCCTTCCGAAAACAACATATTGATACCAGGGAAATCATCGGTGCCGTAGATGCCCGTTACGATGTCGCGTCCTTCTTCTGTGAGGCGTGTCGTTTTCACACGTCCGGAAAGAATGAGGTAAAAGCCTTTGATGCGGTCGCCTTCCTCATAAATGACTTCTTTCTTCTTGTATTTTTTGGGTTCGAGCTCGGCTATCGTCTGCCGAAAGGCATCAAGTCCCTGGTCTTTGGCGACGAGTTGGTTGAGCTCTGACAACGCCTTCGAGTAGTAATCCCGTTGGCGGTCGCGGCGTTTCAGGCGTCCGGTGATGGCATTCAGCAACTCGACATCGTCAAAAGGTTTGGTGAGGTAATCGTCCGCACCCAACTCCATCCCTTTCCGGATGTCAGGGCGTTCGGTTTTCGCCGTAATGAAAATAAACGGAACACCACAGGTCGCATCGTGTTGTTGCAAGGCCTGCAATACGTCATAGCCGTCTGATTCGGGCATCATGATGTCACTAAGCACCAGGTCGGGCGGTGTTTTGAGGGCCAGTTCGATTCCGGCTTTTCCGTTAGGGGCGGTCAGCACGCGATAACCGGCCAAGGTCAGGATTTCCTGGATGTTCTCCCGGATATCCTCATGATCTTCAATTACCAGTATGGTTGTCATATACAGGCAAAGTTAACGTAAATTCTGTTCCTTCCCCCGGACGGGAGACAAACGAAATCGTACCGCCCATAAGTGCGGCATAATGTGACACGATCGAAAGTCCCAACCCCGTGCCCGGTATAAGCGACGCATTCGCCGCCCGGAAAAAGGGTTCGAACAAATGCACCTGGTCTTCTTCGGGTATGCCGATGCCCGTATCGCGAACGGAAATCGTACAACCCGTTTCGGAAATAGCGGTGTGTATGGCAATCCGGCCATCGACCGGGGAATACTTGATCGCGTTCGAAACGAGGTTCAGGATGCAGTTGCGCAACAGGTTCGCATCAAGCACGATGGTAGCGTGGGTGCCTGAATGCTGCGTTGTAACCTGCTGCTGTTCCTTGGCCATCATTTGCATTTCCTCGGCGATTTCACTCGCGAGTTCCGGCAGGTTCACCGATGCTGCCTGCACCTGGATGCGGCCCGATTCAAGTTTCTCAAGATGCAGGAAGTCGTTGAGGATGGCCGTCAGGTGGCCCACCGCATTTTTGATCTTCCCTACGTGTTTGGTGATTTCCGGACTTTCCAGCGATTCGGCGTATTTCCCGATGAGGGAAGCCGACAATTGCAGGGCATTGAGCGGTGTACGGAATTCGTGCGACGCCATTGAGACGAAGCGGCTTTTCAGGCGTCCGAGTTCTTTCTCGCGTTCCAGCGATTCGATAATTTGGGCTTTCGCCTCTTCGAGGTCATGTACGCTTTTGTGGAGTGATTCGGTGCGGCGCTCGACCAATTCCTCAAGATCGGACGCATATTGTTTCAACTGGGCCTCATAGGCTTTCTGTTGGGTAAGGTCGTGGATGAAACCCACATACAAGGTGACCCCCTGGTAGACCACCTCGCTGACGCCCAATTTCACGGGAAAAAGGGTACCATCACTACGCACGGCCGTCACTTCCCGGCCGATACCGATGATGCGGGGCACATGACTTTCGTGATAGCGGCGAAGGTAATCGTCATGCCGCTGGCGATCGGGTTGGGGCATGAGCATCGAAACATTCTGCCCGATCACCTCGGAGGGTTCGTATCCGAAGAGGCGACAGGCCGACGGGTTGATTGTCGACACGATGCCGCGGTCGTCAATGAAAATAATGCCGTCAATGGCATTGGTAACAAACCCTTTTAAGGCTTCTAAATTCTCCAAAACAAATGAAATGAGGCCTAAAGATAGGACAATATTCCGTCATAGACGAGTGCCCGCCGTAGGACAACTGCTCGAGTTCGTCTTGTATGTTCACGCGTGCCGGTTTCTCGAAGCAGTCGTAAACGGGAATGGAATTTGTCACCATCGATGCTTTATCCATGCTTTATCTATGCTTTATTGACCCGTGCTAAAACATCCGTCATTGTGCCGTATCTTTGGGAAACTCCACTATGATCCGAAAAGTCACCCATTTCGCCGGCAGCACGAATTTCAGCAATGCCACCAAAGTGACGCTGGCAGCGGTGCTCCCGGTATTGCTGCTCGGTCATTTTGGTTTTACCGATATCGGATTCAACATCGCCATCGGCGCCCTTCTCACCTACCCGAGCGACATCCCGAGTAACTTTCGACACAAGGTCAAGGGCGTGTTCGCGGCGGCGGTTTTGGTAGCAGGCAGCAACCTGTTGGTCAACCTGCTGGTTCCGTATCCGGCGCTGCTGTATCCGTTGCTGGCCGGTGGCGTGTTCTTCATGGCGATGATTTCGGTCTACGGGCAACGGGCCACGATGGTATCGTTTTCCGGTCTGCTATCGGTGTCGCTTGCCTTTGCCCATGTGCACGAGGGTTGGGAGATGTGTGTGTATGCGGGACTCCTGCTAGCGGGGGGACTGCTCTATCTTTCCATTTCCTTATTGTATGACGTGCTCTTCCCGCATCGGTATGTGCAATTACAGATCGCAGAATGCATCCGCTTGACGGCTAAATACATGAAATACCGGGGCGACCTTTGGACGCTGGGGGCCGACCGCGACACCATACTGGAACGGCAATTGCATTTACAAGTAGAACTCAATACTATCCACGAGAACCTGCGGGAAATCCTCATCCGGACGCGATCGACATCGGGTATTTCGAGTGAAAACCGCCGGATGCTACTGGTCTTTTCTTCCTGTGTCGACATCCTGGAACTGGCGCTTTCCACCGCCTTCGACCATTCAAAGCTGCACCGTCAATTCGGGGATTTCCCCAAAGCCCTGGCCGTGTACCAGGACCTCGCCTATAACCTCGCCTCGACCCTGAAAAAACTCTCGAAGAGTATTTCCGGCAACCGCAACTATGTGTCAAAACGCACCCTTTTGCCGCGACTGGAAGCGCTTGAAAGCGTCATCGCGGAATATGAGTTACGATTCGGCGACGAGGCACGCGAAGGAGTGCTGATGCTTTCGAATATGCGGCATTACGCCGAGAAACAGATCGAGAAGATTAAAATGATCGAACGCACCATCGCCGCCAAAACCGATTTGGATGTAAAGGAACGTGATCGCGGACTCGAACGGATGATGGCGCCCGAATATTACCCGTGGCGGACGTTTCGGGAAAATCTCAGCTTCTCGTCTAATTTCTTCCGGCATTCGCTGCGCCTGACGGTAACCGTGATGGCGGGTTTCATCCTGGGGAAACTGCTGCTGTTTGAAAACGCCTATTGGATTTTGATGACGGTTGTGGTCATCATGCGACCGGGTTACGGACTTACCAAACAACGCTCACTTGACCGGCTTGCGGGAACCGTCGTGGGAGGGCTCATCGGCTTTGTCATCCTGAAAATCACGGGGGATGCGACGTGGCTCGGGTCACTGGCCATCCTGTCGATGTTGCTGGGCTTTGCCTTTACGTCTATTAATTATAAGGTAGGTGCCGGTTTTGTTACGATTTATGTGATTTTGCTATATGGCATCCTGGTGCCCGGAAGCAGCAAGTATGTTGAATACCGCATCATCGACACGCTGGCGGGGGCGGCCCTTGCTTTTGCCGCGAACCATTTCCTTTGGCCGTCGTGGGAATTCCTCAGCATCCGTACCTACATCCGGAAATCAATCGAGGCGAACCGGGCGTATCTTTCCGAAATCGCGCAGTATTATATCACCAAAGGCGAAACAACGCCGGCGTATCGCAGCTCGCGTCGTATCGCGTTCGTGGAAATCGGCAATCTGATGGCCTCGTTCCAGCGGATGACACAGGAACCGAAATCGAAGCAACGGCAATTGGCACCTTTGTATAAACTGGTCGAACTCAACCACTCGTTGTTGTCGGCGTCGGCCTCATTGGGTACCTACATCCAGACGCACCACACCGGAAAAGCGACGGAAGCCTTCAATGTGGTGATGTTGACCATAGGCCGTAACCTCGAAGCGGCGGTGGACTTTTTAGACGAAACACCGCAATTGACACACGCGCTGCCGGCTGAAAACCTGGAACTGCGGTTCACGGAACTGCGCGAATTGCGCAAGCGCGAACTGTTGGAAGCGGGCCGACAGGAAAACGAATGGCTTTTACAGGAAAACCAACTCATTGTCGAACAGTTGGTGATGTTGGTCAGCCTTTCTGAGGGGATTGTGAAAGCGGTGCGGAAAATCGATACTTTCTAAGAGGAGGCCAACACGAGTCTTTTAATGGTTTCTGTCACACCGAACCCATTATTGTCGAACTCGGTGACGTGTGAGGCCGCGGCCAGTATGTCGGCATGGGCATTCCGCATGGCATAACTGAGTCGGGCTTCCTGCATCATCTGGAGGTCGTTCAGGTAATCGCCGAAGACCAACGTTTCCTCACGACTGATACCAAAATGCGCCTGTACGTGGCGGAGTGCGGTGCCTTTATTGGCGGTTTTGTCGGTGATGTCCATCCAGTATCGTCCGGAAATGACCACATTGAAATGGGGTGCAAATGCCTCGAACCGCGGCGCGGTGTTGGTGACGATATCGCCAAAATCGGCGAGGGTGAATTTCAATACATCATCCTCGACCTGAAGGAGGTCGTCGACGATTTCGAGGGCATCATGGTGGCGGATAACTTCGTCGACAAACCTGGGTTCGCGACTTTCGATATACGCGGCTTTTTTGCCCGAAACGACCAGTCCGGCACCTTCGATCTGGCGTCCGATCCGGATAAATTCGTGTACGTGTTTGGGGTCGAGTGCGACGCGGAAAATCTCTGTTCCGGCATGATAGGCATAGCTTCCGTTTTCGGCGATGAACACGGTGCGGTCGGCGATCCGTTCGAATACCTTCGCGATGTTATGGAACTGGCGACCGCTGGCGACCGTAAACAGGATGCCTTTATCGACCAGTTGTTGTTCGACCTCCCAGAAATCAGGGCTGAGTCGTTTTTCGTCGTCCAAAAGGGTACCGTCGAGGTCGGTGGCGATGAGTTTTATCATGTTGAAGAAAGGCGAATCGGTGGCAAAGATAAGCGCCGTCCATACAAAAAAAAGAAAGTCCCTCTTACTAAATGGCCAATTGCAGTTAAAACCAACGGATTCCGACTACCCTTTTATAACACGGTTTAACAACCTGTTCCGTTCAATAAAACGATTATAATTGTATTTTTGGAATGTAATGTGAATACCTATGGCAACCAGCCTCAAATTACAGAATCAAAAAATGGAATTGATCCAGTGGTTATCGACAATCGAAGATCATTCGGTTATTGAAAGACTACTTGCCTTCAAGCAACAAGAGAATCAAGATTGGTTTAACTCGCTTTCTGAAGCTGAGCAAAGTGCCATCGAAAAAGGTATAGACGACGCTGACGCCGGGCAACTACATCCACATTCAAAAGCAAAGAAGCTTTATGAAAGATGGCTATAGTATTCTCTGGACCCATCATGCTTTGAATGAACTGGAACAGACCATTGAATACTTAGAGAAAAACTGGATGGCTTCAGACATAAAAAATTTCGCGGTCAAACTTGAAGACACTTTGGCGTTGATTTCAAGAAATCCTGAATTATTTCCAAAATCGGGAATAAAAAAGGGGGGGTTTCGCGCAGTCGTTGCAAAACATAATTCTCTTTACTATCGTGTGACGAAAGGTAACATTGAAATCATTTCTCTTTTTTCACACAGACAAAGCAGAAAGAAACGGAAGCTATAGCTATAAATTACATGAGTTCGACATAAGCCTTTTGTCAGATGCTTTGTAGCCAACTCACAAACAGTTCTTTTTGCTCAAGATTTACTATACGGCTGTTAGACACGCTTCGCTCCCCTCTTATACCGAAACCGTCTTATGGCATTTGAGAGGTCGGCTGGTTAGCGTTTGGTAAGGTAATCCTGCAACAAAATAACCGCCGCAATTTCATCCACCAGCTCTTTGTTTTGCCGTTGCTTCTTCTTCAAACCGCTGTCGATCATCGTTTGGAACGCCATTTTGGAGGTAAAACGTTCGTCCATCCGCACGACGGGCATCTCCGGAAACCGGGTCTTGAATTGGGTCAGGAAGGCTTCTACCCACACGGCACTTTCCGATGCGGTGTTGTCCATTTGTTTAGGTTCGCCCAACACGACTTTTTCTACCTTCTCTGCAGCAAAATACGACGCCAGGAAATCAAGTAGTTTCGGTGACTCAACCGTGGTTAGTCCCGACGCAATCAATTGCAATTCGTCGGTGACGGCAATGCCGGTGCGTTTGTGTCCGTAATCAAGGGCGAGGATGCGCATGTGCTGTTTGTTGGCGGGGACCTACTTTCGTCCCACTCGCAAAAGTAACGGAAAAACCACTTCCCTCGGCCCGTCACCCCACGCTTCTATGAGCGTTTGTCGAATCTGGTCGACAGGGTTTTCATTGAAATGGGCTTTGTAATGTGTCACGGCCGACCAGGTTTCAATATACCCCAGTAGCTGTTCAGCAGTACGGTCGACCCGATACGTCATAGGCTCGCACGGAATTTCTTCGAAGGGGAAGGGAAGCGTGCGGTATCCTTCATCGATCCAGTGGCGCTCCGGGTCCCAGAACCGCCCCACCACGTCATTGTAAAAAGGTCGGATGATGGCATCGGCCTCCGGAAAACTGTGAAACAACTGGTATCCCAACAAGGCGATGATGCCTCCTGGTTTCAACACCCGCCTCGCTTCTGCATAAAACAGGTCGAAATCGAACCAGTGCACCGCCTGTGCCACCGTCAGCAAGTCGAAGGACGCATCTGGAAAATCAAGCCTTTCGGCCGGCATCACATGGTAGAGGATATTCAGCTCATTGTGTGCATAATGGAGTTGGTTATGGCTGATATCCGTCGCATCCACATGATGGAAATGCGGGGCAAGTTTGGATGCCAGTTGACCGTTTCCCGTTGCAACATCCAACGCGCGTTCACGACCCGGTGTCAACGCCAGGATGTGCGCGACGAGTGCCTCGGGGTAATCCGGGCGGAACGCAGCATATCCTCCTGAAACGTCTGAAAAATGATCTTTCATATACGGCAAGCTACGAAATTCTGCCCGGTCAAACGCATCAAAATCGCGTATATTTGCCGTAAAATCACAACTGCATGAACACACTTCGCTCCCTCATCGAAAGCGCCTGGGAAGACCGTTCCCTTCTCCAACATACCGAAACAACCGATGCCATCCGCACCGTCATCAACCTGCTTGACGAAGGCACCCTTCGCGTAGCCGAACCCACCCCTGATGGGTGGCAGGTGAACGAATGGGTGAAAAAAGCCGTGGTGTTGTATTTCCCTATCCAAAAAATGGAAACCCTTGAAGCCGGCATCTTCGAATACCATGATAAAATGCCCTTGAAACGCGATTATGCTGCGAAGGGTGTGCGGGTCGTGCCCAACGCCGTGGCGCGTCACGGGGCGTATATTTCGAAGGGTGTGATCCTGATGCCGAGCTATGTGAACATCGGGGCCTATGTTGACGAAGGTACGATGGTCGACACCTGGGCCACCGTGGGCAGTTGCGCCCAGATCGGCAAAAACGTCCACCTCAGTGGAGGCGTCGGTATCGGCGGTGTATTGGAGCCGTTACAGGCCGCGCCGGTCATCATTGAAGACGGTGCCTTCATCGGATCGCGCTGTATCGTAGTGGAAGGCGTGCGCGTGGAGGCCGAAGCGGTATTGGGCGCCAACGTCTGCCTTACCGCCTCTACCAAAATCATTGACGTCACGGGCGACACCCCGATCGAAATGAAAGGTGTAGTACCCGCGCGCTCCGTCGTGATTCCGGGCAGCTACACCAAATCGTTCCCTGCCGGCGACTACCAGGTGCCGTGCGCGCTTATCATCGGCAAACGCAAACCGTCGACGGATTTGAAGACGAGTTTGAATGAGGCGCTAAGGGAGTATGATGTAGCAGTTTAATGAACAATGTACGATGAACAATGTACGATGAACGGTGGGCGATGAGGATTTATAATTAAGATGGAATATGACACTTCAGAACGGCATACGTAGTACCGTAATAAAAGATGCTCCTTGCTACTCCATCATTGCTCATCGTTCATTGTTAATCGTTCATTTTATTACTTGCTCCTTGCTCCTTGCAACTCCATCATTGTTCATTGTTCATTGTTCATCGTTCATTGTATTCCTCTCTTCAAACTCCTTCTGTGAAAATCCTCGTCATACAGCTTAAAATGATCGGAGACGTCCTCGCGACCTCCATCATCTGCAACAACCTGCGGAAAGTGTATCCGGAGGCACGGATTGATTATGCGATTTATCCGTTTACGAAACCTGTGGTGGAAGGAAACCCGAACATTGACCGGTTGGTGTTGTTTACGGATGAGATGCACAACAGCAAACGGGAACTGCTTCGGTTCCTGAAAACCATCCGGAAGGAGCGGTACGACCTGGTGATTGATGCGTATGGGAAACTCGAGAGCAACCTGATGGCGCTCGCATCCGGGGCAAAGACGAAAGTAGCCTTCCACAAAGGGTATACGTCTTTCTTTTATACGAAAACGGTCCGTGAACTGCCGGCGCCCCGCACCTCAGCCGGAACCGCGCTTGAGAACCGAATGAATTTGTTGGGGCTCGTGGCACAACATCCCGACTTTGATATCCGTCCCACAATCTGGCTTTCGGAGGACGAGTTGGCGATGGGACGCGAGCGAATGGCCACAGCGGGAATTGATTACAATTCGACCGTTTATATGATTGGTGTCATCGGCAGCGGAAAGACAAAAACCTATCCGACGGCCTATATGGCGCGATTACTTGATACAATCGTAGCCCAAACCCACGCGACCTTACTTTTCAATTATATGCCCTCGCAGGCCGCGGAAGCACAAGCGATTTTCGATGCCTGTCTGCCTGCGACTCAGTCACACATCCGACTAGACCTCATTCCGGGAAGCATACGCGAATTTCTAGCGCTGACCGCACATTGCGACGCGTTGATCGGCAACGAGGGCGGTGCGGTGAACATGGCGAAGGCTATCGGCATCCCGACCTTTACGATTTTCTCGACATGGATCAAAAAGGAAGCGTGGAGTTCGTTCGAAAACGGCACCACCAACGTCTCGGTGCACCTAAAAGATTTCAAACCCGAACTGTATGGTGACAAATCGCCGAAAGAAATGAAGAGCCAGGCGATGGCATTGTATGAAGCGTTTACACCTGACCTCATCGCACCAGTGCTGGGCGACTTCCTCCAACAAAATAAAAAGTAAGAATTACGAAGCGGGTTTTTCGCCTTTGACGATGCCGAAAGGGGTCCAGTTGAGTTTACGCTCTTTCACTTCCTTCCGAATGGCCAGGTTGGCGGCGAGTCCTTCGGGCGTTTTATAGCCGCGGGCGTGATCCAAATGCAGACAAATCGCTTTGTGACGGATTTGGTGTCCACGAATGCCGTTGTTTTCCAAACGTTCGCCGAATTCGCGATCGGGTCCGCCGTATTTCATGCGTTCGTCGTAGCCGTTGATGGCAATCATATCGTCGCGGAAGGCGGAAGAATTACAGTTATTGAATGAGGGGTTAGTGGGTGTCACGGTATCCAGCACACTGGCCAATACTGCATCAGCGCGCAGCTTCAGCGTCTGTGAAAAACCCACTTTTCCGAATCTTTTCAGCCATTTGACGTCAAAACACCGTTCGGCGCGGATGTCATCCGGTTGGATGGCGGTGCTGGCCTCCATATTCAACTTGCAGTAACCACCCGAAAGAAAACGACCGCGTTGGGCATAGCGTGCGTGTACTTCCACAAAATCCTTACGCGGAATGCAGTCGCCGTCGGTCATGATGATATACTCGTGATTTGCCTCCATAATGGCCACGTTCAGTATCTCCTGCCGGCGATAGCCGAGGTCTTCGTGCCAGAGGTGGCGAACGGGCACCGGATAATGGGCTGCGTACTGCTCGATAAGCTCACGTGTGGCCGGGCGTGACCCGTCATCGGCAATGATTAGCTCGAAGTCTTTGTATGTCTGCACACTGTATCCGATCAAAACTTTCTCCAACCAATTCTCGGCATTATACGTGCTGACGACTACGGAAATTTTCATAAAATTTGGCTTCGGGCTTTGCAAAAGTACTAAATAAATTATATTTGTTGCACAATTGCTAATGAATGGACTTAACCCGTAAGGCCCCCATTTCGGTTCTTATCATAACGCTGAATGAAGAGTCCCACATGAGGGAACTTTTGACTGATTTGGACTTTGCAGACGAGGTAATAGTAGTCGATTCATACAGTAAGGACAAAACGAAGGAGATTGCACAATCCTTCCCATACGTCACATTCATAGAACACCCTTTCCAGAATTTCACGGCCCAACGGAATTTCGCAATTGATATGGCGCGGAACAACTGGATTTTGTTCATTGATGCGGATGAGCGTCTCACGATGGAACTCAAACAGGAGATCCTTGAGACGGTTGAACGCAACGAACCCGTAAACGCCTACCTGTTTTACCGGAAGTTCTTTTTCAAGCGCAAGGTGCTGCATTTCAGCGGATGGCAGACCGATCGTATCTTCCGGCTCTTCCGCAGAGACAAAGCGCGTTATACCGCCAAGCGCCTCGTGCATGAGAAACTTGACGTTGACGGACGTATCGGGGTTTTTCACAACAAATTGATACACTATTCGTACGCCGATTACGAAAGCTATAAAGGCAAAATGCTGACATACGGCAAGTTAAAAGCAAGGGAGAAATTTCAGAGTGGTTTCAGGCCGACCTTTTTCCATTGGCATGGCCACGCGCTGTATAACTTCCTTTATCAATATTTGGTGCGATTGGGCATTCTCGACGGACAAAAAGGATTCGTCATTTGCTACCTGAATGCACTAAGCGTCAGGGAACGGTACCGCGAGTTGCGGAAACTCTACCGCGACGATAAAAAATAACAGCCATGGCAGCGCAATTCGATCATTTCCTGATTACGCGGTTCAACCTTCGCAATCCGAAATGGGAATTGACGAAAAATCGCGAAACCCTGCTGACCGACCAGTGGATGTCGGACCGGCTGGCGCTTTTTGCGAATTTCTGCCTGCCTTCTGTGGCGGCGCAATCCAACACGGATTTTCGTTGGCTGCTGTTCTTCGACGATACCACCGCACCGACTTTCCGGCAGCAGATGGCCGAGATGACGGCCCCGCACCCGTTCATCGAAATCCACTATATAGCCGGGATGGCGGCGTTCTATGACAGCATTGCGCAACTCGTCGGACGCTCGGAAAAGCCCTACCTCATCACTTCCCGACTCGATAACGACGATTGCATCCACCGTGACTTCATCGCAGAAGTGCAGCAGCAGTTCGACGGGCAAGACTATCTCGCCATCGACATCCACAAAGGCTATTCGCTGCAGGTAGAGCCGGTTATGATGCTGGGTAAAAAAGAGCACGTTTTCAATCCGTTCATAAGCCTTATCGAAAAAAACGAGCAACCACGCACTGTTTGGGCGAACGACCATAACCATTGGAAGAAGGAATCGCGCGTGCGTCCCCTGACACACCGTCGGTTATGGATGTCGATCATCCACGAGAAGAACAAGGTGAATGAATTCGATGGGTATGGAAACGTTGATTGGAACGACTTACGACAACAGTTCATCGTTTCGGAGGCCATCGATACACGCATTCAACAGACACTGTTACCGGTTTCGAAATGGCGCTTCCTCAGTTTCCGCAACCGCCTCTATGTCAAATGGGTGTTGCTGAACAAACTGTTCAAAAAGTCGCTCGGGCTCTACCGGGTGAAAAAATAGGCTTATTTTTTGCGGTTTGGATATCGATCCAAAACTTCCTGTAATTCCTCAATCATCTGCTTCGATATGACTTCTTTTGTAGAGGTAGCCATCAGGAAGCGGTAGCCGTTTTCGACACAGCGTTTGCGCAATTCAACGTCGTCCAGCATCCGCTCTACGTTGTCGGCAAAATCGACCGGATCGGCCACTTGGGCCAACAACCCCGTTACTTCGTGTTCGACGATGGTTGGGATGCCTCCGGCGCGAGTGGCCACGACCGGCACGTGACAGGCATAACTCTCTAAGATTACGCCACCCGTCGGCTCGTTGTCAGACGTGAAAAGTAGCAGGTCGAATTCGGGAAGGACGTCGGGGATATCGCGACGGAACCCGGTGAAAACAACATGATTATCGATGCCTAGTTCGGCTACCATTTCACGAATCTGTTTTTCCAGTCCGCCCTCTCCCACCAACACAAAGGTCATTTTGCGTCCGCGTTTCAGCAATTCGGCGGCCGTCCTGACCCAGGTCGGGATGTCTTTCATCGGTTGGAAGGCCGAGATATTGCCTACAATCGAGTGGTCATCGGGAATGCCGAATTCGCGGCTAAGTAGACCGTCAGGCTGGGTTTTGGGGAAACGTGCCACATCCGTAACGCTTCCGACAATGCGAAGGCGCGAGTGGTCGCGTACGGCAAACTTGAGGATGTCAACCACCGGCTGTGAGACGCAGATGATTTTATCGATGCCTTTGTAATTGTATTTCCACTTACGGAAAAAATTGGTGTCAACGCGTTCAATCATCGTCCGGCACAACACCAACGGGATGTCGAGACCGAAAAACATCTTGGCCAGCACGGCAATGGTGTGGGCCTTGCTGCTGTGTATGAAGACGATGTCGGCGCGTAGCTCGCGGCACTTCTGGGCCAGCACCTTTGCGAACTTCAGGTCATATTCGGATTTGAAATCATACCCAAGTGCCTGCAGTCCTTTTTCACGCGACACACGCAAGACGGCCGAGTCGTTACGGCAGACGATCCATTGATCTTCCACGTAGCCAAAATCGCGAAACGCCTCGTAGAGGTAAATGATTTTTTGTTCGTGTCCGCGCCATCCGTCCGCGGCAGTAAACTGTAGTAATCTCATAGCATTCTTTGCGCTGCAAAGCTACAAAATTACCTCGACGAAATGCGATGTTTTCATTGGAAACGGCCTATTTTAGCCGGAATGCAGGGCGTTTTTCATACTTTCGCAAGAAAAAGAACGTGGAGCTTATTTCCCAGGAAGTGCACAATGCCTTTGAGGTGATCCAGAACGGTGGCCTCATTCTCTATCCCACTGATACCGTGTGGGGAATCGGCTGCGATGCCACCCAACCCGAGGCCGTGGCGAAGGTATACGCCCTAAAGCAGCGGGCCGAGGCACATGCCCTGATCTGCCTGGTGAATGGCGATCGCATGCTTCATCAGATTTTTCGGGAAATACCCGAGGTCGCCTGGCAAATTATGGATTTCGCGGAACGGCCTACCACGCTCATCCTCGACGAACCCCGCAACGTGGCCCCCAATATCATCGGGGCCGATAACAGTCTCGGCATCCGGGTGGTGAAGTCGCCTTTTTGCTATAAACTGATGGAACGGATGAAAAAACCGCTGGTTTCCACTTCCGCTAACCTATCGGGCCATCCCACTCCCAAAAGCTTTAAAGAAATCAGTCCGGAAATTATCGCAGGCGTTGACTATGTCGTAAATTTGCACCACGATACAATCTCCGGACGCCCCTCCTCTATCATCAAACTAACCAAAGATGCGCAGGTGAAGATCATCCGGAAATGACGCATGAAAACAGGCACTTATTTCCTTCCGGCACTCGACACACCTTTATTTACACTGGTTTCGAAAGCCGCCCGTGAACTTGATCTCGACGCTTACGTTATAGGAGGCTTCGTTCGCGATTTACTTTTGGAGCGCGAAACCAAGAAAGACATCGACATTGTAGCGGTAGGAAGCGGCATTTCGCTCGCTGAAAAAGTGGCGTCACTGCTGCCCCACAAGCCAAAAGTACAGGTGTTCCGGAATTATGGCACGGCAATGTTGCGGTACCACGATACCGACATCGAGTTCGTAGGCGCACGAAAGGAATCGTATCGCGCCGACAGCCGAAACCCGCTGGTGGAAGACGGCACGCTTGAAGACGACCAAAACCGGCGCGACTTCACGATTAATGCGCTGGCACTGTCGTTGAACGCCTCGAATTTTGGGGAATTGCTGGATCCGTTTGGCGGACTTTCCGATCTGGAAACGAAGTGCATCCGGACGCCGCTCGACCCCGATATCACCTATTCAGACGACCCGTTGCGTATGTTGCGGGCGATTCGTTTTGCCTCCCAACTCGATTTCACCATTGACGCGGATTCCCTGGCCTCCATCCAACGCAATAACGAACGCATTTCGATCATCTCGGGCGAACGCATCGTAGACGAGTTGCATAAAATCCTGCTGACGAAGCGTCCTTCGCAAGGCTTCCTGTTGTTGCACCAAACCGGACTGCTCGACCGTATCCTGCCCGAACTGACGGCACTCAACAGCGTTGAAGAGATTGAGGGACATACCCATAAAAACAATTTCTATCATACCCTTGAGGTTGTGGATAATATTGCGGCCCATACCGACGACCTTTGGCTGCGCTGGGCCGCCCTACTGCACGATATTGGCAAGGCCCCGACACGACGGTTTTCGAAGCGACAGGGTTGGACGTTCCACGGACATGAATTCGTGGGAAGTAAAATGGTCAAGAAACTATTCGAGCGCCTGCATATGCCTTTGAACCACAAGATGAAATATGTGGCGAAAATGGTCTCACTGAGTTCGCGACCGATTGTGTTGTCGCAGGATATCGTGACCGATTCCGCCGTTCGCCGTCTGGTGTTTGACGCCGGAGAAGACGTCGAAGACCTGATGGTGCTTTGTGAGGCGGATATTACGACCAAAAACCCGGCGAAATTCCGGAAATACCATAGCAATTTTAAGATTGTACGCCGTAAAATCACCGAAGTGGAAGAACGCGACCATGTGCGCAACTTCCAGCCGCCGGTGACCGGAGAAGAAATCATGGCTTATTTCAGCATCCCGCCGTCACGCGAGGTCGGCATCCTGAAAGAAGCTATCAAAGAGGCTATACTCGAAGGAGACATTCCGAACGAGCATGGCGCGGCCTTTGATTTCATGCTTCAGAAAGCGGCCGCCATCGGACTAAAACGTTAACCTCATGAAACGCTTTACTTTTTTCGCCCGCACCTCCCTTATTTTAGTTTATCTGGTGATTGTGGCTGGGGCACTGGTGCGCATGACCGGCTCTGGAATGGGTTGCCCCGACTGGCCGAAATGCTTTGGTTATTATATTCCGCCCACCGATATCAAAGAGTTGACATGGGCACCGCATCGCGCTTTTGAAGACGGGCAGGTGATCATACACGACGAAAAACTACTCGTGGCGGAAGGCGATTTCACGACGGGTGCTACCTTCGATGCGGCAAACTGGCGTCCGTATACCAAACACGATTACGCGATTTTCAATGCGGCCCACACCTGGACCGAATACCTGAACCGGTTGGTAGGGGCGTTGGCCGGACTAGCCGTCTTGTTGATGGCGGTGTTTTCCTTTAAAACCGGAAAGAGACGTATTATCTTACTTTCGTGGCTGACCGTTGGCATGATGTTTTTCCAGGCGTGGCTGGGTGCACGGGTCGTGTATTCGGTGTTGAATCCGGTGAAGATCACGCTTCACATGCTGGTAGCACTGTTGATTGTCGCGGTTATCTTATATGTCATCCACCTCGCAAAAGATATAGCCACAACCCGCTTCCGATACGACCGCAGTTTCCGTGTGGCCCTTTGGATCGGATTGGTACTGTCGATTCTGCAAATTGCATTGGGTACCCAGGTGCGACAGGCGGTGGACGCACAGGGAACCGAAGACTTCCTGACGGATTCCGGACTCTTATTCTACATCCACCGGTCGTTCTCGATTTTGGTTTTGCTGGTAAACGGACTGTTGCTTTATCGTAACCGCCTGCTTCAACTCGGACATTCGAAAGTGCGTTGGATCGTGGCGCTTATCCTGTTGGAAATCGTCACCGGGATTGCGATGTATTACTTTGATTTCCCGTTCAGCAGCCAGACCTTCCACGTCGTTGCGGCGGCCCTGTTGTTTGGTTTACAGTTTTTCCTGTTGCTTGAATCGGGTAGAAATACGAAGGAAACATCTACTACTTAACCAATCCAGGTCTTAAATTCGGACACGCGCTCCCGGGCTACGATGACCTCATCGGCTTTGTAGGAAGGGAGTACCACTTTAAGGCGCGAATTCGAGTAGAGCAGGATCTCACGGATCGCTTTCAACGGCAGGATAAATTTCCGGCTGACGCGGAAGAAATCGGTTGGGTCGAGCTCGCCCTCCAACTGCTCGAGGGTTTGGTCGAGTAAGTAATCACGGTTATCGAAGGTGTGCAGGTAGGTGCCTTTGTTTTCACTGTAGAAACACTCCACTTCCTCGATGCCGATCATTTTCAACTGTTGCCCCACCCGAATCGTGAACCGTTTGCGGTATTCTTTCTGCGTTCCACCGTCGAGTAATTTCCGGATGGCCTGCAGATCGAGTGAAGCCGACGTTCTGCCGTTCTGCCGTTCTATGAACTTGTCGATGGCTTTCTGCAGGTCGTCTTCGTCAATGGGCTTGAGCAGGTAATCGATGCTGTTCAGCCGAAACGCCCGCAAGGCATACTCGTCGTAGGCGGTCGTGAAAATAACCGCGCTTTTAATCTCCACCGTTTCAAAGATCTCGAACGACAATCCGTCCGATAACTGGATATCGAGAAAGATCAGGTCGGGATGCGGCTGTTCGCGAAACCAATCGATGGCTTCTGCCACGGAATGCAGCATGTCGGATACCGGATATCCGAGTTTTTCGACCTTCCGTTGCAGGAGGCGCGCCGCCGGCTTTTCGTCTTCAATGATAAGAATTTTCATAGGAATCGTAAGGTATGGCGGGCTATTCCCACTTTTCGCGTTTTTCCTTCTCCATATATTTTCGTATCCGCTTCTCCTCCCAATTCGATCCGAAAATGAGGTTCAGCCCGAATACACTGAAGGCATGACCGGCGAGGCCTACTCCCCAGAAAATAGCCGACGAGAAATTCCAGATTCGGAAGATGCTCTCGTTTTCAGGTGTGTTATACATATTGATACCGATCAGGACACAATTGATGATGATATACACCACCAGGTGCCCGTAGAAACTCTTGATACGTTTGACCTTTCGTTCCGCGATGCTGTAGCGATCTTCCGGAAACGTGCTTTGGAATCGTCTTCTCATCACTCAAAAGTTTTACGGCGACGTTCTTCCTGCTCCATAAATTCACGCACTTTTCGTTCTTCCCATTCTTTTCCAAAGGGCGAATAATTGAAGACTTTCATACCGTGAAAAAAGACGCCGATTCCCCAGCCCAGCATCGGCCAGAAGAACCAAAGCTGTTCGGGCGACGTCATGAGGTTAATGACCAGGAAAAAGACGTTAAAGGCAATGTAGGCTGTAAGGTTTCCGTAAAAACCGCGGATTTCTTCTACGCGTTTCTTGGCGCGGCGGTATTTCTGTTCGTCTTCGTTTTGATAGGTTTCCATTGGTTCTGTGTGTTTGGTTATGGATTATTTCCAGGTACGTGTTTGTTCTTTTGACAACAATTTTCGGATCTGCCGCTCTTCCCACCTGGCGCCGTAGCCGAAGATGGAAAACGCATGGAGGACGAGTCCCATCCCCCATCCGCACACCGGAAACCAAAACCAGTGAAAGTCGGGGACGTAGGCGAGATTGATGTAAATCAGTAACGGAACGATACAGCAGTAGGCAATCAGGTTGGCATAGAAGCCTTTGAGATCTTCCACCCGCCGTTTCGCACGGTAATAGGCCGTATCGGTTTCAAAGGCATCGTCAAGCGTAAGGAAGGTCAGTTTGGAAAGGATGGGCAACCGGACGGTGAAACGCGTTTCCGTTTCGCGTATCGTCATCTGTCGGTCGGTCAGGATGGCATACCGCTCGACGATGTTGCGAAGGCCGACGCCTTTCCGTTCCGATAGCACCTCTTTCTTTTGCAGGGTGTTTTCGACCACCAGTTCATTGGCTTCGATCGAAATCCGGATGTGGAGCGGTCGTTTCTCCGATACGACGTTGTGTTTGACGGCATTCTCCAACAGCAACTGAAGCGACAACGGCACTACTTTTCCATCCGGATCTTCGATCTGCGTCGGCAATTCGAACGTTATGCTGTCTTCGAAACGCATATGGAGCAATTCCATGTAGGTGCGGGCAAACGACAATTCCTCTTCTACCGGCACCAACTCTTTGTTGCGCTGGTCGAGTACGTAACGATACACCTTCGCCAATGAGGTCGTGAAACGCTGCGCCATTTCCTGGTTTTCCTCAATCAGCGAACTCAGTACGTTCAGGCTGTTGAACAAAAAATGGGGATCGATCTGGTTCTTCAGGCTTTCGAACTGTGCCGACGCTGTTCCCGCGATGATTTTCTGCTCTTTTACCCGGTGCTCCTGGTACGCCTTATAGAGCGTGATGGCATAAACCGAAAGCGTAATGACCAACGTGATGATGAAAAAGAATAAGTAATTCGTTACCTGTTCTTTTGCCAGGAAGTCGTCAAATGACGTTCGTTTGACCGCCACGGCATCGATAGAGCGGATGATGAATACGATGCCCATCGACATCACCATGGACGCGGCCACCCCACTGATGATCGAGCGGGCAGAGAAACCGTCACCGGTTCGGGCGACGGCCCTGAAAAGAAGGGCGTTTGCCATGTAGATCACGACCGTATATACGAAGGTGTAAGTCAGGCTTTTCCCCAAGTCGGATACCGAAGGAAGTGCGCCGTTGAACCCATAATCCACCAGTGTCAGGATCACGAACAGCGCCATCGACAGCCATACGGCTTTTACGAACTGTCTTCTGTTGGAATGTAAAGTGGCTTTCATATCAGCGCGCTATCGGATAAAACGGACTTATTTTTTGGCACACTGCGCCTGTGCCTCTTTCGCGCGGTCGAGTCCCCACTGCGGGTAAAACGGCACATCGGATTTGAACGTTGCGAATAGCTCAATGGCGCGGTCAATTTGCTGGCACATCGGAGTAATATCTTTCCCGAAGTACTTGGCGCCACCGATCTCAAACTCGGCCTTACCGAATACGACGCGGGGATTATTGGGCGCGAGCTTCTCTCCTTTTTCATATTCCTGCATCGCCATACCCGAGTATTTCATGCCGTTGGTCATGGGGTCGTAGACAATCCAGGCGGTGTAAATAAGTGCTTGTAAAACATTGAGTTCGGCATTTTCGGGAGCAACCAGAAATGCCTGGTCCAACGCGTCCTGGGCTTTGGTCAGCAAGGCTGTGATCACTTCTTTGTCTTTGGTTTTAAAAGCCGAGGTGGCGTTAACCAAGCCTACGTAATATGTAGGAATCCAATTGCTCTTTTCGGCAGAGGCGATGCGTTCGAAAAGATCGGATGCCTCTTTGTCTTTTCCCTCGCCCCATAGGGCAAAAGCTTTGTTCATTCCGTCCTGGTAACGATCCTGCGCCGATGCGATAAGTGTGCAGAGGAACAGGGTGAAGGTGATAATGGTACGTGTCATAATCGTTTGATTTAAAGGTTGTAAGTATGGTTCAAAAGTACGGTGTCTGTGCAACGGCTACTAATAAAGTGAGACGAAACGTCGTTTTTACATGACCAACCGTCGTAACCGATGCGTCGTTTATAAATTATTCAACTGATTGCTTTTCTTGTCTTCGCTGATCGACCAAAAGAAGCCCACGAAAAAGAAGCGGTCGGCCGTGGGTTCAATGGCGCGGCGCGGAAAACGTCCGGAACCATCCGGGGTGTTGGCGTACTGATAGCTGAAGACATTCGCGACATTGAAGAGGTTCGAAATCGAGAAGTAGAGTATCTTTTGCTGGCTCAACAAATAGGCCCATCCGAGGCTGGTGTTGTGATACGGCCGGGTGCGATCAGACTGAAAACCCGATTCATTCGGATTGGTGTAAGGCCTCCCCGAGGTATAACTATGGGTAATTCCGATTTGCGACCGCCATTCGCTCACAAAAAACTTCGTTACCAGCGAAAAATTGTGTTTGGTCGCAAAACCCGGCATGGTCTCGGTCGGGTAATTCTGGTACTCGCGTTGGGTATCGAGAAACGAGTACGACACCCAATATTCGAGGTTCTTGATTAGTTTATTGTCGCGCCAGAAAATATCGAGACCTTTCGCGTAGCCAAATCCGTCGTTGCGGAAAACCGAGTTCGATTGCGACGTTTCGGTGTCGTACGACACCAGGTCGCTATAGTCTTTGTAGTACGTTTCGGCGCGGAAGGTGCGGCCGTCGCGGGCATATTGGAAATTCAGGATATAGTGTCCCGACTTCTCCGTCTCAAATGCCTCTTCGTATTTCAGGTAGTCCTGACGCGGTGCTTGTGAGAACTGTCCATAAGCCAATGAAAACTGCCCAAACCGCGAGACTTTATACGCCAACGAGGCCCGGGGTGACAGATCCGTTTGGTGGATGTAGTGGTTGTCAGTGGCACGAACGCCTGCCTTGAAGGCAAATTTCTTAGACAGGAACACATCCATCTCTATATAACCCGCGGCAATACCGCTGTCGTAGCCCGACTGGAACGTATCGCCGGAATTGCCCAAATACGACTCGTCGAATTTCGTACGGAAGTAGTCGCCGCCGACGGTCAGCTTCACGCGATCGGAGAACTTCTTCTGGAGTTTCAGCTTTACCTGTCCTGCCGTTTCCACGTTGGAGACGTCATCCAGGTTGATCCCGATGCCGTTTCGGCTATAGCCAAATCCGACTCCGGCGTGGATCGACCAGTTATCCCACATAATGCCTTTGTAGACCGAATTGAAGTAAAAGTTATTGTTGGCCAAGTCAAAGCGCACTTTTTCCGGTTGGTTGATGTCGACCTGGTTCAGGTCAAAGCGGGCGGCATCGAACGCACCGTAGACCTTGAGGACGCCATCGTTGAAATGATGTCGGTAGACCGCTTCTCCCGACAAACTCTCGTACGGGCGGTTCCAGTCAACGGCCTGCGGTATCGCCACCTGATAGGGCGCCAGGTTGATGTAGGCGGTATTAAGGCTAAACGAATCCTTCTCCCATTTTTGGGTGTTGCCGACGCCCAGTCCGACCGTCATCAGCGACACATCCGTTTTTTCCTGGTCGGGTTCATCGATCGTGTTCAACAACAACACACTTGACAGGGCTTCGCCGTATTCGGCTGAATAGCCTCCGGTAGAGAAGGAAATCCCGCTGAACAAAAACGGCGAGAAACGCCCGCGGGTCGGGATGTTGTTGGCAGATGCACCATACGGTTGTGGCACCCTGACGCCGTCAACAAACGTCTGGGTTTCATCGGCCTCACCGCCTCGCACGAACAGGCGGCCGCTTTCGCCGACGGTTTGCGTGCCGGGAAGCGTCTGTAATGCCGCGACAATGTTCCCGGCCGAACCCGCCGTTGTGACGATGTCGAGTGGTTTCAATACCGACACTCGCGCCTTGTCGCCGGCCTCCATCGTGCCTGCTGTTATCACAACCGCATCGAGCGCGTTCACGCTTTCTTTTAGGCGAATGGATAGATTCGTAGCGGCCGCCACGTCCACTTCAAGGCTAAATGGCTCGAAGGCGAGAAACGTCACGCGGAGCAGTCGGGTTCCGGTTTCCGAAGTCGAGAACGAGAATGTGCCATCTGCTGCACTAGAGGTACCGTCATAGGTTCCATCGAGAAAGACATTCGCACCTTCAATCGGACGGCCTTTCGGATCGGTAACCGTACCCGAGACCGTGCGTTGGCCGTAAGAAAAAAGCGAAACGAAGAGGAAGAGAGGTAGTAAACACTTCATGTGAGTTGGTTTGATGACGCAAAGTTGGTGTTTTGGCCACGCTTCCAAAAATAACGTTTTCCGAATTGTCTTTTTTTAGGGATGAATTGTAAATTGCTGTTTTATTACGTTCTCTACCCCCTTGCCAGAGTACATCTTTACATATAGCCATCCGCCATGCGTCGCTCATTGACTGCCGTAAGTCGTTAAAGTATTGATAACCCGCTTCCGTGTCTCAGCATGACGCTGTATCTTAGGAAACAAAAATCGCTATGAAGATCCCGTCACATTACCTTCCGGTCATGCCCTACCTCATCGTAAACGATGCGCAGGCGTTTCTCACGATGGCGGTAGAGGTGTTCGGGGTCCAGGAACAATACCTTTCACGTCTTAACGACGGAACCATCCGACATGGTGAAATCCGTCTGCACGACGCCGTCATCATGTTTTCACAAGCCAACGAAAACTGGACTTCCAAGCCTGCCGGCATGTTTCTTTATGTTGAGAATGTCGACACGGTATACGAAAAAGGCCTCCATCACGGCGGCATTTCCCTTATGCCACCGATGACGCAGGAATATGGCTACACCGCCGGCTTCGAAGACCCGTATGGCAACCAATGGTGGATCGTCGAAGGCGCTTCCTCCTGATATCCCACACCTAAATCCCTCCACATGAAAAAGAATCTGTATCTCTACTCAACCCTTATCGCGCTGGCTTTCGGTTGCAAATCTCCCAATGAACAGGCCGAAGAAGCCAAAGACGACCTGAAAGACGCCCAAAAAGAACAGACCGAGGCGCATTCGGAATACGATGCCACCCAGGCAAAAGACACGTCCGACTACGCCAAACTCAAAGCCGGAACCAAGAAAATCATCGCCGACAACGAACGCCGGATCGCCGAATTTAAGGTCAAACTCGCCAGTGAAAACGCGGAAAGCCGCAAAAAACTGCAAACGAAAATCGATACCCTAGAGGCCCGCAACGAGCGCCTATCCCAACAAATCGACAGCTACAAAGCCGAAGGGGAGGCCAAATGGAAATCGTTCCGCAGCCGCATCGAGAAAAGCGTAGACGATATTGAACGCGATATCGACAACTATAAAAATAGAAAGGAATAGATCTATGAGATTACCTTTATCCATCGTCGTCCTCGCGGCACTGTTGTCTGCCTGCGGCAAGAAAGAAGCTACTGAAACGCCCACAGATAGGCCCTCCGAGAAAGCATCGTCCTTCCTGAATGCGGCATCCTGGCTCGAAGGACGATGGGAAAATCATTCGAAAGACGGCGTGCTTTCTGAAATCTGGGAGCGAAAAAACGACTCGCTGTATCAGGGTGCTTCGTGTTTTGTAACCCACAACGATACTGTTTTTGCCGAGAAGGTCGACCTCGTACAGAAAGCCGACGGCCACCTGTATTATATTGTGTCAGTAGCCGGGCAAAACGACGAAAAACCCGTTCCTTTCCAGCGCACATCCGGCACCGAAACGATGATGGTGTTCGAAAATCCCACCCACGATTACCCCACCCGGATTGCCTACGAACGACGCGAAGGCGACAGCCTTGTGGCTACCATATCCGGCCAAAAAGACGGCAAACCCAAGTCGGAGATCTTTCGTATGAAGAAAGTACAATAGCAGGGCAGCTTTCCGGCTGTCCGCTTACGCCTCGGCCGCCCGGTGTTCCGGCAACGGGCTTTCGCGGCTTCCGTTGGTCGCCGCGCCTTCCCGACCGTCACAACCGTCTGGCCTTCGTTGTGCCGCTTCCCATCCGGGCTGCATACTACACAAAAAAACCTCCGGAGTTCGCCGGAGGTTTTTTGTTTTTAGGATTTCCCTTATGCTCTCGCAGGAATGTTCGCGAGTATCTCAAGTACCAATTTCCAGTATTTCTGGGCTGACGAAATGCTCGCCCGCTCATCTGGACTGTGCGCGCCGCGAATCGTAGGGCCGAACGAAATCATGTCCATACCGGGGTAATTCGTACCGAGAATCCCGCATTCGAGTCCGGCGTGGCATGCTACCACATGCGGTTTGCTGCCATTTTGCTTTTCGTAGATCGACGTCACGATGTCGAGTATTTCTGATTGAACGTTCGGTGTCCAGCCCGGGTACGAGCCCGAAAAGGTGACCTCGCATCCCATCAGTTCAAAAGCCGAGCGCAAGGCATTAGCCAGGTCGAACTTTGAACTTTCGACCGACGAACGTGTCAGGCATTGCACTGAAATCTGTCCGTTTCCAACCACCACGCGGGCGATGTTATTTGACGTTTCTACCAAATCCGGCATATCAGCACTCATACGATAAACGCCGTTATGCGCAGCGTAGATCGCACGAAGTAGGCCTTCCTGCACACCAAGATCCATTACTTTGGCGGGTAACTCCGACTTCTCGATCCGGATGTCAAGATGCGGTTCGGTCGTTTTGTATTCCGCCTTTATATCGTTGATGGTTTCCTGCATATCAAACACATACGCCTCATCATACATCGACGCAATGATTACCTTGGCGACGCTCTCCCTTGGAATCGCGTTACGCAGACTACCGCCGTTGATTTCCGCTACCTGCAGACCGAAATTCTCAAATCCGTCGAACAGCAGCCGGTTCATGATTTTGTTGGCGTTGCCGAGTCCTTTGTGGATATCCATCCCGGAGTGCCCGCCGTTGAGACCTTTGACGGTAATCGTATAACCTACTGAATGTTCCGGGGTGTCTTCCTCTTCATACTCCCGCACGGCCGTCACGTCGACACCACCGGCACAACCGATGTCGATTTCGTCGTCTTCCTCCGTATCGAGGTTCAACAGGATTTCGCCAGTGAGAATACCGCCTTTGAGTCCGAGCGCACCGGTCATACCCGTTTCCTCATCGATCGTAAACAACGCCTCAATGGCCGGATGCGGAATGTCGGTGCTTTCGAGTATCGCCATGATGGTCGCGACCCCGAGTCCGTTATCAGCGCCCAACGTGGTGCCGCGTGCCCGAACCCAATCGCCGTCGACATACATTTCAATGCCCTGGGTGTCGAAATCGAATATTGTATCGTTGTTTTTTTGGTGCACCATGTCGAGATGCGACTGCATGACGATGGTCTTGCGGTTTTCCATTCCGGCCGTGGCCGGCTTGCGGATGATGACGTTGCGGACATCGTCTTCAAAGGTTTCGAGCCCCAGTTTTTCGCCAAACGCCTTCATAAAGGCAATAACGCGATCTTCTTTCTTCGAAGGACGCGGCACGGCGTTCAGATCGGCAAATTTATTCCAGAGGGCTTTGGGTTCAAGGTTGCGGATGTCGCTCATATAGAGGGTTGAGTTTTGATTGTTGAGGGTTGAGTTGGGAGTTCAGGGTTGATAGTTCAGGGTTGAGGGTTCGGGGTTGAGGGTTTAGAGTTGAGAACACTTTGCTCCTTATGCACTTCTTTCTTCTCTCTTCTCGCTCCTTGCTCCTTGCTCCTTCCCCCACAAAAATACTACCTTTACGCCATGCCGCACAAAAAATATTGGTTGTCGTTGTTCCTGGTGCTGCAGGTAGTAGCGGTTAAAGCGCTTTCGCTTTTTCCGAAGGCGGTAGAATCAACTTATAGCTGCGGACTCTACCCCTACCTCAGTTCGTTCTGGCGCCTGTTGTTGGGCTGGGTGCCATTTTCGGTCGGTGATGTGCTATATGGGATTGTGGTTCTACTAGTGGCAAGATGGCTGTGGCGAATCCGTACAACCTGGAAAACCAACTGGAAACCACACGCACTTCGTATTACGAACGTACTGTCGATAGTTTACTTTGTGTTCCATATAAGTTGGGGACTCCACTACTACCGGTTGCCGTTGCATAAAAAAATGGGCTTCGCGACCGACTATTCCGAGGCCGATCTGGCGCGGTTCACCGAACGGTTGATTGCGCGTACCAATCAGGCGCACCTTGCTATAACCGGTGATAAAAAGGTGAAGGTATCGGTGCCGTGCACTCAGGACGCGATTTTTGATAAAGCGACGGTCGCATACGAAAGCCTGGCGGCCTCCCATTCTTATTTTTCCTTTGACTACCAGAGCACGAAGACATCGCTTATCAGTCTGCCCCTGACCTATATGGGATTCGCCGGTTATCTCAACCCGTTTACCGGTGAGGCACAGGTCAACCGTTTGGTGCCGATGTATAGCTTCCCGATGACGACCTGCCATGAGATGGCGCATCAGATGGGCTATGCATCCGAAAGTGAAGCCAATTTCATTGGTTTTCTGGCGAATGTCTCGTCGTCTGACCCCTACTTCCAATACAGCGGCTATGCGTATGCCCTTCGGTATTGCCTTTCAGCCCTTGAAAAACGTAAGGAAGGTAGTTCAGCCCATTATCTGGCGAAAATCAACGCGGGCATCCGGGCCAACTACAAAGAGTCACGCGACTTCTGGGACGCGCACCAAACCTTCCTGAACGACGGTTTCGAGGCATTTTACGACACCTTCCTGAAAGCCAACAGCCAGGAAGACGGCATGGAGGGTTACAGTAAGTTCGTGGATTTGATGGTGAATTACTACCGAACAAAGCCGCTGTAGACCGTTACCGCCGAACAGGTGTAGCGCTATGCCTCAATTACACCCTTTAGTCTTGATTATCAGCGTCTTACGCAAGTATCGTTCGCCATCTGAAACCGGTTCTTCTCATCACCTTTGGGTCAAGCCCAAACTTTAACAAAAGATGCGGTTTTCCCGTACTGCGCATTTCCGGATTTTCCGTAAGGGATGCATCCGCCCCTTCCCTGAAGGCAAGATACGGTTTCCCGGCGAGACCCTTTTACGGGAAAACCACCGAAAATGTTAAAAGTGGTGTTGGGGGTTGATGGTTCATGGTTCATGGTTCATGGTTTTTGGATACTCCTTCTTTATGGAAGCTATGACAATCCGTCGCATGTCCTTCCTTCCCCTCTCCTCTCTCCTCTTTCTTCTACCGAACAGCCCGACGGCGCCCTGCGGGTGGTTGAAGCGATCCGACACTGCGACTGTGACTGCGACTGCGACTAAAAAGGCGCCAACACGCCCCACCAAAATCATATCTATTTTCGTAATTTCACCGCTGGCGTGTAACAAATGACCGGTGCGCCTTACTAACCCGACGTATGTCAGCAGAACTGGAGAAATCGTTTGTGCAGCAATTGCAGGCCAACCAGAACATCATCCACAAGATATGCCGGTTGTATACCAATGGGGAGGACGCCCACAAGGACCTCTTCCAGGAAATCACCATTCAGTTGTGGAAGGCCTTCCCGAAGTTCAGGGGCGAAAGTAAATTTTCGACCTGGGCCTATCGTGTCGCGCTGAACACGGCGATTACGCTCTACCGGAAAAGTACCCGCAGCGTCGCTACGACGGAATACGACGGGACGCGACATTTCATCCGACAGGAGGAATACAACTACGAAGAAGAGGAACAGCTTAAGTTGTTGTATCAGGCGGTGCAGCAGTTGAACGACATCGAGAAGGCACTCGTGTTCTTATACCTCGAAGACAAGGACTACGCGGAAATATCGGAAACACTGGGTATCACGGAAGTCAACGCCCGGGTTCGGATGAACCGCATACGAACCAAATTGAAAAAATTACTCAACCCCTGAAGTACACATGGAAGAGTTGGATTTATTAAAAAAAGCCTGGAAAAACGACCACAGCTTTACGGCGTTCGACGAGCGGGAGATCTATGCGATGCTGCACCGGAGATCGTCGTCAATCGTGAAGTGGATCCTGATTATCAGTATACTGGAGGTAGCCCTTTGGCTCGGACTGGGGCTATCGGTGAGCCAGGACGATTATATGAGCAAAATGGTACCGGGATGGATTAACGTCTCCTACATCGCCCTCAACGTATTGAACTACGCGATCGTCTTGCTGTTCGTCTATCTTTTTTACCGGAACTACCGGGCGATCTCAACTACGGCCTCGACACGCAACCTGATGTCGGCGATACTGAAAACCCGTCGCACGGTGCAGTGGTATGTGGGTTTCCAGTTGGGTATGATGGGCGTCGGACTGATCATCGGAATGGTGTTGGCGTATAACTATAACCCACAGACCGAGAAACTGCGCGAACTCCTCGGCGACGGCAACCACCAGGGATGGGCGATTCTCTGTGTGTTTGCGGCGATTGTCTTTATGGCGGTATTCATCGGAATCGCGTGGCTGTTTTACCGCCTGTTATACGGCATACTGCTTCGCAAACTCTACCGCAATTACAACGAACTGAAACGTATCGATACGCTATGAAACAGTTACTCACCTTCATCGTCCTGGGCAGCAGCCTGTTGCTGGGCGCGCAGACACTCGAGAAATCGCTTTTGTGGAAGATATCCGGAAATGGAATCCAAACGTCGTATTTATATGGAACCATCCACATGACGTGCGACAATACACTCGACGATGCCACCAAAAAAGCGATTGCGGCTACCAAACAACTCTATCTTGAGCTGGACATGGACGATCCGGGTATGATGCCTGGTATGATGAAAGGTATCAACATGAAGGACGGCGTGACGATGGACCGTCTGGCAAGTCCCGACGACTATAAGCTGGTAGATGCGTTCTTCAAGAAAAAAATAGGAGTCGGTATCGATGCCATGAAAACGATGAAACCGATGATGCTAAGTGCGATGCTTCTTCCAGCGGCCTTGGGATGCAC
Organism: Flavobacteriaceae bacterium; assembly: GCA_027490305.1. Taxonomy (GTDB): domain Bacteria; phylum Bacteroidota; class Bacteroidia; order Flavobacteriales; family Flavobacteriaceae; genus Flavobacterium. The sequence goes on from JAIXYI010000067.1 coordinate 52,136, forward strand.
ACCAAAATCCATCGAGGAGGCCCTAATGACCGAAGCGAAAAACTACGGAGAAGAGACGTTCGGACTTGAAACGGTGGAGGAACAACTGGCGGTTTTTGACGCAATACCCTACAAAATCCAAATGGACGAGTTGGTAAAATCAGCGCGGGGCGACGGCCAAAACGACATCGACGAACTCGCAGAGCTTGTGAAACTCTACGGTGATAAAGACCTTGACGCCTTGGTAGCCGCGAGCGAAAAATCGGAAAACCGCACCACCGCCGAGTTCGGGGAGATCTTACTTAAAAACCGAAACCAAAATTGGATTCCCCGCATCCTGCGCCTCATCAAAGAAAAACCGACCTTCTTCGGAGTCGGCGCTGCCCACCTGGGCGGACCGGATGGCGTTATCCGGCTATTGCGGAAAATGGGGTATACGGTGGAGGCCGTTAATTAGCGAATGGAAGATAAAGTCTCGGGACGTCGAATGTCAACCGGGACTTTTTTATTGTAGGACGAGGGACGGATCGTCGTGAGAAAAGGGAGGTAATGGAAGATAAAGTCTCGGGACGTCGAATGTCAACCGGGACTTTTTTATTGTAGGACGAGGGACGGATCGTCGTGAGGAAGGGAGGTAACGTCAGCAAATTTGCTTATTACCTAATGGAACATCGCGTCTCGGCAGACAAATTTGCAGCCGAATTTTTAATTGGTAGGATGATGAGTGAAAAGTGTTATCATTTCAATGAACTCGCGTATGAAGTGACGGGCAGGAGAGCATTGTCGATTAACAGTTATTGTGCTTTAACGCGAGAAGCAGAACAAATAAGAAGCGAGAAGTTCACCATTCGCTAATTCGCTAATCCACCTTCCACTCCCGCAGCTTATCCAACTCTTTCTCCGTTTCGATTTCCTCCGGCGGGATGACCTTTAGGAACGAAGGATGCTGCTCAATCGCAAACTCAATTTTCTCGACAATCGATTCGATGGATTCATTCTCATAATCGATTTGCAGCGGTTCCTTGATGACAAGCGATTGCAGGATGCCTTTCTTCTTCACCCGAAGTCCTTTTTTATCAAACGAACGACGAAACCCATCGATCACGATCGGCACGACAATGGGTTTGTGGGCCTTGATGATGTGGGCGGTACCTTTTCGAACGGGTTTGAAAGACTTCGTAGTGCCTTGCGGAAACGTGATGACCCAACCATCGTCAAGCGCTTCACGGATATTTTCGGTATCATTCGGGTTGACGTCGCGTTTGACGTCCTGCCCTTTTGCCCGCCAGGTGCGTTCGACGGTGATAGCGCCTACATACGCCAGAATGCGCGGCAACAAACCCGATTGCATCGTTTCTTTGGCCGCAACATAATAGACATTGAGTTTCGGGCGCCACAGGTAGCCGATGTTACGGATGCTGTCTTCCCGACCGTTAAGCGATGCGTAAAAGACGTGGAACATGGCCACGACATCAGCAAAATACGTCTGGTGATTGGAAATAAACAGCACATTTGTCGGAGGGAGATCACGGATGATATCCGAACCTTCAATCTGTAACTCGTTGAATCCCCGATAACGGCGATGCGTGACAGCGCCCACTACCAAAATCAGGATGCGCTTCAGGAAAAGAATGTGGCCAAAGGGGTTTCGCCTAAATAATGCCATAATCGTCGGAGACAAGATTGCAAACTTACGAAAATCCGGCGTCGCGTCTCACAAGTTCCACCACTTCCCGTAATTCTGCGAGCATCATGGCAGTGGCTCCCCATACCATACGACCGGCGATACGGAAGCCGGGCACCGGAATGGAGGTGCTGTAAGACGTGGCCATTTGCTCAACATCCATCGTATCGGGATCGAGAAGGACGGCCAACGGCACCTCAAGCACTTCCGCCACTTCCGCCGGGTCTGCCAGAAAATCGGGCCGGTCGGTGCAGTAGCCCAAAAACGGGTGTACGAGGAAATTACTCGGGGGAATGTAGATTTCAGAGAACTTGCGAACGACCGTAATCGCCCGCGCCGGCACGCCTACTTCTTCAAATGTCTCGCGTAACGCGGTCGCTTCGAAATCGGCATCAACATCCTCCCGCTTTCCGCCCGGAAACGCGATCTGTGAGGAATGAACGCCCGGGTACGTATTCCGTACAATCAACACAAAATGCGCCAAATCGTCTTTGGGATACACGAGCATCATGACCGCGGCCTTTCGGGTTTGGGTCGTATCGGGGTCAAACGCCTTCATCAACCGGGCACGCTCAAGTGGCGCCATACGCTCATGGGCATTGGCACCGGGCAGCGTTTCTTTTTCTATCTTTGGAACGAGCCGAAGAAAAGACGTAAAATCCATAGTCTGAAATAGTGTCAGAAAGGTACGCTTTCCGGCTGAAAATGCCAATCGATGTATAGTAAAGAAGAAACGCAACGCCTGAAACGGGAATTCTGGACGGCCTTCGCCGAAAGCTACCCGCGGAAGTGGTTGTTATACGACACCAAGATTAAGGATTTGTCGCTAAAGTTCCATGTCGACAACAAAAAAGCGATGGTGCTGCTGGATGTCGAATCGCGGGATGACGAAAAACGCACGGCTTACTTCGAAAAGCTGCAATCCCTGCAAAACCTGCTTGAAAGTGACTACGGAGACGATTTTGTCTTCGAAAAAGACCATTACCTCGAAAACGGCAAAGCGATAAGTCGTGTTTCGACAACCCATAACGGACTCAGCCTCAGTCGTCGGGATGACTGGCACACGATTTTCGACTTTTTCGCCGACCGGATGAACGCGCTCGAGACCTTCTTTTTGGAATACGCAGACTACATCCGGGATATCTGACAAAAAAAAATGCACTCGCAATGAAAATCACGTATAAATACGCATATACAGGTCAAAAACACGTTTTACCTTTGGACTGTACTTCTTACATAGTTCAATGGTGATGGAAGCTAACATAGTAAAGGGGTTTCTATGTTCCATGTAAATCCAACTTTAATACCATCGTGCTAACGGTGGTATTTTTTTTGTGGGATATGACTTTTTAAAGTGCCCCTTGTCACCGTGTACTAAAAACGGCTATTTTTGAGGAAAACCAAACAACATGAGATACCTCGCAGCCATACTGTTATGTATGTGCGCCGGAACGGCCTTCACCCAAAAAGACTACACCTTTGTTTACAATACCGATTCCATCATCCATAAAGGCATCACACTACACGATGCGGGCAACTACGCCGATGCCATAAAAGAATACGATAAAATCGCAAAACTCGACCCGAAGTATGCGACGGCCCAATACGAAAAAGCGTTGGCCCTGGCCCAAAGCGATAAGGGCGATGACGAAAAGGCCGTGCTCGAAACGTTATACCGCGACGGATATTTCCTTGAAAACCCCGATCTATACGTACTCTATGGCAGTTACCTTAGTGACGCCAAAGCCTATCCGGAATCGGAAAAGATTTTCACCGAAGGTGCCAAAATCACCCCCCGTTTCTCCCGTCTCCTATACAACCAGGCGTTGTTGTACGTCCGAATGAACAAACAACAGGAAGCGGTTGACATCCTGGAAAACATCATTGAGCATGATCCGCTGTATGCCCCCCCTCACTACATGCTGGGCGTATTGGCGCTCGAAAATGGCCGCCCTACCGAGGCAACGTTATCGTTCCTGACGTATCTCATGATCTCACCCACCGGCCAAAACGCAGCAAAATCCATTGGCTTCCTCGACAAGAAGTTCAGTGAGAACTTCCTGGAAAAAGGGAAGGTCGTTTTCTCAAAAACGGGCGATAATTTCGGTGAAATCGAAACCATACTCCAGAACGGACTTCCCCTTAGAAGCGCCTTTAAAGTAAAATCGGACTTCGACGAGAAGATCACGCGCCAGGTTCAGGCGGTGTGCGAATTCATGGCTTCCCAACCGGCAGGCGACGGTTTTTATGAGCGTACGTATGGTCCGTGGATCAAAAAAGCGATGGACACGAACCAATTCGAGCCCATGAGCTACTACATGCTTCTGGCCCTCGAAGAGCAACTGGGCAAAAAACTCAAATCTCAGGAAAAGAAAATTATCAATTTCGCGAAAAAGAACCTGGCGGATGACCTGGTGCCCCTGATGACGACCGTCACTACAGACTTCTACGGAACACGCCAGGCGGTTCGTTATGTATATGAGGATGGACACCCTATTTTCGCAGGTACCATCAAAGACGGAAAACTCGATGGAAAAGTCATGGCGTTTAACGCATTCGGAGGTAAATCCGGCGACCTTAATTTCAAAGGAGGGGATTTTGACGGACTACAGCGCTACTATGATTTCAAAGGACGGTTGACCGTCGAGAAAAACATGAAAGACGGCAAAGCCGCCGGCAAATGGACGAATTACTATGACAATGGTGAGGTATCATTGACACAGGAGATGAAAGACGACAAGCGCCACGGCGCACTCACCAGCTTCCTGCCCAACGGTGGCAAGCAATGTGAGGGTAACTTCGTCGACGGCAACCGCGAAGGTATCGTAACCTGCTACTATGCTGACGGATCGATTGAAAGCAAAGCGTCTTACAAGAAAGACCTGCGCGACGGCCCCTTCACCTCTTATAATGAAGTGGGCGACATAAAAGTGGCGACGTCCTTTATTGAAGATGACTATGACGGGAAATACGTCTCCTACTTCGACGGAAAAACCATCGAAAGCGAAGCGGTGTACGCCAAAGGCAAAATACAAGGGGACCTGAAGTCGTATTATGAAAACGGCAAGGTAAAGGCCATCACCACTTACGTCAACGGAAATCCCTCGAAATCGGAAAGTTACGACCCGAATGGCGTATTGTCGCAAACAACGGTTTTCAACGACAAAGGCGAGACACAGGTGGTCACCTACTACGACGACCACGGCGAGCGTTATTTCGACCATAACTTCAAGTCTGACGACCTGAAAGCAGGCGTTCAGTATGCGCGGAACAACGCGAAACCGGCACCCGTCAGCCTTTCCAAAAAACCGTTCATTATCAAAGACCTCGACGGGCACGTGCTCACCAAAGGTGAATATGAAAAAGGGATGCGTACCAAAATCTGGGAATACACCGATCGCTTTGGTAACCTGGCGTCAAAGATTCCGTATAAAGACGGAGACACTGACGGCGTACTCTACTTTTACAACGACAACGGCTCGTTGGCCTCTATCGAAGCGCGCAATAAAGACGAAGTAAGCGGTGTTGACGAGGGTTACAACTATGGCGTCCTCGAATCAGTAGAACATTATGAAGAAGGCAAAACAAACGGCCCGGCGATCTTCTATAGAGCCGACGGATCCGTCCGCCGCGAGCGCTTTGACGAAGCCGGGGAAACCCTTCGTGATGTCGAATATTGGTCAACGGGAAAAATGCGTGAGAACGACTACCTGATTGAAGACGAGGTATTCAAGCGCGACATTTTCAGTCCGTCAGGCGAAAAGGTGACTACCCTCGACTTCCGGAAGATGAACGGTAAATTCTCGTACCGCTACACCCCGAAAAGTGAGGGCTACGACGTGACGTTGGTCAACGGGAATTTCCATGGTCCGTTCAAAATTACCGAGCCGGATGGCAGTACCATTGTTGACGCCCAATTCCGCAATGGCCGCCTGCATGGCAGTTACAAACGAAACGGGCCCGCCAACGTCCCGATGAATGACTACAACTACTACAACGGTCTCCTTCAGGGCGAGGTTCGGATGTATGACCTGAATGGCAACCTCCGCACGATACACCATTATACGTTTGGGAAAGCCTATGGTTCGGTACAACGCTTCTACCTCAACAAAAGCAAGTTATTTGAGTATACGGAATTCGATGGCAAGCAAACCGGTGAAATCACGTATTACAACCAAAAGGGCGAACCGATCCTGAAAGTGTTTGATACGAACGACCATCCGGAATACTACATCCGGTTCGGCAAATCAGGACAACTTGACGAGAAAGTCGAGATAAAAGACGGCACCGCCGAGATCCTCTCCGTCTATCCAAACGGAAAAACAGCAGCGTCCTTCCGCTTTGTCAGGGGAATGATCGATGGAAAATACGCCTTGTACAATGCCGATGGCAAACCGGCCCTTGAAGCAGACTACAAAATGGGATTGTATGAGGGCAAACGGACGGAATATTATGCAAACGGACAGCCCGCCCGCATCGAGCGTTTCGTAAACGGCGACCTTGACGGGTTATACGAAAGCTTCAGCGAAGACGGAAAACCGCGCCTTAAGGCCTCATATAAGAGCGACAATCTCGAGGGCGATGTATTGATCTACACAAACGGAGTGGTCACCAAAACAAAAAAATATGATTCGGGTTTCCTGGTGGAGGTCAAGTAACGACCTGCTATACGTCTTTTTCTTGGTGGTTGGAAGCATCTCCTATGCCCAGGAGCCGCTTGAACAACTTCGAAAACAATACGAAGGTTTCAACGAAGTCGTGCTGGACGATTCGCAGGTATACGACATCTCGATAGAAGACCGCAAACTGAAGATCCTGCTCGACAATCGCTACGAGTCGATGATCTTGTCGGAAACGGGCATCGGCAACAACGAAGAGTCGTTTTCGTATTCCGACCTGGTAAAACTCAAGCG